>JAPOQU010000111.1 GCA_026710545.1 Gammaproteobacteria bacterium | reverse complement strand
GCTCCCTGCGGGCGGGCCGGGAAGCGGTCGCCCGCGGCGTTGCGCCGCTTGGCAAGGACGCGCCATTCCCGGCGCGGCGCGCCTTGCGCTCAACCGCTTCCCGACCCGCTGAATATGTCAATATCACCTGGAAAGAGTACTAGTCCCCGCCGTCGTCGTTCCCCCGCGTTAGCGGGGGCAGGCTCTGCGCTACCCCTTCATCGTCCCTGCGCAAGCAGGAACCCAGCGCGTTATTCCGGGCTCCGCCAGGTTCCTGCTTGCGCAGGGACGACGGATCCGGGAGGGACGACGGAGATTGACGCCTGCGCATCACCATATCAACGGCACAGTCAATGGCCGCCACCAGGCTGGTCGCATCGGCGCGGCCGCTGCCGGCCAGGTCGAAGGCCGTGCCGTGGTCCACCGAGGTCCTGATGACGGGCAGCCCCAGCGTGATGTTCACGGTCTTGCCGAAACCGTGGGATTTCAGTACCGGCAGCCCCTGGTCGTGATACATGGCTACCACGGCGTCCACGCCCTCCAGGGACGCGGCGGTGAAAGCGGTGTCCGCCGGCACCGGTCCGACCAGGTCCAGACCCTCCGCCCTCAACTCGTCGGCAACAGGGATGACGATCTCGATCTCCTCGTTGCCCAGGTGGCCCTGCTCCCCGGCGTGCGGATTGATGCCGCAGACCAGCAGGCGCGGGTTTTCGATGTTGAATTTTGCCTGCAGATCGGCGGCGACGACACTGATGACATCGCGCAGACGCCGGCGGGTAATGCGCCCGGCCACCTGGTTCAGGGGCAGGTGCGTCGTTACCAGGGCCACCCTGGCAAAGTCGTTCGCCAGCATCATCACCGGCACGTGCTTGCCGCACAGACCGGCGATATATTCGGTATGCCCGCTGAACGCGTGCCCGGCGCCGGCGATCACGGATTTACTGACCGGACCCGTTACCATGGCGTCAAACTGCCCGTCCAGGCAGCCTTCGGCCGCGCTCTTGATCGCCGACAGGACGCAGTCCGCGTTGCCCGTGACCGGGGTTCCGGGTTCCACCGGCAGGGCCAGCGGCTGGTGCAGGACACACAGTTGTCCCGGCACGTGCGGTGTGACCGGCGCAGCCGGGTCAAATGCCGTCAGTTCGACCGCTGCGCCGATGCGCCGCGCCCGCTGTTCCAGCACAGCCGGGTCACCGATGACGACGATTTGCGCCGCCGCCTCATGCCGGGCGCTGCCCAGGACAATATCGGGACCGATCCCCGCGGGTTCTCCCGGGGTCAGCGCCAATCGGGGCAAGGATGATGTCTTCATTATATCCGCAGATGACAATTTATCCGCAGAGGACGCAGATTAACGCAGATAAATTTATTTGTTTCTTTTCTCCAGGATGTATTCACTAACTGGTCATAATTTGGGACACCCATAAATTAACAAAATTTGTTAATTTATGGGTGTCCCAAATTCGCCGTCCCAAATTCACCGGGACCGATAAATTCATCTGCGCTAATCTGCGTCATCTGCGGATGAATCACGAATCCAGCCGGTACTCCACGTAAGCCTCGTCGCGCATCTGGCGCAGCCAGTCGGTGCGCGCCTCGTCCAGTTTGCGCCTGCGGATCACTTCCCTGGCCCGAGCCCGCTTGATGTCCTCGGTGCTGTCGTGTTCGCGCCGGTCCAGCACCTGGACGATGTGGAAGCCGAACTGGGTCCTGAACGGCAGGCTGGTGACACCGGGTTCAAGCGAATTCATGGCGCTTTCAAATTCGGGGACCAGGTCGCCGGGGTTGGTCCAGCCCAGGTCACCGCCCTCCGCGGCGCTCATGGTATCGGCGGAATGGGCCTTGGCCAGCTCGGCAAAATCGTCCCCGCCTTCTATGCGTATGCGCAACTGCTGCAGCCTGCGTAGCGCATCATCGGCCGTGGTCAGTTCATCAGGCCGGATCAGGATATGCCTGGCCTTGGTCTGGGTCACGACCACCTGTTCGCTGCTGCGCTTGTCCAGCAGCTTGATGATATGGTAGCCGCTGGGACTCTTGATGATATCGCTGAGCCCGCCGATTTCCATGTCGGAGATGAAGTCGGCGAACAGGGTCGGGACCTGCCCGGCCTTGCGCCAGCCCAGGTCGCCGCCGTCCAGCGCCTGCTGGCCGTCGGAGTAGGTGGCGGCCATGCTGCTGAATTCCGCGCCCGCCTGAAGCTCGCTCAATACCTGGTCGGCAGTTTCCCTGGCTTGCGTTACCTGGCGGGTCGAGCCTCCCTCCGGAATGGCAACCAGTATGTGGGCGATATGGAATTCGATGTCCGTCTCACCCTGGTGCTCCTGGTTCGACAGGAAGTTGTCGATCTCCCTGTCGGTGACGATGATGCGGTTGTCCACCTGCCGCTGTTGCAGCCGTGAAATGAGGATCTCGTCGCGGATGTCCTTGCGGAAAGTCTCGTAACCGTAGCCGTCGCCTTCCAGGATTTCCCGGAATTCGTTCAGGCTCATTTCATTGCCCGCGGCGATGTTGCTGATGGTACGGTTCAGGGTCTCGTCATCGACCCGGATCCCCGTGTTCTGCGCCATCTGAATCTGCAGTTTCGTCAAGATCAACCGGTCCAGCACCTGCCGCTCCAGGATGGATTGCGGCGGCAGGGGTATGTTCTGTTCCTGCATCTGGGCGGACACCGACTGTATCTTCACGGCCAGTTCGCTGCGCATGATCACGTCGTCGTTGATGATGGCGACAATCCTGTCCAGGTCCTGCGCGCCCGGATTGGCTCCCGGCAGGAAAACGCCGGCGATCAACACCAGCGCCAGCGCCGGTTTCCCGGCGGCCGCGGCGACGGATGCGCAGGCAGACAGGCAGGAACGCGACACCAGGTGAGAAATCCGGGCTGGAAAATACTGCCGAAACGTCATGGGAGCAGTTGGTTTTCCTGGTAGCCAGGTATGGCCTGGTGCAGGAGTTCCGCGGTCCTTTCACCGATGCTGCCCAGCCCCTTCAACTGAAGTTGCAGAAAGATACCGGTATTGAAATCGCCGTCCAGGTTGGCCAAAAAGCGCCGGTATACCGCCTTGATGGCAAAACAGCAACCCTCGTACTCCGCCCCGAAGAACAGGTCCAGGGTGCGCCCTTCGGAAAACGCATAATTCCAGCGGCCGACGGCATTCAGGTTGCCGGCGCGGGTCAGGGGCCAGCTGAACGACACGTCGGACTGTTCGATGTCCGTCGGGATGCGCCGGATCTGGCCGGTTTCGGCCCGCCTCACCCGGTACGCCAGGTTGATGACCTTGCTGCCGGGCGGGTTGTACTGCGCGGTGATGGCCATTTTCCGGGTCAGGTTGTCCTTGGGGTCCCAGGACAGCTCGGCGCCCAGGTTCACGTCGTTAAGCAGGTTGGCATCGGCCTCGAAGACCACGGGGGACATCGTGTCGTTTTCAACGATGCCGATGTCCACCAGTTCCCCGTTGGGGCCCAGGATCTGCCGTATGACGTTCTGGTCTTCCAGGTAAAAGGACTGGGCGACCTGGAACGAGGCGATCTGCCTGCCGGTCTTGCGGCTGATGAGCCGGCTGCCCAGGGCCAGCGTGGCCTGGTTGGTATCGCCGATGCGGTCGTAGCCGCTGAAGCGGTTTTCCCGGAACAGGGCGTTGTAGTCCAGGTTGAAGACCGACGAATCGAATACCGGCAGGTCGGTCTGGTCCTCGTGCGGCACGTACAGGTAGTGCAGCCGCGGCTCCAGCGTGTGCAGGTAGGCGGCATCCCGCAGCATGAGGTCGCGCTCCAGGAACACGCCGCTGTCCACGCTGAATATCGGCACGGTCCTGCTGGGACTCTTTGCAAACGGACCCTGTTTATCCAGTTCGTACTGGGTGTAGCGGACACCGATCTTGGGGATCAGGAACGCCGCCCGGGTGCGCATGGGATAGCTGACGGTCGGGTACAGATCGGCGCGGAAACCGGTCACGTCCACCGTTATCCCGGTCTCGCCGGTACGGTCGAAATAGGTCAGGTCCGTGTCCAGCCTCAGGTTGAGCCTGTTGTTGCCGCGCAGGGGATAATACTTGAACTGCAACCGCGGCAGGTTCTTATAGGGTCTGGACGTGACCCGGATACTCTGGTCCATGATCTGGTAGCTGTGCAGCCGCGCCAGCATTTGCCAGTCTCTTCCCCGGTAGGTCAGGTCCGCCCGGCGCGGCAGGAAACGGGTACTGGAAACGGCCAGTTCGGTGCCGAAATCCTCCAGGTATTCCGGGTCCGACGCCCGGTTGTAGACCACGTACAGGTGGCCCCGGTCGAGGAAATCCTGGTTCAGCTCGATATTGATCATGCTCCGGTCGCGGTCGTCAAAGCCGACGTCGCCGGGCAGGTATTCCAGGTTCAGGCGGCCTTCGCCCTGCTTGAGCAGATAGCGGTACTCCAGCATGCCCATGACGCCGCTGTTGGCCAGCGCCCTGGGCGTGATGGTGGCATCCATGTTGGGTGAGATATTCCAGTAATAAGGTATGCGGGTCTCAAACCCGCCGTGCCCGTTCTTGCCGATCCCCGGGGCGAGAAAACCGGATTTCCGTGCCCGGTTCAGGGGAAAGGTGAAGTAGGGCGAATAGAACACCGGGATGTCCTTGATGCGCAGCACGATGCCCCGCCCGGAGCCCCGGTCGGTCTCGTGGTTGAGGGTCAGTTGGCGCGCCGAGATGCGCCAGAAATTCTCCTCGATCCCGCCGCCGTTGTCCGGCGAGCAGGTGGTGAACACCATGTTCTCCCCGGAGGTCTCGATGCCGGGGTCGATGAACAGGTCGTCGGCCCGGCCCCAGCTCCCGTTCTCGGGGATGTAGTACTGGGCCATGTTCACCCTGGCGGTGCTGTCATCCAGCTCGATATGGGCGCTGTCCCCGTCGAGAAACAGGGATTCCTCCCAGAACTTCACGTCGCCGGACAGGTCAACGTAGTTCCCGGTATCGTTGTAGAGCGCCTCATCAGCACGCGCCTGCCAGGCGCCCTTGGACATTTCCACGGAACCCTGCAAGTGCGAGACGCCCTGTTCAACCAGGTCAATGCTGTCGGCATTGACGTAGGTATCACCCTCCTCCATCTCGACGTCGACGACCGGCCGTTCCGGCACCTGAAACACCACCGGACAATACGGCTCGGCTGCCGCGCCGCCCGCGCCCAGAAGCAGCAGCCACAGAGCGCAGATATTTGGGGTCAGAGCATTTGCTCTGACCCCAAATATCCGAACAGGTATTGTTACTCTAACCCCGAATATATTCATCACGTTTTCGGCAATGTTACCCCTTTCTGGCCCTGGTATTTCCCCTTGCGGTCCCGGTACGACGTCTCGCACGCCTCGTCGGATTGCAGGAAGATCACCTGGGCCACACCTTCGTTGGCATAGATTTTAGCAGGCAACGGCGACGTATTGGAAAATTCCAGGGTAACGTGACCCTCCCATTCCGGTTCCAGCGGCGTGACGTTGACGATGATGCCGCAACGGGCGTAGGTGGATTTGCCCAGGCAGATGGTCAGCACGTCCCGGGGGATCCTGAAGTACTCGACGGTCCGCGCCAGGGCGAACGAGTTGGGCGGGATGATGCAGACTTCTCCGGTGAAGTCCACGAAGCTGTCCTCGTCGAAATTTTTCGGATCGATGATCGCGGAATTGATGTTCGTGAAGATCTTGAATTCATCCGAGCAGCGAATGTCGTAGCCGTAACTGGAGGTGCCGTAGGACACCAGCGCGGCGGAACCGTTGCGTTTGACCTGGCCGGGGGTGAACGGTTCAATCATGCCCCGGGTTTGTGCCATCTCGCGGATCCACTTATCGCTCTTTACCGGCATTCAGGCATTCTCTACCACGATCTTGGGGAATTTACTGCTGAAATCCTTCGCCCGCAAGGACAGCCTCGCCGCGGCCTTGCGGCAGATGGCCCGGTAGGTCGCGGACAGGGGCGAGTCCGGGGCCATTGCCACGGTCGGCCGGCCGTTGTCCACGCCCTCGCGGATGCTCATGTCCAGGGGCAGGGAACCGAGCAGCCCGACGTCGTACTGCTCGGCCATCTGCGTCCCGCCGCCGCTGCCGAAGATATGCTCCTCGTGGCCGCAGTTGCTGCAGATGTGGGTACTCATGTTCTCGACGATGCCCAGCACCGGCACCTCCACCTTTTCGAACATCTTCAGCCCCTTGCGCGCATCGAGCAGGGCGATGTCCTGGGGCGTGGTGACGATGATCGCCCCGGAGACCGGGATCTTCTGGCACAGGGTCAACTGGATGTCGCCGGTGCCCGGCGGCAGGTCGATGACCAGGTAGTCCAGGTCCGACCAGTTGGTGTCGCCCAGCAACTGCTCCAGCGCGGAGGTGACCATGGGGCCGCGCCAGATCATCGGTGTTTCCTCGTTGACCAGGTAGCCGATGGACATGGACTGCAGGTGGTAGCTGACGTTCGGTTCGATGGATTTGCCGTCATGGCTGTCCGGCTTGGCGCGGCAGCCGAGCATGCGCGGCTGGCTCGGGCCGTAGATGTCCGCATCCAGGATGCCCGTCTTTGCCCCCTCCGCGTGCAGGGCCAGGGCCAGGTTGACCGCGGTCGTCGACTTGCCCACGCCGCCCTTGCCGGAGGCGACGGCGATCGTGTTCTTGATGTTCTCCAGAGGTTTCACGCCGCGCTGTACGGCGTGGGACTTGATGCTGGTGCTGATGTCCACGTCGATGCCCTGCACCCCCGGTATCTGCCGCAGCCGTTCCGTGACGGCGTCCCGCAGCGTATCGAGGTAACCGTTTGCCGGGTAACCCATTTGCAGGGAAATTCTGATATTATCTCCGTCGATTTGTATGTCTTTGACCATTTCGGCGGAGACGAGGTCTGTTTCCAGGTTAATGTCCTGTACCCCGGTCAGGGCCGTTTTGATTGCATCAGGGCTCGTATTCAGCATGGGTGTTCGCGTAGAAGGATAATAGACAGGTATTTTACATGATTTCCACCAGGCAAGACGGACAAATTGCGGGGAGCGGAAATTTGGGACACCCATAAATTAACAATAATTGTAAATTTGGGACACCCATGAATTGCATCGCAGGTTCGCATCTGTGCCTATCACAAATTTGGGACACCCATAAATTAACAATAAGTGTAAATTTGGGACACCCATGAATTGCATCGCAAGTTCGCATCTGTGCCTATTGTGCGGGTGTCCTGAACTTTTCCGTTGAAGACTATGGTAAGTTATTGCAATGACAGCCCGACCACGTAAAATCTTCGTCACCTGCGCGTTGCCGTACGCCAACGGCTCGATCCATATCGGCCACCTGCTGGAGGCGATCCAGACGGATATCTGGGTGCGTTTCCAGAAAGTCCGGGGCCACGATTGCCTGTATCTCTGCGCCGACGACGCCCACGGCACGCCGATCATGCTGAGCGCAGACCAGCAAGGCATCACCCCGGAACAACTGATCGAGCGCATCCACGCTGAGCACGAGCGCGATTACGCCGGGTTCGAGGTCGGGTTCGACAACTTCCACACCACCCATTCCGATGAAAACCGGGAAGTGGCCGAGGCGATCTATGCGCGCCTCGACGCAGCCGGCCATATCAAGCGCCGCACCATCACGCAGTTTTACGACCCGGTGAAGCAAATGTTCCTGCCGGACCGCTTCATCCGCGGCGAATGCCCGTTCTGCCATGCGCAGGACCAGTACGGCGACAGTTGCGAGTCCTGCAACCGCACCTACACGCCCACGGACCTGGTCAACCCGGTGTCCTCCATATCGGGCGCGACGCCGGTGGAAAAGGAATCCGAGCACTATTTCTTCGACCTGCCCGCGTTCGAGACCGTGCTGCACGACTGGGTCGGCGCCGGGCACCTGCAGCCCGAGGTCGCCAACAAGCTGGAGGAATGGTTCAGCGCCGGGTTGAAGGAATGGGACATCTCCCGGGATGCGCCGTATTTCGGCTTCGAGATCCCCGGCGCGCCGGGCAAGTATTTCTACGTCTGGGTCGACGCGCCCATGGGCTACTTCGCCAGCCTCAAGAACCTGCTGGACCGGCAGGGCCGGGACGTGGCGGAGTACACCGGCGCCGGCAGCGACGCCGAGATGTACCATTTCATCGGCAAGGACATCATGTATTTCCACACCCTGTTCTGGCCCGCCCTGCTGCAGGGCAGCGGTCACCGCTTGCCCAGCAACGTCTTCGTGCACGGCTTCCTCACGGTCGACGGCAAGAAGATGTCGAAATCCCGCGGCACGTTCATCAACGCCCGCACCTACCTGGACCACCTGGACCCGGAATACCTGCGCTATTACTTCGCCGCGAAATCGGGCAGCGGCGTGGACGATATCGACCTCAACCTGGAAGACTTCCGCCAGCGCGTAAACGCCGACCTGGTGGGCAAGGTGGTGAACGTCGCCAGCCGTTGTGCCGGGTTCATCAACAAGCGCTTCGGCGGGACGCTGGCCGCGCACATCCATGACGAGGCGCTGCTGCAGGAATTCACCGGCGCAGGCGAGGCCATCGCCGCGGCCTACGAAGCCAGGGAATACGCCCGCGCGGTGCGCGAGATCATGGCGCTGGCCGACAAGGCGAACCAGTACATAGACCGGCACAAGCCCTGGGAGATCGCCAGGGAAGACCCCGGGTCCGGCGAACTGCAACAGGTCTGTTCGCTGGGGCTGAACCTGTTCCGCATCCTCGTCATCTACCTGAAACCGGTCCTGCCCGGCCTGGCGCAGCGCTCCGAGGAGTTCCTCGGCATCAGCCCGCAGACCTGGGACGACCAGGCAACGCCGCTGCTGGATCACCGGATAAACAAGTTCAAACCACTGCTCACCCGGGTAGAGAAAGAGAGGATAGAAGCCATGATTGAAGACAGCAAAGAGAGTTTGGGGGCCGGGGATGCAGCGGGTACGGGCGCCGGAGACGACGCAGCAGAGGGGGCCGGGGCAGGGGACGCCGGCGGCACAACCGCCGGAGCAGGGGATGCCGGCGGCGCAACCGCCGGAGCAGGGGACGCCGGCGCCGCAACCGCCGGAGCAGGGGATGCCGGCGGCGCAACCGCCGGAGCAGGGGATGCCGGCGGCGCAACCGCCGGAGCAGGGGACGCTGATAATGCAGGCGCCTCACAGACAGGCGCAGACGCCATCAACAAACACCTGGCGGATGACCCCATAAGCGCTGAAGTCTCCTTTGACGATTTCGTCAAAATAGACCTGCGCGTGGCAACAATCGCCCGCGCCGAATACGTGGACGGCGCAGACAAACTGCTGCAACTGACCCTGGACCTGGATGGCGAAACCCGCAACGTATTCGCCGGCATCAAGTCCGCCTACCGGCCCGAAGACCTGGTCGGCAGGCAGACCGTGATGGTAGCCAACCTGGCGCCCAGGAAGATGCGCTTCGGCGTATCCGAAGGCATGGTACTCGCAGCCGGCCCGGGCGGAGAAGAGATATTCATAGTGACACCCGACACAGGCGCCAAACCCGGCATGAGAGTCAAGTGACCACCTGATTTGGCCCCCCCTAATTTGGGACACCCATAAATTAATAATAAGTGTAAATTTGGGACACCCATGAATTAACGAATGTTCTAAATTCATGGATGTCCCAAATTGTTAAATATTCCAAATTCATGGGTGTCCCAAATTAGAACGATGTTACGATACAATTTATGGGTGTCCTGAATTAAACGACGAAACCCTTCACCGTTATGACTGAGTTTTTACTCATCCTCCTGGCGGCCTGCCTGGCAAACAACCTGGTGACCGACCACCTGCTCGGCGTAAGCCCCCTGCTGGCGGCGGCGCAGAAAATTAACGTTGCCGTGGATATGGCAATCGCCGTCACAGGTGTGACCACGCTCGTCGCGTTCATTACCTGCCTGCTGGACACCCTGTTCATCACCCCGCTGCACCTGGAAAACTACCGGTTGCTGATCCTGGTGATGACCGTCGTCTGCGTCTGCCAGGCGTCCCGGATAATTCCAGGCAGGTATCTCCCCCGGCTGTTTGACCGGGACGGCAGGTTCTATCCGCTGTTGCTGATGAATTGCGCGCTACTGGGCGTCACGCTGCTCAACGTGCAGCAGGACACCGGCCTGCTCGGATCGCTTTTTTTCGGCGCCGGCGCCAGCCTGGGCTTCTCCCTGATCCTGCTGGGCTTCACCGCCATCAACCTGCGCCTGACCGTCACCGACCTGCCCGCCCCATTCAAAGGCCTCCCCCTGCAAATGATTACCCTGGGCATCATCTCCCTCGCCTTCTCGGGACTCACCACCCTGGCACCTTAATTTGGGACACCCATAAATTAACGAATGTTCTAAATTCATGGCTGTCCCAAATTGTTGGACATTCCAAATTCATGGGTGTCCCAAATTAGACGTGTTGCCTTACTCGGCGAAGATATGATGTTGGAATTGATAATTGTTACTCTGGCGCTTTATTTATTGGCATTGTCGGCGGCCTTGTTGTTATCCGAAGCAGGCGAGGCTGATAAACGTGCCGAAGACGAAGCCGCCACTGCGATAGACGCCCTGCTGCCGCAGACCCAGTGCGGCGACTGCGGCTATCCCGGCTGTCTGCCGTATGCCAGGGCAATCGTTGAACAGGATGTACCCCTTAATTTATGCCCTCCCGGCGGCGCCGTCACCGTGAGAAAGCTGGAAAAATTACTGGGCAGGACGTCCTCCCTGCATAGTGCCCCGGTCACACCTGAAGATACCATCGCCCTGATTGACGAAGACACCTGCATAGGATGCGTGAAATGTATCCACGCCTGCCCCGTCGATGCCATTGCCGGCAGCGCCAAACAACTGCACGCAGTCATCCCGCAATACTGTACCGGTTGCGAACTGTGCCTCCCACCCTGCCCGGTAGACTGCATAACCATGATCCCGCGGCACCCGACATCACATCAACAGACCGCATAACGAACTAATTTGGGACACCCATGAATTAACGAATATTCTAAATTCATGGGTGTCCCAAATTGTTGGACATTGCAAATTCATGGGTGTCCCAAATTAGAATATCTGGTTGTCCCAAATTAGGATACTATGCGGTGGTATCGGGCTTATTTTCGGAGTAGTGGCGGTATGCGTGAATTACATGATTTCCCGGGCGGGTTGTTGCTGGAGCCGCACAAGGAAGTTACCGACCAGAAAATGTCCATCCTGCACCCGCTGCCGGAGCGGATGTTCCTGCCCCTGCAGCAGCATATCGGCCAGCCGGCGGAGCCTGCCGTACAAGTCGGCGACAGGGTGCTGAAAGGCCAGATCATCGCCCGCTCCAGCGGTTATGTCAGCGTCCCCGTCCATGCCAGCACGTCCGGGAAAATAACGGATATCGGCAATTATCCGGTCCCGCATCCGACCATCAGCGAAGCGCCGTGCATCGTACTGGAGCCGGACGGAAACGACGCCTGGTTCGATATCAAGCCCACCGAGGAATACGACCGCACCGAACCGGCCAAACTGCAGGAGTTGATCCGGGATTGCGGCATTGTCGGCCTGGGCGGCGCAGGTTTCCCGGCCCATGTGAAATTGATGGAGGGGATTGAGAACGCGGTCGACACATTAATAATAAACGGTGTTGAGTGTGAACCGCATATCACCTGCGATGACCGCCTGATCCAGGAAAAGGCCTCCTACGTCGTATCCGGCGCGCGCATGATCCGCCATGCCGTGCAGGCCAGGCACTGCGTGATCGCCGTTGAGGATGACATGCAGCTGGCCTACGACGCGCTGGCCGAACTGGTCGATGACGACTTGGAACTGGTCATGGTGCCTACCCGCTATCCCGCCGGCGGCGAGAAACAGCTCATCAGGACACTGACCGGCAAGGACGTCCCCAGCGATGGCCTGCCGATCCACATCGGCATCGTCATCCACAACGTCGCCACGGCCGCGGCGGTCTACCGGGCCGTCACCCGCGGCGAACCCATCGTCTCGCGCTACGTGACGGTGGCCGGCAGGGTGGATAACCCCGTCAACCTGCAGGTGCTGATCGGCACGCCGGTCGAGGACTGCCTGGCCACCTGCGGCTACCGGCACAGTGAGGACAACAAGGTGATCATCGGCGGCCCCATGATGGGTCTGCGCGTCACCAGCCCCAACATGCCGGTGATCAAGACCACCAACTGCATCATTATCGAGAAAAATGCGCCCGCCTACCCGGAAATGCCCTGCATCCGGTGCGGCGATTGCGCGGACGTCTGCCCGGCCGAACTGCTGCCCCAGCAATTGTACTGGTTCGCCAAATCTGCCGATTACGACCAGGCCCGCGAGTATCGCCTGGCCGACTGCATAGAATGCGGTTGCTGCGCCTATGTCTGTCCCAGCCGCATACCCCTGGTGCATTATTACCGTCACGCGAAAGCGCAGATAGGCCTGGAACAACAACGCAGCCATGAGGCCGACCAGGCGCGACAGCGCTACACCCGGAAAATCGCACGCGAGAAGGAGGAGGCGGCCGGAAAAACAGGCAAAACCGGCGCCGGCGCAGACCGGGATCAGGACACCCGGGCCGCGAAACAGGCCTACGTGGAGGAGGCGCTGGCCAGGACCCGGACGAAGCGCCGGGACCGGCCGGGACCGGCACGGCAGACGGAAGACAGCGGATGATCAGCAAAGCAGGCAGCTCACCGCACCTGCACGATACCCGGACCGTGGGCGTGGTGATGGCGGACGTGTGCATCGCGCTGGTCCCGGGGCTGCTCTGCTACGCCTGGTTGTTCGGCCCGGGGGTGTTGCTGCAGTGTATCCTGGCCGTGTCGTTTGCCCTGCTGTTCGAGTTTGCCGTCCTCAGGCTGCGCGGGCGCGACCCGCGGCCGTTCCTGCGCGACGGCAGCGCTGTGGTCACCGCGCTGCTGTTTGCCGTCAGCATCTCTCCGTCCGCGCCCTGGTGGGTGTCACTGTGCGGGATCGCCTTTGCGATCATCATCGCCAAACACGCGTTCGGCGGTATCGGCTACAACCTGTTCAACCCGGCGATGGCGGGTTATGTGTTCGTACTGGTCTGCTTCCCGGTGCAGATGAATACCTGGCCGGACCTGCCGGCGCAGGGTATCGGCGCCTACCTGGGCAGCATCTTCCCCATGGCGGGCGGGCAGCTTGACATGCTGAGCGGCGCCACGCCCCTGGATGAACTGAAAACCCGGCTGGAGATGATGGAAATGGTGTCGGAGATCAAGACGGCTTCGGTATACGGGTATTTCGGCGGCGCCGGCTGGGAATGGATCAATGCCCTGTTCCTGCTGGGAGGCATCTATATGCTGGCGCGCGGCGTCATCAAGTGGCATATCCCTGCGGCGGTGCTGGCCGGTATTCTCATCGTCAGCGCGGCGTTTTACCTCTACGATGCGGAAACCTACGCCTCCCCGCTGTTCCACCTGTTCAGCGGCGGCGCCATGCTGTGCGCATTCTTCATCGCCACGGACCCTGTCACCGCGTCCACCACCGGGCGCGGGCGCCTGGTCTACGGCGCCATGATCGGCATACTGATCTACCTGATGCGCCAGTGGGGGGCATTCCCGGACGGGGTGGCGTTTGCGGTGCTCCTGGCCAATATCTTCGTCCCGCTGATTGACCTGCTGACCCGGCCCAGGGCATTCGGAGAAACATAATGCCTGGAAAGAAAAACCTGCTCCTGAGTACGCTGCCGCTGATGGTCATCTGCTGCGCCGCCGTGCTGGGGATTTATGCCCTGGGGCAATTCCTGGAAGAAAACATCACCCGCAACCGGCACCTGCCGATCCTCGAGATCGGCGCCGAAGTGTTGCCGCTGGAGCACGATAACGACCTGCCCATGGACAGGCTGAGCGTCGACATGCCCACGTATTTCGGCGCCGATACGGCGACCGGCGTCTACCGCGTCCGCCTCGGTGGAGAACCCGTGGGCGTCATATTCAGCCCCGTGCAGGCCAGGGGCTACAACGGCATGATGGAACTGGCCGTAGGCATTCGCTACGACGGCACCCTGGGCGGCGTCAGGATCCTGCAGCACCGGGAAACACAGGGCCTGGGCGACCAGGTCCACCAGGACAATTCACCCTGGATCCTGTCCTTCAACGGCCGTTCCCTGACCAACACCCCCGAAGACGGCTGGGCAGTAAAGCCTGACGGCGGCATCTACGACCACATCAGCGGCGCCACCTCCAGCCAGCGCGCCGTCCTCCGCGCCGTAGAACAAACCCTGAAATACTACGCCGCCAACCGTGAACAACTCTTCCTGTAATTTGTGAAATTTGGGACACCCATAAATTGCGAAATTTGTGAAATTTGGGACACCCATAAATTACCAATAATCGCAAATTCATGGGTGTCCTAAATTAACGATAATCCCAAATTCATGGGTGTCCCAAATTACCGCCACACCCAATGCTGGCCGATGGCCCGGCAGTATTTCTTTTTGTGCTTTTCAGACCCCAATGCCTTCTGATGACCGTGTGCAGGAAGCCGCATAGCTATTTGCCAAAAACCCGGTGTTATGTTGAGCCGGTCAATCAAAGGCGGGGTGTCTGCCGGTATGGCGCCATGCTTATCCTCCATGACTATTTGGCCCGACCAATCCAGCAACTCCAGATAATCATCGAAGTGAACCGGAAGATGGTAGTGATGGTCCTTCGGCGACCCCGGTTTATCCGGTTTGAACGGTAACAGGTCAGAGCCGGTCCCAGCCAGCCGGCGTTTGATGGAGGTGTATTCCGACTGCCTCGGGTTCCGGCTGAGACCGGCCCGGACAGGGTTTAATTCCACATAGACCATACATTGCAGTAACGCAATTTCATCCAGCAAAGCTTGTGACTGGAAGCGTCCTTCCCAAAAGCGTCCTGTACATTCATCCTCCGCGTTGGCCTTCCGGGCGATGTATTGGTTCATGTATCCCATGAAGTAGCTGATACTGGTCAGGACTTCGCGCATTCGGGCAATCTGCGTATCGACGTTTTCCTTTTCTGCATCAGTTAACACATTCCCTGCCTTGAACCGCTCCATTAATGGATTGAGACGATATAACTGCTGCCAACGGGCAACTATCGCTTCAGCGGAGAGGGACGCAGCCAGGTCGAGGTTAACCTTGACAACCACATGATAATGATTGGACATGATGGCATAACCCGCCACATCAACACAAAAAGCCTGGGATTGCGCCAAAATCTGCCGCTCCACCCATCCCCTGCGGTGCTCGTTGCTTTTCCCGGACAAGGCATCAACGCCGCATAGGAAAGCGCGGCGAACACACCGGGAAAAACAATGGTAGTAACTGGTCTCTGTAAGGCAGATATGCTGGCGACGAGCAGTGGTCATGGTCAACTCCTGTAGTGATTGAATATCCTGTTACTTTTATTGTAGCGACATAAGAACCGATGTCAATTGATAGTCACCCTGAATTTACCCCGAATTTGGTGACCAAATTTGGGACACCCACGAATTTACAAAAATCCTAAATTCATGGGTGTCCCAAATTTACAATAATCCCAAATTCATGGGTGTCCCAAATTAATATGGTAGAGTAGGGCGATGCGACATTTTCCGGTTTTTCTGGACCTGAACAGGCGCCGTTGTCTTGTGGTCGGTGGTGGCGAGGTGGCTGCGGGCAAGGTGCAGCAGTTGCTCAGGTCGAATGCTGATATATTGGTCGTTGCGCCCCGGGTGGGGGAGGAAATACTGGCGCTGGAGCAGCAGGGGAAGTTAACCCGCGAGGCCAGGGCGTTCATGCCGGATGACGTGGTCGGTTGTGCGCTGGCGATCGCTGCCACGGCCGACAAAGAGGTCAACGTCCGGGTCGCCGAGGCCGCCAAGGCGGACAACGTGCCGGTCAACGTGGTCGACAATCCCGCCCTGTGCAGTTTCATCATGCCCTCCGTGGTTGACCGGGACCCGGTGCAGATCGCCGTGTCCACGGGCGGGGCCTCGCCGGTCCTGGCCCGGCTGCTGCGGGTTAAACTGGAAACCCTGATACCGGCAAGCTACGGGCGCCTGGCGACCGTGGTGCGGGAGTTCCGCGGGCGGGTAAAACAACGCTTTCCTGAATTCAGGCAACGGCGCCGGTTCTGGGAGAATATCCTGCAGGGGCCGGTGGTCGAGATGTTGTTTGCGGGGCGTGAAGCCGCCGCCGTACAGGCCCTGGAGAACGAACTCGACAACGCCGAACCGACCGACCTGCGGAGCGGCGAAGTTTACCTGGTCGGCGGCGGCCCGGGCGACCCCGACCTGCTCACGTTCCGCGCCCTGCGCCTGATGCAACAGGCCGACGTCGTACTGTACGACCGGCTGGTTGCCCCGGCCATAGTGGAACTGGTCAGAAAAGAAGCAAAGCGGATCTACGTGGGCAAGCGCAGCGACAGCCATACCGTGCCGCAGTCCGAGCTCAACGCATTGCTGGTCGAACTGGCCCAACAAGGCAAACGCGTACTGCGCCTGAAGGGCGGCGACCCGTTCATTTTCGGCCGCGGTGGCGAGGAGATCGAGGAACTGGCCGCGGCCGGCGTCCCGTTCCAGGTCGTGCCGGGCATCACCGCCGCCGCCGGTTGCGCCTCCTACGCCGGCATCCCGCTGACCCACCGTGATTACGCCCACTCCTGCCTGTTCGTCACCGGCCACCTGAAGGACGGCAAGCTGGCCTTCAACTGGCCGGCCCTGCTGCAACCGAAACAGACCCTGGCCATCTACATGGGGGTGAAGGGGATCGACGTATTGCAGAAAAACCTCCTGCAACACGGCATGCGCCCGGACATGCCCGCCGCCGTCATCCAGCAGGGCACCACGCCGAACCAGAAAGTCTACGCGGGAACAGTATCCACCCTGGCAAAGACCGTCGCCGACCAGGAGGTCAAACCCCCGTCAATGATCGTCATCGGCGAAGTGGTGAAACTGCACGAAAAGCTGACCTGGTTCCAGAAGTAAATTTGGGACACCCATGAATTTACGATTATTCCAAATTCATGGGTGTCCCAAATTTACTCCTCTTTTTCCAGGTCCAGTGCGACGGAGTTGATGCAGTAGCGCAAGCCGGTGGGTTGCGGGCCGTCCGGGAAGACGTGGCCGAGGTGGGCGTCGCAGGCGCTGCACAATACCTCTGTGCGCAGTCTGCCTGACAGGCTGTAGTCGTCCTCGGTCTTCACCGCGGCGGCATCTCCGGGCTCGTAAAAGCTGGGCCAGCCCGTGCCGGAGTCAAATTTGGCCCCGGAACTGAACAGGGCCTGGCCGCAGCAGGCGCAGCGGTACGTGCCCGCGTCCTTGCAGTCATTGTACTTGCCGGTAAAAGGCCGCTCCGTCCCTTTGCGGCGGCATACCTCAAATTGTTCCGGCGTCAGATCCTGTTGCCATTCCTGTTCGGATTTGACGATTTTGCTGTTCTCGGACATCTTGGATCTCCCGTGCTGAGGAGTGCAAGTTTACACATTAATAATGTAATAAAGAATAGGCGCCCGCTGGATACCGGGTCAAGCCTGGCAAGGCGGCGGGCATGAATTCAGTTTGAAGAAAAAAAGCAGGACAGCCCTTCAAATTTACGGCTGTCCCAAATTTACAATTATTCCAAATTCATGGGTGTCCCAAATTTACGATTATCCGAAATTTATGGGTGTCCCAAATTAGCTGGGGCTACAGCACGGGGGAATTAATCAGGTTATACGGCGCCGGCGCCGGTGCGGGGTGCGGGTCGGCTTCTGCCATTGTTTCCTCGTGGGTCAGGTGCAGCAGCATGGCGTAGTACTTGCGGATGTTCTCCACGAACTTGACCGGTTCAGAGCCCCTGGCGTGGCCGTATCTCGTCGTTGAGTACCACTTGTGCTCGGCCAGCAGGGGTAACGACTTTTTCACGTCGGCCCAGGAATCGGGATCGCCGCCGGTCTTCTGGGTGATCACCCGGGCGTCCTCGAGATGGCCGAAGCCGACGTTATAGGAGGCCAGGGCGAACCAGGTGCGGTCCGGGTCGGGGATGCGGTCGGGTATCTTGTCCACCAGGATGGTCAGGTACTTGGCGCCGCCGTAAACGCTCAGCACCGGGTCCAGGCGGTCGCTGATGCCGACCTGCCGCGCCGTCTGTTTGGTCAGCATCATCAGCCCGCGCACGCCGGTGGGGGAGCGCGCCGAATTCTTCCAGTGGGACTCCTGGTAGCTGATGGCGGCCAGCAGGCGCCAGTCAAAGCCGAACTCGTTCGCGGCATTCATGAAATAAGGCTTCAGTTCCTGCAGCCGGTCGTTATAGCCGTCGACGAAGCTGCGTGCTTCCACGTAATCGAACTTGTCCGCAAACACGTACACCTGGTCGATCAGGCCGGCCAGTTGGCGCTTGCTCCTGATATGGTCGTAGAACTCCCGGATCGCCCTGATGAGGGAATCATCCCCGGCGGAGCGGCGCACGGCCCAGCCCAGGGGTTCGGGATCGGACAGGTCAAAGGCCACCCGAAGCTCCGGCAGGGAGATGCGCGACCAGGCCACCTCGTTGGACCGGGCCACGGCGTAGAGGATCTCCCCGTACTCGATCATCTCCAGCAGATCCAGGTCGTCCTTGTCCTCGTGCATGACCAGGACCAGGTCCGGGTAGAGTGTCTGCAGGCGGTCGAGTTCCTCCCGGGTCAGGGCATTGCGGGTCACGTGCAGCCGGTGCGGCGCAACCCCGGCCGGCGAGGACGGCCGGATATAGCCGTGCCGGTACACTACCTGCCGGGTCACCCATTGAAAGCCGGGGCCGAATGCCAGGGGATCGCCCGGCGCCAGGGACCGGCTCAGCCCGGCTGCCGCGACGTCCGCCTGTCCCGAGACGAGCAGGTCGGTGATCTCCTCCCTGCTGTCCGCCAGGCTCAGCTTGAAATCGACGCCCAGCCAGCCGGCAAACAGCCTCACCAGTTCGTATTCCAGGCCGCGTTCCCCTTCCTCGGCGTCGCGCTGGTACGTCATCGGGCCTGATTTTGTGACGACGTGGACCATCCCGGTGTCACGGATCGTCTCAATCTGCGATCGCTTCTCGGCGCAACCCAGCGTGACCAGGAACGCGGGCAGGGCCAGCCCGGTCAAAATGACGACACGTTGCGCGGCACTAACCACTTTGCGCCAGGACCAGGGAGAAATAGTGGTTGTCCGGCTCGAAATGACGGATGACCCCGAGCCCGAATTCCTCCAGCAGTGTTTCCAGTTCATCATGGTCAAACTTGTAGCTCAATTCCGTCAGTATCTGCTCGCCGCGTGCCAGTTGGATGCGCAAATCCAGCCTGCCCAGGGTAATTTCCTGGCGCAGTCCGGATACCAGGTACATCTCGATTCTGTGCAACTCATTATTATAGACAGCCAAATGGGCGAATTTATCCGCGCGGAAGTCCGCCTCCAGTTCCCGGTTGAGCACCTGCAACACGTTCAGGTTGAACTCGGCGGTGATGCCTTGGGCGTCGTTATAGGCGGCATGCAGCACGTCATTGTCTTTTATCCGGTCCGCGCCCAGCAGCAGAAAATCGCCCCGCTGCATGCGCCGGCGGATGTCGCCGATGAAGGCGCGCACCTCGGGGGGAGTGAAATTGCCGATGGTGCCGCCCAGGAACATGAACAGCCTGGCGCCCGGGTAGTGCGGCATGTTGGCAAGGCCGGCATGGTAGTCGCCCAGCAGCGGCCTGACGTTAAGCCACGGGTAATCTGCCTGCAGCTTGCCGGCCGCTTCCACCAGCACGGGCTCACAGATATCAAACGGCGCGTACACGCAGAAATGGCCCTGCCTTTCACAGGCATCGAACAGGTTCTTGGTCTTTTTCGAGCTGCCGCTGCCCAGCTCGATCAGGCAATCGGGCCGGGTCAGCGCAATGATCTCGTCGCCGTACTGCCGCAACAGCGTATCCTCGGTGCGGGTCGGGTAATACTCGGGCGTGGCGCAGATGCGGTCGAACAACGCCGCCCCGTGCGCATCATAAAAATACTTGGGCGGCAGCGACCGGGGCGGCTCAAGCAAACCCGCCCGGGCATCCTCCACCAGGTCCGGCACATGCCAGGCCGGCGCAACCGCCACACACCGCACAGCACCTGAATATCCCCCGGACCCACTCATGGTCGCCATCATAGCAAATTTGGGACACCCATAAATTGACGGAATCCGTAAATTTGGGACAACCATAAATTAACGAATGTTGTAAATTCATGGGTGTCCCAAATTAGCCGTCCCAAATTAGCCGCTGCAATGGTGGTATCATATATATTACAAAGTGTGTATCCGCCCTGATGACCAGACCAGTCTGCCGGTATTTTTTGTCATTGCTTGTTTTCGGCATTGTTCCATCCGTCTCTGCGGCCGGCGAGCCGGCGGATGTGCATCGGCCTGACTCTACTGTTGCTACGCAGGCGCCCTCCGATCCCGGGTTGTCCCGGTCCATCGCTGCGTATGAAAAACAGATTGCCGAACTGGAGGTTGCCGAAGGACCCCATGCAACCGAACTCGTCGAGGCCCGCTCCAGCCTGGGGATGCTCTACCAGCAGGGCGGGGATCACGGCCGGGCGATTGCAGTTTTGCGGGACGCCATGCAGTCGGTGCGCGTCAACGAAGGGCTGCACAGCATGAACCAGGTCGCCTTACTGGAGGCCATCATCGACAGCCAGGTCGCCCTGGGCGCCCGGGACGAACTGCGCCGCAACTACGAATACCTGTTCTGGCTGTACCAGCGCAACTACGGCGAGCGTAACGCCGGCCTGGTGCCGGTAATAAAGAGAGTGGGGCAGTGGTACTTCGACCTCTACAACTTCAGCCCCCCAAACACGACGGTGGAACCCCTGATCGCGGCGGACGACCTGTATGCCAAAGCGCTGAAAATCCTCCCGGAGGATGCGCCGCCCCGGGACCGGGCAGACATCTTATATAAGGTAGCCGTCATCAACCACCACGTCGCCGAGGACGTGCTGGATCCGATGCTCTCGCATGTGGAGATACGGGAAGCCATGCTCCCGCACGGAAGAAGCACCCCCTACGTCAACGAGGCGGCCGTGCGGGATTACTACGCCTACCAGAGCTTCTACAAGGGCAAGCGCTCGCTGCAACGCATCGTCAAGACGTACGAGGCAACCCTGCCCGGCGGCATCATGGACTACGCCCGGGCGCTGGTTTTCATGGGCGACTGGCTCACCGTGCAGCGCCGGGTGCTGGAGGGCGCCCGCAAGTACCGGCAGGCCTGGGCCGCCCTGGCCGAACACGGCGCCGGCCCGGCACAGGTGGAGGAACTGTTCGGCGCGCCGCAGCCCATAGAGCAACTCCCCGTACCCGGCGAGGAGGAAATACAGGCAAGCGAGGACAACTACTACGCGGATGCGCTGCTGGACGTGCCCGAGTCAGGCTGGCCCCGCAACATCCGGATACAGGCGATCCACCCGGCCGGTGAAACCACCTTGATCCGCCGCGCCGAACGCGGCATCGCCGCCACCCGCTACCGCCCCGCCTACCGCGACGGCCAACCGGTCGCCACCACCGACGTCCCCCTGCGCTTCGTCTTCAAGCACAAGGAGCAGCCCGGCTGGCTGCATTTCTGAATTTGGGACACCCATAAATTGCCGGGTTCCGGCTTGCGCCGAAACGGCGGGGGGGCTAATTTGGGACAACCATAAATTGGTTAATTCAGGACACCCATAAATTGTCGCCCCTGCGCAAGCAAAATTCATGGATGTCCCAAATTACGGAAAACTAGCAATTCATGGGTGTCCCAAATTGGCATCCTCAATTTACCCTTCAATACCCTGAAACTACCCACCCTGCCTGGTCGAAATATCCGAAAATAATAGTAAGTAAGAAACCTGCACGGAGGAAACACATGACCGTCACAAACCTGGACCAGAAACAGCAACCTCACCCGGACAGCAGAGACGGGAAAGGCAGAACACGGCTCCATAAACTCTTTTCCGAATTCGCTGTCCGCGCCGCTGACCTGCAGCAGGCCCTGAAGGCAGGCTGCGATGTGAATGCCGCCGACAACTGGGGAAACACGCCCTTGCATACGCTTATCGATTCATTGGTAGGCGATGCCGCCAGATCGGAATGTATATCGGTATTGATCAAGGCAGGCGCAGATATCAATGCCAGGGGCAACAGGGGTATGACGCCGTTGCACCTGGCAGTCAAGAGCGGCCGTATGCATTGTGCCCGGGAGCTCCTGCAGGCGCGGGCAGACGTTAATACCCAGGATAAGTATGGCAATACGCCCTTGTACGAGGCTGTCTTATACAGAAACACCGACATGCTGACGCTGTTACTGGATCACGGCGCTGATACCGGGGCCTGGTACAAATACGACCAGACGTTATTGCAGATGGCGGAAGAGGATGAGAACGTTGCCTGTGCGCAGATCCTGCGTCAGTACGGCGCAGAGGCTGAAGAGTCGACGGAGCCCAGCGCGCCGGTCGAGGTCGTGACCGCGAAGACCGGCGCCGACGCCGGCGACAGCGATGAGTCAGAACCTGAAACCGGTCCTGGCAACACTGGCGCATCCGCATACCCGGCGGTAAAACCAACCGGGAACAACCAGCGGCCAAACCATAATACCAGGGACGGCAAAGGTAAAACCCAGCTACATGAATTATGCCGTTCGTATAACGTAACCGTCAGCGATCTGCACCAGGCCCTGGAAGCCGGCGCCGACGTGAATGCCGCCGACAACTGGGGCAACACCCCCTTGCACAGTCTTGTCACGAGCAGTTCAGACAACAAGGCGGCGCTTGTCGCTGTCCTGGTAGCGGCCGGGGCGGATGTGGATGCGGTGAATTGCAGAAACAGGACACCCTTGTTTGACGCACTCAATAGTGAAGATACGGATTGCATACAAGCGCTGCTGCAAGCAGGAGCAAACATCAACGCCCGCGACGAGATCGGCTACACCCCCTTGCACTGGGCAACCTGGAGCCGGGATACGAACCTGCTGAGACTGCTGCTGGACCATGGCGCTGCGGTCAATGCCAGAAACAAGTTGTTCCAGACGCCGCTGCGCCTGGCGCAAAGAGAAAAAAATCCCGCCTGCGCCCGCGTCCTGCGGGAGTACGGCGCCTACGCAGGCATTGCCGGCCAGCTTGCCACGATCCTGCGGCGTAAATTTGGGACACCCATAAATTGATTATATGGGTGTCCTGAATTAGCCCCTCCTTATACACCCCCTAACATTTTCTGCTAAAATTTCCATGTCAAAAATAGACCGCATCAAGGAAGAAGTTGTGTTCGTCACATCAGTCGTGGTTTGGGTTAACCAGGCTGCGATTAAACGCTTTAAAGAGTTGGAGAAAGAATAATGGTCTGGTTAGTAGTAGCGGCATTTTTCGTATTCCTTACGGGCTTGGCTATCGTCGTCTACGATATATCCAAACTTGGTCACTAGGACAGGGACCCAATATCATACGGCTGGATGAAGACGTAGCCGAGATGTTCCCGAATTAAGAAAAAGTCAACGAGGCATTACGTTCTTTAATCAAGCAACCCCCCGTCATCGTAAATTTGGGACACCCATAAATTAACGAATGTTGTAAATTCATGGGTGTCCCAAATTAGCTATCCCAAATTAGCTAATCACCCAAACACCCGCGGCCTGAAGTCCTCACTATTGATAATGCTGGCGCTGCTGCCGGTAGCGCGGATCACATACAACCCCTGCCGTTGCGCATGTACTTGAACGGACGCATCCGCCTTGAGATACGCCACCGCGCCGTAGACCTTCTTCCCCTTGTAGACCGGTTCGTATTCCGTGAACTTGCCCAGCCTCCCAAGAAAGTGCGCCACGTCCTCGGCGCGTAGAGTGGTCTTCACCTCCACGACTACGATCTCCTCGCCGTTCCCGGCCAGGATGTCAAACTCGTAATGTTCATCATTACGCCTGCCATGCATCCGGGTATGCGTGTACCGTACCGTTATCCCCCGGGCTTGCAACAGCGGAACCAGGTCGCCTTCCACCAGGCTCTCCATCAGGGCGCCCCACTGGCTGGTGAATAACCCGGCCAGTTCCTTTAATCGCTGGTCGGCTTTCTTCTGTGACTTCGACACCTCGCGCAGGATAGCCCAGATTTCTTCAGGGGTGGCGGGTTGTTGATGTGATTGGTTTTCCATAATGACATCCTCCTTTTCAGTTCAGCCGATGATTGGAAATAACAGGATCCCAGTATAAAGTAAATTCACTATTACGTCATACGGGCCTCAGCCGCTCATCACACCGGGCTTGACCCGGAAATTCATGGGCGCAATTTGGGACACCCATAAATTAACAAATGTTCTAAATTCATGGGTGTCCCAAATTAGCAGTAATTTATGGCTGTCCTGAATTACTCCCATGTGAGTTTTACCACAAATCGACGCAGGTTCGCCGTTGCGCAGTACGGGAACGGAATACAATCACCGGGCATAAAAAAAACCCGTCCCCCGAAAGGGACGGGTCGTTTCTGCCCGGGTGGTGAAATCGGTAAACACAGGGGGCTGTCATCCCCCCGGCCTCTGTAGTCACAAGCTACACGCCTTACGGGTTCGAGGCCCGTCCCGGGCACCAAAGGTGACGCCAGTATCCTACAGGGATGGGGGGCTGTCAAAGAGTTTTGGGCAATGGCTACATAATTCATGGTTGTTCTGATTTAGCCGGACGCAATTTGGGACACCCATAAATTAACAAATGTTCTAAATTCATGGGTGTCCCAAATTAGCTGTCCTGAATTGTTACCTGGAAGAAAATAATTGGAAAATTAAGCTGTCAGCTAATAAACTGTTCATTGTGTAATTGAGAGTTGAACTGTGGCTGCAAATCTAAAAGAAACACTGTACACCCTGGCCGATCAACTGCCCGACGGTGCAACCTGGGATGATGTAATGGAAGAAGTTCGTTTTCGCCGCGCCATAGAAATTGGTGCGCGGGCGGCCGATCAAGGCGAATTTGCTACAAAGAAAGAAATCCAGACAGCATTTGCGCGTTGGGGTGTGGATATTGCAGGTTAAGGGCTAATTTGGGACACCCGTAAATTAACGAATGTTCCAAATTCATGGGTGTCCCAAATTAGCTTTTCTCCTTGTGGTAGTTCATGCTGAAAGGGACGACGCTATCAGACTGATTTCTGCCCGGCCGGCAACAGTACGTGAACGCAAGAGATATGAAGAAAAGTATGGCGAGTAGAAAAGATCGGGACCTGTTGGATGAGTATGATTTTTCAGGTGGCGTCAGGGGAAAGTACGCGCAACGCTATAAAGAGGGAACCAATATCGTACGGCTGGATGAAGACGTAGCCGAGATGTTCCCGAATTCAGAAAAAGTCAACGAGGCATTACGTTCTTTAATCAAGCAACCCCCCCAGCCGCAAAACTAAGAACTAAACATCCTGACACACACCCCGTCATTACGTCACACCCCCCGTCGTTCCCTTGGAACCGGAACCCGGAAATTCATGGGTGTCCCAAATTACGGGAATTCGGAAATTCATGGGTGTCCCAAATTAGCCAATCACCGAAACACCCTGGGCCTGAACTCCGCATCATTAATAATACTGGCGCTGTTACCGGTGGCCCGGATCACGAACAGGCCCTGCCGCTCGGCATGCGCCACCACAGAAGCATCCGTCTTCAGGTATGCCACG
>JAPOQU010000110.1 GCA_026710545.1 Gammaproteobacteria bacterium | reverse complement strand
GCGGGGGACGACAGGCTGCGCGGCGGAGCCGGCAACGACCGGCTGGATGGACACAGTGGCGCAGACATCCTGGACGGCGGCGACGGCAATGACCAGCTGACTGGCGGCAATGGCGCAAACACCCTGGATGGCGGCGATGGTGATGACCGGCTGGAGGGCGGCGCGGAAGACGACCGGCTGCGCGGCGGAGCCGGCAACGACCGGCTGGATGGACACAGTGGCGCAGACATCCTGGACGGCGGCGACGGCAATGACCGGCTGGAAGGCGGCAATGGCGAGGACACCCTGGATGGCGGCGATGGTGATGACCGGCTGGAGGGCGGCAGTGGCGCAGACACCCTGGACGGCGGCGACGGCGAGGATACCGTTTCCTATGCAGGGTCATACGCGGGCGTCACGGTGAACCTGCGCACTGGTGAAGCCTCCGGCGGGCATGCGGCAGAGGACAGTATCCGGGGTTTCGAACACATTATCGGCAGCGCGTACGCGGACACGCTGACCGGTGATGACGGCGACAACACCATATGGAGCAACGGCGGCGCAGACACCCTGGACGGCGGCGACGGTGAAGATACCGTTTCTTATGAGGGGTCATTCACAGGCGTCTGGGTGAACCTGCGTACTGGTGAAACCTCCGGGGGATATGCAACAGAGGGTAGTATCCGGGGGTTTGAGCACATTATCGGCAGCCGGCACCGGGACAGCCTGACCGGTGATGACGGCGACAACGTCATCATGGGAGGAGACGGCTATGACTTCCTGTATGGCGGCGGCGGCGCAGACACCCTGGATGGCGGCGCCGGGGGCGACATCCTGAACGGCGGCATGGGAGACGACACGTTGCGGGGCGGAGCCGGTGGTGACCGGCTGAATGGCGGCGACGGCGCAGACACACTGGACGGCGGCGCTGGTGGCGACACCCTGGACGGCGGCAAAGGTGATGACACACTGGACGGCGGCGACGGCGGTGGCATCCTGAACGGAGGCTCGGGAGACGACACGTTGCGGGGCGGCGCTGGTGATGATTGGCTGAATGGCGATGATGGCACAGACACCCTGGACGGCGGCGCTGGCGATGACCTGTTGGGGGGCGGCATGGGAGACGACACATTGCGGGGCGGCGCCGGTGATGACTGGCTGAATGGTGACGGTGGCACAGGCTACCTGGGCGGCAGCGATGGTGGTGGTATCCTGCACAGCGGCTTGGGAGACGACACATTGCGGGGCGGCGCCGGTGATGACTGGCTGAATGGCGGCGGCGGCGCAGACACCCTGGACGGCGGTGATGGCGATGATACCGTTTCCTATGAGGGATCGAACGCGGGCGTCACAGTGAACCTGCGCATTGATGAAGTCTCCGGGGGACACGCGACAGGGGATAGTATCAGCGGTTTCGAGCACATTATCGGCAGCGCGTACGCGGACACGCTGACCGGTGATGACGGAAACAACACCATCCGGGGCAACGGCGGCGCAGACACCCTGGAGGGCGGCGGCGGTGAGGATACCGTTTCCTATGAATGGTCGACCGAGGGCGTCACGGTGAACCTGCGCACTGGTGAAGGCTCCGGCGGGTATGCGACAGGGGACAGTATCCGGGGCTTTGAGCACATTATCGGCAGTAGGTCCGCGGATACACTGATCGGTGACGACGGAGACAACGTCATTGAAGGGAGATACGGCAATGACCGGCTGGAGGGCGACGCTGGCGCAGACATCCTGGACGGCGGCGGCGGTGTGGATACCGTCTCATATACCGGGTCGAACGCGGGCGTCGCGGTGGACTTGCGCACCGGTCAGGTCTCGGGAGGGCATGCAACAGGAGATAGTATCAGCGGTTTCGAGGGCGTTATCGGCAGCGATCATACAGACACGCTGACCGGTGATGACGGAGACAACGTCATCGAAGGCAACGGCGGCGCAGACACCCTGGACGGCAGCGATGGTGATGATACCGTTTCCTATGCGGGATCATACGCAGGCGTTACAGTGAACCTGCGCACTGGTGAAGTCTCCGGTGGGCATGCGACAGGGGACAGTATCCGGGGCTTTGAGCACATTATCGGCAGCGAGCATGTGGACACGCTGACCGGTGATGACGGAGACAATGCCATCTGGGGCGGCGGCGGCGCGGATACCCTGGACGGCGGCGATGGTGATGACCGGCTGGGCGGCGGCATGGGAGATGACACGTTGCGGGGCGGCGACGGCGATGACCGGCTGAATGGCGGCATGGGAGACGACACGTTGCGGGGCGGCGACGGCGATGACCTGTTGTGGGGCGACTTCAGGGACGACATCGGAGACGACAATCTGAGCGGGGGATACGGTGATGACACATTGTGGGGCGGGGCGGGAGACGACACGCTGCAAGGCGGGACCGGCAATGACCGATTGGAGGGCGGCGCTGGTAATGACGCCCTGGACGGCGGCGACGGCGATGACCTGTTGTGGGGCGACTACAGGGACGACATCGGAGACGACACGCTACGGGGCGGAGACGGCAATGACCTTCTGTACGGCGACGACGGCGCGGACATCCTGGACGGCGGCGACGGTGAGGATACCATCTCCTATGCAGGGTCAAACGAAGGCGTCATGGTGAACCTGCATACTAATGAAGTCTCCGGCGGGCATGCGACAGGAGACAGTATCCGGGGGTTTGAGCACATTATCGGCAGTGGGGCCGCGGATACACTGATCGGTGACGACGGGGACAACGTCATTGACGGGGGATGGGGCTATGGCGCGGACACCTTAGAGGGCGGCGCTGGCGCGGACACCCTGCACGGGGGCGACGGCGGCCAGGATACCGTTTCCTATGCAGGGTCAAACGCGGGCGTCATGGTGAACCTGCATACTAATGAAGTCTCCGGCGGGCATGCGACAGGGGACAGTATCCGGGATTTCGAGAACATTACCGGCAGCGGGCACGCGGACACGCTGATTGGTGATGGCAGATACAACGTCATCGTGGGCGGAGCCGGCGAGGACACCCTGGACGGCGGTGGTGGTGATGATGATCTGTCTGGCGGCCATGGGGCAGATATTTTCAGGTTTGCCCCCGATCATGGAAATGACATTATCCTGGACTTCAGCAATGGGGAGGACAGGATTGACCTGAGCGCTCTTGATGTAGAGGACCTGAGTGCGGTCACCATCATAACAGGGGAGGATCGCGTGACGCTGGATCTCACGGACTATGGCGGCGGGACGGTGGAACTGCCTGGTATTGACCGGGCCGACCTGGATGAGTCGGATTTTCTGTTTTAGCGTTCCAATTCAATGAATTAGAACAATTTATCGGGTTTTTCAGGGATGACTGCTTGAAATATCAGTGACTTTTACCTCACCGGCAAAGTCTATGTCCAACAGGTCATGCCGCTTGTTGATATCACGCCGCGGGTCGTCAATTGTGGCCAAGTGGGTCAATAAACTCATGGGATGCTCCTCTGTTTGGGGGTAATACTGATCTGATCCCCTTAAAATCCATGAGTTCACTGCTTATTTATATCTCTTTGGAAAAAAAAACTCTCCCTTATGACTGAAAGTATGATCTTGCCCCGGTTACCGAGGAACCTGTTAAGAATTGCATTGACAGCTAATCGGTCTAGCCGTATGATCTCCGTTTTTTTGACGCGATTAAGTAGTCCGATGAAAACCTACACTGCTACGCCTGCCGATATCAAGCCCGAGTGGTACGTGGTCGACGCCAGGGGGAAAGTCCTGGGCCGGCTTGCCACCGAGATTGCCCGGCGCTTGCGCGGCAAACACAAGCCGGAATACACGCCGCACATGAATACCGGCGATTACGTGATCGTGATCAATGCAAAAGATGTCCAGGTAACCGGAAACAAGGCGCGCGACAAGACCTACTACCGCCATTCGGGTTACCCGGGAGGAATTAAATCAATCACTTTTGAGAAACTGATCCAGTCCAGACCGGAACGGGTTATCGAAAAAGCGGTCAAGGGTATGTTGCCTAAAGGCCCCCTGGGGCGGGACATGTTCCGCAAACTGCGGGTTTATGCCGATGCCGACCATCGCCATGACGCGCAACAGCCGAAACCGTTGGAAATATAGAGTTTATTATGGCAGACGAAACGTATTACAGCACCGGCCGCAGGAAGAGTTCCAGCGCACGGGTGTTCCTGAAGAAGGGCAGCGGCAATATCGTCATCAACAACCGCACCCTGGACCAGTATTTCGGCAGGGAAACGGGCAGAATGATCGTTCAGCAACCCCTGGAAAAGCTCGACATGATGAAAAATTTTGACATCACCGTCAGCGTCAGCGGCGGCGGCATTTCCGGCCAGGCCGGCGCAATCCGTCACGGCATCACCCGGGCGCTGCTCAAATACGACGAAGGTTTGCGTAAAACACTGCGCCAGGCAGGGTTTGTCACCCGTGACGCCCGCGAAGTGGAACGCAAGAAAGTCGGCCTGCACAAAGCAAGAAAACGCCCGCAGTACAGCAAGCGCTAACCGGGAACAGGCCGGTGTCTATTCCGGACCGGTACCGGCCCGGATGTGCGAGCTGATTACCGCCAGGAACGTCTCGCCGTATTGCTCCAGCTTGGTGAGCCCTACCCCGCTGACCTGCAGCAGTTGTTCCGGATTACCAGGTAACTGCTGCACCATCTCCGCGAGTGTCGAATCGTGGAAGATGACGTAAGGCGGCAGGCCCTGTTCAACAGCAATTTGTTTGCGCCGCGCCTTGAGTTTTTCCAGCAGTTCCGTGTCGTCGACCTGCTCCGTGGTTATGCGTTGTTTGCGCGGCGGCTTTTTAATCCTGTCGTCCTCGCGCAAGAAGACCTGCGCCTCACCCTGCAGTAACGGCTTGCTCCGGTCGGTCAGCCGCAGGGAACCGTAACCCTTCATATCGACGGTCAAGAAGCGGCGGGCGATCAATTGCCGGAATACGGAGCGCCATTGCTGCATATCCAGCTCTTCGCCGATACCGAAGGTACTGAGTCGCTGGTGGTTGAACTTTTTTACCTTTTCGTTTTCTTTGCCCAGCAATATGTCTATCAGGTGCCTGGCGCCAAAGCGCTGGCCGCTGCGATAGACGCAGGACAAGGCCTTGCGGGCCGCAGTCGTGCCGTCCCAGGTTGCCACCGGGCGCAGGCAGGTATCACAGTTGCCGCAACTGGCCGGGGATTCTTCGCCGAAGTACTGCAACAGGGCCTGGCGGCGGCAACTGGTGATCTCGCACAGGCCCAGCATGGACTCGAGCTTGTAGCGTTCAATCCATTTATGGTCTTCATCAGCGTCGGACTGTTCCAGCATCAGCCGCAGTTTAACCACGTCTTCCAGTCCGTAGATCATCCAGGCATCGGCTTCTTCGCCGTCCCGCCCCGCCCGGCCGGTTTCCTGGTAATAGGCCTCGATACTCTTCGGCAGGTCCATGTGCGCTACGAAACGCACGTCCGGTTTGTCAATACCCATACCGAAGGCAATGGTGGCGACGATGATGACCCCTTCCTCCTGCAGAAAACGTTGCTGGTGCCGGTTGCGCATACTCGCACTGAGTCCTGCGTGATACGGCAGGGCGGTACGGCCCTGTTCATTAAGCCAGCCGGCAATGGTCTCGGTTTTTTTGCGGGACAGGCAATAGACGATACCGGCGTCCCCCTGCCGCTCCGTCTCCAGATAGTGCAGCAATTGCCGGCGTTCCTGCAGCCTGGTCGAGATCCGGTACTGGATATTCGGACGGTTAAAACCGCTGATGAATACCTTTGCCTGCATGAGACCCAGGCGTTGCCGGATCTCAGCGCGGGTGCGTTCATCCGCGGTTGCCGTCAGGGCAATCCGGGGTACGGACGGAAAACGCTGGTGCAGTTGGTCCAGCGCCAGGTAGTCCTTGCGAAAATCATGCCCCCATTGCGAGACGCAGTGGGCTTCATCGATGGCAAACAAGGCAAGCTGTGTCCGCTGCAGCAGCGCCAGGGTGCGTTCCTGCAACAGGCGTTCCGGCGCGATATAGAGCAGGTCCATCTCGTTATTGAGCAGACCTTGTTCCGTTTCCTGGGCAGTTTGTACAGGCAGGGTCGAATTGAGATAAGCAGCCCTGATCCCGAGTTGCAGCAAGGCGCTGACCTGGTCCTGCATCAGGGCAATAAGAGGTGAAATAATGATACCGGTGCCGGGACGCAGCATGGCCGGGATCTGGTAGCACAGGGATTTGCCGCCGCCGGTAGGCATAAGCACCAGGGCGTCATTACCGGCAAGAATTTCCTCGATGATGTCCTGCTGGGCGTCGCGAAACTCCCGGTATCCGAACTTGTCCTGCAGGGTTTTCAATGCCTGATCCATCTGCTTTACCTCCTTGGTATCCTGTTATGGCCGACAGCTATCCAGGGGTCAGAGCTTTTGCTCTGACCCCTGCATTTCGGCCCCGACATTTAAACATCTTACTCCGTGAAGTTTACTATATTGTTTTCATCATTCCAGTATGTCGCGGGGAAATTTTTTTGCGAATTCGCCGTCGTCCACACGCAGCGCCGGTTCCACCAGGATTTTCCCGTTGACACCGCACCAGGGGCGGATATAGCGGAATACCGCTTCCGAACTGTCGGCCTCGAACGCGGCGATGCCCCAGTGGGAGGCAGCCTGCCCCTCAAAAATCACTTTAACCGCGCCGGTTGCTTCGCCGGCGCGTTCGGAATGCCGCAACGTACCTTTGGTCACCTCCGTGATTTTTTCCGGCATGATCTCAAAATAGCAGATAAATAACATGGTTGTGTTCCTCTTTATTTAAATACTGATAATTGGGGTCAGAGCATTTGCTCTGACCCCTTGAACTTATCGGGATAAGGTCCAAGCAGGACGATCAATACGGTCCCGACCAGGACGATGGCGGCCACCACCCACAATGCGCCGATATAATCGCCGGCGCGATCGTAATACAGGCCCATCAACGGCGAACCGACCATCGATCCCAGCTGGAATGCGGCAAACATGAGACCGTAGATGAGGCCGAATGCGCGCGGGCCGAAATAGCGGCTGCAGATATAGGCAATCTCGCTGATTTCCGACCCGGTCGCCATGCCGACACAGACCGCGGCGACGAACACCAGTGCGCCGGCGGTCCCCGTCGCCAGGATGATAATGCCGCCCAGCAGGCCCAGCAGGAAGAACGCCGCGACGTATGGCGCGAAGAAATAATCCATCAGGAACCCGGACAGGAGGCGCCCGGCGATCAGGCCCAGGGCAAGGGAACTCATGCACAGGGCGGCAACAGCCGGCGCAACGCCGCGGTCCGTCAGCATGGGCACCAGGTGCGCGATGATACTGGTGATGCCGATACCCACCAGCATGAACGAGAACAGGATCAGCCAGAAACTGCGGGTCCGCGCCGCCTGCGGGCAGGATAATCCGCTGGCCGGAACCGCTGACTTGTTCCCGCCGTTATCATTATCAGCCACGGAGACTGCCCCCCTGCTTACAACCGCGGGGCCTGCCCCGGCATGCTGTAAGCCGGGGGCAGGTTCCGCATGTTGTAAGCGGGGGGACACAGAGCTCACAGAGTTGCCGTCACCTGTATTTCTCGCGGGTCCGCCGTCCGGCGCGCTGCCCATTTCCTCCGGGGTTTCCTTCATGACGAACAGCGCCATGGGCAGGGCCAGGACGAAAACAGCCGCGGCAAAGCCGATATACGCCATGCGCCAGCCGTAATTCTCGATCATCAACTGCGCAACGACGGGCACCAGCATCGCCCCGACGCCGAAACCCGCCAGCGAGATACCCAGGGCAATGCCCCGGCGCCGTTCAAACCAGGCGATCAGGACGCGGGAATAACTCTGCGGCAGCGTGCCCGCGCCCAGGAACGGGATGAGGAAGTACAAGGCGTAGAAATGCCAGAGGTTGGCGCTGAGCAAGGCCATGGAGGCAACGGTCAGACCCATCATGATCACGGAGGGGATGAGCACCCGGCGCACGCCGAACCTGTCGATGATGAATCCCAGGCAGGGCGACGCGAGGACCACGGCGAAATTGGTCATGGTAATGGCGAGCGACAGTTCGCCGCGGCTCCAGCCGAATTCTTCTTCCAGGGGTCTGACGAAGACGCCGAAGGCGAATATCGTGAACATGGCATAGCTCAATCCCATGCCCACAAAACCGGTGGCGACGTTCCACCAGCCGTAGAATAGTCCGGAAGGCCTGTCAGTCACAGCAGCGATTGGGGGCGGACTTAAGTCCGTCCCCGGCAAGTGCCCCGCAAGTGGTGATTCTGTCCCCGCAGTCGATTGGGGACGGACTTAAGTCCGTCCCCGGCAAGCGCCCGGCAAGCATTGAAGCCATCCCCGGCCCGAGCCTGCGCATCAGCGTTATAACTGCACCTCGTCGGCCAGGAGATAACCCGGTTCGGGCGTATCCTCCAGCGACCAGCCGCCCATGAGGTAATGGTGTACGATGCGTATGGCCGTCAGGCCGACGTGCTCGGCAAAACCGTCGAGGTCGCCGAAACGGCCGGCCAGCTTGTTCATGACGTAGCCGTGCATGGGTTCGTAGGCCCAGATGGGGACAAACTCCACGAAGGCCTGCTGGCAGGCCTCCTGGACCGCCTCGATATAATCGCAGCCCCGGACAAACCCTGCCCGGTCGGTGAGCCCGTAGCGTCCCGGAACAAACGTGTCCCAGTCCAGGTCGAGAAAGCCGCGCATGAAACGGACGAAATTGGCCAGGTGGATATCCGGCAGCAGCCCGTAACGGGCGTTGGCCAGGATGGTATCCGACGAGAACAGCAGTTGCTCTTCGGCAAACCAGGCGGCCAGGTTGCCGGAACCGTGGGTGGGACCCGGGTTCAACAGCACCAGCTCCACGCCGTCCACGGTGATCCGGTTTTCCGCACCGGTAAGCACACGGTCAGGCTGAAGCTGCCCCTCGGCCTCGCGCAGCTTGACCACCTTGGCGCACATCTCATCGGCGATGATCTCCGCCGCGGGCGCCAGGTCGGCGGCAAAGCCGGCATGGTCGAGGTGGTCGTGGGAGTAGATTATCGTGGTGACTGCCCTGCCCGGGATGGCTTGTTCCATGGCGCGGGCGTAGGCGCGGGACCGGCCGGGCGTACCGAAGGTATCGAAGGCGATTATGCCTTCCGAGCCCTTGAGAAAAATGGTCCTGCAGGTGCCGTCGCTGACGGTCCAGAGGCGTTCCGACAAGTGCTCGACCACCATTTCCGGCTCAAGGGCCAGGTAGGCCTGGGCCTTGTCCGACGTGAATAATCCCCTGTTTTCAGCCATAACTGTTACCTGCAAGTTTGCATGCGCTTTTCAAGATACGCTGTGAATACATCCCTGTACGCTTACCATCCGCTGTCCTTAACCTGTCCCGACACCTTGATATTGCTCTAGAATGGAGTAGTATCCGGCTGGAAATTCCCTTCTATCCCCCAGCCGCCGGTGAGGTATTCCTGCATATATCTCGAGAGGTTCATGGCGCAGTACTCGTGGTAACGGAACAGGTTGCCGAACGATTTCGACAGTTTCTCCTCGGTATACGTGCACACGCCGCTCCAGTCGTGCGGGTCCAGCCCGTCGATAATCGCCTGCTGGGCAAACCCGGCCATGAGGTCGTAGTATTCCAGGTTGTCGATGAAGCCCTGGCGGTCCGTGATCCAGAAATGGCCGGGGACGAACACGTCAAAGTCCAGGCTCAGGAAACGCTTCATGCTCGGCACGTACGGCTTGAAGTGCCAGTCGGGGAAGAAGGTGTAGCCGACCCCGGGGATGATGGTGTCCACCATGAACAATACCTTGCTCTGCGGGAACCAGGCGGCGATATTGCCGTCGCCGTGGGTCGGCCCGGGGTAGAGCAACTCGAAGTAAACGCCGTCGACCTCGTAGGCCTTGCGCTCGCCGTCCCAGACCTCCGTCGCCGGGGTCTGGCCGTCGGATTGTCTTGCCGCGACCACGTCGGCGCATAACCGGTGGGCAATGATGTCCGCGTCCGGGGCCATGTCGGCAGCGTAACCGGTATGGTCGAGGTGGTCGTGGGAGTAAACGATGGTGTGTATCGGTTTCTTCGGGAATACCCGGCCTATGGCGCCGGCGTAGGCCCCGGCCGTGCCGGGCGTGGTCAGGGTGTCGAACGCGACGATGCCTTTGTCGCCTTCCAGGAATATGGAGCGGTAAATCCCCTCGCTGACGGACCACATCCTGTCGCGCACCGGACTGTAAGAAATATCGCGCCAGGCGCCCATGATGGGATGAGGCGTGGGGATGGTGAAAATACCGCAGTGATCACATTCAGGCTGGCCGGAGCCGTTGTTGTTATCCGCGTCGCTCACGTTCCTTTTCTATCTCAACAGGTGTTGACGGTTTGGCCGGAGTATAACATGTTCTTTCAGGCAGAGGACCCTTCGTTGTGAGCACGAAAATTTACAAAATTTTTCGTTAATCCAGTAAGAGTTCCTTTAGAAAATCGGTAGGGGTTTGGATAATAATGCCGAATGTTTCCCCCGGTTTGTTCATGAATTTCCCAAAATCCCTTTTATCTCCGGTAACCAGATGTGTTGCGGAACATTCCAGCGCCGCCTGAAATATGGGTTGATCTTTCTCAGCTAACCCTGGAAGACTGGATTTCTTTTCCAAGTGCTTGATGATTCTGATATTATCAAGCAGCATTTCAAGCCCTGGCAAGCGCTCTGGACACTTGATCCCTAAATTATATCGGGCTTCAGCAACTGCATAGGCGCTGGAATATAATAGCCAGTGACCATCCCTTCCAGAATCTATGATAAGTGCAGCTTTACCTTGAGGATTATGCGCTGCGGTAAACAGCACATTTGCATCCAGAAATATCCGTTTCAATTCTATCGTTCCAATGACTTCTTGATTTGATCCCGTTCAGTATCAGTTAAACCATCATCCTTGTCCCACTGCATGATTTGTGTATCGTCATAAATTTCGATTTCCATCACTGCGGCAGGTTTGAGGATTAATTCATTTTTTTTCTCTTCCATTATCAGCGCTCCCCCTCCTTTCAATCCAAACCGCTTTCTGATCGCAGCAGGAAGAGTGATTTGCCCGCGTTCCGAAACTATTAATGTATTTGCCATGCATAGATCCAATTACGATAAACATCCTTGATCATAGCAGTTTTTCTGAAATTCAGCAATACGGTAATTCAGGTTATTTAGGTCGTATTTAGGGTCGGACCAGTATAATATTAATAACCGTTTGAGTTTCAAGGGATATTAATACTGATTTAAGCTTTTTTCCGCTTTAGAAGGTGCTTTTTACCCTGAAAATAGAGAACCTAAGAAAAGTCAGTTGTCCCAGGCGGCAGCGGGTGGTGTTGAGTCACTGAAAATGCCGGTCAAGTGCTATAATGACCATCATTATGAATGACACGAAAACCTACCGACTTGAACCCGTTTCGATGGGAGATGTAGCTGACAGTTATAACCTGACCAAGGCCCTGGAACTTGCTGATTTTCTGGAAGATGAAGAACTCGCCCGTGAGCTGGAACTGAAAAATGATTCTAATCGATGTAAATCTTCTGACTTACCCGGAAATTAGCGATAACCAGACAGTCAGTGTGTATTCAGACAGGAAGATGTACGGGAATAAACCTCTTTATAGGTCTCATTCGGGCACTTGTGAAAATTTTTTAAGATTCGCAGATTATCAACATCCATTTCGATGTTTTTGACCTCAATCTTCTCAATTTCCTGTTCCAGTTTCCTAATGCTCCCTTGCAGGAAGTAGATAGTGCCCAATACATATTCGTTCCAGCTCAGAAAACGGGCTAATTCATCGTTTTCTCTAACTGTCAGATAAAACTTCTCTATTGCTTCCTCATACCTTCCATCTGTCGCCGCCAGCTGACCTGAATGAAAGGTCAAGGCGTCTATTTTGTATTGATCCAGTTCTGCTCGATTAATCAATATGTACCTATCAATCAACTCCTGAGCCTGTTTTAATTCCCCTTTTTCGGCGAGGCATCTCCACGACAAGGGAGAGTCCAAACCCTGATCAAATACGTCAAAAGTCAGCTTGTTGAGGTTAGCCGAGGTGACAGTACACACACGTTCCTGTTCGGCCTGTACCTGTTTGACAATGACAGTCAACAGGATGAGGCTTGCAGCCAAACCCACAAATGATCGGACCTTGAACTCGTTTTGCGCCATACTTGTAATATCAACGCTCATATCGGCTTGGAATACGAATTGTTTATTGTTGAATCTATCACCTTTTTAATGCTGCCCATGAAAATATCCAAGAAATTTTTATACTTTGCCCTGCTGGTATTTCTGGCATCATCATTGGCAACCGCACTGATGCTTAAGACGACAACGCTGCTTGCCGATACCGGCGGAATCCGCTGGCAGGATTGGGGCAAGGCGCCGTTCGAGCAGGCGCAGCAGTCAGACAAGCTGATCATCCTCGATGTGGGCATAGAAGGCTGCACCGCCTGCCGCTGGATGGATGAGGACACCTACACGCACCCTGATGTAATCGGGTTGATCAACGAACATTTCGTCGCCGTTGTTGCCGATGCCGAAGCGCAGCCCGATCTCGGCGAGCGCTACTCCGACTGGTCATGGCCCGCAACCATTTTTATGACTGCGGACGGCACGCAGGTCCTGGCGCTGGCCGGGAACCGCAGGCCGGGAAATTTTATCCCCATCCTTGAAAAGATCATCGAACAGAAACGGGCAGGCAACATCGTACCCGATGAGCTGGCGCCCTATTCGGCGCCCCCGGAACCGGTTGAAACCGAGCTCACCGTGTTGAGAAACCGCCTGCGAGCGCGGCTGGATAACCTGTTGAATGAACAACACGGCGGCTGGTCCAGGAACGGTATCTCCACCACCACGGGCGCCCCGTTGCAACACCTGTACCTGCGCGCCCACATGTACGGCAACGACGAATTGAACCACTTGGCGCTGAAATCCAGCGCCGCCTACCTGAACGCCATCGATCCCGTCTGGGGCGGAGTCTACGTACGCTCCTTTAATGAGGCCCCGGCGCGCTTCAAGGGACTGAACGCCGTGCCGGAGAAACGCATCGCCAACCAGGCCAGCGCCTTGATCGCATTCTCCCATGCCTACGCCAACAGCGGTGACGGCAGGTACCTTGCCGGCATTGCCGAAGTGGATAAATTCCTGCACGACTGGATGAAAGACGGGAACAACACCTTCTATACCAGCCAGGAGGACGACCCGCCGCACCTGGAGGACGGCATGAACGCCATAGATTACTGGCTGATCGACAACGACGAGGGACGGCAGAAGTACGGCATCCCTCCCATCGACCACGCGGCCTATACCGACAAGAATGCACAGCTGATTGATGCATACATCGTCACCTATGAAAGTACCGGGGATGGGCGTTACCTGGAAACCGCAATCAAGGCCGTTGATGCGTTATTGCAGGGCAGGACAACGGAAAACGGCTGGATATTGCAGGTTCATGCTACGGATTCCATAGCTGATGACAAGCGCATGCGCCCCCTGGTTGTCCATGACAAGCCCTACCTGGGCGCACAGGCGTGGATGGGCGCGGCCCTGCTGGCCCTGTACCGCGCAACCGGCGATGCGAACTGGCTGGCTCACGCCGTCACCGTTGCCGATGCCATGCTGATGAATCTATACGACAAGGAAAACGGCGGATTTTACTCCGCCATTCCTGATGAGACGGTAACTATTATCCCACCCAGAAAACCCCTTGAGCTGAACGCGGTTGCCGCCCGGTTTATTTATGATTTATGGGTCTATACAAAAAACGGCGACTATGCGGAGATCCCCGAGGCCACCATCAGGGCCGTTGCCACGCCGGAAATCCTGCGCCGGGAAGGCCGCATAACGGGACAGACCGCGCTGTTGCTGGAGAAACTCACGGCCGCCTACGTGGAGTTCTCTGTGGTCGGCGATCCTGCTCACGAAGACGCACAGGCATTATTCAATGCCTCAAGGGAAATATACCACCCGCGCAAACTGCTGCATTTCGAGAAAGCCGGCCGTTACCCGTCAGGCAAGGAAGCAAGGCTGTATATATGCAATCCCGACAAATGCTCAATTCCTATCACAAATCCTGACGATGTGGCAAAGTATGCCGACCGGTTCCGGGCACCAGCGTCCGGTTCGGGGCTGTTCAGGGGGTAATTTGGGACACCCATAAATTGGCTCCAATTTATGGGTGTCCCAAATTACCGTGCCGGAACTATTGCCACTGTAACTTCAGGTCGCGTTGAGATTGTGCGCATTCGCGTAAATATAGATTAATAAGGCCCTGGTAGGGGATACCTTTTTCCTCAGCCATATTTTTGAAATAGGCAATAGTATCTTCGTCTATGCGAATAGTGATTTGTTTTTTTTGCCTATTTGCGTACGGGTTAGGCCTGGAATTTGAGAAATCATAGTGTTTACGCATGGCGGAATTCCTCGTAGATACGTCGTTCCTGTTTGTCTGCTTTACGTGCTGAAATGATACGGATAACATCATCCGTTCTGATACAGTGACAAACAACCAGTAACTTTGAATAGATACTCATACCCAGAATAATAAATCTATCTTCCTCTTGCGAGTGATCCGGATCAGCTATTAAACGAGCAGACTGATCCGTGAATACTGTCTTTGCCTCTTCAAATGAAACACCGTGTTTCCCTTGATTAGATACATCCTTGTCAGGGTCCCACTCAAAGACCAATTCTTCCATAATGATATTATAATTATATTGTAATTATCAACAAGTACTTTGCCATCATTCCTACCAATCCCGGAGCGACCGCGCCCGAATACCCGGAGATATGTGATATTACCGGCTTCAAACAGTTGAAAAGCAAAATCACCGCAAAAACGTGAGAAAAGTCACATTTGGGGAAATAGTAATTCAGGACACCCATTAATTAGCCGCAATTTATGGGTGTCCCAAATTACCACGCCCCCTGAATTAAACGTGTGCCTGTACTTTCAGGTTCAAGCCCAATCCGTGGATGATCCTGGTAAAACTGGATAATTTCGGGTTACCCGTTTCCGAGAGCATTTTGTACATGCTTTCACGGCCAAGTCGTGTGCGCGCTGCCAGTCCCGCTATGCCTCCCTCCTGGGCTTCGGCGATATTACGTAGCGCCATAAGCAGGATACCGGGGTTGTCTTCCTGTAAGGCCTGGTTTAAATATTCTGCCGCCACTTCAGGATTGCGTAGATGTACGCTGTGTGTCGCTCTGACATTGCGGGCCATTATTTTCTCCTCTTGTGCTCTTGCCAATAGGTCTTTGCTCGTTTGATATCCTTCGATTGTGTGGATTTATCACCTCCACATAACAGCAGGTAGGCATCCGGACCTTCTTTCCCATAATAGACACGATACCCGGGACCATAATGTATCTTTACTTCACTCAATCCATCACCGACAGGTTCAGAGTCACCGAACAAGCCCAACTCCATCCGGTCCACGTGCATGATAACTCTGGCCCTGGCTCGCGCATCACGCAACGATGCCAACCATTCCGCGTAAGGACTTTTATCCTGCTCATCTGTATATTCATTAATGCGATTGAGCATTTGGAATATCCATTAATTGTATCCATTAGGATACAACCTGTAAAGAAAAAAACTATTCTCAATAGACGAACTGTCTCGGTAGTACCAAGTGTATTTTGAAATAACTTCAGACAGTGTTGCTCACTTTACTGAGCAACAATATATTGAACAGCTACAAATTCGCAGCTATGTGAGAAAAGTCACATTTAGGGACAAGAATAATCCCGTTAGTAATTCAGGACACCCATAAACTAGCTCCAATTTATGGGTGTCCCAAATTACCGTCCCAAATTACCGATTTCTCCATCTCTATCGCGGAATTTAAAAAGACGACTCTCCGCCTGAATACGCCTTGATCGGCACGCCGGACAGGGGTTCGCCGCCGTCACGGCCGACGCGGTAGGTTTCCTGAAAATACAGTGAGTGGGTGCGTTCCTGGTTCATGAAGTGGGGGTGCATGGAGCAGACCATGTTCTCGGGCAGGACGAAGTCGAAGCCTTCGCCTATTCGGGGCATTTCGATCATGGTCATGCCGATGGAGTGGCCGCAGACGTGGCCGGAGCGGTAGCCGCGGTCGAATATGGGTTTCATGCAGGCATTGCTGGCCGCCTCCGCCGTGTTGCCCGCCTTCATGTGTTCCTTGGCCAGTTCATGGAACTCCTGGTAGGCCGTCAGCATCTCCCGGGTGATATCATCCGCGCCCTGCGGGAACACGGGGCGGGAGAACTCGACCCAGTGGCCGCCCTCGCCGGAGATCTCCAGGCCGTACATCATGCCGTCGCTGTCCTGTATGGGGCGGTTGGAGGGGAACACCATCTGCGGTTCCAGGGAACCGTTCGGCCCCATCTGGATCATGTCCATGGTATTGCGGGCGCAACCGGCCGCGGCAAAGGTATTCTCCGCCACACCCATCAGTTCCGCTTCCGTCTTGCCCGGTTCGTAGGCCTTTATCACGTCCAGCACACCCTGCTTGTTAATCTCCATGGAATGGCGCACCGAGGCGATTTCCTCCTCGCTCTTCTGCGCCCGGGCGTAATCGAACTGGAGTTCAAAGTCGATAACCTCGAAGTCCTTGGCCGCCAGGGCGGAATAATCACGCACGTTGATGATGTACTGCAGACCGTAGACACCCAGTTTCTTCACGCCCCTGCCCTGCAGGAACTCCGCCATCCACTCGCCGCAGTGGCCCGGGAACTCGCGTTGCTCGATAAAGGTGGCTGAATGGTCCCCCACCCAGGTCGCTTCCCGGGGGAATACGCACACGGGGTCGCCGTCCGCGGGGATCACCACGTAGGCGTAGCGGTGCAGGATCACGAACCCGCACATGTAGCGTACCGCACCCTCAAAACCCGTGTATTCGCTGCCGCTGACCACCAGCGCGTCCAGTCCTTCCTTCTCCATGGCAGCGCGAACATTGGCGTAGCGCCGCTCGATCTCGGCCTGGCTGGGGCGAAAACGGTTAATATAATCAGTCATTTAGCATTTCCTCTTCAATCGATATGCCGGGGACGGATTTTAATCCGTCCCCATTGTCTAATTCAAATGTACATCTTAATGTTCAGGATATTCCAGCGTCCAGGAGGCTTCCAGACCCTTGATTATGGCGGCGCACGCCTCGTTCATGGGGCACGGGATTCCCAGTTCCCGGCCTAACCTGGCGATTCCGCCGTTCAGGGCGTCCACCTCGGTCAATCTCTCCGCCATCACGTCCTGCAACATGCTGGGCGGGTGGTAATAGGCCTTTTCCCTGCCGAAATCGATCAGCGCCTCGGGGTCGCTGTCCAGGGTGATCCCCAGTGCGTCCGCCACGGCCATGCCCTCCTTCACCAGCACCGACATGACCTTGCGCACGCCCTCCTGGTCGCAGGCCACCCCGTGGGGCAGGCGCGTCAGGGCGCCCATGGCGTTGGAGGCGGAGTTGAAGATCAGCTTGGTCCACTGCGCCCCGCGGGCGTCCTCCATGGCCAGGCATTCCAGGCCGCTGCGGGTCAGGGCGTCCGCCAGTTGTTCGACCTCCGCCATAGTGGCCGGGTTTGTTGCAAACGGGCCTATCCAGGTCTTGCCGCCGGCATCCTGGTTGACCACGCCCGGCGCGGTGATGTGTCCCGCCGGGAAGATGGTACCCAGTATCACCCGCGGCGCGTACTCTGCCACTATCTCCTCGTTCCCGATACCGTTCTGTACCGAGCAGACTGCGCCATCCCTGAATATAGGCGCGGCCGTTTCGATAGCCGAACGGGTGAACATAGTCTTGGTCGCGATAATGCCGAACTCGCACTCAGGGATTTCCTCCACCTGCGTCCGGGCATGCACGGTGGCGGTGAAGTCACTCAGCCCGGTCAGGCGCAGGCCGTCCGCATTTATTGCGTCCACGTGCCCGCGGTCAAGGTCAAACCCCCATACCTCGACGTCGTCCAGCCTGGCCAGGTGGGCGCCGTAGAGTCCGCCGATGGCGCCGCAACCGATGATACATACCTTCATTTAAATCTCCCCGTGATTCCGAAGTAAGCGCAGGATTATATTATTTTTATCCGCAGATGACGCAGATTACCGCAGATTAAAATAAAATTTATTGTTAAAAGCTGTTACGTACTGAAATGAATCTATAAATCCGGTTTAATCCAAAAGCCCTGAATTCGTTGATCAGTCTCCTGATCCTAAGCAGTTATCTGCGCTCATCTGCGTAATCTGCGGATAAATCATTCACGGACATAGCTCGTTTCATGCGCCTTCACCAGCCGGTACAGCGTCTCGTGGTACGGCGCCGGGATGCCCGCTTTCATCGCCTCGCGCACGATGGAACCGGTGATCCAGTCTATCTCCGTCAGGCGTTTGTTGCGCACGTCATCCAGCATGGAGGGGACGTGGGCGTACTCCTCGCCGCTGGTATTGCCCTGGCGCACTGCGTTGACGTTCATCATCCAGGGGTCGTCCGCCAGGGTTACGCCGCGGGCCTCGGCGATACGCTTGGCCTCGTCCATCATGGCGTAAACCAGGTGGCCCAGGTCCTCCAGGTTGTCCTGGAACGCGAAGTCCTTGACGTGGGGCAGGTCCGTGAGCGCCGAAATACTGTTCACCGCGGAGTTGAAGATCAACTTCGACCACTGGTGCGGCAGCAGGTCCTCGTAGGCCTCCGCCTTGAGGCCGGATCGGATGAAGAGTTCCTCAACCTGCCTGACGTATTCAAACGTTGCGCTACCCTCCGCCCAGGGCCCCATCCAGGTGGCCGTATCCAGTTCGTACTCCACGTGGGTGTCCGTGTGGCGGGTGCCGCTCATGAAGGTGACGCCGGAGATGATGGGCCAGTCGCCAAAGCGGCTCACCATTTCCTCGCAGCCCAGGCCGTTCTGGATCATCAGCACGTGGGCGCCGGAGAAATGGCCCTCAATCATCTTCGCGCACGCCTCAACGGCAAGGGCCTTGGAAGCAATGATCACCAGGTCAACCTCGCCCAGGTCCGCCGCGTCCGTCGATGCGCGCACGCCGGCGTGCAGTTCGGACTTGCCGCTGACCCGCAGTCCCTCCTCATTCAAGGCTTTTGCGTGCTCTTTCCGGCGCGTAAGCACCGCCATGTCCACGATCGTGCCCAGGTGCCCCACCAGCAGGCTGCCGATGGCGCCCGCGGCGACGACGCATACTTTTTCGATTTCTTTCATTTAGATTATTTTATCCGCAGATGACGCAGATGAACGCAGATTAAAAAGACTCTTTTTAAATTGAAGTTATTTAATACTGAAATCAATAAACCCGGTTTAGTCCGGAGGCTTTCAAACAGATAACCCGTCAGGACTATTGGTAATTTGCCTCAAAACAACTTCGTCTGAGTTCATTGTGTGCAGTCAACAACGGGCCGATGAATCTTATATATTTTTCCTGATCATTTATATTTTATCTGCGTTAATCTGCGTCATCTGCGGATAAATCCATCTGCGGACAGATCCCTGCGCCATCTACGGCTGTTATACAATCCGCGCAACGATATCCCTGAACTCCTCGTCAGTCACCAGGCGGGCGTTCCTGGTACCGATATCCTTGACCTCGGCCAGCACCCCGGCGCGTTTGTCCTCCGGTATGTCCAGTCCCAGTTCCTCGCCCTTGAGCTTGACGTTGGACAGCCCGCTCTTCTTGCCCAGCACGATGCGGCGCTCGGCGTCAACAACCTCGGACGAATACGGTTCGATGGCCTGGGGGATATGGAACTGGTTCGCCACCGCGCCGCTCTCGCGGGTGTAGAGGAATTCCCCGACCACGGGTTTCCAGCCGTCCACGGAGTAGCCGCCGGCCTGTTGCACGACCTTTGACGTGTCCCTGGCCCGGGTCAGGTCCAGTTCCACCGGCATGTCGTACAGGCACTGCAGCGCCAGGGCCACTTCGCAGATGTCCGCATTGCCGGCGCGCTCGCCCATGCCGTTGATGGTGCCCTGGATCCAGCGGGCGCCGCCGCGCACGGCCGCCACCGCGGACGCGGTCGCCATGCCGAAATCGTTATGACCGTGCCAGTGGATGGGGATATCGGGACCCACCCAGCTGCTCACCTCACCGATCAGCCGCTCCACCGCTTCCGGGGAACAGACACCGATGGTATCCACCACGGACACCTCGTCGGCGCCCTGCTCGATGGCCGTCGAATAAACATCCTGCAGGAACCCCAGGTCGCTACGGGTCGAGTCCACGGCAAAGAAATTGACGGTCTTGATGCCGTTGTCCTTGGCGTGCCGGATGGCGTCCGTCACCCGCTGCAGGACGCTATCCCGGGTAAAGCCGTAGGCCTTGATCTTCATGTCGCTGGTCGATATCTCGATCAGGACATGCTCCGTACCAAGTTCAATGTGCGCATCGACATCCGCCTTGACCGCCCGGGAAAACCCCCAGATCTCCGATTGCAGGCCGGCGCCCAGGATGCGTTTCACCGCCGCGGTATCGTCCGCAGAGACCCGCGGGAACCCCGACTCGATCCTGCCCACACCCAGGTCACTGAGCCTGCAGGCAATATCGAACTTCTCTTCCGGGGTGAAGCAGACACCGACGGACTGCTCACCGTCGCGCAAGGTCGTGTCGTAGAAACGCACGGGTGTGGAGCGGTCGAACCGGGAGAGGATGTCATCGGTCCGGTTCAAATCGCTCGTCCAGATCTTATCTGATGAAATATTTGTACTCATAATCACTCATTACTTTCTTGATTGAAATTTTCACATGGATGCACAGGATTAACAGGATATTCAAGCCCGACCGGGGACGGATTTAAATCCGTCCCCTCCTGCGCAAATCCGTCCCCTCCTGCGATCCCAAAAGCTTTACATATCCTGTGCATCCATGTTAATTACCTGCTGAACCAGTCATACAACTCATCGGCCGTGGCAAACCATACATCATCCTTGCCCAGAATGTAATCCAGGACCTCCTCGAAATAGCCTATCCGGTGCGGCACGCCCATTATATAGGGATGAACGCCCAATGACATGACCCTGGGCTGGTCCGCGCCCTCCCGGTAGAGCCGGTCGAACTGGTCCCTGGCCCGCTTCAGCCACACCTCCGACGTGTGCGCGTGCACGACCATCATCGGCAGGTCGCTGAGCTCGAACGAATAGGGCATGGCCATGATCGGTCCGGCAGCGGTCTTCATGGTGACGGGGTGTTCATCCATGGGCCAGTCGCAGACAAATTTGAACCCGCCCGCGGCCAGGTGATCCAGCGTATCCAGGGTCTCCTGCAGCCCCGGCCCCAGCCAGCCCTTGGGCGCCTTGCCGGTGTAATCCTTGAGAATGGCAAAGGATTTGTTCACCACCTCTACCTGGTCCTCAACGATATGCATAGGCGCCTGGGCATAACCGTGCCCCATGAAATCCCAGCCGGCGTCCAGCATGGCCCGGGCAACCGGCTCGCCGGCGCCCTCGCACACCCGCGCATTAATGGCGACATTGGCCTTGAGGCCGCGCGCGGCCAGGGCATCCATGATGCGCCAGACACCGACCCGCATACCGTATTCGTGCCAGGACCAGTTGGGGACGTTGGGCACGGTCACAACCCCCGCCGGCGAGGTCACGTACTCCCTGGCGACGGGCTTCTCGATATTCCATTCCTCGATGTTGACGATCATGTACACCGCGATGCGCTCGCCGTTCGGAAACCGGACCGGTTCGCGCTGCGGCATGGCGGAGTAATCAAATCGTTCGTGGGGGAGTTTCATTTGGACTTGCGGCAGGTTTCAGCCCTGCGGGCAGCAAATTTCGCTTCGACGTATTCGTTTGATACCAGGTTTCCTGCATTGGCCGAATCCAGCCCGACCCGCACCTGTTTACGGAACCAAGCCCCGTGATCTTCTGCCTCTTGCTGTCGGTGAACGATGTCTTTCAGTTCCCCATCGGCCCGGAAAATAAATGTGGCCTGGCTCATGGTTTCAACTCTACGGGTTACACATTCAGTACAATGTAGCGCAATGTTCGCTTGGCATCAACGGAAAGTCCGGCGCAATCATCACATCCACCGGTGCAATATACGGGTTAAACCAATAAACTGCTATTATCCTGACATGACCAGGCTTGCAGTCATAACAGGCGCAACCAGCGGCATCGGCGCTGAATTTGCGCGTCAACTCTCTGCCACGCACCAGGCACTGTGGTTGATAGGCAGGCGCGAGGAAAAATTGAACCAACTGGCTGTCGATTTACAAAAAAAGCATGACGTTGAACCGGTGGTGATGATAATGGATTTATCCGATCCCGCGGTAATTGACGATCTTGCCGTGAAGATTCGGAACCAGCCACGGTTAAGCTTCCTGGTCAATAATGCCGGTTATGCCGAAGACGGTGTATTCCACGAGATGGACTGGCAGAAACACGATGACATTATGCATGTGCACGTGCAGGCTACGTTGAAACTCAGTTACGCCGCGTTGAACGTGATGGCGGCGAACGGTAACGGCAGTATCATCAATGTTTCCTCTGTCGCTTCATTCATGCCAACGCCGAGCAGTCCGCTGTACGGCCCCACCAAGGCATTCATCCGCAGCCTGAGCGAGACACTGGCAATCAGGTACAGTGACAGCGGGGTCAAAATCCAGGCATTATGTCCCGGCTTTACCATCACGGATTTCCATGAAAAGATCGGTCTTGAGCCGGAAAAATTCTATAAGAAATCAGGATTTGCGCGCGCATGGACGTCAGAGTACGTGGTAAGAAAATCCCTGGACGACCTGCAGCGCGGAAAAACGGTGTCGGTTCCAGGGTGGAATTACCAGGTGGGTGTCATGTTACTGCGCAGGTTGCCACTCGCCTGGTTACACAAAATGGTCGGTGGAGATAACATGAGCCACCGCTATGAATAAGATCAAGAACCCAGGGGTCAGAGCAAAAATTCGAAGACATTGCTCTGACCCCATAATTTAACGATACAGGGGCGCTACCAATGAACCCACCACAACCACCGTCACAAGACATAAACGTCGGCCACACCAACTTCATCGCCGAAGCCGCCGCATGGAACAAAGCCCAAACAGAACGCGCCGCGCAACTCCCGGAACTACTCAACAAAAAGAGCATCAAAACAGTCCGCGTAGTCTACAGCGACCAGCACGGCCTGATGCGCGGAAAAGCCTTAAGCACAGAAAACTTCCAACTGGCCCTCAAGAACGGCGTGGCCGAGACCGTGGCCAACCTGGGAAAAGACACGTCAAACTTCCCGGTGGTCCCGCTGTTCGACCGGGACGGCGGTTTCGGCATCGAGCAAATGGGCGGCGGCGGCGACATGCTGCTGGTCCCGGACCCGATGACGCTCAAAATCCTGCCCTGGGCGCCGGACACGGCCTGGATCATCTCCGACCTGTATTTAAAGGACAGGACCCGTTGCCCGTTCGATTGCCGGCAGTTGATGCGCAACGCGCTGGCTGCGCTGGGGGAACAGGCGTTCGATTACATCGCCGGGCTGGAACTGGAGTTCTACGTGTTCGCCATAGAGGACGAGAAACTCTCACTGGGCGAATCCGGGCAGCCGCCCGACCCGCCGGCAGTGAAGGCAATCAGCCACGGCTTTCAATACCACGCCGAGCACCCGATGGACCGGGTCGCGCACGTGGCCGACATGATCCGGGACATGGCCGCCGGGCTGGAACTGCCCCTGCGCACCATCGAGGCCGAATGGGGGCCGGGCCAGTTCGAGGTGACGTTCAATCCCCTGAGCGGCCTTGCCGCGGCCGATTCCCTGCTGCTGTTCCGCTCCGCGGTCAAGCACCTGATGCGGCGTCACGGCCTGCTGGCCAGCTTCATGGCGAAGCCTGCGCTGCCCAATGTGTATTCGAGCGGGTGGCACCTGCACCAGTCGTTGCGGAACAGGGAAACCGGGGACAATGCGTTTCCCGGCAATGAGAACCTGTTGAGCGATACCGGGTATCACTACATCGGCGGGCTGCTGGAACACGGCGCGGCGCTGACCGCATTCTCCAACCCGACCATCAACGGCTACAAACGCCTGAACGCCAACCCGCTGGCGCCGAACCGTATTCTGTGGGCGCATGACAACCGGGGGGCGATGCTCAGGCTGGTGGGCGGGTACGCCGAACCGGGGACGCGGATTGAGAACCGGTCGGGGGAGCCTTCGGCAAATCCTTACCTGTACATGGCATCGCAGATTTATGCGGGGCTGGATGGGATCCGGAACGGGACGGACCCGGGGGAGCCGGTGCAGGATGATCCTTACCGGCAGACGGACAGGCCGGCTATGCCGAGATCGCTGATGGAGGCGGTGGAGGCGTTGGATGGGTCAGCGGTGTTGAGAGGTGGGTTTGGGGACCGGTTTGTTGATCACTTTCTGCATATCAAGCGGGCGGAGATTGGGCGGTTTTTGGCCCATGTTACGGACTGGGAGCATCGGGAGTATTTTGAGATGTATTGACTATTTTTTACAACTGATAATATGCCACACTGGAATTGATGGACTGGTGCACTATGAGAAAATAGTACACCTGTAATGATCGACCGCCTGTTCGGTACCTTTATGTTAGAAGGTACATTCACGGTCAAATTTCTGTTTTGCAAATTAACGCATGGACTAGACTGAAAACCTGGGCTGTGCATAATCAGGAAATAGACATGCCCTATCGAAATAGAGTTTTTGTATCATTCGACGGCGATAATGATATACATTACTACAGGCTTATGAGAGCGTGGAAACAGAACGACAATAGCCCATTTTACTTTATTGATGCCCATGACCTTAACACCGCGCTTGACACAAGCAGTGAGGAAACTATCAAGCGTCGATTATCTGAACGCTTTTCAAATACGAAAGTTCTTGTGTCCTTAATTGGGGACCGCACGAGATATCTGTACAAATTTGTCCGTTGGGAATTGGAACAGGCAATTTCCCGGGATATTCCAATTATCGGCGTTAACTTGAACGGGTGGCGAATGCGCGACGATGACCGGTGCCCACCGGTCATTCGTGATGCACTTGTTATGTATGTGAGCTACAGGCCAGCCATTCTTCAATACGCGTTAGAAAACTGGCCTAGGCAATACCTAGATCTTCGAGCACAACATAAAACTGGGCCATACTATTACAGGGATCAGACTTATACAAACCTGGGACTTTGACGAGATGTCTTGGAGGAAACTGTATTTTTATGCAGCTTTCTTGCGCAGTTTTTCATTTAAAACACTCGGAGCACTAGTTCTACAAGCGTTCGGTGTTCTGTTACTGGTGACAGAAATTTGCTTGACTGTGTTCCCAGAGTTCGTTCCGCCAGTGAGGGAGTACTGGTGGACATTTCTTTTATTTGGAGCAGCAGTTGGACTGTGGCGTGCTTGGCCGCGGCTCGTTGTGCAGTTTGAAATTACTGGAACGGATGCATCCATTGCAATACGTGTAGGTGATTTGTTTGAACAGGATGGGGCAGTCGTTGTGCCCGCTCCAACAAGCTTTGATACTGCAATTAATGATGGAACCATTGACGTAAAGAGTGTGCAAGGGCAATACACGTTTCAATTTTGTGATTCTCTTGAAAACTTAAACCAGCAAATTGCAATGGCACTTGAGGGGATTGAATTTACAGAACGTGATGTGGCAGATAAGCCGTTTGGCAGCCGAAAAAAATATCCGGTTGGAACAATAGCTTCTGTAAACTGTAGAGAAAAGAAGGCTTATTTGGTAGCGATTGCAACGCTGAATGCACATCGAATTGCATCTGCCACGCGCAACGACTTGCTGGATGCTCTACCGGCCCTTTGGGAGAACATACGTACCAGAGGAGGGATGGAACCTATTAGTGTACCCGTCTTGGGTTCTGGGTTTTCGCGCCTGAATGCAAAAAGGGACGAGTTAGTAAGAGAAATTGTGAAGTCGTTTGTAGCCGCAACTCACGCTGGAAGATTTTGTGAACGTCTAACGATTGTAATTTCACCAAAGGATTTTCAGGAAAGAAAAATTAACCTGGAATCCCTTGGTCGCTTCTTAGAGCAGGAATGCCAATATGGAAATGCTATGCAGCCAACTAATTCGGGAACATCGGGTACGGCTGTATAGTGTAGTACATAGATATGTTTTGGAAAAGTCACACGGGGGAGTCGTGAAGATGCGCGTCGTCGGTGTTCACTGCCATAGATTCCGGTTTACGACCGTTGCACAACCTTAAAAATACATTGCCATGAAATTGACAGCTGAACACTTTAAAAAAGAACTACAGGGACAACTGTCTCGCGCAGAAAAACAAGGGAAACATCACATCGACATAAACTCTGGAATACTTCACCGGGAACTCGGAAACTACCCTGGCAAATATCATTCAATGCCAAACTGTTGCCAAGTGATGCGCGCCGAAATGAATGACAGAGATAAAATAACAAAAGAACCTCCAAGCGGAATGGGCGCATCCCTCACAATCCGGTATAAACTGCCACGCAGCCACGCTAAATTGAATTGAGCCGGGAATCTCGAGTTTACGGGTGTCTAGTTCCGGGGTGAGGCTCAAAACCACAACCCAAACTACCGTAAATTCAGACAATAAAATGGGCATTTCCATAGAGGGTAATATACTGAAAATGAACTATAGAAATGAGAAAACGCACGATGCATTACTGATTGACCTTGTAAAGGAACTAGCTTCCAAAGGGTGTTTGGATATACTCGGAAGTGCGCTGAAAATAGATGAACGTTTGGGCAATCTCGAACACGCATATCACCGCAGGCCATTTGATGTAGAACTCACCTTTTCCAACCTGTCTGTTGTGGTAGAAACCAAAGTTGATACAGATGAAGATGGAAGGCTTAAAGAAGAAAGGCAAACAGAACGTATTGCGAGAGAATCGGCCAATAATGGATACTTGAAGGAAAAAAAAGAATTTAGATTTATCACCTACGGTACTTCAGAATTCTATGCCAAGCCTTACAAGACAGGTCCTGCCTCTTCAGAATTCAAACGAGATTGCCGAGAGTCTGGAAAAAATATTATGTATCGGTGACGTCCCCAAGCCGCATGAAATTAAATTGTGTTTATTTGCTACCCAGAGCGAAAATCAAGTTTTGTCCATGTACACGCATAGGCAATTTACCTATGCTTTCGTTTCATCTCATATACATTAAAAGGAGAATATCGTGCCAAATTTGAAAAATAGAATGATCTTTATAAGCCATGCTTGGAAATATAACGAACACTATTGGACCATTGTTGATTGGTTTGATGATGTCCCTAATTTTTCATGGAGTAACTGTAGTGTTCCAAGTCATGATGGCCTATCAGATAGATCTACTGCAGGTCTTAAAAGAGGTATGACAAAACAAATCCGCCCTGCACAGGTAGTTATTATATTGGGAGGAATGTACGCTGCCCATAGTGATTGGATTGAATATGAGATTTCTGAAGCAGAACGGATGGACAAAACGATTATCGGTGTTAAGCCTTGGGGACAAGAGCGTGTTCCTTTAGTTGTACAAAACGCATCGGTGTGTCCTGTTGTAGGTTGGAATAGAGCAAGTGTTGTTAAAGCAGTAAGAAACTATACATGAGCGATAGTACACTACATCTTGATGACAATAATCTGCCAGGGCTTTATCAATCTGCTGACAAAGCTTCCATTTCGGCTCAGTCAGTGTATTTCTGTGCGCTTCGTTTATATTTATATCTTCTGATTGTTGCTGCATTTATCTCCTACAACTGGCCGAGCGACGCTTATGCTGCTATAGCATCAGCGATTTTATTTTTAGTCACGCTAGGTATTCTGATTTTTCTAAGAATACAGCGTCCTGACGATCAATGGTATAACGGGCGGGCAGTTGCTGAATCTGTAAAAACGAGATCATGGCGTTGGGTTATGCGTGCAGAACCTTACGAACAGAATGAAAAAATTGAGATCGTATCGAAACAGTTTATAAATGACCTTAAAGCGATACTTACTCAAAATAGAAGCTTATCGGATTATCTACAATCAGGCTCAGGAATAAATGATCCAATCTCTAATACAATGCTAGAAATCAGAAATTTACCAGTTGTAGATCGATTATCATTGTATAAGGAGCAGAGAATTGATAATCAGGCCAAATGGTATTCCTTGAAATCGCAATTCAACAAAAGAAGGGCTAGGCAGTGGTTTTGGGGTTCGGTTGCATTACATGCGACTGCTATATTATTTCTTCTCTATCGAATTAAAGAGCCTACAATAAGTCTTCCTGTGGCAGTGGTGGCTACCGCTGCAGGAGCCGTTCTTACTTGGTTGCAAGCTAAGAAGCACAATGAACTAAATTCATCCTATGCATTAGCCGCACATGAAATTGTCCTGATAAAAGGTGAAGCAGAATCCGTTCAAAGTGAGAGAGAGATATCAGAGTTTGTGATTAATAGTGAAAATGCCTTTTCTCGAGAACATACTCAATGGACTGCGAGGAAGGTGGACTAAAATCGTAGAGGTATATCAATAATGGGGACTGTAAATTATGCTGAAATATCCGTATGTACCTATAGGTGTGCCCGGTTACCTAGTTGATTTCCTGGCGGGGCCGTAAGTTTCCCAATATTGGCGTGATAGTTTCTGTGCCTCGGCAACCTGAGCACGTGTCATATCTGTGGCGATTTTTTCTTTGTTCTCTTTGGCTACCTCATTACCTTGTGCAGCTGCAATGCTGTACCAGGCATAGGCCTGTATGTCATCCTCAGGCACTCCTTCACCATTAGAATACATGACACCGAGATTGTTCTGCGCAGAGACGTGCCCCTGCTCGGCAGCCTTGTGAAACCAGCGCAAGGCCTTGGCGTCATCTTCGGGCACACCTTCACCATTAGAATACATGTTGCCGAGATTAAACTGCGCTATGACGTTCTCCTGCTCGGCAGCCTTGCGAAACCAGCGCACGGCCTCGGTATCATCTTCGGGCACTCCTTCACCATTTGCATACATGTTACCGAGATTGGACTGCGCCGAGACATGCCCATGCTCTGCGGCCATGCGATACCAGCGCACGGCCTCGGTGTCATCTTCGGGCACTCCTTCACCATTTGCATACATGACCCCGAGATTGAACTGTGCCGCGGCGTGTTCTTGCTCAGCGGCCATGCGATACAAGCTCACGGCCTCGGTGTCATCTTTGGGCACTCCTTCACCATAATCATACATGACCCCGAGATTGAACTGTGCCTTGGCGTATCCTTGCTCGGCGGCCATGCGATACCAGCGTGCGGCCTCAGTATCATCCTCGGTCACTCCTTCACCATAATCATACATGACCCCGAGATTGAATTGCGCCGAGGCTTCTCCCTGCTCGGCGGCCTTGCGAAACCAGCGTGCAGCCTCAGTATCATCCTCGGTCACTCCTTCACCACTAGCATACATGACCCCGAGATTGAACTGCGCTGAGACGTGCCCCTGCTCGGCGGCCATGCGATACCAGCGTGCGGCCTCAGTATCATCCTCGGTCACTCCTTCACCATTAGCATACATGACCCCGAGATTGAACTGTGCCTTGGCGTGTCCTTGCTCGGCGGCCATGCGATACCAGCGTACGGCCTCAGTATCATCTTTTTTGACGACCCATACGCCGAGATCATACATATGCCCGAGAGTGTACTGAGCTTCTACGTTTCCTTGCTCAGCGGACTTACTAAACCAATGCACGGCAGCAACATCATCTTTGGGTACTCCTTCACCTATGGCATACATGCGCCCTAAAATTAATTGCGCCTTAGCTTCTCCCTGCAGTGCAGTTTTGCGATATCTATCTGCAGCCTCAGCATCATCCACAGGCACATCTTCTTTCAAGTTAAAAAGGGAATCAACAAGACGCACTATTATCGGCGACACAGAGTTTTCCTGACCAGAATCCATTTTTGTTGCCTCCAATTCTTCTGCGGCATATCCCAAATTCGCAACTATCATCAAGCCCATTAGCAAAGGCCTGAACAAGAGTGATTGATAATTACTCATGCTCCTTACTATACTCTACCTCGTGTCATTTTTGCATCTACGGTCGCTACGATGCTGGTAACCAAGGATACGATACCGAGATAGACACGCCCACGTTCTTTGCTACCTTTCGGGGGATGCGATGTCCTAGAATAAGCATCTTTGTCGGGAAGTGTATCCGTCACAAAGCATAATGTAGCCGATTACGGAAGGTACAGCATCACTGTCAAGAAACCATGGCGTGACAAATGAATACTGCAGTTGTCCAGGATGCTGAAACCTGTGAATAAATGACGGGATCGGCAGTTCATGCCGACAGTATACGAAGAATCGGGCAAGTCGTGTCTTAACAAGGACGGTCGATGAGTGTATTCACCGTTGTCTTTGAAACTAGAAGTCCTTGTTTCACAATATGATGGACAAAAAGGTCAAGTTTTCAAGCGGCGATTTTTGCGCATTGGATTTGCCCATCAATGATTTTTTCTACCCGATTGACAGCCGCCGCCAAGGGTCGGGACAGACTGACGTCGGTCGGGTCGAACAACTGCGATAACCCGCCGCGCAGGAGGCGGCTGTGCACCTTGGTAAAGAACAGACCGATACGCAGCCCCGCACTCGTCACCCGATAGCGGCGGCTCGATGGTATTCGCTCAATCAACCCATGCAGTCGTAACCGGCGCAGGTCATAGGTCATCTGTCCGCTCCGGTACTGTGCCGGGGGCTTGCCCAGGAGTTGGGCCACGTGCTC
>JAPOQU010000109.1 GCA_026710545.1 Gammaproteobacteria bacterium | reverse complement strand
TCGCGCCCAGCGTACTTTCCTTACTCCACCGGAACCACGGACCAGGTTGCCGGCATCCGGTTTCATCATCAGGTACGATTGCAGCGCTCCGTATTCATCATCAGTCAGATAGTCTGGGAGTAACCGGGAAAATAAGCTGGTTTCAATAAAAATCACAATATTATTATACGGCAATGCCGGATTACTTCAAATATTGCGGGGTTTATTGATCACCTGGACTTCTACGGTAATCCTGGGAGTTGAAACTTGATAATGATTCTTCTTCTGATGATTCTTCTTCTGATGATTCTTCTTCTGTTGTTATTGACAACGATCGGCAGACGGACTACTCTCTGTTCCTGACCGAAACCAAAAAGGAGAATGTCCTCATGGAAAATGAACTGCATCGAAATCCCGCCACGCCCGAAGAGATCTGGGCCATCCTGCGATCTGTGTCCGAGAAACAGGAAAAATCATCCGAGAAACTCGACAAGCTGATAATGGAAGCCGACCGGCGGCAGAAACAAATCGACCGGCAACTAGAAGAAACCCGGCGGCAGATGCAGGACACTGATCGGCGCTTGAAGAAAACGGATGAGTTGTTTAACAGTCAATGGGGCAAGCTGGTGGAAAGCCTGGTGGAGGGGGACCTGGTAGCCCTGTTGCAGGCGCGTGATATAGAAGTACAATCGACTCATCCGCGGGTGAGCGGTCGCCGCAATGGCGAGCACTATGAGTTTGACATCCTGGCCATTAACGGTGAGGAGGTGGTCGTGGTGGAAGTGAAGACCACGTTACGGTCCGGGGACGTGACGCATTTTCTGGGGAAGTTAGCCAGGTTCACGGAGTATGAGCCGGTATGGAAAGGTAAGCATATCTTCGGCGCGGTAGCCTACTTGAAGACGGATGCCTCGGTGCAGGCGTATGCGGAGCGTCAGGGTTTGTTCGTTATCCGGGCCACCGGGAACAGCGCCAGCATTATCAACCCGGCAGACTTCCGGCCCAGGGTGTTCCGCTGACAGGCAACTCCGCGCATATTGGAAGGTGTTCGCTTCATTGTTGCTACCTGAGTACAATGTCGGCGTGACCAGGTTGAGCCAAGGTGATCCAGTCGATTTTCTCGTTGTCGGCGCCGCAAAATCAGGAACAGAGACACTGTTTGAGACTCTCAACAGGCACCCGGGGGTTTTTTTCCGCAACGCAAAGAGTGCCGCTATTTTTCCTGTATGCCCGCTGAGTTCTCCGGGCCCGGGACAGTGTCTCCGAATTATATAATTCAATCTCTGGAAGACTATCAGGCCCTGTTTAAAGGAGCCAAACGGGATCAGATCTGTGGTGATATCTCGCCCGATTACCTGTATTTTTATCACAACGCCGTCCCTAAGATTTTGAACGAAATAAATGCGCAGGCGCCGGTTATTATCATCTTGCGGAATCCCATAGACAGGGCCTACTCGAACTACCTCCACCATGTACGCGAAGGTTGGGAAAATTTGAGCTTTGAGGACGCCCTTGATGCGGAGGGTGAACGTCGTTCGGCAAATTGGACTTGGGGTTGGGGTTACGTAGATGTCGGGTTATACGCCGAACAGGTCAAGGCGTACACGGACAATTTTGAACGGGTGCTGCTCCTCCTGTTTGAAGAAGACATCGTAACGGGCTACGCAGCGGGCAAGGTGTTGAAATTCCTGAACCTGGACCCTTTCCCGGAAGACCTGGGCACAGTA
>JAPOQU010000108.1 GCA_026710545.1 Gammaproteobacteria bacterium | reverse complement strand
GGGTCGGGAAGCGGTTGAGCGCAAGGCACGCCGCGCCGGGAATGGCGCGTCCTTGCCAAGCGGCGTAACGCCGCGGGCGACCGCTTCCTGGCCCGCCCGCAGGGAGCCACACAGCGGCGCCAATACGGCGTTGCAGTCCTTGACAAGGGCGCGCCATTCTCTGCGGACTGCGCCTTGTCTTGACGCCGCTGTGTGGCTCTGAACATGGCAATATCAGGTTGAAAGAGTACTAGCCATCCGCGTCATTGGGTCACGTTACCCACCGGCTGGCGCAGCGCATCGGCAACCAGTTCGTCCACATTGCTGCCCGTCAGCGAATTCAGGAACGCGACGATCGAATCAATCTCGTCCCCGCTCAGCCCCAGGGGTTGTACCAGGGGGTCAAGCAATTCATTCCTGATCCCGCCCCGGTTGTAGAATTCCACCACCTGGCGCAGGGTCCTGAGCGAACCGTTGTGCATGTACGGGGCGGTAAGGCCGGCGTTGCGCAATCCCGGCGTCCGGTATTTCCAGCGGTCGTCGGGGTCGCCGGTAATTTCATAATAACCCAGGTCGTTCGGTACGGGCTCACCGGTTACCTCGATCACCGACCGGTCTACCGTAAGCGTGGTGCCGGGCGCCACGGTGACCTGCACCTTGTCATCCGGCGTTCCCATGGATACGAGGTAACCGATGCCGGTATTGTGCAGCTTGTGGTCGGTAAACAGGGCGTAGTCACTGTTGACGCTGTGGCAGGATACGCAGCGGGCCTTGCCGGTAAACAGGTCGAAGCCGGCAGTCACCTGTTCATCGACGGCGCTCTCGTCGCCACCGTAATACCAGCGGTCGAAGGGGCTGTTGGCGGAGTTCAGGGTGCGCTGGTAGCTGGCCAGCGCCATGCCGACAGTCTCCATACCCGGCCCCCTGCCCTGGAACGCCTGTTCAAATTTACCGCGGTATTCCGGGAATGATTTCAACCGTTCGATCACGAATCCCACGGACGGGTTGGCCATCTCGTTGCGCGTCAGTAACGGCACCCAGACCTGTTGTTCCAGCAGGGTCTCCCGGGCATCGTGGAACAGCGTTCCGGCGAATCCGACATTGTAGAGCGTCGGCGCGTTGCGCCGCAGTGTCCTGCCTTCCATGCCTATGGCAACCGCCAGTTCCTGGCTGGTGAAACCCTGCTCCGGGATGTGGCACATGGCGCAGGAGAGCGTGTTGTTGTGCGACAGGCGCCGGTCGAAAAACAGTTGCCTGCCCAGCAGGATCTTCTCCTGTGTAACCGGGTTGTTTTCGGGGACCTTCATAGCGGGCAACCCTGTCAGGTGCGGGTCCCCGGCGCCGTCAGCATCCGGGTCCCTGCTGCTGCCGGAAGCTATGGCCGCAGCGCCTTCACTGCCGTATTCCATGGCCAGTGTCTTTATATCGTTGATCACCGTGTCCGCATGCAGGAACGAGACGCTGTAGATATTGCGCACCTGCTTTTCCCGGTCCAGCAGGAACACCCGCAGGATATGGGCGATAACGCCGGTGTAGTCCCCGGTTTCGCTGTATTCCTTCTGCACCGGCTGGTTGAACCCCTGGAGCAGGGGTTGTAATTGCTGGGTCGAGGCCGTGGTCAGGAAACGCCAGTCGTAATTATCCCGGTTGAACTGCCTGCCGTATTTCGTCATCACCGTTGGCGTGTCGAAACCGGGGTCGAAGCTGAGACTGATCATCCGCACCTGGTCCCGCAGATCACTGTCCCGGTCCAGGCGCTGCTGCAACTGTCCCAGGACGAAGGTCGCCAGGGGACAGCCGTTGACGTCGTTACAGTTCGTGTAAATAAAGCTGAGGACCACGAACTTGTCACCGAAATAGTCATCGAGCGGACGAGCCTCGCCCTGTTCGTCCAGGACTGTTCCGCTACCCGCCTTGCCCAGCGGGGGAAGCCGGTAAGTGCCCGGTTCGGGCGCGTCATATTCAAGGACGCGGTAACCCGGCGCCAGGATCTGCGCCGGCGCGTCGTGCTCGTGCTGGTTTTGCGCAGGCAGTGTCGGGGTCAGGATAAAATGAAAAACGCCGGCCGCCAGGATAACGGCCGGTGTTAAGACCTTACGTTTCACCCCATTCCGTCATTTCACTACCTGGCCGCGGCGGTTACGACCCTGTTCTCCCCGGCAGGCCGGTTTTTCGCATACAGTGCGTAGGAACCGAAGCGCATCTGGTGCGGCATACCCAGCTTCGCGGCTATAAAGTCTATGGAGAACTGCATGGTCAGTTTTTCCCCGTCCCAGGTATATGACTTGAAATACTGCAGGTCGCCTTCTTCCGCCTGCTGCTTGTCCCAGTTGGACAGCAGGGAAGAGGTGAAATAGACCCGTTTGCCGTCCCAGCTCTGGGACAGCATGTTGATCTGGGCGCCGATCTTTTCCGTGTAGATTTCCTTCGCATCATGCGGGTCGCTGATGTCGAACACCCGGGTCATGCCGTCGTTCCAGGTATCCACCCACAGCAGCGAATCGTCCGCCGCAATGGAGATGTCCACGGGCAACGGTATCTGCTCGGCAACGCCGATATCGGCAACCGGTTTGGCCTGCCAGTCGCCGCTGTCATCTTCGTAGATCAGCCAGATCTTGGACGTGAGGGCGGTAGTGGTGAAGCAATAATTGTTCTGTGACCCCCAGGCGCAACGAACTTCAAGCGGCGCGCCGGGCACGTCCAGTACCTTTTTCGGCTGGCGTTTATGCAGGTCCCAGATAACGACGGTATTGCCGAAACGCTGCATGGCTTCCGGGTCTGCCATCATCTGGCCCAGGTCCATCATGTAGTTATTCCAGCCGGTAAACGACGAGGTCACCATGACGTTGCGGCGCGGCAGCACGCGCACGTCATAGCCATAACCGTCGGCGAAATTGCCGCCCTTGACCGCGCCCTGCAGGTCAGCGTCGGTGGGCATCCAGTAAGTCGCGATGTATTCCCCTTCGTTGGTATATTCCACCATGCCCGTGACCCCGCCGTGGTCCTTGTCATTGGACAGCCCGGTGATAAGCATCCTGCCGGGCATGGCATAACTGGTGTGCGGGCCGACCACGCCGCCGCTCTGCGCCACAAAATTGCTTATGGTCTTGTGCAGCCGGGGTTTGGCCGGGTCCGTATGCACATCAAAAATAAAAATCTTGTTGGTATCAAGGCCTGACGCCCACAGGTAACGCCGGTCATCGGTCAGACCCGAGTGATGGGCTTCGTTGCGCCCACCCACCGACAGCGTGTTTATTACCTTGCCGTAGTTTTCGGATTTTGGATTGACGTCCACGGTAACCAGTTTGTCCTGCTCATCCCCAAGACCTTCCATACCCAGGGTCCAGACGTAGACAAAATCCTCCTGGCCGACAATTTTTGCCATGTACGGCGACATGCAGGTTTCATCTGCCGATGCAATGGGAAAGATTGACAGCAGGAAAGCAAAGACAATAAAATACGCAGAGCCGGTAAGCTGTTTCATAATTTATCTCCAGTCTATAAAGAGTTTACCAATAGGATTATATTACAAAGTGATCGCACGGTTTTATATTTTTGGTCCGGATTCAGCCGTATTCTGTCGTACACGGCTCAATCCGTGACGCGCCGGCAGTACCCGTAACCGGATTTCAAGCCGATAATAGTTCGAGAGCTGTAGCCTGACTTTTCCACTGGATTAACAGCAAGTTATGAAACGCATGCGCGGCAAGAAGGGCCGCATCCAGGGCCGTATCACACCCCAAAAGGCGCTGGCCGATGTCCGCGACCTGCTGGGCGACGCTGCGCGTTCCCGCGACCTGCTGGTCGAGCACCTGCACAAACTGCAGGACCACTACGGGCACCTGTCGCATCGCCACCTGCTGGCGCTGGCCATCGAGATGGAACTGCCGATGGCAGAGGTCTATGAAACCGCCACGTTTTACCATCATTTCGACGTGTTGCAGGCCAACGAAACGCCGCCGCCGGCACTCACGGTGCGGGTGTGTGAATCGCTGACCTGCGAGATGTTCGGCGCCGGCAACCTGATCGATGAACTGCGTGCTGCGACTGACGCCGGCGAGGTGAGGATTCAGCCCGTTCCGTGCGTGGGACGCTGCCAGGCCGCGCCGGTCGCAGTGGTCGGCACCAACCCGATAGAGCATGCGCAGCCGGCAACGGTGGCAGCTGCCCTGGATGACGGGGAAATGCGCTGCCCGGAACCCGATGCCGTGCGCTACTCCCGCTACCGGGAGGAAGGCGGCTACAGGCTATTGAAGGAGTGCATGGACGGGCAACATGAGCCGGAACAGATCATCACCGCGCTGGAAAGCGCCAACCTGCGCGGCCTGGGCGGGGCCGGTTTTCCGGCAGGCAGGAAATGGCGCATCCTGCGCGAGCAACCCCGCCCGCGCCTGGTCGCAGTCAACGCCGACGAGGGCGAACCCGGGACTTTCAAGGACCGTTACTTCCTGGAACGCGACCCGCACCGCTTTATCGAAGGCGCATTGATCGCATGCTGGGCCATTGACGCTGAGGCGGTCTACATCTACCTGCGCGACGAATATGCAGGTTGCCGCAACCTGCTGCAAGCAGAACTGGCGGCGCTGCAACGGGACCCGCCCTGCCCGCTGCCCCCGATCCACCTGCGGCGCGGCGCCGGAGCCTATATCTGCGGGGAAGAATCCGCCATGCTTGAATCCATAGAGGGCAAGCGCGGAATGCCGCGCCTGCGCCCTCCCTACATCGCCGAGGTGGGCCTGTTCAACCGCCCCACTCTGGAACAGAACATGGAAACCCTGCATTGGGTACGGGACATAGTCGAACACGGGCCGGAGTTTTTCACTTCTCACGGCCGGCACGGGCGCAAGGGCCTGCGCTCTTTCTCCGTCAGCGGCCGGGTACAAAACCCCGGGGTTCACCTGGCGCCCGCCGGCATTACCGTACGGGAACTGATCGGGGAATACTGCGGCGGCATGTTGCCGGGGCACGAGTTTTACGGCTATTTCCCGGGCGGCGCCTCCGGCGGAATCCTGCCTGCATCGCTGGGCGATGTGCCGCTGGATTTCGATACCCTGCAGGAGCACGGCTGCTTTATCGGTTCCGCCGCAGTCATCATACTGTCGGACCGGGACAGCGCCCGCGCCCTGGCCTTGAATGCCATGCGCTTTTTCGAGGATGAATCCTGCGGCCAGTGCACTCCCTGCCGGGCGGGGACGGCCAAGGCGGTGAAACTGATGGAAAAACCCGAATGGGACCGGCTGCTGCTGGAAGACCTGGCGCAGGCCATGGAAGATGCCTCCATCTGCGGACTGGGGCAGGCTGCGCCCAACCCGTTGCGTTGCGCCATGAGGTATTTTCCGGGGGAGTTTTCGTGATTCCATCCGCAGATGGCGCAGATTAACGCAGATTTATTTTAAATTTTATAAATGCAGGAACAAGATAAAACAGCAACCCGGTTTTCCCTGAACGGGCGTGATATCGAGGCCGTTGCGGAAGAGACCATCCTGCAGGCGGCGGAACGGCACGGTGTGGAGATCCCGCGACTCTGTTACATGGACGGTTATCGCGCAGACGGCAACTGCCGTGTCTGCATGGTGGAGATAGAAGGGGAACGCGCCCTGGCGCCGTCCTGCTGCCGCAAACCGGCAGAAGGGATGAAGGTCCACAGTACTACCGGGCGTGCGCTGCACTCGCAGAAAATGGTGCTGGAACTGTTGCTGGCGGATATGCCGCAACAGGGTGCATCGCCCTACCGCCTGGATTCAGAGCTGGACCACTGGACGACAAAGATGAACGTGTTCTCCCCCCGCTTCGAGGGACGGGAGCAGGCAGCGCCGGACCTGTCGCACCCTGCCATCGCGGTCAACCTGGATGCCTGTATCCAGTGTACCCGTTGCGTGCGCGCCTGCCGGGAGGAGCAGGTGAACGACGTCATCGGCTATGCCTGGCGCGGCAAGCACTCCGAAATCGTATTCGACATGGACGACCTGATGGGAGAGAGCACCTGCGTGGCCTGCGGCGAGTGCGTACAGGCGTGCCCCACCGGCGCCCTGATGCCGGCCCGGAACGTGGGCCTGGTGAAACCGGATAAACAGGTCGATTCCGTCTGCCCTTACTGCGGCGTAGGTTGCCTGTTGACGTTCAACGTAAAGAACGACCATATACAATACGTGGAAGGCCGGGACGGCCCGTCCAACCAGGGCCGCCTGTGCGTCAAGGGACGTTACGGCTTCGATTTCGTGCACCACCCCGGGCGCCTGACGAGGCCGCTGATCCGGAAGCCGGGCACACCCAAGACCACGGAGATTATCCCGTCCCGGGCGCTGCACCGTTATTTCCGCGAAGCGACCTGGGAGGAGGCGCTGGAGGCCGCAGCGGACGGCCTGCGTTCAATCCGCGACTCGCAGGGCTCACAGGCCCTGGCCGGTTTCGGCTGCGCCAAAGGCAGTAACGAAGAAGCCTACCTGTTCCAGAAACTGGTGCGGACCGCCTTCGTCACCAATAACGTCGATCACTGTACCCGCCTGTGCCATGCCTCCTCGGTTGCCGCACTGCTGGAAACCATCGGCTCGGGCGCGGTCTCCAACCAGGTGGCAGACGGTACACAGGCTGAAGTCATTATCGTGATAGGCGCCCGTCCCAATGACAACCATCCGGTGGCGGCCACGTTCATGAAAAATGCGGCCGAAAACGGCAGCAAGCTGATCGTGATCGAACCTTACAGTTCCGAGATGTACCTGCATGCCCACGCATTCCTGCAACTGCGGCCCGGCACCGACGTGCTGCTGCTGAACGGCATGATGCACACGATTATCAACGAGGGCTTGCACGACCGCTCGTTCATAGATGCGCATACCGAGGGCTTCGCCGCACTCATGGAGACAGTGCAGGAGTACAGTCCGGAACAGGTGGCGCCCATCTGCGGTATCGCCGCTGAGAAGATAAAGGAGGTGGCGCGCCTTTATGCCACGGCAAAAACCGCGATCATTTTCTGGGGCATGGGCATATCCCAGCACGTGCACGGGACGGATAACGCCCGCTGCCTGATCTCGCTGGCGCTGATGACCGGACAGATTGGCCGTCCCGGCACCGGCCTGCACCCGTTACGCGGGCAGAACAACGTGCAGGGGGCTTCCGACATGGGCCTGATCCCGATGGTGTATCCCGATTACCAGCCGGTGCAGGACCCGGAAACGAGACACAGGTTCGAGCAGCTCTGGGGGATGCAACTGAACCCGGACGCCGGCAAGACGGTGGTCGAGATCATGCACGGCGTGCATGAACGGGAAATCACGGGCATGTACATCATGGGAGAGAACCCCGCCATGTCCGACCCGAACCTGAATCACGCCAGGGAGGCATTGACCAGGCTGCAGCACCTGGTGGTCCAGGATATATTCTTCACCGAAACCTGCGGGTTTGCCGACATCATCCTGCCGGCTTCGGCGTTTCCGGAGAAAACCGGCACCTATACCAATACCGACCGGCGCGTGCAACTGGGCAGAGAGGCCGTCAACCCGCCCGGTGATGCGCGCCAGGACCTGTGGATCATCCAGGAACTGGCCCGGCGTCTCGGTCTTGACTGGGATTATCCGGGACCGGAGAAGGTGTTCGAGGAAATCCGGCAGGCCGTGCCCAGTATGGCGGGCATGACCTGGCAGCGCCTGGAACAGGATGATTCACTGACCTATCCGTTAACCCGGGAGGGCGACCCGGGCGAACCGGTCATTTTCAAGGGCGGCAGTTTCCCGACGGAGAACGGCAGGGGGCGTTTTATCGCGGCGGATTATATCGAGGCGGCAGAATTGCCCGATGACGACTACCCCTTTATTTTCATGACGGGAAGACAACTGGAACACTGGCATACCGGCACCATGACGCGCCATTCCAGGGTATTGAATACCATCGAACCCTGGCCGTATATCCTGGTCAACCCCGGGGACCTGCGCTCCCTGGATATGGAATCGGGCGACCTGCTGGCCATTGAATCACGGCGCGGCAGGCTCAACGTAGCCACCCGCGTCGACGAAGGCATGCAGCAGGGCGTGGTGATGATGCCGTTCACCTACCACGAAGCAGCCGCAAACGTGCTCACCAACGACGCCCTGGATCCGTTCGGCAAGATCCCCGAGTTCAAGTTCTGCGCGGTGCGGGTGGGTAAAAATTAGCTCCCCCCAGCACTATTCAAAAACTGCCATTTCTCTTGTTGTGATATAATGCCGCCCTTATTTCAGCAGGCATCGGAACAATGTTTGATTTCTTCATAAACGACGCATGGGCACAGGGCGCCGGACAGGGGGGCGGTGGTTCTTTCCTGTTCATGATGGTCCTGTTCTTCGTCATTTTTTATTTCTTCCTGATCCGGCCGCAGATGAAGCAGGCCAAGGAGCACAAGGCACTGGTGAGCGGTTTGACGAAGGGCGATGAAGTGGTCACCAACGGCGGTGTTCTGGGGAAAATCAACCAGGTAGGAGATAATTTCATCGTGCTGGAAATAGCGAAGGAAACGGAAGTCAAGGTACAGAAGCAGGCCGTTTCCGCGGTCCTGCCCAAGGGAACCCTGAAAACGCTCTGACCAGAGCGTTGTTACATCATTTCAACCGCCTGTGGACTGCCACTTCAAATTCCTAATTCTTAATTCTTAATTCCCATCAGTTGTCCATGAACCGTTACCCCGTCTGGAAATACCTGCTGATCATCATCGTTATTGCGGTCGGCTGCCTGTTTGCGTTGCCCAACCTGTACGGCAAGGACCCGGCCCTGCAGGTCTCGGCTTCGCGGGGCGGTGAAATCAGTGAACTGACCCGGTTTTCCATAGAAGATGCGCTGGACAATGCGGATATCAAATACGGTGAGATAAGCGTTGCGACGGGCAACCTGGTGGTCAGGTTCCAGGATACGGAAACCCAGCTCAAGGCCCAGGACGTAGTAAAGGATGCGCTGGGGCGTTCCTATACCGTGGCCCTGAACCTGGCGCCGGCTACGCCGGACTGGTTGCGGTCTCTGGGCGCCGAACCCATGTTCCTCGGCCTGGACCTGCGCGGAGGTGTGCATTTCCTGATGGAGGTGGATATGGAAGCCGCTGTCTCCAAGGCGGAGGAACGCTACGTGTCGGATATCAGGACCCAACTTCGGGATGAGCGGATTCGCTACAGGACCATCATCCGGCGCAGGGACGGCGGGTTACTGATCCGGTTCCGCGATGCTGAGCAGCGCGGGCTGGGAATCACCGTGATAGAGGATAACTTCCCGGACCTGGAGCTCGAGCAGCCCGAGGCGGAGAATGATGAATTCCCCCTGTTGGCCCGGTTAAGCGACAGCAGCGTAACGGAAACCCGGCGCCTGGCCCTGCAGCAGAACATCACTACCCTGCGCAAACGCGTGAACGAACTGGGCGTGGCCGAGCCGGTTATCCAGCAACAGGGACTGGAGCGGGTGGTCGTTCAGCTTCCGGGGGTACAGGATACTGCCAGGGCAAAGGACATCCTTGGCGCGACGGCGACCCTGGAGTTCCGCATGACCGATGAGGAACGCGACGTGCAGGATGCCCTGGACGGCCGGGTGCCGGCCGGTTCCAGGCTGTATTACGAGCGTTCCGGCAACCCGGTCCTGCTGAAGAAACAGATCATGCTCACCGGCGACTATATCATCGACGCCGCGGCCGGCTTTGACTCTGTCTCCGGCAGTCCCAACGTGTCCATCACCCTTGACGGCAAGGGCGCGAAGCGGTTCAGCGATGCCACTGCCGAGGAAGTGGGCAGGAACATGGCCGTAGTGTTTATCGAGAACAAGACGGAGACCGTCGAACAGGACGGCGAAATGGTGAAGCGCAAGGAAACCATCGAAGAAGTGATCAACGTGGCCACCATCCGCGAGCAACTGGGTAAACGCTTCCAGATCACCGGCCTGGATTCCACTGAGGAATCCCGCAACCTGGCCCTGCTGCTGCGGGCCGGCGCCCTGGCTGCGCCCATCGAGATCATCGAGGAGCGCACGGTTGGCCCCAGTCTCGGCCAAGATAATATCGACAAGGGTTTCACGTCGGTAAAAATCGGTTTTGTCCTGGTGCTGATTTTCATGGTCCTCTGGTACAAGGCGTTCGGCCTGGCCGCCGACGTGGCGCTGGCGCTGAACCTGGTGCTGATCGTTGCCCTGCTGTCGATGTTGCAGGCGACCCTGACCCTGCCCGGTATCGCCGGGATCGTGCTGACCGTGGGTATGGCGGTAGACGCCAACGTGCTCATCTTCCAGCGCATCCGGGAAGAGATCAGGAACGGCAACTCGCCCCAGGCCAGTATCCATGCCGGTTATGAAAAAGCGTTTACCACCATCGCCGACGCCAATATTACTACCCTGTTTGCCGCCATCGTACTGTTCAGTTTCGGCACCGGGCCGATCAAGGGCTTCGCCGTGACCCTGTCCCTGGGGATAGTCTGCTCCATGTTCACCGCGATCATGGTGACCCGGAGCATCGTCAACCTGATCTACGGCGGCAAGAGATTGCGCAAGCTGGTGATTTGAGAAAAGAATTGAACGTTTTAGAACGACGAGGAGAACGGACAGAACCGGAAGGGGACAGAATTAAATTCTGTCCCCGAAAGCGCTACGACGATTGATATGGCTGAACCGACGCAAAGATTCAATTTCGATTTTATGGGCAAGCGCAGGATCGCGGTTGTCTTCTCGGCCGCGCTTATCAGTATTTCACTGTTATCCCTGTTCACGCAGAAACTCAATTTCGGTATCGATTTTACCGGCGGCACCCTGGTGGAGGCAGGTTACGGGGAAACCGTTGAACTGGACCAGGTGCGGCACGTGCTGTCTGCTACCCAGTTCAGCGATGCGGTCGTGCAGTATTTCGGCTCCGCGCAGGACATATTGATTCGGGTCGCCCAGGTCGAAGGCAAGAACAGCGCAGATATCAGCAACGAGATTATCGATGTGCTGAAACAGTCGGGCCAATCCGTAGAGATACGGCGCGTGGAGTTTGTCGGACCCCAGGTGGGTGAAGACCTGCAGGAAGACGGCGGACTGGCGATGATCTATGCGCTGATCATGATCTTTATCTATATCGCGTTCCGCTTTCAGCGCCTCTTTTCCGTCGGCGCCATCGCCGCCCTGGTGCACGACGTCACCATTACCATCGGCTTCTTTTCCGTCCTGCAACTGGACTTTGATTTGACCGTGCTGGCCGCTCTGCTGGCGGTCATCGGCTATTCTCTCAATGACACCATCGTCGTTTTTGACCGGATCCGGGAAAATTTCCGGCGCATACGCAAGGGGTCGCCGGTGGATATCGTCAATGCCTCCTTGAACCAGACGCTCAGCCGTACTCTTATGACGTCCCTGACAACCCTGCTGGTACTGACCGCCCTGTTCCTGTTCGGAGGCGAGATCATCCGGCCGTTTTCCGCCGCGTTGATAGTCGGCGTTATCATCGGCACTTATTCTTCCATCTACGTTGCCAGCCCGGTCACCCTGGCGCTGGGTATCAGCAAGCAGGACTTGATGCCGGTTGAAAAAGAAGAGTAAAAGACTGTGAAGGGGGACAGAATTTAATTCTGTCCCCTGCTGCTCTCTGACATGAAAATCGTCGCCGACAAGGCCATTCCCTACGCCAGGCGCTTCTTTTCCACCCTGGGTGAAGTCGTCCCGCTTGACAGCAAGGACATCACGCCTGAATCGGTCAGGGATGCCGACTGCCTTGTTATCCGCTCCGTGACCCGGGTTGACGAACACCTGCTCAACGGTTCACGGGTCAAATGTGTTGCCAGCAACTCCAGCGGTACCGACCACGTGGACACCGGCTACCTGGACACCCGGGCTGTTCCCCTGTTCAATGCCAAAGGTTGCAACGCCAACTCGGTGGCCGAGTACGTGTTGAGTTGCCTGTTCGTATTGTCGGAACAATTCGGCATCGGACTGGAAGGCAAAACGGCAGGCATCATCGGCTGCGGCCACGTGGGGGCGCGGCTGCGCTCCCTGCTGCACGTCACAGGTATGGAGACACAGGTTTACGATCCGTTCATCAGGGATGAAAACGGCCGCTTCGTTTTCCGCGACCTGGATAGCGTACTGTCCTCGGATATTATTACCCTGCATGTCCCGTTGACGACGGCAGGCGAGTATCCCAGCGCGCACATGGTTGACCGGCAGTTTCTGGGCAGGCTCAAGAATGACGTGATATTTGTCAACACCGCACGGGGTGGTGTCGTGAACGAGCGCGATCTGGTCGATTTTGCCCGGGACAACGGCGCGTGCCGGCTGGTTTTGGATGTCTGGGATAACGAACCTGATATCAACGACGAGTTGTTCGCACTGGCGGCGCTGGCAACCCCCCATATCGCCGGTTACAGTGCCCAGGCAAGACTGAATGCGACGCGACGGGTGTATGAGCAGGTTTGCGGGTACTTTGACGTGGACGCAACGGCAGCTGTTGTAATATTGGCGGATGAAGATGCCGAATTAAACCTGTCCGGGTTCGACGGAGTAGCGGACGCGGTCCGCACCGCGGTACTTGCCAGTTATGACGTACGCAGCGATTGCGCGGCACTGAAAGGGTTGGCGGAAACAGAACCGCATAAACGGGGCGCTATGTTTAATTCCCTGAGGACGGAGTACCCATCCAGGCGGGAATTCCCGGCATTACGGGTTGCCTTGTCCGATAATCAAGGCGTGATCCGCGAAACACTTTCGGCGCTGGGGTTCAGTATAAAACCCCCGCCAGGGTAGCAGGGACAATGCGACCCTTCAGCCGCCGGAACGGGGTGCGAGGCAACGGGGACGTATTCGACGGCAGCCAGGCAACGCTGCCGCGCATACTGCAACAGCAGGGATACGAAACGGCCGTCGTGGACGACAGTTAACCGGGATAATTCCCTCAGGGTACGAAGAAGGTGGCGCTGAACCTCGGATTTCTTGCATCTCACAACGGGTCGAACATGCAGGCTGTCATCGATGCCTGCCGCGCGGGCAGGCTTGACGCCAACCCCGCGGTCGTAATCAGCAACAACGGGGATTCCGGCGCCCTGGAACGGGCCCGCAATGAAACTATTCCCTGGTTTCACCTGAGCGGCCGCACCCACCCGGAAGCGGAGGACCTGGACCGGGAAATCGTCGACACCCTGCTCAACCATGACGTCAACCTGGTCATCCTTGCCGGCTACATGAAGAAAATCGGCCCGGTCACACTGGCTACATTCCCCGGTCACATCATAAATATCCATCCCGGCCTGTTACCGGAGTACGGCGGCCAGGGTATGTACGGCCGGCGCGTGCACGAAGCCGTGCTTGCTGCGGGCGCCCGGGAGACCGGCGTGACAGTCCATGTGGTGGATCCGATTTACGACCACGGCCCGATCCTGGCGCAGAAGAAAGTGAGGGTAAAAACGTCCGATACCGCAGATACCCTGGCCAAGCGGGTACTTGCAGTCGAGCACGAACTCTACGTGGACACCATAGCGCGCGTTATCAGCGGCGAGATCAAGCTGCCTGTATAACCTGGGTTCCTGCGTGTGCAGGAATGGAATGCCTGTTATTCGACTGTTATCGTTATCCGCTCGGACATCACGGCGGGTTCATGGGGGATATGGGCAAAATCACCCAGCAACAGTTGCAGGGTGTGTTCCCCCGGAGCTAACTCCAGGGTGGCTTCGGTCTGTCCCTTGCCGAAGTGGAGGTGGTTTTCATCGTTGATAATCGGAAAGTCGAGGGAGGGCAATTCCGTATCCACCAGCAGATGGTGATGGCCGGTATCGTCGTATTTGATCCCCGCGGGCGCGACGCCCATGTTGTTCAGGCCGAAGCGGACAGTGATCGGGTTCGATAACGTCGCCCCGTCGGCAGGCGAGATGAAATAGAGTGCTGCATTATCGGGCGCCGGCGTTCTCTCCTGGGCATGACCGGGCAGCGCGCAGAGCGCGAGGATGAGGATGATCAGTCTGTACATATCAGTATCTCTTTACCTGGATTAGCCGCTAGTTTAGCATGAGGCAGATAACCACGTATAATGGTTGAATTAAACATCAGGAATTAGGAATGAATGTGCCGCCTGCGGCAGTGTTCCAATTCGTAATTCGTAATTCTTAATTAATATCGTGTTGATAAACCGGATAACTGTCCTCTACGACCGCTATATCCTCGGGCGGCCCAGACTGGTCCTGTTGGCGCTCCTCGCCATATTTTCTTTCTTTGCCTGGCACTCCCGGGACTTCAAACTGGATGCCTCCACCGACACCCTCATCCTGGAGCACGATAAAGACCTGCGCATTTTGCGCGAGATGAACAAGCGCTACGAGACGGCGGAGTTCCTGGTCGTCACGTTCACGCCCCACGCGGACCTGTTTTCTGACTCGTCGCTGGAAGCGATCCTCCGCTTGCGGGAGGATTTGAAAGCGCTGCCGGGTGTTGAATCCGTGTTCTCGTTAATCGATGCCCCGCTGGTTAAAATCGTCGGCGGTAAACTGGCTGAGGTAGCCACAAACTATCGCACCCTGGAGGACCCGACCGTAGACCGGGACCTTGCCCGCGCAGAACTGCTGGCCAGCCCCGTATTCCTTGACCTGCTTATCAGTGCTGATGGCGGGACCACCGCGCTGCAGGTCAACCTGAAAAACAAGGTTATCTTTAGCGAAGCACAGAAAAAGAAAAACGAACTGCTGGCCAAACAGGACAACGAGGGCCTGACTGAAGCCGAACAAGTGGAACTGGCAGACACCCTGGAACGCTACGATGATATCAAGGACGAGATCACCAGGGCCAATCACGAAACCGTGGCGGCGACCCGTGCGGTGATGGACCGCTACCGCGATCAGGGCTCTCTCTACCTGGGCGGTATTCCCATGATTGCGGACGACATGATCACCTTCATCAAGAACGACCTGGTGGTGTTCGGCGCCGGCGTATTCGCCTTCCTGGTTATCATGTTGTCGATCATATTCCGGCAAGCCCGCTTCGTCATGCTGCCCCTGTGCAGTTGCGTGTTCGCAGTGGTTATCATGATGGGATTGCTGGGCCTCATCGGCTGGCCGGTCACGGTGATTTCGTCCAATTTCATCTCCCTGATGCTCATTCTTACCATGTCGATGAACGTGCACCTGATAGTACGTTACCGGCAACTGAGCCGTGACTTTGCCGGCCAGAGCCAGGCGGAACTGGTGTCCAACACGGTCCGGCGCATGGTCTGGCCCTGCCTGTATACCGCGCTGACAACCATGATAGGATTTGGGTCGCTGGTGGTCAGCGACATAAAACCGGTGATCGATTTCGGCTGGATGATGACCCTGGGACTCAGCGTTACCTTCCTGACTTCCTTCCTGCTGTTCCCGGTCATCCTGATATCCCTGGACAAGAGGGTCACGTCTCCCGGTAAACAGGAAGTGCCGTTTACCGCAGCCCTGGCAAGGACCACCGAACGATACGGTAACGGCGTGGTCGTGATCGCGCTGTTGCTTGCCGGTCTCAGCCTTTACGGTGTATCCCGGCTCAAAGTGGAGAACAGTTTCGTCAATTACTTCAGCGATGAAACGGAAATATACCAGGGACTGAAACTGATCGATGACGAACTGGGCGGCACCGCGCCCCTGGATGTGACACTGACATTCGACCCGGTCAAGGAGTATGGAGAAGAAGAGGAGGAAGCGCTGGAAGGGGATGATGACTTCGAAGACCTGGACGACCTGTTCGGCGGCTTCGATGAGGAACCTGCCGACCCGGCGGATGCCTGGTTCACCGCCTACAAGATCGACCGCATCAAGGCGGTCCACGACTACCTGGACAGCCTGCAGGCAGTGGGCAAGGTACAATCGCTGGCTTCGCTGCTGCGCCTGGCCGAAGACCTGAACCAGGGTGAGGAGTTCGACGCCTTTGAACTGGCGGTCATCAACAAGAAATTACCGGATGAGGTAAAGGAGCAACTGATCGATCCGTACATCTCCATTGACGATAACGAAGCCCGCATCAACATGCGCATCCTGGATTCCCTGCCGGACCTGCGGCGCAAGCAATTCCTGGAAAAAATTGATGAAGACCTGCGCACGGAACTGGGGCTGACCGAGGATGAATACCAGGTCAGCGGCATGATGGTGCTGTACAACAACATGTTGCAAAGCCTGTTCAGCTCCCAGATAGAAACCCTGGGAGTCGTGATGCTTGGCATTGCCCTGATGCTCCTGGTCCTGTTCCGTTCCGTCTCACTTGCGCTCATCGGCATCCTGCCGAATATCCTGGCCGCCGGCATCATACTGGGGCTGATGGGCATCCTGGATATCCCCCTGGATATGATGACGATTACCATCGCCGCCATCACCATCGGCATCGCAGTGGATAACAGCATCCATTACATCTACCGCTTCCGCGAGGAATATCCCGGTAAGGCCGACTACGTGGCGACGCTCCATTATTGCCATGCCAACATCGGCCGGGCCGTTTTTTATACGGCGATAACCATCATCATCGGTTTTTCAATCCTGGTGATGTCCAATTTCATACCGACAATCTACTTCGGCCTGCTCACCGCCCTGGCCATGTTCATTGCATTGCTGGCGGCGCTGACCCTGTTGCCGAAACTGATCCTGATATTCCGCCCGTTCCAATCCGCAGATGACGCAGATTAACGCAGATATGGACATTTGGGAACTTTACCAAATTAATTCTTTCTCAATTGTCAGGATCAAATTAGAATACGGGGTTTAGTCCCATACTTATTCAATCAGGAGTAATCTAACCATGAAGCGGAAAGTTGGCATTTTTGTGATATTGCTGTTGCCGTTGTTGACCGCCACGGCGCCGGCGCAGGACATAGAAAAACCGGAAGACGTCATACTCAGTACCGTCGATAACGTGATCGCACGCATAACCGCGGAAAGGGAAATGCTGGATGCGCAACCGGAGACAGTTTATGGCCTGATTAATGACCTGATTATCCCCGTCTTCGATTTCCACAATATGTCCAGGTGGATACTGGGCAAGTACTGGAAGCAGGCCAACGAAGAACAGCGAGGTGTCTTCACCTCTGAATTCAAGGACCTGCTGGTGCGTACCTATGCCAAGGCGGTGCTGGGGTTTACCAACGAGAAGGTCAATTACCTGGAGACCCTGACAGGCTCCAAACCCAACATCGTGATGGTGAAGACCCAGATAATCTCGGACGCCGGTGTCACACCGGTCAACTACACCATGCATATCAGCGACGGCAGCTGGAAAGTGGTGAACGTCGCCTTTGAGGGGATCAGCCTGGTGGAGACCTACCGGAAATCGTTTGCCTCCGAAATTCGCAATAACGGCCTCGAATCACTGCTGCAAAAGCTCGTTGACAAAAACGAGACGCTGGAGCGGTCATTGACCGAGGAAACATAGCGTTCAACTGCATTTATCCCGGGGAACACGATGCAGGTTGAAGATATCACAAGACTCATCGAAGCCGGCGTACCTGACAGTGTGGTCGAGGTGGAAGGTGATGGAACACACTTTACGGCAATTATCGTAAGCGATGTTTTTGCCGGAAAAAACATGGTCCAGCAACACCAGGTGGTCTACAAGGCGCTGGGCGACAAAATGGGAACAGACATCCATGCGCTCTCCATACAAACCTATACGCCGGAACAGTGGAAGAAGAAGAGCCCTTTTCGTGTAATCTCAGCAACGTAACCCGTGGATAAGCTGATTATCCAGGGTGGTGTCCCGTTGTGTGGCGAGATCAGGATTTCAGGCGCAAAAAATGCTGCCCTGCCTATACTGGCAGCCACTTTGCTGACGGACAAGCCGGTACTGATCGGCAATATCCCGCATTTACATGATATTACGACGACCATGGAGTTGCTGGGTCTGATGGGCTCGGAGTTGATGCTGGACGAGCGCATGAATATCGAGGTGAACAACCGGAACGTAGACAGGTTGTATGCCCCCCACGACCTGGTGAAAACCATGCGCGCATCGATTCTGGCGCTGGGGCCATTGCTCAGCCGCTATGGACAGGCACAGGTTTCCCTGCCTGGCGGTTGCACTATCGGTTCGAGGCCGGTCGACCTGCACCTTAAAGGCCTGTCCGCCATGGGCGCGCAAATCGAAGTGAATGACGGTTATATCCATGCCCACTCCAGGCGTTTGCACGGCGCTTATATCAACTTCGACCCGGTGACCGTTACCGGCACTGAAAACCTGATGATGGCCGCCACGCTGGCGGACGGACGCACCGTTATTGAAAATGCCGCACGGGAACCGGAAGTGACGGACCTGGCAAACTGTCTCAATACCATGGGGGCGCATATTACCGGCGCCGGAACGAACAGGATTGAAATTGACGGCGTAGAGCAACTCAACGGCGCCAGCTATGATATATTGCCCGACCGGATAGAAACCGGCACTTACCTGGTCGCGGCAGCCATGACCGGCGGCAAGGTCAGGCTGAAAAATACCGACCCTTCCTTGCTGGAAGCGGTTCTGCAGAAACTGTCGGAGGCAGGCGCGCATATCTCCTGCGACGGCAGTTCCATCTCTCTGGAAATGGAAACCGGCGCAAAACCCAGGGCGGTTGATATAAATACCGCCCCTTTCCCCGGCTTTCCTACGGATATGCAGGCACAGTTTACTGCAATGAACTGTATCGCCGAGGGACGCGCAGTCATAACCGAAAATATTTTCAATAACCGGTTCATGCACGTGGGGGAGTTACGGAAAATGGGAGCGGACCTGGAACTGGCCAAAAACCATGTCGTGGTAAACGGCGTCGACAAACTGAGAAGCGATACCATTACCGCGAAAGATCTAAGGGCCTCGGCGTGCCTGATACTGGCGGGTCTTGTCGCGCAAGGGGAGACCCTGGTTGAACAGGTGTATCATATCGACCGCGGCTACGAGACCATCGAGGAAAAACTGATGCAACTGGGCGCACAAATAAAGCGGTTGCCCTGAGTTGGGGCCAGTAATATTTGGGGTCAGAGTAAAAATACACAATAATAGCTCAATACCGCATACTTAATTGCCGTATTTTTACTCTGACCCCAAATATTATGACAGACGGGATTACTATTGCAGTTTCAAAGGGGCGGATTCTGGACGAGTCTTTGCCGTTGCTTGCGCGCGCCGGTGTGCGTCCCCTCGATGACCCCGACACGACCCGCAAGCTCATTTTTGAAACCAACCAGGAGGGGGTCAGGTTAATCGTCATCCGTGCGGCTGACGTGCCTACCTACGTGCTGAACGGCGGCGCCGATCTCGGCATTGCCGGGAAAGACGTGCTGATGGAATGTGAGAGCGACAACCTTTATGAACCGCTGGACCTGAAGATCGCCCGTTGCCGCATGATGCTGGCAGGGCCCAGGGATGCGACAGCGATGACGGGGCGTTTACGCATCGCTACCAAGTACGTTATGACAACCCGGAACTTTTTTGCCGAAAGAGGACAACAGGTTGAGATCATCAAACTGTACGGTTCCATGGAACTCGCCCCGGTGCTGGGGTTGTCCGATCTGATTGTCGACCTTGTGAATACGGGGAATACCCTGAAAGAGAACGGCTTGGCCGCGCTGGAAAACATCGCGGATATCAGTTCCCGCCTCATTGTCAACAAGGCCGCCATGAAAATGAAACAGGAGCTGATAAAGCCGCTCATAAGACGCATTGCCGGGGCCGTATCAGAATGATGCGCATTACCAGGCTGGCCGATTCCGACCCGGAGTTTGAGAGCCGTTTTACACAACTGCTGTCCGGCAATGAAACCCTGGACCCGGAATTGACCGCGACCGTCTCCGCTATCCTGAATAACGTCAGGGACAACGGTGTCGCTGCCCTGGTGGAATACACCAACCGGTTAGACCATCGGCGTATCGGGCCCGGCGACCTGGAAGTGACAGATGCAGCACTGCAACAGGCCCTGACGGCCGTCGCGGATGACACGCTCCGGGCCCTGGAACACGCCGCGGCGCGGATACGCGATTACCACCAGCATCAGAAAGGCCGTTCCTGGTCTTACCAGGACCAGGACGGTTCGACCCTGGGTCAGCGGATTACACCCCTGGACAAGGTCGGTATCTACGTTCCCGGTGGCAAGGCGGCTTACCCGTCGTCGGTTTTGATGAATGCAATACCGGCTAAAGTCGCGGGCGTCCCGGAAATAATCATGGTTGTTCCCGCCGTAAATGACGAGATCAACCCTGTCGTCATGGCGGCGGCACGAGTGGCGGGTGTCGACCGGGTGTTCAGCATCGGCGGCGCCCAGGCTATCGCCGCCCTTGCCTACGGCGCCGGTCCCGTCCCCGCGGTCGACAAGATCGTCGGACCGGGAAACCGTTACGTGGCCGCAGCCAAACGGCTGGTATTCGGCGTTGTCGGCATAGATATGATCGCCGGCCCTTCCGAGGTTGTCATTGTTGCTGACGAGAGCGCAGACCCGGACTGGATCAGCATGGATATGTTCGCACAGGCAGAGCACGACGAGGACGCCAGGGCCATCCTGGTGACCACCGACGCAAGCCTGCCGGAAAGGGTTGAAAACTCAATCAACCGGCAAATCGGACAGATGGAACGCGCCGCCATAATCCGCGCTTCGCTGGAAAACAACGGTGCGTTGATCCGGGCAGGGAATATCGAACAGGCGTGCGCTATCGTGAACCGGCTGGCGCCGGAGCACCTGGAACTGGCCGTACGGGAACCGGACAGCTACCTGGCCGGTATCAGGCACGCCGGTGCGATCTTCCTGGGGCATTTTGCCGCAGAAGCAATAGGAGATTATTGCGCAGGTCCAAACCATGTGCTGCCCACCGGCAGAACCGCAAGATTCTCGTCCCCACTGGGTGTTTATGATTTCCAGAAGCGCTCATCGCTCATCGATTGCAACGCCGCGTCTGCCGCAAGCCTTGCCCGCACCGCAACAGTGCTGGCCCGCGCTGAGGGGCTGACTGCCCATGCCCGTTCTGCCGAACTGCGTATGAAAGATAATTAACATGGATGTACAGGATAAACAGGATATTTTAATTCATAAGCAGCGAGGTTATAGTAACCGGAGGAACCTGGCAGGGCACAGGAAGTGGTCACTGAACCTTACCAATATAATCCTGTATATCCTGTACATCCATGTTAAATCAATTCACTGCATGGGGGCGGGGCGTTCCGCCACCTGCACCTCCACCGTCTGTGTTTTCCAGCCGCGCAGGAGTTCTATTTCCACACTGGCGCCCGGTTTGACCTGTGAGATCATGTTGATCGTGGCGCGCGGGTCATACAGCGGCTTACCGTCGATCCGTGTCATGATATCGCCGGGCATGATTCCCGCCTGATCTGCCGGACTGCCGTTGAGGACCGCGGCAATCAGGATGCCGCTTTCGTCCAGTCCTGCCGCATCCCTGATGTCCTGCGGGACGATCTGCGCTTCGATGCCGATCCAGCCCCGGATGACGTGACCGAATTCAATTATTTGCTGCAACACGTCCAGCGCCAGGTTCGTCGGAATAGCCAGACCTATGCCTTGCGAACCACCACTGCTGGATATTATGGCAGTGTTGATGCCGATCAGTTTCCCCAGGGCGGAAACGAGGGCGCCGCCGGAGTTGCCCGGGTTGATGTCAGCGTCGGTCTGGATAAAATTCACGAACGTCGTAATCCCCACCCTGTTACGGCCCGTGGCGCTGACGATGCCCTGGGTGACCGTCTGTCCGAAATCGTAGGGATTGCCTATGGCCAGGACAACGTCTCCCACTCTTACCAGGCTGGAATCGCTGGTGGGCGCGACCCGGAGGTTATCCATGGCTATTTTCAGCACGGCCAGGTCGGTATCCACGTCTACGCCCACGACCTCCGCAGAACCCTGCCGGCCGTCATACAAGGTAACGAGTATTTCGTCTGCATTGCGGATGACGTGGGCATTGGTCAGCAGATAGCCTCTTGCGTCCATAATCACCCCGGAACCGAGATTGTTGCGCCTCTCTGCCGGTGCCTGCGGGCCGAAAAAACGGCGGAACAGAGGATCCTGGAAAAAGGGATGAATTGTGCGCCGCTCTATGCGTGTGGAGTAGACGTTAACTACCGCCGGCGCCACCGCGTTCACCGCATCGCGGTAGGAGACGACACCTTCCCGGCCAGGCGTAGCTCCACTGCCGTTTTGCGCGGAATACAGGCCGGGGAACAGATACAGCAGCACGAAGGCAACGGCCAACCCGGCGACTACGGATTGAATAACAAATCCGGCAAAACCCGGTTTAGGAGGAAAAATCGAACTGCCTTTAAACGGAATAAATTTCGTGCTATAAATCCTGGTAAATAACTTGTTTATAGCCTTTCTCACGTTCGCTTTGGTGTTATCAACATCTACTTGAATTTCGGTCCGGTTATAACAAATAATCCGGGATTATTCCATCACTTTCCTCACCGTTCAGTGAGCCCAGTCGACGAAAACTTTACGGTAATCGTGCCGGACCGCCATAGCGGCAAGCGGCTTGACCAGGTCCTGGCCCGGTTATGCCCACAGCATTCCCGCGCCCGCCTGCAGACGTGGATCAGGAACGGTTTTGTTACCGTGGACGGCGCTTCCCTGAAGCAGAAAGACACGGTCCGGGGCGGACAATCGATCGAGGTAAGGGCACAGATCACCAGTCACAACGAAACATGGACGGGACAGGAAATCCCTATCGATGTCATACACGAGGACGAGGCCGTTCTTGTAGTCAACAAAGCGCCGGGAATTGTCGTTCATCCCGGTGCAGGTAACCCGGACCGCACCCTGGTCAATGCCTTGCTGTATTACTGTCCCGAACTTGCGCAGATCCCGAGGGCAGGAATAGTACATCGCCTGGACAAGGACACCTCCGGGATCATGGTGGTGGCAAAATCACTGCCGGCCCACACAAGACTGGTCAGGGATTTGTCGGAAAGAAAAATTACCAGGGAGTACCGTGCAGTGGTACACGGGCAGCTGATCAGCGGCGGGACGATAACCGCCGCCATTGGCAGGCACCCGACGCAACGCACGCGCATGAGCGTGACAGACAAGGGAAAACACGCGGTCACCCATTACCGGATCGTAAAAAAATTCCCCGTCTGCACGGATATCAAACTAAGCCTGGAGACGGGACGCACCCATCAGATACGGGTCCATATGGCGCACCTGGGCAACCCCGTCATCGGCGACCCCGTCTATGGAGGGAGGAAGCGCTTCCCGAAAAACGTATCGGCTACGCTCAGGGAGGCGCTTGCCGCCTTTCCCAGGCAGGCCCTGCATTCGGTGCGGCTGGAACTGCCGCACCCGGTGACCGGTAACCGTGTGGAGTGGGACGCGCCTCTCGCCGCCGACATGGAAAACCTCCTGGCTGTCATACGCAGTGAAACGGACGCATAACAACTGGATAGATGCGGACTGGGCGGCTCCCGCGCATGTACATGCGGGGACCACGACCCGCTCCGGCGGCGCCAGCCCTGCTCCATTCAACGGTTTCAACCTCGCCGGACACGTCGGAGATGAAGCGGAGGCCGTCGCGGAAAACCGCCTGCAACTGCGCAAGCAATTAAACCTGCCGGCGGAACCGCTCTGGCTGCAACAGCAGCACGGCAACAGGGTTATCAAGGCGGAGACGGAACAGCCCGGCCCTGCAGACGGCGCATATACCGGTACGGGTGGTGTGGTGTGCGCGGTACAGACCGCCGACTGTATCCCGTTATTGCTCTGCAACCGCGACGGCACCGAGATCGCGGCCCTGCACATCGGCTGGCGCGGCCTGTGCAAGAGGATAATCCAACGCGGCCTGTCCATGTTTAACGCCGCGCCTCATGAACTGTCGGCCTGGGTCGGGCCACATATCAGCCAGGAAAATTACGAGGTTGGCGCCGACGTGGTCTCCGCCTGCTCATCGATCTGGGCGGAAACACGGCTTGCAACCACTCCCGGCCGCGCAGGCCATTGGTACCTGGACCTTGGACAACTGGTCAAGACGGATCTGCTGCAACTGGGCGTTACAGACATATCCGATTGCAAACAATGTACCTGCGCCAACAAGGAGATGTTCTATTCCTACCGCAGGGACGGCGTTACCGGGCGCATGGCAAGCCTGATCTGGATGGAGTGAATATTCGGGGTCAGAGCAAATGCTCTGACCCCGAATATCCGCCGTTTTTCTGTCCGGCCTTGAATCACGGCGGGATGCCCATATTAATACAGTATAGCGAAGCTACTTTATGGAGATGTTATGCGTACTGATCGATTAACCAGCAAATTTCAGCAGGCCCTGGCAAGCGCCCAGAGCCTGGCGCTCGGGCGCGATAACCAGTTCATTGAACCGGTACACCTGATGGCCGCACTGCTGGACCAGGAAGGCGGCTCGACCACCCACCTGCTGGGCCTCGCCGGGGTAGACACAGGACGCCTGCATAAGGGGATAGCCCGGGCCATGGATAATTTACCCAGGATACAGGGACATGACGGGGAAGTATTCGTGTCCAGGGAGCTGGAGCGACTGCTCAACCTCACCGACAAGTACGCGCAGCAACGCAAGGATCAATTTATCTCCAGCGAACTGTTCTCCCTTGCCGCGCTGGAAGATAAATCAGGGTTGGGGAAACTGCTGAAGGAGTGCGGCGCCGATAAGCATAGAACCGAGGCGGCAATAGACAGGATCCGCGGCGGGGAAAATGTCAACGACCCGCACAGTGAAGACAACCGCGGCGCGCTGGACAAGTTCACGATTGATTTAACCGACCAGGCCGGCAAGGGAAAACTGGACCCCGTGATCGGCCGGGATGAAGAGATACGCCGCACCATCCAGGTCCTGCAGAGACGAACAAAAAACAATCCCGTGCTGATCGGCGAACCGGGTGTAGGCAAGACCGCGATAGTCGAGGGCCTGGCGCAACGCATAGTCAACGGCGAGGTGCCCGATGCCCTGAAAGGAAAGCAGTTGCTGGCCCTGGACATGGGTTCCCTGATTGCCGGAGCAAAATTCCGGGGTGAATTTGAAGAACGCCTGAAAGCCATCCTGAACGACCTCGACAAGCAGCAGGGCCGCATCATCCTGTTTATCGACGAGGTACATACCGTGGTCGGCGCCGGTAAGGCGGAAGGGTCAATGGATGCCGGCAACATGCTGAAACCTGCCCTGGCCAGGGGAGAACTGCACTGTATAGGCGCAACAACCCTGGATGAATACAGGGAAAATATTGAAAAAGACGCCGCGCTGGAACGCCGCTTCCAGAAGTTGTTCATCGACGAACCCGACGTGAACGACACCATTGCCATCCTGCGCGGCCTGAAGGAACGCTATGAAGTGCACCATAATGTGCAGATTACCGATCCGGCCATCATATCCGCAGCCACGCTGGGGCAGCGTTACATCACCGACAGGCAACTGCCCGACAAGGCAATCGACCTTATCGACGAAGCGGCCAGCCGTATCAGCATCGAGATCGACTCCAAACCGGAGGCGATGGACCGCCTGGAGCGGCGCCTCATTCAAATGAAAATTGAGCGCGAAGCCCTGAAGAAGGAAACCGATGAGGCTTCAATACAACGCCTGGCCGATCTCGAAAGCGAGATAAGCCAGGTCGAACTGGAGTTTGCGGACCTGGAAGAAATCTGGAAATCCGAAAAGGCGGCGTTGCAGGGCGCGCACGATATCAAGGAACGGCTGGAACAGTCGCGCATGGAATTCGAAGCGGCGCAACGCGCAGGCGACCTCAACCGGATGTCGGAACTGCAATACGGCATTATTCCGGAACTCGAAAAGCAACTGGAAAATGCAGACCGGACCGAAGCGAAACCGATGCAGCTGCTACGCAACAAGGTAACGGAAAACGAGATTGCGGAAGTGGTTTCCAAGTGGACGGGAATACCGGTCGCCAGGATGCTGCAGGGCGAGAAAGACAGACTGTTACAGATGGAGGAAGCGTTACGGCAGCGGGTTGTCGGCCAGGATGAAGCCATCGTCGCGGTTGCGGACGCCATCCGGCGCGCACGCGCCGGTCTTGCCGATCCCAACAGGCCGAACGGTTCGTTTCTCTTCCTCGGTCCGACCGGCGTGGGAAAAACGGAACTGTGTAAAGCCCTGGCTGACTTTTTATTTGACAGCGAAGAGGCCATTGTCCGCATCGACATGTCCGAATACATGGAAAAACACGCGGTAGCCCGGTTGATCGGCGCACCGCCGGGTTACGTCGGCTACGACGAGGGCGGACAACTTACCGAGCGGGTCAGGCGCAGGCCCTACAGCCTGGTGCTGCTGGACGAGGTGGAGAAGGCCCACCCCGATGTTTTCAACGTCCTGTTGCAGGTGCTGGACGATGGCCGCTTGACCGACGGCCAGGGCAGGACGGTTGATTTCCGTAACACGGTCATCATCATGACCTCAAACCTTGGTTCCGACCGCATACGGGAACTGCCGGACGATTCAGACTATGGCACGATGAAATCGACGGTGCTGGAACTAGTATCTTCTTATTTCCGGCCGGAATTCCTTAACCGTATTGACGACCTCGTGGTCTTCCACACGTTGAAGCGATCGCAGCTCAACGCCATTGCCGGGATCCAGGTCAACAGGCTGAAACAGCGCCTGGCGGAGCAGGACATAGTCATCACCATCTCGGACAAGGCAAAAGAGACCCTGGCGAATATCGGGTTCGATCCCGTTTACGGTGCACGGCCCCTGAAGCGGGCTGTACAGACCCACCTGGAAACTCCCCTGGCAAAGGAACTGCTGGCCGGGAAATTTCACGCCACGGATACCATTAGCGTGGATGCCGAAGACGGGGTATTGACGTTTTCGGCCGGCTAGTTTCCAGATTTTAGTTGTCAGTCGCCGGTATTTGGTATAAAGATACACGCTGAATACTGACGATTGAACTTGAATATACTCCCGCAGATACCACTCCCTTTTTTTTATGCCTTGAGCGCCGTGCTCGGGTTGCTCATCGGGAGTTTTCTTAACGTGGTTATACGGCGTCTCCCCGTCATGATCGAGACGGCATGGCGCCGGGAATGTCATGAATTTCTCGAAACCGCGCCTGCAGCACAACCCGGCCCGGAACCGTATAACCTGGTCAGGCCCGGATCCAGTTGTCCCCATTGCGGACACAGGATAACTCCCGTCGAGAATATTCCCGTTCTGAGTTACCTGCTGCTCAGGGGGAAATGCTCCGGCTGCAACAACAGGATCCCGTTACGTTACCCCTTCGTCGAAACCCTGACAGCCCTGCTGACGGTGCTTGTCGCCATAAACTTCGGTGTCAGCGCCCAAATGGTTTTTGCCTGCCTGTTTACCTGGGCGCTTGTTTCGTTGTCCTTTATCGATATCGACCATCAACTGCTGCCGGACAGTATCACCCTGCCTTTGTTGTGGCTGGGCCTGATTTGTAACTATTTCGGTTTATTCACTGATTTGTATTCCGCCCTGATGGGCGCCGTCGCCGGTTACGGAATATTCTGGCTGATCCATGTGCTGTTCAAACTCATTGCCGGAAAGGAAGGAATGGGATTGGGAGATTTGAAACTGCTCGCCATGCTCGGGGCATGGGCAGGTTGGCAGGCATTGGCATCCATTATTTTCATTTCCTCACTGCTCGGTTCGCTGGTCGGTATATACCTGGTGTTTCTGCGCGGGCGGCAACGCCTGCCCCGGCGCGGGGCAAGGCAGGAACCGGCACAGATCGCGTTCGGGCCTTTCCTTGCGCTGGCAGGCTGGCTCAGCCTGGTATGGGGGTTGAACGTTTTTGATTACCTGTACCTGCCGGGAGGGATTGTGACATGAAGCATCCCATGCGGGTAGGCTTGACCGGGGGGATAGGCAGCGGCAAAACGACAGTCAAAAATTGTTTTGACGACCTCGGCGTCCCTACGGTAGACGCAGATGAGATATCCCATGATATTACCAGGCCCGGCCTGGCAGCTTTCTACGAGGTGGTTGCCCTGTTCGGCAAACAGTGCCTGGACGACGCAGGCAACCTGAACCGGCAATACCTGCGCGAACTGATCTTCGCCAGGCCGGCAATGAAAAAACAACTGGAAGCCATCATCCATCCCCGCGTACGCCGGGGAATACAGGAGTTCCTGACCCGGGTAACCTATCCTTATTGCATTATCTGCATACCCCTGTTGCTGGAAACGGGCAGGCAGGCAACCGTGGACCGGGTCCTGGTGGTCGATGCGCCCGAAGAATTACAGGTAGCGCGGGTATCCCGGCGGGACAAGGCGAATGAAGAACAGACAAGGAGTATAATCAAATCCCAGATCAGCCGGGAGGAGAGACTGCGTTACGCGCATGATATTATTGTCAACGATGGTAATATTAACGATTTGAAAAAAAAGGTCGTGAATTTACATGGCCAATATATCGAGTTATCCCTTAACAAAAACAACCAATAACTGATAACCTGACCTGGTAACCATGGAAAATAGTCTCGTATATGAACATCCCCTGAGCGAACGTATCAGGACGTTACTGAGAATTGAGAACCTGTTTCGCCGCCTGGATAATTATTCGGGATCGACGGACCTGTGGGATATACGCCTGACTATCTCCCTGCTGATCGACCTGAGTGATCTAATGAAGTGGTCCGACTGCAAAACTGACCTGGCCAAGGAATTGGAGCGGTGCCGGTCAATCCTGGGCGCGCTGGAAGGTAATCCGGGAGTGGATTCATACAAGCTCAAACAGGTCCTCAGCGAACTCAAAGAATGTCTTGAAACCATGCAGGATAATGCCTACGTACCCGGGGCAACATTGGATAAGGATGAGTTGATCACGTCCATCAGGCAGAAAAGCTCCGTGGCAGGCGGCACCTGCAATTTTGACCTGCCCGCCTATCACCACTGGTTGAACAAGTCTACGCGTTTCAAGCAACAGTGCCTGCGCGAATGGCAGGAAGACATGTTAACCATCAAAAAGGGCACAAACCTGGTGCTGAACCTGATCCGGAATAACGCTATCGCAACCAAGGAAACTGCCAAGGAGGGGGTTTTTCAGCAATCCGTCGATTCTGGCACGAAATACCAGTTGATCAGGATCGTCATTCCCAGGAACCTGAAATATTTCCCTGAGGTAAGTGGCGGGAAACACCGGGTTACGGTCCGGTTCATGGAACAGTCCGAGACCTCGAACCGGCCGGAACAGACCGGGAATGACGTGGAATTCGAACTGCATTTCGGCGTTTCCTGACCATTACCGGGATAATGCCCGGTTTATTCTCGCAACTGAACCGGGTCTGCCCCACACGTCGCTGATCAGGGCAATTCCCTGAGCGCCGTGTGATGCGGCATTCGCCAGGTCGGAGAGTCTCATCCCGCCCAGGGCGTAAACCGGAACAGGTACCTGCCTGACCAGTTCGGAAAACCCGTCCCATCCCAGGGTGTCATCCGTGTAATCTGCGGCCTGCCCCCCGGCGCCGCCGGTAGCGGCTGACCCTTTTTTTCGCACTTGGGACAAGACACAGAAATCAACATCAATCTCCACCGCATGCATCAACTCACGCATGTTATGGCAGGAAGCGCCAACCCGGGACCCGGACGGCAACGGCCGCCCCGTTAATCCCAGCAGACGTTCGCCGGTCAGGTGGACACCGCCGGCGCCGGTTTCCATGGCAAACTCAGGAGTGGAATTGACTATGAGTTCCGCGCCATAGCTCCTGCACGCGTCAATCATTTCCATGACTGCAGGTTTATGATTATGCGCCGATTTGCTCCTGAACTGCACCAGCTTCACGCCGGCCGCCAGGTATTTGCGTAACTCATTCATGAAGGCTGGAGAATAACTGTCCAGGTCCGGGGTGATGAGATACACTGCCGGCAGTTTGCAGGCGGTAATAATCCCCTTGTTGGCGGCGGGGAAATCCGTTGCCGCCAGGGAAGAAATATCCACCCACTGCGTTGTCTGCCCTTCATTACCCCTCAACTGTCCGGTCCAGCCATACACTTTCCATACGCTGAACCGTAACGGTTTACCCGGATAATCGTAATCGAACGAGATAAGCGGTGAACAGTCCCCGGCATCAATGTTGAGTTCCTCGAACAATTCCCGCTTCAGGGCCTGAAGCAGGGTTTCGCCACCCCTGACCTTGCCGCCGGGAAATTCCCACATGCCGCCGAGATGGGAATGGCGCGGGCGCTTGGCCACCAGCACCTTGTCCCGGGCGGCGTTGTAGACAACGCCCAGGGCAATATGATCTCTGGCACGCATGGGATTAATAATTACGAATTAGAAATTCGTAATTCCTGATTGTCCGTCAGGACCTGTATTCGGCGTTAATCGTGACGTAATCATGGGACAGGTCGCAGGTCCAGTAGCAGGCGCTTGCAGTTCCCTGGTTCAGGTCGATGCGTATCTCGATTTCATCATCCTGCATGGCGGCTATTCCCCGTTCTTCGGTATAGTCTTTTGCCCTGGCGCCGTTTTCAACGATGCAAACCTCGTTCAGATGTACAGAAATCCTGTCTATATCCAGGTCCACGCCCTTGCTTCTCCCGATTGCTGCCAATATTCTGCCCCAATTGGGGTCGGACGCATATAATGCAGTCTTGACCAGCGGAGACGTCGCCAGGGCGTCGGCTACAGCAGTACATTCTGTTTCACTCCGGGCGTTATCGACCCGGACAGTCACAAATTTCGTGGCGCCCTCGCCATCCCTGACAATTTCCTGGGCCAGACGGGTACATAGTTCCGTTATCAGGGCTTCCAGACGGTCGTACGCCGGACCGGCTTCACCAACCATCCTGCCGGCGTTGTTTTTGCCGGTGGCGACCAGGACGCAGGCGTCGTTGGTGGAGGTATCGCCGTCAACACAGATCCTGTTGAACGATTCATCAACGGCGGTTTTCAGTATGCGGTCCAGGGCGCCCTGGGATACGTTGGCATCGGTGGCGATAAAGGCAAGCATAGTGGCCATGTCCGGTTTGATCATGCCGGCGCCCTTCGCGATGCCGGTTACGGCGAACGCTTCGGGACCAACACCCGTTGCGGTACTGCCTTTCAACCGCGTATCGGTGGTCATGATGGCCCGCGCACAATCGGGCCAGGCGTCATCCGCCAACCTGTCTAACAGTTCGGGCAGGGCGCGGCATATTTTATCGACCGGCAGGTACTCTCCGATTACCCCGGTGGAAAACGGTAATACGGCCTCCGCGGCGCACCCGGCCAGGCCGGCCAGGGCCTCGCAGACCTGGGTTGCATCGTTGACACCTTGCGCACCTGTCCCTGCATTGGCATTACCGGCGTTGACAAGCAGATATTTCACGGGACCATGCTGCAGGTGCTTCCTGGCGACGGTAACCGGCGCCGCGCAAAACCGGTTGCGGGTAAACACTGCGCTGACTCTGGCGCCGTCGCAGATCTCGAACAAGGCCAGGTCGTCCCTGGCCGCGCCATAAATCCCTGCCGAACAGCCGGCAAGCCTGATGCCGTCAACAGGCGAGAGATCTGTGGAATGTGTTAATCCGGCTGCCATGTTTTAACCATGGAGATCACGTTGATTTCATCCATGGCCGGTATGACGAACTTGTCGTCAGTTGAGTTTGCCATGGCAGAACTTGAATTTTTTCCCGGAACCGCAGGGGCAGGGCTCATTACGGCCGATTTTCTTTTGATTGCGTATATAGGGTTTTTGCTGCTGGTTCTCACCAGGTTTGTCCATGGCGCTGGGCGCGTCCGGATGATTGAACTGCATTTCCGCGGGTCTGGGCCGCCGTTGCAATACCTGTGCATCTTGATCCTCCCTGACCTGTATTTTCGCAAGTATGGTAACAACGTCGTATTTGATGTTTTCCAGCATGTCGCCAAACATGGAAAATGCTTCCTTCTTGTATTCCTGCTTGGGATTCTTTGCCGCGTATCCGCGCAACCCGATGCCTTGCCGCAGATGGTCCATCGCCACCAGGTGTTCTTTCCAATGCCGGTCCAGGGTGTCCAGCATCAAACCCTTTTCAACCCTGCGCACCAGATCCGGCGGCAGGTCGGCATGTCTTGTTTCCACTTCTTCGGCAACGCTCCCGGTAACCTTTGCGGTCAGCGCTTCTTCATCCAGGGATGTATCCTCGTCCAGCCATTCCTGTATCGGCAAATGCACATTCAAGTCATTGGCCAGCGCATCCGCCAGGTCAGCGGTGTTCCACATTTCGTCCTGGCTGCCGGGGGGAATATGGTTTGCAAAAATACCTGTTACGACATCTTCCCGCATCGTCCGGATATCGGTGGAAACGTCGTCTCCTCCCAGCAACTCGTTGCGCCATTCATAAATCACCTTGCGTTGATCATTTGCGACGTCATCGTATTCAAGTAAATGTTTACGGATATCGAAATTATGGGCCTCGACCTTCCGTTGGGCGTTTTCAATTGCCCTGGTAACCATGGTGGATTCAATGGCCTCACCCTCCTCCATCCCCAGTCTCTGCATGATGGAGGCCACCCGTTCCGACGCGAAAATGCGCATCAGATCATCTTCCAGGGAAATATAGAACCGGCTCGACCCCGGGTCGCCCTGGCGCCCGGAACGACCCCTTAACTGGTTGTCTATGCGCCTGGATTCGTGCCGTTCGGTACCCACAATGCGCAAGCCGCCATTGTCGACCACGCTCTGATGGCGTTTCTGCCAGGCCGCGCGAACCTTGTTTACGGCTGCTTCATCCGCATCTCCCATACTCTTGATTTCCGCATCGAGGTTCCCGCCAAGCACGATGTCGGTGCCCCGCCCGGCCATGTTGGTAGCTATGGTCACCGTCCCCGGCCGGCCGGCCTGGGCAATGATTTCGGCTTCCCGTTCGTGGTACTTGGCGTTCAGGACCTGGTGTTTTATCTTGTTCTTTTTCAGTTGACCGGACAGGTATTCCGACACCTCAATGGTAACGGTGCCAACAAGGACAGGCTGGCCGTTCTCCTGGCAGGACTTTATATCATCGATGATTGCCGCAAACTTCTCCCTGGAGGTCAGGTATACCATATCGGGCTGATCGTCCCTTACCATCGGCAGGTGTGTGGGGACAACGACTACTTCCAGGCCGTATATCTGCTGGAATTCATACGCTTCGGTATCCGCCGTGCCCGTCATGCCGGCCAGCTTTTCATAAAGGCGGAAATAATTCTGGTAGGTGATGGTCGCCAGCGTCTGGTTTTCATTCTGGACAGGTACGTTTTCCTTGGCTTCTATAGCCTGGTGCAAACCGTCCGACCAGCGCCTGCCGGGCATGGTCCTGCCGGTGAATTCATCGACTATGACCACTTCGTTGTTCTGGACGATATAGTCGACGTTATTCTGAAACAGGGAATGCGCCCGCAGCGCCGAACTCATGTGATGGAGAATGGGAATATTGACCGGATCATACAGACTCATGCCCCGCTGCATGATACCGTTCTCCAGCAGCAACTTTTCCACCCGTTCATGGCCCGTTTCCGTCAGGTAAGCCTGCTTGCTTTTTTCGTCAAGCACATAATCGCCGCCATCCTCTTCCTCTTTCTGCAGCTTCAATCGAGGTACTATCCTGTTCATGCTCAGGTACAGGTCGGACCTGTCATCAACGCTTCCTGAAATGATAAGAGGTGTACGCGCCTCATCGATAAGTATCGAATCCACCTCGTCGACTATTGCGAACTTCAGATCCCGTTGCACCTGGTCGTCCCCGTGGAACTTCATATTGTCCCGCAAGTAGTCGAAACCGAATTCATTATTGGTTCCGTAGGTAATGTCGGCGGCGTAGGCCCGTTTTCGTTCGTCATTATTGAGGCCGGAAACGATCACGCCGGTCGTCATGCCCATGAAGGAATAGATTGCCCCCATCCATTCGGCATCACGCTGCGCCAGGTAATCGTTCACGGTAATAATGTGGACGCCTGAGCCGGTCAGGGCGTTCAGATAAGCGGGCAACGTCGCTACCAGCGTCTTGCCTTCGCCGGTACGCATTTCCGCTATGTTTCCCCGGTTCAGCACGATACCGCCTACCAGTTGCACGTCAAAGTGCCGCATATCCAGGGTTCTCCTGCCCGCTTCGCGTACCAGGGCAAACGCCTCCGGCAGGAGATCGTCCAGGCTTTCACCCTGGTCCCACCTGGATCTCAGTTCGATGGTTTTTTGCGGAAACTCGTTATCCTGGAGCCTGGTAACGTTATGCTCAAGTTCATTGATCCTCTCAACGGTCTTTTGCATGCTCTTCAGGACGCGCGCATTCCTGCTGCCGAAGATTTTTGTGAATAAAGTTTTGATCACATGGACAATCCGGGTTAGTACAGCACAGCAACGCTGGAAAGGGTACTAGATAGGCGTTGGCTGATTAAAACAGAACGGCCGAAAAAAATAAAGGATTACTGCAAAGAAATATAGTTGCGGGGGTTGATATGCCGGCCGTTTCTGACAACTTCGAAATGGACATGGGTGCCGGTGCTGCGCCCGGTACTGCCCATGATTGCGATCATTTCTCCTCTCTCGACCTTTTCCCCGGCGTTGACAAGATTTTCCTTGTTATGGGCGTACCGGGTGACGTAACCGTTACCATGACTGATTTCAATCAGGTTGCCATATCCCTGGTTCGGACCCGACCAGGTCACGATGCCTGATGCGACGGAGGTAACCGGCATGCCTGATCTGCCGGCCAGATCAAGCCCCAGGTGAAACTCTCTTTTGCCGGATATCGGGTCGGTCCTGTAGCCGAATAATGATGAAAACCAGCCACCCTTGGCAGGGTTGCCCAGGGGTCTGGCCTGGTCCTGCAGGCTTCTTCCCATCAGCATGGCTTCCATTGCCGACAACTTATCCTCACGATCCTGCAGAGCCTGGTCCAGTTGATTGAGGGAAATGAGGAATTCCATATCCGACACCCTTCCTGAACCGTCGTTGAGCATCGTTTGCGGTCCGCCGATACCCGGTGGATTATCAATGCCGAATTCCATGTCATCCAGTTGCGCCATCCGGGCGAGCCGGGTTCCCAGCGCATCCAGCCGCATGACATGGCCCTGCAACAAACTCAGCCTGCCCACCATCGCGTTTATGGCAGTCTCCGTATCTGTCTTGACATCCTCCAGGGCCTGCAGTTCACCCTCAACAACATGTTTATCCAGATAGGTGCGGCCCACGTCGGAAACGGCAACGGCGAGTGCGGCAAACAAACCCAGAACAACAGTACAGGTCCAGACGTTCAAAGATAGCCTCAGGGCCTTCTTTCTTTCGTTCAGAAAGATTATGATCTTCATATGCCGCAACCCGTTTGCTTGTTAAGATAATGGTTATAAATACCACAAAACCCATCAGTACGATATCGGACTTCCTTGTATCTTCGGCCAGACTCTCACAGATATGTAACCATATCAAAATAATCAATGGACTACAAATCAAACTGGGCGAGTTTCTCGGCAATCCGCTGGCTGAACACGTTGCAGTTGCCGACTACCGCCAGAACACCCTTGTCCTGCATACCGACAGCGCCGCCTGGGCGGCTAAATTACGTTACGGCACCCCCGAAATTCTGGCAGCTTTCACAGGCGAACTGCCGGGACTCCGGACAGTCCGCATCAAGGTAGTACCCTCCGAGACGCTGATGCGGACCACGCGCCAAGTGCTCAAAGTCTCACCGGGCACCGCCGAGGGTATTCGTCAGGCTGCCGACCAGATTGCGGATACGGCGCTGCGGTCCACCCTGCACAGCATCGCGGATAAACTGGTCTAGAATCACAGACCCACGGACGCCAGCGGCCGGATATAGGATACCGAAGCGGCGACGTCTTCTCCGAAATTAACGATTTCCCAGGCATCCCGGGTGAGGGTCAGCTTGCGTAACAACCGGTTATTCAGTTCATGTCCTGATTTATACCCCTGGTATGAACCGATCAGATTATGACCGAGGAGATATAAATCACCTATGGCATCAAGAATTTTGTGCCTGACACACTCATCCTGGTAGCGCAGACCTTCTTCATTGATGACCTGTTCGTTGTCAACAACGATAGCATTATCCAGGCTGCCTCCCAGAATCAGGTTCTTCTTTCGTAAAAAATCAAAATCCTTCATGAAACCGAAGGTCCTGGCGCGGCAGACCTCCTTGACGAACGACGTGGTTGAAAAATCGATTTCGGCACGGCAGTACCTGTCCTGAAAAACAGGATGGTCGAACTGGATGGTGAAACCGACCTTGAACCCGTCATAAGGTTCAAGCATTGCCCATTTGTCACCGTCTTCAACGCGCAATTCCCTTTTTATCCGGAGAAAGCACTTTTCCTCATCCTGTTCCTGTACTCCCGCGGATTGAATCAGGAAAACGAAAGGTCCGGCGCTGCCGTCCATAATCGGTACTTCTTCGGCGCTCACATCGATATAGGCATTATCGATACTGAAGCCGGCAAGAGCCGACAACAAGTGTTCCACCGTGGAAATACTCAAACCATCCTTGATCAGCGTTGTTGACAACTGTGTGCTTCCTACATTGGCCATGTCTGCAGGAATCGCCGCCGGTGGATCCTGGTCAACCCGGCGGAAGATAATTCCCGTGTTCACCGTTGCCGGACGTATGGTGATATTGGCTTTCTTGCCCGTATGCAGCCCGACTCCCTGCGCCCGAATCGAGTTCTTGAGTGTGCGCTGCCTGATCACGCTAATCGGCCTGACGCCTCAGAAAAGCAGGAATCTCAAGAAATTCGGGATCGTCTCGGACCGGGGTCATATCAGTATTGGCGACTTTGTTACGTATTACCGTGGGGCGGTCTAGTATATCATAGTCCATCTTCTCGGCGCCCCCCGCACCCGCCGCGACCAGCTTTGGCCGCGCTACTTCGTCACCGGGCTGGCTGAGTCCGGTAGCGACGATGGTTACCCATAACTCACCGCTGAGCTCAGGGTTAAGCACGGTACCTATAACCACAGTCGCTTCTTCGGCAGCAACAGTCCGGATGATATTGCCCACTTCATTAAACTCGCCTATGCCAAAATCCATACCGGCGGTGATATTGGCGAGTATCCCCTTGGCGCCGGACAGGTCTATGTGTTCCAGTAAAGGACTGCTTATGGCAGCCTCGGTTGCGACCTTGGCGCGGTCTTCACCCTGGGCTTTCCCGGACCCCATCATCGCCATACCCATTTCTCCCATTACGGTTTTGACGTCCGCAAAGTCGACGTTGATCAAGCCCTGGCAGGTTATCACCTGGGCAATACCCTGGACTGCTCCAAGAAGCACATCGTCGGCGGATTCAAATGCATTTACCAGGGGCACATCCGAACCCAGTACGTCAACCAGCTTGTCGTTAGGCACCGTGATCAGTGAATCGACGTACTGGCTGAGTTCGCGGATCCCGTTATTCGCAACATCAGCCCGTTTTTTGCCTTCAAAAGAGAATGGTTTGGTCACCACCGCCACGGTCAGGATGCCCATTTCCTTTGCCACCTGCGCGACAATCGGCGCGGCCCCGGTTCCCGTGCCTCCACCCATACCGGCCGTGATGAATATCATGTCCGCGCCGTCCAGGATATCCATTATCCTGTCCCTGTCTTCCAACGCGGATTGACGCCCGACTTCCGGGTCGGCGCCAGCGCCCAGACCATGGGTGATAGTGTTGCCAAGCTGTAGGAGATTGCGCGCGTTCGAGGCTGTCAGCGCCTGGGCATCCGTGTTGGCACAGATGAATTCAACGCCCTCTATTTCGGCCTTCAGCATGTGGTTAACGGCATTACCGCCGCCGCCGCCGACCCCGATTACTTTTATTACCGCCATCTGATTTGCGGTCTCGACAAGTTCAAACATTTTGTTTTCCTCCGTAATTTTAAAAAATTGCTAAACGCTACCCTGAAACCAACTCTTCATTCTTTTCCAGACACTGGTCGCCCCGCTGTCAATACGCCGTGTAGGGGTGCGGTCCTGTTGTTGCCGCAAGCCGTACAACAGCAGCCCCACACCGGTTGCGTAGATCGGATTTTTTATTAACTCGACCAGGCCTTTGACGTTCTGCGGTGTTCCCACCCGGACAGGTACGTGAAAAACCTCTTCGGCCAATTCGACGACACCCTGCATATTGGAACTGCCGCCGGTCAGCACTATGCCGGCTACGATTTGCCTCTCATAACCGCTGCGTCTCAATTCCGCCTGCACCAGGGAAAATAATTCTTCATAGCGGGGTTCGACGACTTCCGCCAGTGTCTGCCTTGACATCCTGCGCATTGGGCGGTTGCCTACACTGGGGACTTCTACGGTCTCGTCGGAATTTGCCAGTTGCGCCAGCGCACAGGCGTGTTCCACCTTTATCTCCTCGGCATTTTGGGTGGGGGTGCGCAAGGCAACGGCTATATCGTTGGTAACCTGGTCTCCGGCTATGGGAATCACCGATGTATGGCTGATTGCACCGTTGGTAAAGACCGCCAGATCGGTCGTTCCGCCACCGATATCCACCAGGCAGACACCCAGGTCCTTTTCATCTTCCGTCAATACCGAGTAACTCGACGCCAGTTGCTCCAGAACAATATCGTCTGCCTCCAGGCCGCAACGGCGCACGCATTTTATGATGTTCTGGGCCGCGCTGACCGAACCCGTCACTATGTGTACCTTCGCCTCCAGCCGGACGCCGGACATGCCTATGGGCTCTTTTATGCCCTCCTGGCCGTCGATGATGAAATCCCTGGGGATAATATGCAGTATCTTCTGGTCTGCGGGTATGGCGACGGCCCGTGCCGCGTCAATGACCCTCTCTATGTCGCCTGCCGTCACTTCGTTGTCACGGATCGCAACAATTCCATGGGAATTCAGACTGCGGATATGGTTACCGGCAATCCCGGTAAATACCGCGTGGATATTGCATCCCGCCATCAACTCGGCTTCCTGTATGGCGCTCTGGATGGTCTGTACCGTCGATTCGATATTTACCACCACCCCTTTTTTCAACCCCCGTGACCGGCACGACCCGAGGCCGATGATTTCGATCTCGTTTTCCGCGGATACTTCCGCAACTATCGAGACGACTTTGGAAGTACCGATATCTAGTCCAACAATTAAATTAGTCATCTACACTCACCCGGAAACAATCGTTTAAGCCTGTGCTCCTCATCACCTGCCGGGAGACCAAGGCTAAGACTTCCCTGTCCATTTGACCGCAAAGCCGTTCGTGTACCTCATGTCAATCGATTTTGCCTGGTACAACCTGTCGGCCTGGTACGGGATTGCAAAATCGAAAAATCGGTTGAACCTGCCTTCCACATCCTTCTTCCCCAGCAGGACGGTCGGACCGTCCGCCAGCCTGAACTGCCAGGCTCTCCTTTCCGTCAGCACCAGCATGTCGATCTCCATATCCCAGCGCTTTAGTTCCGATCTCAGAAATTCGTATTTGTCCAATACCGTCTCTTTACTACCCCGGGGTCCGCTCAGAAACGGCAGACCCGGAGGGAAGGACGCTTCCGCTGGAGAAAAAACGGCTGCCTCGTTGCTGATCAACGCGTTACTGCCCCACCGGGCCACAGGTTCATGTTCGGTTATGAAAATCATCAGGCTGTCCGGCCACACCCGTCTGACGATAACCGCGGCGATCCATTCCTCCCGCAGTAACTCCCGCTTTACGCCTGCGACGTTCACGGTCATAAAACCGCCCTGGATAACCTGGGCCGCCTTTTCTTCCAGCTCTGCAGGGGAGAGGTGTACGAAATTACCGGATATCTCTACGTGTTTTATCGGCAGGATTTCCGGCACCGGAATTTTCTGCCAGAAATACAGCGCCAGACCGATACACGTTGCCATGACCAGGATCCTTAACAGGTAATTTTTCGAACCAGCGGCTTCCACACCGGCGTCTGCCGCCATATCGTTGTCCATATGCAGGTAGGCCTGGGTCATTTTATACTCGTATCGAGCACCTGCAGGACCAGGCTGTCGAAATCCATGCCTGCCTGCCGGGCAGCCATGGGCACCAGGCTGTGATCGGTCATGCCCGGAACCGTGTTGGCATCGATCAGGTAGGGCCGTTCGTCTTCATCCAGCAGGATGTCAACCCTGCCCCAGCCGCCGGCGCCGATGGCATCGAACGCCTCCAGCGCCAGGCCGGCCAGCTCTTCTTCCGTCTCCTGCGCAAGGCCGCAGGGGCAGAGATAGCGGGTATCGTCATCCAGGTATTTTGCGTGGTAGTCATAAAAATCCCGCTCAGTTTCAATCTTGATCGCCGGGAGGGCATGACCGTTCAATATGCCCACGGTGTAGTCACCACCCTGGATCCACCGCTCGCACATCACTTTATCGTCGTACCCTGTTGCGTTAAGCCATGCCTCTTTCAGTTCCTGCGCGGCGACCACCTTGGCGGCGCCGAGACTGGAACCCTCGTGTACCGGTTTCATCATGAGCGGCAGACCCAGTTCCTGCGCGGCGGCGTGCAGATCCGCTTCAACGCGGATCAGTCTGAATTCGGGAGTCGGCAGGCCCAGCCTCTGCCAGACCCACTTGCATCTCACCTTGTCCATGGACAGGGCTGAACCCAGTACGCGGCTCCCCGTATAGGGCAGACCCAGGGCTTCGAGGGCGCCCTGGATGACACCGTCTTCACCACCGCGCCCGTGCAGTGCGTTGAACACGCGCTCAAAACCGCCGTCGACCAGGTCGCTCACCACCGTATCACCCGCATCGATTTCCCACGCGTCAACACCCTGGCGGCGCAGGGCTGCCAGGATCGTCCTACCCGTCTGCAGGGAGATATCCCGCTCCGCCGAGCGGCCTCCCATGAGCACGGCGACTTTGCCGTAATGCCTGTTTTTTGATTGCTCGTCCAAACCAGTGCCTCGTTACGGTTCACCGATGATTCTTACTTCCGGAACCAACCTGGTGCCGGTCATTTCTTCTACAGCCGCCTGCACCCGTAAAATCAGGGTTTCAATATCGGCGGCGCGGGCCCGGCCGTCATTGATGATGAAATTCGCGTGTTTTTCGGACACATGGGCATCACCGACCGCGAGACCTTTCAAACCGCATTGCTCGACCAGCCGCCCGGCGAAATCATCCGGCGGATTTTTGAATACCGAACCGCAACTGAACCGGCCTGTCGGCTGGGTCTCGGCCCTTCTCGCCAACAGTTCCCTGATGTGCGTTTCCGCGCTACCGTCCGCGTCCCTGTCAAGCCGGAATACCACGTTGAGGAACCATTCGTCCTGCGCCAGGTCGACCTGGCGGTAGCCGACCGCGAAATCTGCGCCGGTTCTTATCCCGCGCACACCTTTGCGCGTCACCGTCTCCACCTGTTCCACGATACTCCAGGTCTCGGACCCGAAGGCGCCGGCGTTCATGGTCAGGGCTCCTCCCACCGATCCCGGGATCCCTGCCAGGAATTCGGCGCCGGTCAACCCGGATTTTGCGCTGAACCGGGCAACTTTTGCGCAGGCCGTGCCGCAACCTGCCGACACCCTGTTGTCCGCAAGCAATGCAAGTTTGTCCTTCATGCCGGAGGACGCAACGACAGTGCCCCTGATGCCGCCGTCCCGCACCAGCACGTTACTGCCGAGACCGATCCAGGTAACGGGTTCGTCATCCGGCAATGCCGCGAGAAAACGGACCAGGTCGTCCTCGCCGGCAGGGATATAAAACCGGTCTGCCGGACCTCCGACTTTCCAGGAAGTATGCCTGGACATCACCTCGTCCTGTTTCAACAGGCCGCGCGCCTGCGGTTTTGCAGCAGGGTTATCCGGATGTGCAGGAAGCGTTTCCATAAGCATCTCAATCACCCTTTTTGCCGTATGAATCCAGCAACCGGCCGCCTAACCCGCTTATGTCACCCGCGCCCAGCAACAGCAGGATATCGCCATGCTCGGTAACGTTTTCCAGCACGGCCAGCAATTCAGTATCGTTGCCCACCAGTATTGGTTCCACCTCGCCCCTGACCCTGAGCGCCCGGCTCAGGGAACGGCTGTCGGCGCCTTTGATAGGCCGTTCGCCGGCGGGATAGACATCGAGCATGATTAATGTGCTGAGCCCGGACAACACCTGGCAGAACTCCTCGAACAGGTCCCGGGTACGGGTATACCGGTGCGGCTGGAACACGACGACAACATTGCGCCCGGGCCAGCCCTCGGCCACTGCGTTGGCGATGGCGTTTATTTCACTGGGATGATGGGCATAGTCATCGATAAGCAGCACGGTCTTGCCGTCGATGTGGATATCCCCCAGGATCGAACTCCTGCGGGCTATGCCCTGGAAATTTGCCAACCCGGCGCTGATTGCCTGTTTCGACACACCCAGTTCTGTTGCCAGCGCCACGGCCGCCAGGGCATTCAGGACGTTATGCCGGCCCGGCAGGTTCAACGTCACCCGGAAAGTATCGTCCCGGCTGCCGTGCACTACATCGAAACGGGTGGTTGCGCCCTCGTATTCGATGGATTCCGCCCGGTAATCTGCATCGGAATCAATCCCGTACGTAACATAAGGCCTGTTTATGTGTGTGATGATCTCCCGAACACCTGCGTCATCGTTGCAAATCACCACCAGGCCGTAAAACGGCAGGCAATGCAGGAAATCGATAAAGTTGTTTTGCAGAGCCTTGTAACTGCCGCCGCAGTACTCAAGGTGATCCAGGTCGATATTCGTCAGTACCGCGTAGACGGGTTGCAGGTGCAGAAACGAAGCATCGCTCTCATCCGCCTCGGCGACCAGGTATTTGCCCTTGCCCAGCCGCGCATGGGACCCCGTCATATTCAGGCGCCCGCCGATGATGTAGGTCGGGTCGAACATCCCTTCCGCCAGCAGGCCGGCAATCAGGCTGGTGGTTGTGGTTTTGCCATGGGTGCCTGCCACCGCAATTCCTTCCCTGAAACGCATCAATTCCGACAGCATCTCCGCCCGGGGAATGATCGGTATGCGCTGTTTGCGCGCGGCCGACAACTCCGGATTGTTGCCGGGGATGGCGCTCGAATAAACGACAACGTCGCTGCCGTTAACACATTCCTCCTGGTGTTCAAACCGGACCTCAACCCCCATATCGGCAAGACGCTGCGTAGACGACCCCGGGTTAAGGTCCGTGCCTGATACCGAATAACCCAGGTTATGCAGGACCTCGGCTATGCCGCTCATACCGGCGCCGCCGATACCGATAAAATGGATATGCTTGACGCGGCGCATGTTGTGTCCTTCAGGCATAAGCTTCCTCCAGACACAATGAACCCACCGCCTGCGCGGCGTCCGGGCAGGCATAGGAACGGATTTTCTGTCTCATCCCATGCAAGCTGTCTTCCTCACTGCACAGTTGCCATAACAGTTCGGCTACCCGATCTTCAGTCAATTCATGTTCCGGCAACAGCAGGGCAGCGCCGGCGTCACTGAGGTAGCGGGCATTGGCGGTCTGGTGGTCGTCGATGGCGTAGGGAAACGGGATCAGAACCGACGCCAGTCCGGCGGCGCACAGTTCCGCAATCGTAAGGGCGCCGGCCCGGCATATGGCTATATCCGCCCAGGCGTAGGCAGCGGCCATATCGGTAATAAACGCATCGACCCTGACCTGGTCCAGTTGCAGGCTTCCATAGAGACGCTCCGTCTCTGCCAGGTTTTTCGCCCCGCATTGATGCCAGACGTTCACCTTCAACCTGCCCTGCAACCTGTCCAGGCCCGGGGGCAGCACCCGGTTTAACTGTTGCGCGCCCTGACTGCCGCCGAGCACCAGGATATTCGGCCGCTTTGCTGTTTTACCGGTTTTCGATACGCTCAACTCCACGATCTCCCGGCGTACCGGATTGCCGGTGGTGACGACCCTGGAGCCGGCCCTGAACGTATCCGGAAAACCCTGCATTACCTTTACCGCAAAGCGGGCAAGGATCCGGTTGGTCGTACCTGCAATCCTGTTCTGTTCATGGATCAATAACGGGATACGCAACAACCACGCCGCAATACCGCCGGGACCGCTGGCGAACCCCCCCATCCCCAGGACCGCAGCCGGACGCCGCCGAATGCAGATATACAGGGCCTGGAGTATTGCGGTCAGTATTTTAACCGGCGCAACCAGTTTGCCCGGCAACCCCTTGCCGCGTACACCGCTTATCATGATGGTCAACAGTTCAATGCCATGTTCCGGGACAACGCGGCTCTCGATCCCGCGGGTCGTTCCCAGCCAGAACAGCGGAATGTCTTTTGCACGCAGGTAATCGGCTACCGCCAGTGCCGGGTACACGTGTCCGCCGGTCCCTCCCGCCATGATCATGATCGGGTTAGTCTTCACGGTTTGACACCTTTCTGTGTATCCTGACGCCGCGGGGAAAGCGGTTTTCGAGGTCGATGCGCAACAGGATCGCGACCAGGATGCAACTGGAGACAATGCTGTTGGCGCCGTAACTGAACAACGGCAGGGTCAGACCTTTGGTGGGCAGTAAACCCACGTTCACGCCCATGTGGATAAATGCCTGGATACCGATGATAAGGCCGATTCCGTAAGCCATATATGCGGCAAAATGCTTCCCAAGCTGATGTGCGACTCCGGCGATACTGAACACCCGCCAGACAAAAACGAAAAATGCCAGGGTAACCAGCAGGGTAAACAGCAGACCCAGCTCTTCTGCGGTTATGGCAAAAATAAAGTCCGTATGCGCCTGGGTCAGGTAAAACAGCTTCTGTACGCTGCTGCCCAGACCGACACCGAACCACTCACCCCTGCCGAAGGCAATCAGAGACTGGGTAAGCTGATAACCTGAATTGAACGGGTCATCCCACGGGTTCATAAATGCCTTCAACCTTTCCAGGCGATACGGCGAGAATATTACCAGCGCGGCCAATGCGGCCGTAATTACCGGCACCCAGATAAAAAACCTGCTTGCCGGAATTCCGGCCATGAACAGCATGCCGATCGTGGTCAGAAAAATAACGACGACCGTACCGTAATCCGGCTCCAGCAATAACAGGCCCGAGATCAGGGTGATGACGGCGATGGGCCGGATAAAACCGGTAAAGGTCAGGTGCAGGCGCCCGGCGTGGCGCACCAGGTAGGCGGCGATATAGGTAATAATGCAGACCTTGGCCAGTTCCGAGCTCTGGAAGTTAACGGGACCCAACCTGATCCAGCGCGCACTGCCGTTGACTTCCCGGCCAATCCCGGGGATCAAAACCAGCACCAGCAACAGGATCGCCAGCAACAGCAGGGGCGTCCCCAGTTTCTCCCACATGGTCACCGGTGACTTCAGGATAACGGCGCCAACCACCAGGCCGGCCAGTAACGCCAGGGCCTGACGCTGCAGATAGTAAAACGGATCCTGGTGCAGGCGTTCGGCAAGGGCGACGGAAGAGGAAGCAACCATCACCACTCCCGCTACCAGCAGGAAGATGACGGCCAGGACCAACCAGGGATCGTACTCGTGCCAGCTTGCCGTCTTTACATCCTGGAGCCTGATTGCCTGCATTTTCTGCATTATCTTCCAGCCCTCGCCAGAACCTCGGCGACACAGCGTTTGAACACATCACCCCGTTCGGCGAAATCCCTGAACATATCCAGGCTGGCGCAGGCCGGGGACAGCAACACGGTATCCCCCGGACGCGCGAGACGGAACGCGGTATTCACCGCGGGTTCCATTCCGGTTGCATAAAAAACGGTTTTCCCGTCCGGCACGATGGCGGCAATATCATTGGCGCTCTTGCCGATCACTATTGTTGACTTGACGTGTTTCCCGATCGCGCTCCCCAACGGCGAGAAATCTGCGCCTTTCCCGTCACCGCCGGCGATCAGGATTATGTTCTGCCGGCCATTCGACAAACCGTTCAACGCCGCCAGCGTGGCGCCGACGTTTGTCCCTTTTGAATCATTGAACCAGTCCACGCCGTTGACCCCGGCCACCCGCTCACAACGGTGGGGCAGCCCGGTAAACTCGCACAACGCTTCCAGCATGGGAGGCACAGGCACGTCCAGGGCTCTCCCAAGTGCAAGAGATGCCAGGATATTTGCCAGGTTGTGCCTGCCGTGGACCTTGAGATCGGATTGTTGTACCAGTGCCGCATCCCTGTTCACCAGCCAGTTTTCTCCGTTGCGACGCCTGATGCTGAAATCAGCTTCCGGCAATGCCAGTGAATACGTAAGCGTTTCCCGCCCCGGCTGTGACATGCCGGACACAATCTCATCATCCAGGTTGATGACCATGGTCCCGCCGCCGGCATAAATATTTTCCTTGGCGCGCGCATACTCCCGCATATCCCCGTAGCGATCCAGGTGATCGGCGCAAACATTCAGTACCGCAGCAGCCGCAGGCCTGTGCGAACGCAATGTTTCGAGCTGGAAACTGGACAGTTCCAACAGGTAATAATCCGGTATGTCGGGGGACAGCAAATCCAGTGCAGGGGTGCCGAAGTTCCCCCCCAGACCAACCCGCAGACCCGAACGTTCCAGCATCTTTGCAAGTAAACTCACCACCGTGCTCTTGCCGTTTGACCCGGTTACCGCGATGAGCGGCGCATTTATGTGCCGGCAGAATATTTCCACGTCGCCCATTATTTCCACTCCCGCATCTTGTGCGGCGCGGATTGCCGGGTGGGCCGGCGCGATTCCCGGACTGACAACCAGCCTGCGCGCCCGGCACAGCAGGCCCGCTGCAAATTCTCCGCCGAAGAAAGGCACCAGCGGGTACTGTTGTTTCAGGGTCTGCAGTTCAGGCGGGTCCTGCCTGGTATCAGCGACACCCAGCCTGGCTCCCGAACCTGCCAGGTGCCTGATACAGGACATACCGGTCTTGCCCAGACCCAGCACCAGCGTATCGAACCGTTGCGCAGTTTCAGTCATGTTGCGGTTACCCGTATCCGCTACAGCCTGCATCATCGGTAATCCCATGTCTGAACATCCGTCACCTGATCTTCATGCTCGCCAGCCCGATCAGAACCAGGATCACCGTGATGATCCAGAAGCGCACGATAACCCGCGGCTCAGGCCAGCCTTTCAATTCATAGTGGTGGTGCAGCGGCGCCATACGAAATATCCTTCTGCCCGTCAGCTTGTACGATGCCACCTGCAGCATGACGGAAATTGTTTCGACGACGAACACGCCGCCCATAATGAACAGGACCAGCTCCTGCCTGACGACGACCGCAATGGTTCCGAGCGCGGCGCCCAGCGACAGGGCGCCGATATCTCCCATGAAGACCTGGGCTGGATAGGTGTTGAACCAGAGAAACCCGAGTCCGGAACCTGCGATAGCAGCGCAGACAATACAGATTTCTCCCACGCCGGGCACATAAGGCAGACCGAGATACTCGGCAAACCTGATATTGCCGGCAACGTAGGCGAACGCAGTCAGGCCGCCCACCACCATGACGGTCGGCAGGATCGCCAGGCCGTCAAGGCCATCCGTCAGGTTCACCGCATTGCTCGACCCGACGATTACGAAATAGCTGGTCACGATAAACAACAGGCCAAGTTCCAGGTTAAACGATTTGATGAACGGCAGGATCAGGCTTGTTTCAGCCGGCACTTCCGCACTGGCATACAGGAAAACCGCCGTGCACAGGCCAAAGACCGACTGCCAGAAATACTTCCAGCGCGCACTGAGGCCCTTGGGATCCTTCCTTACTATCTTGCGATAATCATCCACCCAGCCCAGCAGTCCAAATGCCAGGATGACGACAAAAACCACCTGGACGAAACGGTTTGAGAGGTCGGCCCAGCACAGGATGCTGATGGATATGGACAACAGGATCAGCAGACCACCCATGGTCGGGGTACCGGCCTTTTGCAGGTGCGTTGCCGGACCGTCATCCCGCACTTCCTGACCAATCCTGTATTTATCCAGGTAGCGGATCAGTCCGGGTCCGACCAGCAAGGCCACGAACAGGGCCGTCAAGGCGCCCAGAATGGTGCGCGTGATTATGTATTGAAACGCATTGAACCCGCTGTAGAACTGGGTCAGGTATTCTGCCAGCCACAACAGCATTACCGGCTCTCCTCCGTCAGGGCGTTGACTACGCGCTCCAGGGCCATAGACCTTGAGCCTTTGACCAGCAACACAACGCCGGGTTGCAGGTCCCGGCGCAAGGCTTCGACCAGGTCATCCATCAGGCTGAAATGCCTGGCGCCGGCGCCGAAACCCTTGACGGAATGTGCGGCGAGTTCACCGATTCCGTACAGGCGCTCGATGCCGAGAGTGCGCGCCTGCGCGCCTGCCTGTTCGTGAAACCTGGCAGAGGTCTCGCCCAGTTCACCCATGTCACCCAGTATCAGCCAGGATCGTCCCTGCAGTTCGCACACGACCTTGAGTGCGGCGTTCAGGGACATGGGATTTGCATTGTAGGTGTCGTCAAAAACGCGTACGTCCCGCAGTCCGGTCTTCAACTGCATCCTGCCCTTGATGGGGCGTACTTTCTCGAGACCTGCCTTAACCTGTTCCAGGGGGATATCGAGGGCAACACAACAGGCCGCGGCGGCGAGTGCATTAGCGACGTTATGCCCGCCGTACAGTCCAAGTTCAGTATTGACCTTCCCGGTCCGGTATTCGAGATCGAACCGGGTCCGGCCTGCAGCCAGGTCAGTGTTGATATTGGTTGCGGTTACATCTGCTTTTGCGCCCATGCCGAACGTGATTTGCCGGTTCTTCCCGGAACATTCGAGCCACATTCCGCAGTAGTCATCATCGATATTGACTATCGCCGTACCGTTGGGCGCAAGCCCTTCGTAGATCTCGGCCTTGGCCCTGGCGACTCCCTCAACAGAGCCGAAACCTTCAAGATGGGCAGGCGCGCACTGGGTAATCAGCGCCACGTCCGGCCTGGTAATCCGGCTTAACCAGCGTATCTCTCCGGCATGATTGGCTCCCATCTCGACCACGGCAAAACGGTGACCGGGCGCGAGTCTGAACAGGGTCAGCGGCACGCCGATGTCATTATTCAGATTGCCCCTGGTAGACAATACCTCCGAATTGACCGACAGGATGGAATTGATCATTTCCTTGACCGTGGTCTTGCCGTTGCTGCCGGTAACGGCGATGACCGGCAGGTCGAACCCGGCGCGCCAGTGTCCGGCCAGCAGACCTGCTTGTTTCCTGGCGTCTTCCACCCTGACCACGGGCAACGGGTACGCGGCTTCCCTGTCTACCAGCGCCCCGCCCGCGCCTTTTGCCAACGCGTCGGGTATAAAATCATGACCGTCGCGCGCCGCCCCCCGCAGGGCGATAAAAAGTTCACCGGGCTGAAGTGTGCGGCTGTCATAGCTGCAACCGCTGAAGCGCCGATCCTCTCCAATGAGTTTTCCGTTCAGTGCGGCGCAGGCGGCTGACAGTTGCATATCGATCACCCCTGTTTCCCCAGGAGATGCCTGACCTGCTGCCGATCACTGAAGGGATAACGCTTGCCGGTAACTTCCTGGCACGCCTCGTGTCCCTTGCCGGCGATCAAGACCACGTCATCGGGCCCCGCTTGTCCCAGCGCCAGTTCGATAGCGCCGGAACGATTCCTTTCAACCCGGGCAGGGTCCCTGCCGGTCATCCCGGAGAGAATGTCCCCGACGATGCCGTCCCCGGCTTCATGCCTCGGATTGTCATCGGTCAATATCACTTCATCGGCAAGCGCTTGTGCCACTTCTCCCATGCGCGGCCGCTTTTTCCTGTCCCGATCACCGCCGCAACCGAAGACACATATCAGGCGTCCTTTACAATACTCCCTCAGGCTGGCGAGAACCTGTTCCAGGGCTGCGGGGGTGTGCGCGTAGTCAACGACGATGCGCGCACCATCAGCGCGCCGGAAGCTTTCCATACGGCCCGGCGCCGGGCCGATGTTTTCCAGCTTCTCCAGGATCCGGTCCAGGGGGAATCCCGCCAGGCCCAGCACCGAAACCACGGCGAGGATATTGCCTGCGTTGAAGGCGCCCGTTACCCCCGGCTTTACCTGGCCGTTCCCCCAGGGGCAGGTAATATCAAGAACCGGTTCAGCGCCGGGCAGCAGCGCAGCCTTGACGAGTGGAGGAGTTGACTGCTGCGGGGTTCCCGACAAGCTGTAACCGATTACCTCTATGCCTGACGGCAGACTGTCCAGCAGGGCGCGCCCGAATGTATCATCGCAGTTGACCACGGCAGCACGCAATGAATCGAACAGGAACAGTTTTTGCTTGGCCTGGAAGTAGTCCTGCAGGTTGCGGTGGTAATCCAGGTGGTCGTGGCTGAGATTGGTGAACACGGCCACGTCGAAATCAACCCCGTTGACGCGGCCCTGGTCCAGGGCGTGGGACGATACTTCCATGAACGCGGTGTCCGCATCCGCCTCTACGAATCCGGCCAACAGGCGCTGCAGGCTGACCGCGCCGGGTGTTGTATTCGGTCCTGGATCAAGGCGCGGATAACTGCCGTGTCCAAGCGTGCCAATCAAGCCTGCCGGTCTGCCGGCCAGCAATGAATGGACTTTCGCCAGCCACCAACAGATCGAGGTTTTACCATTGGTTCCGGTAACGCCGGTGAGATGCAGGTGTTCAGCAGGGTTGCCGTAAAATCGCCCGGCAATCAAACCCAGCTTGTCCGGCAAATCCGCGACCGGAAATATTGCGCTGCGGCGCCGGTCCAGGTCTGACATCAACTCCTCATCCATAACTACTGCCACTGCCCCTGCCTTGAGAGCATCCCGGATGAACAGGCTGCCGCGGGTATGCGTACCCCGGCAGGCGATAAATAAATCACCCTCCCTGATATCCCGGCTGTCGGAACTGATCCCCTGCACCAGGATATTGCCTTGAACAGGCGCATCGGTCATGCCTTCCAGCAAAGTCTGCAGTGGGAAACCGGTTCGATGCCTGGCCACGGTCAACATCGTCACCTGGTGTTGCCGGCAAGCAACGCCTGCTTTTTCAACCCGATCAGGTTGTCGGGGGGAATATTCAATATCCGTAATGCCCCTTGCATTACCCGGGAAAACACGGGTGCGGCGACCTGGCCGCCGAAATACTGACCCGCACCGGGATCGTCTATCACGACAACCAGAACCAGGCGGGGTTCCGTTGCCGGGGCAAAGCCGGCAAACAGCGAAGTGTAACGGTCTTCCTCGTAACCGGATTCCGATGTCTTGTGTACGGTGCCGGTTTTACCGGCGATATGGTAGCCTTCGACAGCTGCCCGCCTGCCGCTGCCGCCGGGTCCGATTACCGTTCGCATCATCCTGTTCACCTCAAACGCGACCATTTCCGGTATCACGCGCCGAGGTGCGGGGGTCGTGCTGACTTTCTGAAAGCTGATCGGATACAGAAGACCACCGGTGGCGATAACGGAATAGGCCTGAGCCAACTGCATGGTCGTTACCGAGATGCCGTATCCGTACGAAACCGTCGCCAGGTCCAGACTGGACCAGTCGGCGTAATCAGTAAGCGTCCCCGGCACTTCGCCCGGGTATCCACTCATGGTCGGGCTGCCGAAACCGATGTTATGGTGTAATTTCCAAAGCCGTTCCGGACCCAGTGACAGCGCCACCTTGGTTGTGCCCACGTTGCTCGATTTACGGATCACGTCGCTGATGCTCAGGGTCCCGTAATTATTGAGATCGCTGATCGAATAGCGGCCGATGTTGAGTTTCCCGGGCGCGGTATCAACCGTGGTCTCCGGCTGGTACAGCCCCGACATCAGCGCCGCCGTGATGGTGAACGGTTTTATGGTGGAACCGGGTTCGAACACATCCGTTACCACGCGGTTCCTGTACTGGTTGCCCTTGAAATCAGCGCGGTTGTTCGGATTGAACGGTGGTTGTACCGCCAGGGCGAGAACCTCACCGGTCCTGACGCCGAGCAACAGCAACATACCGCCACGGGCCTTGTTGCGCAGCACCGCTGTTTGCAACTCCCGGTACGCCAGGTACTGGAGGCGCTGGTCCAGGGCCAGGGTCAGGGACCGGCCGGGGACGGGTTGGCTGATGTTCTCGATATCTTTGACGATGGAACCATACAGGTCCTTCAGTACCCGTTTTTTACCCGGCTCACCCCGCAACCAGTCATCAAACGCCAGTTCGATTCCTTCCTGGCCCGCATCGTCTATGTCGGTAAACCCGATCAGGTGGGATGCTACTTCACCGATTGGGTAATATCTCTTGTATTCCTTGTCGATATTGATCCCCGGAATTCTCAGGTCCCGTACCTGGCGCGCCGTGTCGGGCAGGACATGCCTCTTCATGAATACGAAATTCCTGTCCTGCCGGTCAGTCATAAACCGCCGTATCTCTTCCACCGATGTATCCAGCAGGTTGGCCAGTTCTCCCAGGCCGGCCCCTGAATCCAGGACCTTCCCGGGTGCGGCCCAGATTGACGCCACCGGCGTACTGACAGCCACAGGTTCGCCATTCCTGTCCGTAATCGTGCCCCTGTATGCCGGAATCTCGACGCTGCGAATGGCCCTGGCATCGCCCTGGTCGATCAGAAAGTCCTTGTTCAAAATCTGCAGATAGAAAACCCGGCAGGCAACCGCCGTTGCGGCGAGGCTGAACAGCGCCAGCAGAAACCACTTGCGGCCTGCATAACCGGATTCAGGAACCTGGCTGCTCATGGCACCAGAAAGACCAGGGAACCGTTCTCGGGGACGTACATGCCCAATTCCTCTTTCACCGTACGCTCTACCCGCTCATCCAGCGCCCAGGTACTCTGTTCAAGCTGGAGCCTTCCCCATTCTTCATTCAACAGGTCCCGGTCCTTTTTCAATTGTTCTATCTCCATGAACACCTTGCGCGAGACGTGCTGCGTCTGAACTACCGATACGGCTGAAACCAGTACGGTGAAGACGAGCAGGAGTATAACGGCAGGCTTAATCACGGCAGCTTCTCCGCAACCCTCAAAATGGCGCTCCTGCCACGCGGGTTGTCGCGGTTTGCTTCCTCTGCGGATTTGACGGGCCGGCCAACCGCCCGCATCCTGGGTTTGATCTCACTACCGGTTACGGGCAGGTAACTGGGGTAGGGGTCGGCGCGGGACTGTTGCCTGATAAACCTTTTCACAATACGGTCTTCCCCTGAGTGGAAACTGATTACGGCCAGTCTCCCCCCGTCCCGCAAGACGTCGAGTACCTGCTTCAACACGGTCTCCAACTCTTCGAGTTCATTATTTACGAGGATCCTGATGGCCTGGAACGAACGGGTAGCAGGATGTTTGCCCGGCTCGGTGGCAGGGACCGCGTCTTTGATCAGGGCAGACAGTTGCCGGGTAGACGCAATGGCGGTTTCAGAACGCCCGGCCACGACGGCGCGGGCGATTCGTGCGGCATATCTCTCTTCACCGTAACGGCGCAGCACGCCACTCAGTTCCGCTTCACTCGCCTGGTTTATCCAGTCTGCTGCGCTGAACCCCTCACCGGGGTTCATCCTCATATCAAGCATGCCTTCCTTCTGAAAACTGAATCCCCGGGAAGCATCATCCAGTTGCGGCGATGATACGCCGAGGTCAAACAGCAAGCCATCGACCGCACCCATCATATCCATCTCTTCGACCACCTCTGCAAGGCGGGTGAATGAACCCGGGACAACTCTGACGCGTTTATCACCGGCGAATTCGTTTTGGGCGGACCTGATTGCTTCCGGGTCCTTATCGAAGGCGAGTAACCGGCCCCGGTTGCCAAGGCGTTGCAGGATTGGCCTGCTGTGGCCGCCGCGACCGAAGGTGCAGTCCACATAACAGCCATCCGGTCGCAGTGCAAGCGCAGCCAGCGCTTCATTGAGCAAAACCGGTTTATGTGCGTATTCATTCAACTTGAACGATGTGATACCCGTTCATCATAAGGACAATGACTGCAACGCATCGGCAGGGGTCCCCTCTTCATCACCCACCATGCCCAGCCAATGGTCGCGCTGTTCCTCCCAACTGCCGCGGTTCCAGATTTCAAACTTGTTGCCCTGACCCAGGATGATGACCTGCTTATCGAGTTGGGCGTAGTCGCGCAGTTCTGCCGGGACCAGGATTCTCCCGTGAGAATCCAACTGGCAATCTGTCGCATAGCCGCGCATCATCTGCTTGGTCCTGCGGCTCTGCCTGTCGAAATCGGACAACTCGGCCAGCTTCTCTTCGATGAGGTCCCATTCGGGAAGGGGATACAGCCACAGGGACCTGTCCAGTGGATTGAGGGTCTGCACCAGGCAACCGCCGGCAATCTCCACAAGCCGTTCGCGGAAACGGCTGGGTATGGCTAAACGGCCCTTGCTGTCAAGACTGACGCTGCTGAAACCCCGGAACATTTTCTGGCCCTGTTGTCACAATAAAATCCACAATTACCCACTTTTTCCCACAATCTGTAACTATAGGAACCAGGTTGCCGTTCTGTCAAGCAAATCTTGTAATTTTTCGGTAATAAAATTACCTGTGTTACAGGCACTTAGAGGTAAATCGACCTTGAAATGACCGGTTATGAAAAAAAATAATAGCTATAAGTCTTTTAATATTATTAGGTTGTAGTGTTTTTTTAAGAAAAAACAACAGGTTTTGGGTCAAATCGGGGATGAAAAAAGGGGGAGTCAGCCTGTAAGCCGGGTTCTGTCGAGGACAATCATTCATCTGGGATGCATGTCACCATGCACCTCCTGCGGCCTACCCGGGGGCAATGCGGGCCACATTATCGCCCCCTTATTTGGCCTTGCTCCAGGCGGGGTTTACCATGCCGTGCCTGTCTCCAGCCACGCGGTGCGCTCTTACCGCACCATTTCACCCTTACCCGGCCATTGTAAAAATGACCGGGCGGTATACTTTCTGTTGCACTTTCCGTCGGCTCGCGCCGCCCAGGAATTACCTGGCGCCCTGCCCTGCGGAGCCCGGACTTTCCTCTGCCGAAACCGGAACTGATCAAAATCAATCCCTTCCCGCAGCGATTGTCCGGCTGACTCCCGTTACCATATTAGGTTGGAGCCACGCTGTTTTCAACTGTGCCGGGTCCGCAGGCGCCGGATGAGGTGAAAAACACAAGTCTTGCAGCAGCGGTCACGGGATAAATTCCCGGACCTGCTTGTCTAAAGCGGTAATGAGATCATAATATGAATTCCCTTCAGGCAATTGAAGGCCTGACCCGATCCCGTGCAGACAGAAAAAAATGGACAGAGAATTGAAAAAGACGCCACTGTATGAACTGCATGAAACGCACGGCGCCAGGTTCGTGGAATTTGCCGGCTACTCGATGCCGGTTCAGTACCGGAGAGGAATCAGGGAGGAACATCTCCATACCCGTAGCAGCGCCGGCTTGTTCGACGTCTCACACATGGGCCAGATTCGCCTTTCCGGCGCCGGTATCGAGAACGCCATGGAAAGACTGGTCACCGGCGACATCAGCGCCATGGCGCCGTTCCGGCAACGCTACACGCTGTTGACCAACCGGCAGGGTGGCATCATCGACGACCTGATGCTGACCAGGACCCCGGATTCTCTTTTCCTCATGGTCAATGCCGCGTGCAAGGAGGCAGATTTCGCTTACCTGGAGAAGGCATTGGGCCCGGGTTACCGGCTGGAAATGCTGTCCGACCGCGCCTTGCTGGCGCTACAGGGTCCGCAGGCGGCAGAGGTACTGGCCGGGTTATATCAAGGCTGCGAAACCATGCCGTTCCTGAGCGCGGTGGAGGCCGATCTTGACGGAACGCCTTGTCTTGTCAATCGCTGCGGCTACACCGGTGAGGACGGGTACGAGATATCCGTCCCTTCCGTTCATGCCCGCAAGCTGGCTGAAACATTCCTGCAGGACCCGGCCGTGGAGCTGATCGGCCTGGGCGCCAGGGATACGTTACGGCTGGAGGCAGGCCTGTGTCTTTTCGGCCATGACATCAATCCGGCAACAACCCCCGTGGAAGCGGGTTTAACGTGGGTTGTTGCAAAAAAATACCGCCGCGGCGACGCCGTACCGGCGCAGTTCCCCGGGGCGGATATCATATTGCAACAGTTGCAGACGGGAACGGCGCTGGTACGACGCGGTTTTACCTCACAGGGGAAGATACCTGTACGGGATGGCGCCGGGATATTGAACCACGAGCAGCGGGCGGTCGGCTGGATCACCAGCGGCGGTTACGGCCCCAGTATCGGCCAACCTGTGGCGATGGGCTATATCGAACAGGAATACGCCGCTGAAGGCACTGAATTGCAGGTGAAAATTCGCAATCGTTTGCATGGCATCCGGATTGTTATTCTACCTTTTGTCAAACATCGGTATTACCAACTATGAGCAAACTCGAACAACTCGAAATGCGCGGCGGTTTCACACGCCGCCACATCGGCCCGGACAGGCACCAGATCCGTACCATGGTGGAGTACCTGCGCATGGATGAACTGGAACAGATTATCGACCGTGCCGTCCCCGAATCGATCCTTACCGAACAGGCCCCTGCCCTGACCGGGACCATCAGCGAACGCGAGGTCGGTATTCGCTTGCGCAGGATGCGCAGAAGGAATCGCGTTTTTACCTCCATGATAGGCATGGGTTACCACGACACCATCATGCCTGCCGTTATCAAGCGCAATGTCCTGGAGAATCCGGCATGGTATACGGCTTACACGCCATACCAGGCTGAGATCAGCCAGGGCCGGCTGGAAGCATTACTGAATTTCCAGCAGCTGATCACGGACCTGACCGGCATGGAGATAGCCAATGCTTCCATGCTTGACGAAGCCACGGCCGCGGCTGAGGCGATGAGTATGGCGAAACGAGTGGGCAGGAACAGCAGCAACCTGTTTTTTATTGACGAGGATTGCCATCCGCAGACTATTGCCGTCGTGCAGACACGGGCAAATAATTTCGGCTACCGGACCATTACCGGTGATCCGTTCACCGGGCTCGAAGGCAAGGACGTATTCGGTACGTTGTTCCAATATCCCGGCAGCAGCGGCGAAGTCAGGGACCTGCGTGAGCCGACCAGGCTGGCCCATGAGCAGGGAGCCGTTGTATCAGTGGCCGCAGATATCCTTGCCCTGGTACTGTTGACGCCGCCCGGTGCAATGGGCGCTGATATCGTCGTGGGCAACTCCCAGCGGTTCGGAATGCCCATGGGTTACGGCGGCCCGCATGCGGCATTCTTCGCCACCAGGGAAAAATTCGTTCGCTCCATGCCCGGACGCATTATCGGCGTATCCGTGGATAACCTGGGTCATAAGGCATTGCGCATGGCCCTGCAGACCCGTGAACAGCATATCCGCCGGGAAAAAGCCACCAGTAATATCTGTACGTCACAGGTCCTGCCGGCAGTGATCGCCGGATTTTACGCTATCTATTACGGACCCAAGGAGTTGCGCCTGATCGCGGAACGGGTCCACCGCCTGACCCAGGTGCTGGTTGCCGGACTGCAACTGCTCGGCTTCAGCGTCGCCAGCAGGCAGTATTTCGATACCATCAAGGTTTACGCTCCCAGCCGCGCACGGCGTATCGCCGCCAAGGCCCGTGAAGCCTCCATCAACCTGCGGGTTTACGACGCGGATTACCTGGGGATAGCGCTGGATGAAACGACGACCCGCGAAGAATTGCTGACTCTCTGGGAAGTGTTCTCTACCGCTGCAGGCCGGGTACCGGACATCGCCGCCCTTGATGCCTCCGTGGACGAGTGTATCCCGGATCGGTTATTACGCAGCGACGGCATATTACAGCACCCCGTATTTGAGTTGTACCACAGCGAAACCGAAATGATGCGTTACATGCGCTGGCTGGCGCGCCGTGATATTTCACTGGATCGCGCAATGATCCCCCTGGGCTCCTGCACCATGAAACTGAACGCGGCCACGGAACTGGAAGCCCTGTCATACCGTGATTTCAATGCCATCCACCCGTTTGCGCCGCTGGACCAGGCGCAGGGTTACCTGCAGTTGTTTGAGGAACTGGAAGACATGTTGTGCGATCTCACGGGTTTCGACGCTTTTTCACTGCAACCGAATGCCGGTTCGCAGGGGGAATACACCGGATTGCTGGTTATCCGAAAGTACCAGGAAGTTCAGGGGCAGGGGCAACGCGATGTCTGCCTGATCCCCGCTTCGGCGCACGGCACCAACCCTGCCAGCGCCGTCATGGCCGGGTTGAAGGTGGTGGTGGTTGCCTGTGACAGTGACGGCAACATCGACCTGGACGACCTGCGCGACAAGGCCGGACAGTACCGGGAGCGCCTGTCCGCCCTGATGATCACGTACCCTTCCACACACGGGGTCTATGAAGCGGGGTTTCATGATATCTGCGCGCTGGTACATGAATACGGCGGCCAGGTTTACCTGGACGGCGCCAACATGAATGCCCTGGTCGGTATCGCCCGCCCGGCGGAGATGGGCGCCGATGTAATGCACATCAACCTGCACAAGACCTTTGCCATCCCCCATGGCGGCGGCGGACCGGGTATGGGACCGATCGGCGTGAAAGTACATCTCGCGCCATACCTGCCCGGCCACCCCCTTGTGGAAGGCGTCAACCCCGCCGCAGGCAAATACGGCACCGTCGGTACCGTCTCGGCAGCACCCTGGGGTTCAGCCAGCATCCTGACCATCTCATGGGCTTACATCGCCATGATGGGCGCGCATGGATTGCGCCGGGCAACGCTGGTTGCCATCCTCAGCGCCAACTACGTTGCCGCCCGGTTACGGGAGTACTACCCGATCCTGTATACGGGAAAAAACGGCATGGTCGCCCACGAGTGCATTCTCGACCTGCGCCCCATCAAGCAAGGTTGCAATGTCACGGTGGACGATATTGCCAAACGCCTGGTGGATTACGGATTTCATGCTCCGACCATGTCTTTCCCGGTTCCCGATACCCTGATGATTGAGCCGACAGAAAGCGAGAACAAGCGCGAACTGGATCGCTTCTGCGATGCCATGATAGCCATTCGCAGGGAAATCAGCCTGGTCGAGTCGGGTGACTGGGACAAGGAAAACAACCCCTTGAAAAACGCGCCCCATACACACCAGTTGCTGCTCGAGTCCGACTGGACCATGCCTTACAGCAAACAGCAAGCGTTCTATCCCATGGACACCATTCGGGATGACAAGTACTGGCCCCCGGTAAGCCGGGTGGACAACCTGCACGGTGACAGGAATTTATTCTGCAGTTGCCCACCGCTGGAAGACTATGGCACGGCGTGACCGGCAGCGATAATGATTACTTAAAATTTGCGCCTGATCCAGTAATCCAGGCTGACGTACCTGCCGCCTCCCAGATAGAACAGGGCAGCGAGCATGATGAAGTAGGTTGCCGCCCATTCGATGCCGTTATTGGATACGATGAAGTTACCGTGTTCCGTCAACCAGTTGTAGTTCCCGTGTTCCCTTAAAATGCTTTTTGCCCGGGACAGGCGCTCCAGTGCCTCGCCGGCATCAGCGGAGGCAAACGGGCTGCTCAGATCGTGAACGGCTTGCCAGCCGTGGCTGATATGTACTGTCGCCATCGCGACTATCATGGTCGCCATCAGCGGTATGCAGATCCAGCGTGTTGCCAGGCCAAGGGCCAGGAGAATGGCGCCGACATATTCCGCACCCCAGGCCATGTAGGCGTTAAGGGCAGGAAACGGCAGACCCAGGCCCCATTCCGCATTACCGAACCACTCGATAACGGAGTCGAGAGAACTGCCTTCATCAAACGGATTCCATTTATTGTTGCCCGCAACCCAGAATACGGGGACCAGGTACAACCTGAGTAATACGGGACCAATGAAATCCAGGTTGCCCCTGATCCGGTCAAGTATTGCCTGTGCCTGGCATGCCGGGGTAGTGATGCCCTTCATCGCCTTTTCTCCTGCTGTTTTTTTACTTGGACATTGAAAATCCGCAAAGCGCGCAATTTTCAATGATAAGCAAGAGCGGCGCCCGGTTCAAGCACCGGCCAGCCCGCAATCATTCCCGCGCCGGAGAGGCCGGCAGGTCGATATCCTGCTGCAGGGCTACGGCCAGGTCGTATATTTCGTTCCTGTTGCCCCCCGTCAGTTCAGCGGCAATCCGTACACTCTGTTTCAAGGTCAGTGATTTGAGCAGAATTTCCAGGGTTGCAACCAATTCGGGCTTGCCGGTTTTTCCGGCGCCGGCGCCGGCGATAACGACGACAAATTCACCGCGGCGCCGGTCAGGGTTATCACCCATCCACTCGATCAATTCGCCCAATGTTCCATGGCGTATCGTTTCAAACTTTTTCGTCAACTCCCGTGCAATAGTCGCCTTCCTGTGCGCGCCGAAGATTGATGAGGCATCGTCCAGGAAAGCCTTTATCCGGTGCGGGGCTTCATAAAAAACCATGGTGCGTTCTGCGCCGGCCAGGGCCTGGAGATGCTTGCGGCGCGCCGCCGCCTTGGCGGGAGCAAAACCTTCAAACAGGAACCTCCCGGGAGCTATTCCGGCAACCGACAAAGCCGTTATCAATGCCGCGGGGCCGGGCACCGGGCAGACGGGAATATTCTCTTCGTGGGCCTGCCTTACCAGCTTGAAACCGGGATCGCTGATCAGCGGGGTGCCGGCGTCTGCAACCAGGGCGATATCACAACCCCCGGCAAGACGACTGATGACCTGCGCCGTCATACGATCCTCGTTGTTCTCGTGGAAAGCCTGTAGCGCGGTCCTGATGTTGAACGAACTCAGTAACTTGCGGCTGTGGCGAGTGTCTTCCGCCAGGATCAGGTCAACCTCGGAAAGGATTCTTTGCGCGCGCGGGCCCAGATCCTCCAGGTTGCCGATAGGCGTTGCCACGATGTATAAGGTGCCGGATTGGGTTGCCATGTATATACTCGCTAAGACCCAACTCTTTTCTTACCACAGAGGGCACAGAGAACACAGCGTTTTTTGATCTCTGCACTCCGTGAGAATTAAGAAGCAGGAATCGAAACGAATGAGTCGCAGTGGCAACTTACAGCATTTCAGTAGATGCATAAATAAAAATATGGCTTTTTAGCTTTCAGGATGCACCCATTCCTAATTCCTAATTCGTAATTCGTAATTTTCCATTCCAATGGCCTGCCATTCCTTTTGCCTATAGAATGAACGTATGCGCGCGTTACTCAAGATTTTGCTCACTGTCATATTGTTGCAAGGCTGTACGCTGGAGGTCAAAAAAGCTGCAGCGCCCGTCGATGCGGAACAGGAAGTCAGGAAGTTGTTGGATGACGGCCGCTATCAACAAGCCGCCGGGGAATATCTGCGCCTGGCGGAGTTATACCCGGAAAAATCCGGTTTCTACCATTTGCAGGCCGCAGCCGCCATGATTTCAATACAGCGGACTGCCGAAGCCGCTGAAATATTATCCACCATAACTCCGCAGGACGCGCACGACAGGGTCCTGAAGACACTGTTGCAGGCCGAACTTCACTTGCAGGAGAGACAGCCGGAAAAAGCGCTGGAACTTCTGTCAGCGGATTTCCCGGATGTCATACCGGCTTCACTCCGGGCACGGCGCCATGAGGTCAGAGCCCTTGCCTACGAACAGCAGGCAGATTTTATCAATGCGGCAACAGAACGCATCAGCTACGGCGCTTATCCGCTGCAACGTGACGACACAGACGCCAACACGGCGAAAATCTGGGAGACCCTGAACAAGGTTGACAAACAAGTTCTGCGGGAACTCCACCGCGCGCACCCGCAGGCACTCTCAGGCTGGCTGGAGCTTGCGCTCATCAACAGGACCATGCTGGCTGACCTTACGGCATTGACCGGAGCGCTGGCAGCCTGGCAGGGCAAATATCCGGCGCATCCGGCCAATCCCGGTATCATCGGGCAGATGCGCGCCGCCGCCCGGAGCTATGAGATACGGCCCCGCCAAATTGCCCTTTTATTGCCGTTGCGCGGGGCTTACCGTAAAGCTGCCGAAGCCATCAGGGACGGCTTTATCAGCGCCTGGTACGACTCGGGCCAGGACAGACCCCTGATAAAGCTTTACGAAGGGAACTCATTGAACATTGAAAAGGTTTATTCACAGGCAGTGGCGGAAGGTGCGGATTTCATCGTGGGACCACTGGAAAAACAGGCGCTGACGAGGTTATCTGCAATGGCGGACCTGTCCGTGCCCACACTGGCCCTGAACCGGGTTCAACCTGTTGCCGACATGTCAAGCGGCGACAACGGAAACCTGGTCCCTGCCCTCATGCAATTCGGCCTGTCCCCGGAAGATGAAGCGCGCCAGGTTGCCGACCGGGCATTTGCGGACGGGCACAGCAGGGCCCTGGTCATTGTCCCGGACGACCAGTGGGGCAGGCGCCTGTACGATGCATTCCGGGAAAACTGGCTGGCGCAGGGCGGGAATATACTCGAAAGAATTGACTACGACCCGCAAAACAATGATTATTCCGCCCCGGTCACACAATTGCTGAATGTCGACAGCAGTGAATCCAGGGTGCGAAAACTCCGGCAGGCGCTGAACCGGAGTCTTGAAAACCTGACACGCCGGCGCCAGGACGCGGACGTAATTTTCATGGCCGCATTTCCCATCTCCGGACGCCAGATTATCCCGCAGTTACGCTTCCATGAAGCGGGAGGTATCCCGGTCTATGCGACATCGCATGTCTTTACCGGCAGCGTTAACCCGCAGGCCGATATGGATATGGACGGTGTCATGTTTCCGGATTTGCCGTGGATCCTGTTTCCCCATGATGGCAGCCCATCGATTAAGTCGCGGGTCAACGAAAATTTCCAGGCCGATACATCCGTCTACCAGCGCCTGTATGCATTAGGGGTGGATGTTTTCCATCTGATCCCGAATCTTTACCGGCTGGCGTTCGATGATGACGCCCGCTTCAGTGGTGAGACGGGCCTGCTCAGCATGTCCGGGGACGGCAGGATCAGCAGAAAATTACCCTGGGGTAAAATTATCAACGGCAAACCCGAACTGCTTGAACATGACGGCTGATAATTACCGGGCCAGGTTCGGCAGGATGGCCGAGGACCTGGCTCTGCGCTACCTGCAAAAACATGACATGACTTTGCTGGAACGTAACTTTCGTTCCCGTTTTGGCGAGATTGACTTGATCATGCAGGAAAACAATACCATTATATTCGTTGAAGTCAGGTCAAGAAAAAATACGGCTTTTTTACATCCGGCAGAGACCATAGATCATTCAAAGAGAACTAAAATCCGGAGAACCAGCCAGGTCTTTATGCAGAAAACACCCGCGAGGAGCCATTTTGACTGGCGCTTTGACGTCATCACGTTAACCGGCAGAAGAGAGAACGAAATGAAGATCGAGTGGATCAAGTCCGCATTCTAGCCAATGGTAACTGGTTGCCACTAATGGATTTTGTTCAACGCGTCAAAGACAACTTCGCCGAGAGTATCCGCATCAAGATAGACGCAGGTAATCGCCTCGCTCCTTCAATTGCAATAGCCGCCGAACTGATGACCGCCTGCCTGTTGAACGGCAATAAAGTCCTGAGTTGCGGCAACGGCGGTTCTGCCGCAGATGCACAGCATTTCGTTTCCGAAATGATCAACCGGTATGAAATGGAGCGGCCCGGACTGCCCGCCATCGCATTGACAACCGACTCATCCGTATTAACCTCGATTGCCAATGATTACCAGTATGCCGATATCTTCTCACGGCAGGTACGGGCGCTGGGACAACCGGAAGACGTGTTGCTGGCGTTCAGCACCAGCGGCGAATCAGACAATATTATCCACGCTATCGATGCCGCCCACGACAAACGGCTGCACGTCATAGCCCTGACCGGCAGGGAAGGAGGGCAGATCGCCGATATGCTGCTGGAAACCGACATCGAGCTGCGTGTGCCTGCCGATTCGACGGCCAGGATCCAGGAAGTACACCTGATGATAATCCATTCTCTTTGTGATCTGATCGACCATAAACTACTAGGAGCAGTAACATGAAAATGCAACCACACATCCTGTCAGTCATCCTCCTTGCGCCCCTGCTGCTGATGCAAGGCTGCGCCCCCGTAGCCGTAACCGGCGCCACGACCGCCGTCTCGACTGTGGTGGCAGACCGGAGGACTACCGGCACCATAATTGAAGACGAGGCAATAGAGAACAAGTTCCGCCTGGCGTTGTGGGACCGGAAAGAATTAAGAAAAAGAGTGCATGTCAACGTCACCAGTTATAACACCTGGGTCCTGGTCACTGGGGAAGCGCCGGCCGAAGAAGATCGTCAGGCAGTAATTGACCTGGTAAAGAACGTTGAAAAGGTGACCAGGGTATTCGATGAGATCACTATAGCCGCCCCTAGTTCCCTGCTCTCGCGCAGCGCCGACGGCGTGGTTACCGCCAAGATAAAAACCAAGCTGATCGCAGAACAAGACCTGAGCACTCTGCATATAAAAGTAGTCACCGAGAACGGTGTTACTTTCCTCATGGGCCTGGTTTCCGAGGAGGAAGGCGCTATTGCGACGGAAATCGCCCGGCGTACCGGCGGCGTACAAAAAGTGGTAAAACTGTTCGAATACAGGGAATCGCTCAGGAAAAGAAGCGAGGAGGAACAGGATGAGGATGTTAACACCGGTGCACAGGATGAATAGGATTGTACATCCATGCTAAGCAACAAAATCCCTTGTAGGGGTGTCAGGCCGTCAAACGCTCACACATGTCTCGTTCCGGTTCGGACATGCTGGACTGGAACGCAGCGCGGGCGAACAGTGATTCAGCATATTTCCGCAACGCCTTGGCGCCGGCGGGCAACCTGATGTTGTAGGCGCCCAGCCGCCATAACAACGGCGCGATACAGCAATCCACCAGGGTATAATCCTCCGACATGAAATAGGGAAACTGGGAAAACACCGGGTCGAGCGCCAGCAGGCTGTTGCGCAGGTCCCTCCTGGCGCCGGCTGCAGCAATTTCATTTTCGCTGTCCAGTTCTTCAGCCAGCCGGTACAGGTCCCGTGTAATCCGGTATCTCAATTGCCTGTTAACGGCGCGTGACATTGGATCAACCGGCATCAGCGGCGGATGGGGAAAACGTTCATCCAGGTACTCCAGTATGATTTGAGCATCATACAGAACGAGATCGCGGTCCACGAGGGTAGGTACCGTATTGTACGGGTTCAATTCCGCCAGCTCTTCGGGAATAATCTCCTCATGGATATACTTGACCTCGGTATCAATATCTTTTTCCGCCAGGGCCAGGCGCACACTGTGGCTGAACGGGCCCGTGGCATCGGAGTACAGGACCATTACGGGGCCGCCGTTAAGTAAGGCTGTCATCGTACGTCGCGCCAGTATTCCCGCTTCAGCAGGTAAACCAGAACCAGCAATACAAGCAGATAGGTAATTGTCCAGGCGCCTATCTTATTGCGTTTGAGTTTGATGGGTTCTCCCAGGTAAACCATGAAGTTCACCAGGTCGCTGACCGTCTCCTCGTAGCTTTCCTCCTGGTAGGGCTGCGGCTTTTCAACAGGCCCTGTCACAACTTCCAGGTGGTCGATCACCTGGCTCACCCTGCCGTCCTCGTGAACTTCTTCCTTATATACCGGTTCCTGCCAACCCTGCAGTTGCCAGAGCACATGCGGCATGGCGGTATCCTCAAAAGCCAGGTTGTTGACGCCATTGGGGCGGGATGTGTCCCGGTAAAACGTCATCAGGTAAGTATACAACCAGTCTGCGCCGCGGGAACGGGCAGTAACGGACAGGTCGGGTGGAGCCACGCCGAAATATTTTTCCGCTTCACGCCTGTTCAGGGCAACGGTCATGGTATCCCCGGTTTTATCGGTTCCGAACATGAAATTTTCCTTCAGGACGTCTTCGCTGATATGCAAGTCCCTGCCCAGGCGGTTATAGCGCATGAATGAGGCGGAATGGCAACTCAGGCAATAGTTTACAAACGTTCGGGCGCCCCGTTGCAGTGATTTCCTGTCGGACAGGTCGACGTGGGCACGCAGGGTGTAACCACCCTCCCCGGCCGACCAGCAGGGGTTTGCCAGCAGCAACAGCAGCAGAATGACAGGGGACGGAATTAAATTCCGTCCCCGTTTTGCCGGTTCCCGTTCCGGTATGGAGAAACGCGCGTTAATCATGTCACCCTGTCCGGTACCGGTTTTTCCCTGTCGGAGGCGGTATAAAACGGCATCAACAGGAAAAACAGGAAATAAATCAAGGTGAAAAGCCGCGCCATCCAGGTGTATGCCGTGGTGGCAGGCTGAAGGCCCAGCCAGCCCAGTACGATAAAGCTGAGCGTAAACAAGGCCAGGGCAATTTTGTAATTCCAGCCCCGGTAGCGTATGGACTTGACCGGACTCCGGTCCAGCCAGGGCAGGAAAAAGAATAACATGACTGCCGCGCCCATGGCGACGACACCGCCGAACTGGCTCGGGATGGCCCGCAGGATGGCGTAGAACGGTGTGAAATACCACACCGGCGCAATGTGTTCCGGTGTCTTCAGCGGGTCGGCCGGGATGAAATTATTTGCTTCGAGAAAGTAACCACCCATCTCGGGCTGGAAAAACACAACCGCGCAAAAGATGATCAGGAAAACCACGACACCGACGATGTCCTTGACAGTGTAGTAGGGATGGAACGGGATGCCGTCCAGCGGGATACCGTCGGCGCCTTTGTTATCCTTTATTTCAACACCGTCAGGATTATTCGACCCGACCTCGTGCAAGGCGATCAGGTGCGCGCCTACCAGGCCGCAAAGCACCAGGGGGAAGGCGATGACGTGCAGGGAAAAAAACCGGTTCAGGGTCACGTCGGACACGACGAAATCACCCCGTATCCACAAGGCAAGATCGTCTCCTATAACCGGCAGGGCGCCGAATAACGAGATGATTACCTGGGCTCCCCAGTAAGACATCTGTCCCCACGGCAGCAGGTAGCCGAAAAACGCCTCAGCCATGAGGGTGAAATAGATAAGCATGCCTATGATCCAGAGCAGTTCCCTGGGCCGTTTATAGGAACCGTACAGCATGGCGCGGTACATATGCAGGTAGATCACGATAAAGAATGCGGACGCGCCGGTAGAGTGCATGTAGCGTATCCACCAACCCCACTCCACGTCACGCATGATGTACTCGACCGAGGCAAACGCGAGTTCCGCGGACGGCTTGTAGTTCATGGTCAGCCAGATCCCGGTAACGATCTGGATCACCAGGATAAACAGCGCTAATGAGCCGAAGAAATACCAGAAATTGAAATTTTTCGGCGCGTAATACCGGGCCAGGTGGTCATTCCACAATTGCAGTAACGGAAAGCGCGCGTCCACCCAGTCGCGCAATGCAAGCAGGCGTTTAGTCATGACTGCACGACAGCTGAATCATCGCCGATCAATACCCGTGTATCGCTCAGGTACTGGTGCGGCGGCACAACCAGGTTGGAGGGCGCCGGAACGCCCTTGAAAACCCTGCCGGCGAGGTCAAAACGGCTGCCGTGACAGGGGCAGAAGAAACCGCCCTTCCAGTCGGCGCCGAGCCGGTGGGCTTCCCCTTCCCCTTTTCTGGCATAAACAGGAGAACAGCCAAGGTGGGTACAGATCCCCAGGACAATCAGGTATTCCGCACGCTGTGAACGGTACTCGTTCCTGGCATAAAACGGTTGTTGTTCGGTATTCGAGGCCGGATCCTTTACGTCGTCGTCCAGTTCGCTGAGTTCGTCGATTGCTGCATCATCCCGGCGCAGGATCCAGACCGGTTTACCGCGCCATTTCACTATTTTTCGCTCCCCGACCTCCAAATCATCTATATCGGCTTCAACCGGGGCGCCGATCGCCTTGGCCTTGGCGCTGGGTGTTAACGTGGACACAAAGGGGATGGTGGTAGCCAGCGCCCCCGCGCCGCCGACCACGGATGCGGTAGTGGTAAGAAAGCGGCGACGTTCGCTGTTCACTTCGACAGACTTCATTCAGTTTATCCTCAAACTCATTAATGCCTGTTGGCAAAACCGGGAGTATATCATGATCGATCACTTCGTGTCGCCCCGACAGTCCCCTGCTCCGTACTATCGCAGGAACAAGCTTCGCAGGGCCAACCAGTTCAATTACCGATTGATATCGACTCTTGAACTGTGCGATTATTCGCGGAGAAACGGTAAAATTGCCCGGATGTCCCATAAGATATATTTACTCTGCCTTTATACGGCCTTGCTGCTGCTCGGCGGTTGTGCCTGGTTTGGCGACAAGGGTGACAACGAAGCAAGTAACTGGACGGTGGAGCGCTTGTATTCCGAGGCCAAGGGCGCGCTCGACTCCGGCTATTACAGCAAGGCGGTTGAGTATTACGAGTTTCTCGAAACCCGCTTTCCATTCGGTGTATACGGGCAACAGTCTCTGCTGGACCTGGCCTACGCCTATTACAAGACCGAGGAATTCGAATCAGCCCTCTCGGCCTGTGACCGCTTTATCCGGTTGTATCCCCAGAATACCCACGTGGATTATGCCTACTTCCTCAAGGGCCTGGTGAATTTCAACCGGGGCAGGGGGCTCACGGAACGTTTTTTACCGATTGATTCCAGCCAGCGCGACCAGGGAGCGGCCATGACCTCGTTCCAGGCGTTTTCAGAACTCCTGGAAAAATACCCCCAGAGCCAGTACGCCGAGGATGCCAAAAAGCGCATGGTATTCCTGCGCAACCGCCTTGCCCGGCACGAAATTCACGTGGCAAACTATTATTTGAAAAGAGGCGCATACCTGGCGGCTCTTAACCGGGCGCGCACCGTGGTGGAGTCCTACCCGCGCACGCCTTCCGTGCCCGATGCCCTGGTGCTCATGGCCAAGACCTATAAAGTCCTGGAGATGCCGGACCTTTCCGCGGATACCGTGCGCGTGCTGGAACTGAACTACCCCAGCCACCCCGGGATCTACGACATCAGGGATATCATCATCGAAGATTAATCCGCAGATTACGCAGATTATCGCAGATGACCTCTCCCTAAACGGTTCGTGGCTCAAGAATGGGGAGAGGGTCAATATTACGATTATCTGGTGCCACTTATAGGTAATATTTCCAGATAATTCTATCTTCCCAGTCTTTTGGAAAACCCATGTCAGATACTTTAATTTTATGTTCTGTAATAAGTGCTGATAATTTTTTTCCCCAAGTAGTTTCTGGAGAAATAAGTTTCAGGAAAAACATAACGAGACAGGCGTATTCGTAAAATGTATTACTTTGGGCAAAATTCTCTGACAAATCTTCTGGAATATTTCTCCAGGTAGATAAAGTGTGAGGAAACTTCCAGTTCCAAAGACGACCATGATGAGCGCTTAAGTTTCTCAATACGACGAGGCCCTGCATCCAGGATACCAATAGTTTGGGTTCCAACCCCAATTCTTTACTGACTAATGCGATTTGACGCTTTTTGAGGTGAGCAAATAATATTGAACAGGTTCCGAAAGAAAGAACTTCAATCATCATCCAGCTTGGCGGATATGCAGGAGAAGAATAGGTGCTGCGATAATGTCTAAGGAAAATATTATCGGCGCTATCTATTTCTTTGAGTAATTTTTCATGGTCGTAAGGCCGGCGTCCTTTTTTCCCATACCTGTTTCCAAAGTGTTTTGTATCCAGATACCAATGCGGGCCATAAGCTAAACTCATTGTGTTCGAAAGAACTGCCCGAAACGCAACCTCAATTTCCTCTATCGCATCCAGTACCAGTAACCTGAGTTTCCTGTCGTAGATATACAGCCGGAGCACGTCATCGAATGTAGCCCCTTTTAAAAAAGTATGATCTCCTTTTTCACCATGCTGAAAAGGAAGGCAATACCCTGTTAGTCGATAATAACCAATATACTTGAGATAGTGGATAGCTTTATCGGGGTCCGGTATCTGAAGTCCCCTTTCTTCCATAATCCTTAGATGTTCTTCTTCTGAACAAGCAGGTTTTGAATATTCCATTATGTAAACACCAAGCAAAAAAAAGCCGCCAAGGTAGCGCTTCAGAGAGAGGCGTGGCAGCTGTTGTTAAGTCAAGGTTAATATACTCTTGGCTTAATGTCAAAATAATTTTATCTTCAGGGAGAGTGACAAGCTATAAATTCAGCTTCCAGTTCAGACGTGTGTAGAGGATAAATAATCCGGGTTTACACATCAATACTGAACCTTCCTCATAGCGACGTGATTTTGCCAACAAACCCCTGGTTTTGATTAGTCATATTTTATGGAACTATGAAGTTATCTATTTGATATTACTGATATTTCATGGTATATTGCCAGTTATATTTTCGAGCATGAAATATGATTCCTGACACTGCGATATCCTGTTGAAAAGGTCCTTGTGATGATATTAACCCGTATCAAAAGGTGGCTGATGAAGCTGTTGGGTCTCAGCATATTGTCGTTGATGGCGCTGTCAATCCAGGGACATCCCGGACGCACAGACTCCGAAGGCTGTCACGCAGGTAAACTGCCGCAGCATTGCCATGATGGTGCACGGTCCGGCCATCCTGCTCAGGGCAACCAATCAACGCCGATGAACGAAACTGGCCGTTCGGCGCCACCCACGACGGCGTCAGAGGATGATTACAATCGCTGGTTTTGTGCCCTGGTCAACGGGGAGACGGAAACCCGTCATGGGTATACGTCTGCCGGCGGTCGCAGTTACGTGGAAGTGGATTGTGAGACCGGCACGATGGTTTACGAGGGCGGCCTGGATAAGCGCAGCAGCCTGGACAGCGTACAGCAGGCGCTGTTCTTCAGTCACGTGACCGGCAAGCGGCCGGCGGTGGTGATTTATGACACGGATGGCCGGGAAGGCCGGTTTGAGTACCGAATCAGGATCGCCTGCCGGAAAGCCGGGGTGCGTTATGAGGTTTTTCGGAAGCGGGCTGTTGGTTGGAGTGAGGCATGACGTGGATTCTCAATATCAGGTTGAACTAATCGGTTTGGGAATCCTGGAGGGGAACATACCCTCCATTACTGCCACTCTGGATGGTCTATCCAGTTTTCTGTTAATCCCATAGCCTGTCGCCATTTGCTGTCTTTCGCAACAGGTTTAAGCAGCATGTTGCATTGTTGTTTCCAATCATTGCCGGTATCTGCCATGCGTAATAGATGTCGAAGGACCAGGAGAACATAAAATACTCTGTCGTTACGGGGCGTAACAGGCGGATTCCAGGCTCTGGCACGCATCTTGCCGGGCCGTATGGCTAATTCCCTGTTCCACAAACGGCCAATGTCATGACTTCGTCGAAATGAGTTCCTTCTTCAAAGTCATCGGCAATAGTGCCGCCCTGTTCTATCTTGCGGAACGGGTGCCAGTAGGCGCTCAGGCGATAGTAACTGATGGTTCTGAGTTGAGATAAGGCGAAATCATCATTTTCTATAATCAGGCCGTGATCTTTCAACTGCTGCAGTTGCTGCTCGAACGTGAGAGGGGATTTCGTGTAGGCTTCAACCACCGGGATCCTCGAAACGCAGGCAAAAAAAAGCCGCCAAGGTTGCGCATTAACAGCAACTTCAACAGATTGAAGGTGGTCGCTGTGTTTAGAGGCGTGACGGCTGTGTTATGTATATTATAGTTCTTGTGGGTGGCAGCTTCAAGAGAGAATTTTTTCGTGAGAATTTTTTCGCAGAGAGAATTTTTTCGCGGGGGAAAGATCACCTGTTGTCAATATTACACTGGATAGAACGTACCATTTATGGTACACTTCCGCATGGATGATAAGAAAAGACTGTCGGCCCGTTTCTTTGAGACAGATAAGGGCAACATTCCAGTCCGGGAATGGCTTTTATCACTTAGTCCTGAAGATCGTAAGCTGATAGGGGATGACATCCGAACAGCCGAATTCGGGTGGCCGGTTGGTATGCCGCTTTGTCGTCCCCTTAAAGGACACAAAGGACTATGGGAAATTCGTACTAATCTCTCCAATGGACGGATAGCGCGAGTTTTATTCTGTGCTCATGATGGGGCGATGATTTTGCTTCATGGCTTCATCAAGAAATCACAGAAAACACCGGCTCAAGAGTTAAGTTTGGCCGATAAACGAATGAGAGGCATGAAATGAACGACAATATTGAAAGAGGCAGGGCTGGTCAATTCTTTGAAGATTTTCTTAAAGAACAAGGAAATTATGAAGAGACAACCGAACAAGCTGTAAAACGGGTTCTGGCCTGGCAACTTGCCGAAGCAATGAAACAGCAGGGTATCAATAAGGTGGAAATGGCGAGGCGGTTGTCAACAAGTCGTTCTCAACTTGACCGGTTACTCGACCCAAAAAATGAACATGTCACACTTCATATTCTCTCCCGGGCCGCACAGGCGGTCGGACGTTCTTTGAAGCTGGAACTACAGTGAATATTCGAGCGAGGCGCATTATGGGGAGACAAGGATGAACAGGGACATGTCGCACAAAATGCGCGCTCCGGCTTCCCGTTGTGACGGGACTGGGGTCAATTGTGTGCATTGTGCGACTAGTAGGCGATGACGGTAATGAACAGGCGCCCCTCGGCGCGGATGGGTTTGTGGCGGTAGATGGGGCGCAGGCCAAGCTCGGACTTTAACGAGTGGAACACGGCCTCACAGTCGGTGAGCATGAAGCAGGTGCACCAGAGGGCTTCCTCGTCCCAGTCGGTCCAGTTGCTGCGCAGGCAGCACACGCCCGGGTGGGTCACCATGGAGCCGGGCCGGGCGTTGCGGGTGAAGCGCACCGCGGTGACGCATTGGCCGGTCTCATCGGTCTGTACGGTGATGTCGTAGTGCTGGGCCAAGCCGTGGCTGTTTTCCCTGATTCGTCCGATGCGCTGGTGGACCTGGTCGAGGCGGAGGCGCGCGTGTTGGCCGTGGATTCCAAACCAAAGACTCCCGCCAAAACAGGAAGTTGATGCCCTAACTATTCAGGTCTTCGTCAGGCGATGAAGGAGTCCATCACGTTGCCCGCATCAACCACTTCAACGTCAGCAAAGAAATCCATCGTACCGTCCCCGTCTATATCGACATCGAACACTGCAGAATCGGTATTAATGTCGTGGATGTCGGAATATACGTCAGGTTCCTGCCAATAATACCAGTCACCCGGTTCGGTCAACTCGTTGCCGTGCTCATCATATACGTAGTTGTCATGCTCGTCGTATACGTAATTGATCGAGCGTTTCCAGTACCCCTGTAAATCGAGGCGTCCATTGTCGCTAGGGCTATCAAGCCACATCTGCACCTGGTAGTTTTTGCCCGGGTCCAAGCCTTCCAACCAAGTCACGCTATCGAAACGGTTGAAACCGAAATCCTCAAGGGCGTCGGGCGGGTTCGTGTTCTTGGTAAAATTTCTCTTTTGCAGTTGTACCGTGTGCCACTCTCCCGTGTTGCCGTCATCATCCACTTCGCGGATACGAAGATAGGCACCTTCATTCCAGCTATCAAATTCGTATTCAGGCGCCATTCCAGGCACATAATCATCGATATGCACGTTCTTCGCGTGATATTCAGCGTCGGAGCCGAAAAGCGGGTCCCACATACCATCGTTAATATGTGACACAATGGGGGTTTCAACATACAGGGCGAAGCCGGTTTCGTTGTTGATGACATCGATATGAAGCGGGTACTTATGCACCAGGCCCAAGTCGGCCAATACGTCGGACGGTATTTGGATTTGGTCAAGATTGTCCAGCATGGTAATTTCCTCATATTTGTCCTGACCTGGGGAGCTACCCCTTGCCATTACAGACTGTGGTATTCAATGGGTAGCCCGACGGTTCGGGTTAAAGGAACCTGTATTATATCATTACACTGAATTAATAGAGGTTCCTTTACGCTTATTGGCTGCTTCTCGAATTCGAGTTGGAAGCATGTCGATTTTTTTAATATTATCAAGTTTCTTTGTCATCTTGCAGGTTACTGCGTGATCCTCAGCATATGGAACAATATTAACATGTGACGTCTATAGCCCAAAATAAAGGATAGTTTCTTGAGGATTGTTATGATAGCTACAATTAGGCTTCCACTAGGATTGACCAGTATGCCTCAAACTAACGGATCTCCGGGGTTCCCGGGACGGTTCGCTCCACCTAGGAATCCTTGTTTCACAATATGATGGACAAAAAGGTCAAGTTTTCACGCGGCGATTTTCGCGCATTGGATTTGCCCCTCAATGATTTTTTCTACCCGATTGACAGCCGCCGCCAAGGGTCGGG
>JAPOQU010000107.1 GCA_026710545.1 Gammaproteobacteria bacterium | reverse complement strand
TGATTGGTACGCAGGTGCACTGTTACGCCTCCATAGTACGACCCTGCGTAGGAAACGGTATCAGCGCCGCCGCCGCCGTCCAGGGTGTCCGCGCCGGCGTTGCCCCGGAGAGTGTTATCGGCATCGTCACCGGTCAGCGTGTCCGCGTACGCGCTGCCGATAATGTGCTCGAAACCCCGGATACTGTCCCCTGCCGCATGTCCGCCGGAGGCTTCACCGGCGCGCAGGTTCACCGTGACGCCTGCGTTTGACCCGGTATATGAGACGGTATCTTCGCCGTCACCGCCGTCCAGAGTGTCCGCGCCGGAACCACCATCCAGCCAATCAGCGCCGGCGTTACCCGAAATGAAGTTGCTGCCGTCATTACCGGTCAACGTGTCCGCGTACGCGCTGCCGATAATGTGCTCGAAACCCCGGATACTGTCCCCCGTCGCATGCCCGCCGGAGACTTGATTAGTGCGCAGGTCCACCGTGATGCCGTCGACCGACCATTCATAGGAAACGGTATCCTCACCGGCGCCGCCGTCCAGGGTGTCCGCGCCGTCACCGCCGTCCAGGGTGTCATCACCGTCACCGCCGTCCAGGGTGTCTGCGCCACTGTGTCCATCCAGCCGGTCGTTGCCGGCTCCGCCGCGCAGCCGGTCGTCTTCCGCGCCGCCCTCCAGTCGGTCATCACCGCCACCGCCGTCCAGGATGTCCGCGCCATTGCTGCCATCCAGCCGGTCGTTGCCAGCTCCGCCACGCAGCCTGTCGTCCCCCGTGCCGCCCTCCAGCCAGTCAGCGCCGTTGCCGCCGTCCAGGGTGTCCGCGCCGTTGCCGCCGTCCAGCCGGTCATCACCGTTGCCGCCGTCCAGGGTGTCTGCGCCATCGCCGCCCTCCAGCCAGTCATCACCGTCGCCGCCGTCCAGTGTGTCCGCGCCGTCGAAGCCGGCGATGCCGTTGTTTCCGTCATCGCCGGCCAGCGTATCCGCGTAGTCACTGCCGAAAATGTGCTCAAACCCCCGGATGCTATCGCCTTCCGCATGCCCGCCGGAGGCTTCACCGGTGAGCAGGTTCACCGTCACGCCCTCATAGTATGACCCTGTGTAGGAAACGACATCAGCGCCGCCGCCGCCGTCCAGAATGTCCGCGCCGGCGCCGCCCTGGATGAGGTTGTCGCCGTCATCACCGGTCAGTGTATCCGCGTACTCGCTGCCGCTAATGCCCTCAAACCCCCGGATGCTATCGCCTTCGGCATGCCCGCCGGAGACTTGATTGGTACGCAGGTTTACCGTGACGGCCGCGTCTGACCCCGCGTAGGAAACGGTATCATTGCCGTTGCCGCCGTCCAGGGTATCCGCGCCGCCCTCACCTTCCACCCGGTCGTTGCCGTGTCCCGCAGCGATGACGTTGCTGCCGTCATCACCGGTCAGTATATCCACATGTTCGCTGCCGATAATGTGCTCAAATCCCTGGATAATATCCCCCGCCGCATGCCCGCCGAAAACCGTGCCGGTGTGCAGGTTCACCCAGACACCCTCGTCTGACCCCGCATAGGAAACGGTATCCGCGCCGTCACTGCCATCCAGGGTATCCGCGCCGCCGCTGCCTTCGATGACGTTGTCTCCGTCATCACCGGTCAACGTATCCGCGTAATCACTGCCGATAATATTCTCGAAACCCTGGATGCTGTCCCCTGTCGCATGCGCGCCGGAGGCTTCACCGGTGAGCAGGTTCACCGTCACGCCCTCCTGCCACCAGTAGCCAGATTTTGACCCTGCATAAGAAACAGTATCCACGCCTGCGCCGCCGTCCAGGATGTCCGCGCCGCCGGCGCCTTCGATGACGTTGTCTCCATCATCGCCGCTCAGTGTATCCGCGTGGGCGCTACCGATAATGCTCTCGAAACTTTTGATACTATCCCCTGTCGCATGCCCGCCGGAGACTTCACCGGTGCGCAGGTTCACCGTGACACCTGCGTTCGACCCGGTATATGAGACGGTATCCACGCCTGCGCCGCCATCCAGGGTGTCCGCGCCATCGTTGCCCTGGATGGTATTGTCTGCATCATTGCCGCTCAGCGTATCCGCGTAATCGCTGCCGATAACGTGTTCGAAACGCCGGATACTATCTCCCGTCGCATAGCCGCCGGAGACTTCGTCAGTGCGCAGGTTCACCATAATGCCCGCGTTGGACCCTGCATAGGAAACGGTATCCGCTCCGTCACCGCCATCCAGGGTGTTCGCGCCGGAGTCACTCCTTATCCAGTCAGCGCCGGTTCCGCCCCTCAGGCTGTCGTCTCCCGGCCCACCAAACAGGTAGTCTTCCCCATCGCCGCCATCCAGAACGTCATCACCGCCGCCGCCATACAGCCGGTCAGCGCCGGCTTCCCCTCTCAGCTTGTCGTCTCCCGCGCCGCCTTCCAGCCAATCATCACCGTCACCGCCATCCAGGGTATCCGCGCCGGCGTACTCATCCGACTGGTTATTACCGTCGCCATGAAGATAGTCATCACCATCGCCGCCGTCCAGCTTGTCGTCTCCCGGCCCACCAAACAGCCGATCAGCGTGGCCGCCGCCGTCCAGGATGTCGTCTCCAGCGTAGCCTTGCAGCAAGTCATTACCGCTACCGCCGCCCAGGGTATCCGCGCCGTCGCCGCCGTACAGCCTATCGCCGCCGGCTTTCCCTCTCAGCTTGTCGTCTCCCGCGCCGCCGTAAAGTTCATCCCCACCACCACCGCCGTCCAGGGTATCCGCGCCGTCGCCACCATACAGCCCATCGTCGCCGGCTTGCCCTCTCAGGACGTCATCACCCGCGCCGCCATACAGTTCATCCCGACCATCACCGCCGTCCAGGGTGTCCGCGCCGCCGTTGCCTTCGATAATGTTGTCACCGTAATCACCCGTCAGCTTATCTGCGTACTCGCTGCCGGCAATATGCTCAAAGCCCCGGATAGTATCCCCTGTTGCATGCCCGCCGGAGACTTCACCGGTGCGCAGGTCCACCGAGACACCCGCGTATGACCATGCATAGGAGACAGTATCATTATCGTTATCGCCGTCGCCGCCATCCAGGGTGTCTGCCCCGTCACCACCCTCTATCCGGTCATCGCCGTATCCCCCGGCAATGACGTTGTCTCTGCCATCGCCGATCAGTGTATCCTCACCCCCGCTGCCGATAATGTGTTCAATTCCCCGGAGACTATCCCCCGCGGCATGCCCGCCGAAGCCTTCACCAGTACGCAAGTTTACCCGGACGCCCAGGTCTGACCATTCATTGCGTGACCCTGTGTAAGAAACGGTATCCGCGCCGGCGCCGCCGTCCAGGGTATCCGCGCCGGCGCCGCCCTCGATGACGTTATCTTCGTCATCGCCGGTCAACGTGTCCGCGTGCTCACTGCCGAAAATGTGCTCAAACCCCCGGAGACTATCCCCCGCGGCATGCCCGCCGGAACCTTCGCCGGTGCGCAGGTTCACCGTCACGCCCGCGGGTGACCCCGCATAGAAAACGGTATCCACGCCGGCGCCGCCGTCCAGGGTATCCGCGCCGGCGCCGCCCTCGATGACGTTGTCTCCGCCATCGCCGGTCAACGTGTCCGCGTGCTCACTGCCGATAAGGCGCTCAAACCCCCGGAGACTATCCCCCGCGGCGTGCCCGCCGGAACCTTCGCCGGTGCGCAGGTTCACCGTCACGCCTGCGTTTGACTCGGTATATGAAACGGTATCCACGCCGGCGCCGCCGTCCAGGGTGTCCGCGCCGTCGCCGCCATCCACCCGGTCGTCGCCGTACCCTCCCTCAATGACGTTGCTTCCCTCATCACCGGTCAGCGTATCCGCATAGTCACTGCCGATGATGCTCTCAAACCCTCGGATCCTGTCCCCTGACGCATGCCCGCCGGAGACTTCACCAGTACGCAGGTTCACCATCACGCCCACTTCCAGGTACCACCGTGTATCGCGTGACCCTGCATAGGAAATGGTGTCCACGCCGTCGCCGCCGTCCAGGATGTCAGCGCCGTCGCCGCCTTCGATGACGTTGTCGCCGTCATCACCGCTCAGCGTATCCGCATGGTCACTGCCGATAATATGCTCAAACCCCCGGATACTATCTCCTGTCGCATGTCCGCCGGAGACTTGATTGGTACGCAGGTGCACTGTTACGCCTCCATAGTACGACCCTGCGTAGGAAACGGTATCAGCGCCGCCGCCGCCGTCCAGGGTGTCCGCGCCGGCGCCGCCTTCGATGACGTTGTCGCCGTCATCACCGCTCAGCGTATCCGCATAGTCACTGCCGATAATATGCTCAAACCCCCGGATACTATCTCCTGTTGCATGTCCGCCGGAGACTTGATTGGTGTGCAGGTTCACCATGACAGCTGCGTCTGACCATTCATAGGAAACGGTATCGGCGCCGCCGCCGCCGTCCAGGGTGTCCGCGCCGCCATAGCCTTCCACCCAGTCGTTGCCGTATCCCCCCTCGATGACGTTGTCTCCGTCATCACCGATCAGCCTATCTGCGTGTCCGCTACCGATAATGTGCTCAAATCTCCGGATACTATCCCCTGCCGCATGACCCCCGGAGACTGACTCAGCGTGCAGGTTCACCCGGACGCCCTTGTCTGACCCTGCATAGGAAACGGTATCAGCGCCATCCCCGCCGTCCAGGACGTCCGCGCCGTTGTGGCCTTCCAGGCGGTCATCGCCGTCGTTGCCCCGGATGACGTTGTCTCCGTCATCACCGCTCAGCGTATCTGCGTAATCGCTGCCGATAATGCTCTCGAAACCCCGGATACTGTCCCCTGCCGCATGACCCCCGGAGACTGCGCCGGTGCGCAGGTCCACCCGGACGCCCGCGGGCGACTCTACATAGGAAACGGTATCCACACCGTTGCCGCCGTCCAGGGTGTCCGCGCCGCCGTTGCCTTCCATGACGTTGTCTCCGTCATCGCCGGTCAGCGCGTCCGCATACTCACTGCCGCTGATCTGCTCAACCCCCCGAATCCTGTCTCCCGTCGCATGTCCGCCGGAACCTTCGCCGGTGCGCAGGTTCACCGTCACACCCGCTATAGATTCTGTATAGGAAACGGTATCCATGCCTTCGCCGCCATCCAGGATGTCAGCGCCGGCGCCACCAATCAACAAGTCATAACCCTCGCCGCCATCCAGGTAGTCATCACCGGTTCCGCCTATCAGCCTGTCGTATCCCTCGTCGCCATATAGCCAGTCATTACCATCACCGCCATCGATCCGGTCAACGCCGTTGTCGCCCCGGATGACGTTGCTTTTGTCATCACCGGTCAAATGGTCCCAGCCCCGACTGCCGGCAATGTGCTCGAATCCGCGGATACTATCTCCTTCTGCATAACCCCGGGATGCTTCACCAGTGAGCAGGTTCACCGTCACGCCCATGTGCGGCAATTCACTGTACGACCGTGTGTAAGAAACGGTATCTTCACCGGCGCCGCCGTCCAGGGTATCCCCGCCGGCGCCGCCTTCGATGACGTTGTCTCCGTCATCACCGATCAGCGTGTCCGCATGCTCACTTCCGACAATGTGCTCGAATCCCCGGATACTATCCCCCATCGCATCTCCGCCGGAGACTTGATTGGTACGCAGGTTCACCGAGACACCCGCGTATGACCGGTGATAGGAAACGGTGTCCATGCCGGCGCCGCCGTCCAGGGCATCTGCGCCAGCGTCGCCAGTCAGATGGTCATCACCGGTTCCGCCTATCAGGCGGTCGTCCCCCTCATCTCCATCCAGCCAGTCATCACCGGCGCCGCCATCCAGGGTGTCCGCGCCGGGGCCACCCTCCAGATGGTCATCACCGGTTCCGCCTATCAAGCTGTCGTCTCCCTCCTCGCCATATAGCCAGTCATCCCCGGCGCCGCCGTCCAGGGTGTCATTACCGAAGCCACCCGACAAGGAGTCGTTTCCCGCGCCTCCGACCATATTCAATAGCCTTAGAAGAGTCTGTCTCATATGATGTCAGAAGGATACAAGCCTATATTTATAAAGGCAAATCGATAGTTTAACCAGGTCGAGATCATACTTTGTTCCAAAACCCTGATTTAGAAAAATGTATCGACAGCCGTTACCCAGGCGCCATCAGGGCAACCGCATACTTTTGTATGACTGGACTCCCGCTTGCGCGGGAGTGGTAAGTAATCGGGGCAGGTTTTTCGCCTGCATATAAAAGTATGCGGTTGCCCTGTCCGTAACCGGTGTCCGGCGCCAGTGAATAACTGTGTCGTTGGCGCAAACTGTTATAGAATGTACAGGTGCAGTCGTTGGCGCAGAGGTAAAACTCCTGTAAATCGTAAAGCAAAATGGTTTTTTTGGATATCCGCCGTGAGTAATCGGGAATACACCCCGCTGGATCGCCTGATCCTGGGGTTTGACAGGGTTGCCGGCGCCCTCGATACCGGCAGCAGGCGGCCGAGTCCGGCCGGCGGGTTGCCCGATGTCCCCATGCAGGGCGCGGAAATGCGTCACAGCGCCGCACTGATGCGGGTCAACCATGCCGGGGAGGTCGCGGCCCAGGCCCTGTATGCCGGCCACGCGCTGGCGGCAAAAGATGCCGCGCTGCGCGAGTCCATGCTGCAGGCAGCCGCAGAGGAAGGCGATCACCTGCACTGGTGCGAGAGCAGGGTAAGGGAACTCGGCAGCCATGTCAGTTACCTGACGCCGGCCTGGTATTTCGGCTCGTTTGCCATCGGCGCAGTGGCCGGATCGGCGGGTGAAAAATGGAATCTCGGTTTTGTAATGGAAACGGAGCGCCAGGTGGTGGAACACCTGGACAGGCACCTCGCCCGGCTGCCGGAACGGGACCTGAAGAGCCGGGCCGTAGTGCAGCAAATGCGCGCCGATGAACAGCAGCATGCATCCACGGCGCGTGCTGCCGGCGCGGCCGAACTGCCGCGCCCGCTGCGATTTTTAATGCGCTGCTGTGCAAAGGTGATGACCGGCAGCGCCTATTGGCTGTGACGGAATGTGGATGATACTATGCGTGAGTATTTAACAGTGAAACACGGTTTTTCGACAATGAAAGGTTTAAGGTCTTACTCAACCATGGCGTTGATTGCCCTGTTGCTGTGTCTGGGTTCCGCCCGGGCGGCATTGCCCCGGGCGATAGACGGCCAGGAAGTGCCCAGTCTTGCGCCGATGCTGGAAGACGTGACGCCGGCCGTCGTCAATATCGCCACCGAAGGCCGGGTGCAGGTGCGGCAGAACCCGCTCTTTGACGACCCGTTTTTCCGGCGTTTTTTCAACGTGCCGAATCAACCCTCGGAAAGAAAAACCCAGAGCCTTGGCTCAGGAGTCATTGTCGATGCAGAGCGCGGCCTGGTGCTGACCAATAACCACGTTATTGCCAATGCCGTGCAGATCACCGTCACTTTACGCGACGGGCGGCATTTTGACGCCGAGATTGTCGGCACCGACCCGGAAACGGACGTGGCCGTGATAAAAGTGCCGGCGGAAAACCTGGTCGATATTGATGCTGCCGATTCGGACGGCCTGCGGGTCGGCGATTTTGTGGTGGCGATAGGCAACCCGTTCGGCCTCGGTCAGACGGTCACATCCGGGATAGTCAGCGCGCTCAGCCGCAGCGGGCTGGGTATCGAGGGGTACGAGGATTTTATCCAGACGGACGCATCCATCAACCAGGGTAATTCAGGGGGTGCGCTGGTCAACCTGAAAGGGGAACTGATAGGGATAAACACGGCCATTTTTTCCCGTGGCGGCGGCAATATCGGTATCGGTTTCGCGATACCCATTAATCTCGCCCTGCACATCACCGAACAACTGCTTGACAAGGGGATGGTGGAACGGGGATTTATCGGAGTGCAGGTGCAGAACCTGAACCCGGACCTGGCGGAGGCATTCGGGATAAAGAACCAGAAAGGCGCAATCGTCAACAGCGTGATGCCGGAATCGCCGGCGCAGGAGGCAGGCTTGCAGCCCGGGGATATTATTGTATCGATTAATTCAAAGCCGGTGAAAACCGCGGCCGACGTCAGGAATCATATCGGCCTGATGCCTGTCGGTGAAGAGGTCATGTTTGAAATTCTGCGTGACGGGGAAAGCAAGGAGTTGAAAACCAGGGTCTCGGTCAACAGTGAGCTGAAGTTTGCCGAAGGCAGGCTTGATTCCAGGTTCGCCGGAATGGCCCTCAGCGACATTGAACAGGATCATCCCTATTTCGACAGACTCAAGGGTGTTATTGTCACGGAGATCCAGCGCGGAACCCGGGCCTGGTCCGCCGGCCTCAGAAAAGGCGACATCATCACGTCCGTCAACCATGAGCCGGTTGCGGACCTGGGGTCGTTCCTGCAACTGGTCGACAGCGTTAAAGGCGCCATGCTGTTCCGGGTGGTCAGGGGCAAGGCCGCCGCCTTCCTGGTGCTTAAGTAATAGCGTCGTTCCTGCTCACGCAGGAACGACGCTGCTCTTCCCCGGGACGTCGCATTGCCGGATTAACCGGCTGATAAGTTGCGCCAGTTGTGTTTTCGGGTAGGTACTGCGCCATGCCAGGGCTACGTCCCGCTCCGGCACGGGTTTTGCGAAGGGCCGGTAATCCACCATCCGGCCCAGCCCGTCATGATCGCCTATGGCAGTCAACGGCAGTATGGTGACCCCGGAGCCGGCTGCGACCATCTGCTTGATCGTCTCAATCGAACTGCCTTCCAGGGTCTTTTGTATCTTGTCTTTTGAGAAAAAATCGCCTTTGCACGCCGGGCAGACGTCCATCACCTGGTCCCTGAAACAGTTGCCGGATTTCAGCAGCAGCAGGGTTTCCCCAATCAGGTCATTGGCCTTGATCTGTTTTTTGTCAGCCAGCGAATGATTTTTCGGCAGCATGACGGTAAACGGTTCCTTGTACAGCACTTCCAGGGTTGACCCCGCCTGTTCAAACGGCGTGGAGATGATAATCATGTCGAGCTCGCCGCGTTTGAGTTGCCCGGCAAGGTTCAGCGTGAAATCCTCTTCGATGATGAGCGTCAATTCGGGGGCTTCCCTGCTGAGCAAAGGGATAAGGTGCGGTAGCAGGAAAGGGCCGATCGTGTAGATGACGCCCAGCTTCAGCGAGCCTTTCAACTGGTCTTTATCCTCTCCGGCGATGGCCTTGATGGCATTTGCCTGTTCCAGCACGGTGATCGCCTGCTCGACGATGCGCCGGCCTACCGGGGTAATGGTGACGTCGTGGGGGCGCCGTTCAAAAATCGTCACATCCAGCTCATCTTCGAGTTTTTTGATGGCCACGCTCAGTGTCGGCTGGCTGACAAAGCAGGCTGCCGCGGCCCTGCCGAAATGCAGTTCGCGGGATACGGCGACGATATAGCGCAGTTCGGTCAGCGTCATGGCCGGGGGTTCACCGGTTCGACGCGACTTTCGCCATGCCGCCGGGATATTGCCCGGCTGCGGAGGACAGCAGCATTTTCAGCAAACCCAGGTCCACGTAGTCACTGTCGTATGCCGTGCCCGCAATCAGCCTGAAGGGTTTGCCGGGCTCTCCCAGGTGGTTTACAACCAGCGATGCCCCGGCGAAATCGTTATCGATGGTCAGCGGATGCGTGGTGATGACCGTCTTTATCCCGGCTGCCAGCGCGGCAAGGTTGCCGTTTCCGGTATCTTCGATGGCTATACACTCTTGCGCGTTGAGTTCCAGGTTCGACAAGGTGTACCGGTACGCGGCCGGCGCAGGTTTTTGCTCTGTAATGAAGTCAGAGGTTGCCACGCTGGTAAAAAGTTTACGGCCGTCAGGGCCGAAGGTGCTGTGCAGCAGCGTATTGACGTTTTCCGACGAAGAACTGGTAGCGATAGCGAGTTTCACACCGGCCAACCGGCATTCCTCAACCAGCCGGCGGATACCCGGGCGCAGTTCGATGTTGCCCGCGACCAGTATCTGTCTGTACAGGACGGATTTGCTTTTATGAACCGTGTCGACGGTGCGTTGCAGCTCGTCCCCGGCAACGCCGGCGCGGCGCAGGCAATGATGGATTCGTTCCCTGCCGCCGGATATGGAGAGCAGTTGTTTGTATTCGCGGCGCGACCAGTTCAGGGGGCATGCGCATTCTTTGAAAGCGAGATTAAACGCCCGGCGATGCAACTCTTCCGTATCGGCAAGGGTCCCGTCCATGTCAAAGATAATGGCCTTGAGTTCACTCATCCCCTGCCTGCATCAAATATGGTCCGTGTCCCGTTCATTACCGGTATCGTGTTTCCAGAGGAGATTGTACGCAGCCTGCCGCGCCTCATCAAGCGTGCCGACGAGGTGACCGTCAGGGACCTGCCGCAGGATATTGAGAATACGCAGAATGTCCTCGATGTCGTCCGAGAGACCCATCACCACGAACTCGGTGTTCTTTTCCACCGCGACCTGCATGAGTGTCTCCACGACCATGGCCGCGCTGTCGTCAAGATACGTGGTCTCGGAGAAATCAAAGATTACAACTTCGTGATCCTTGATATCCTCGCCGATTACCTCGACCAGCTTCCTGGAGGAGGCGACGGTGAAACTTCCCCTGAGCGCCACCAGGCCGACCCGCGCCGAATACGGATCTGTCGTGGTCATATCCTGGTATTCGGAAAAAAATGTCCGGTCCAGCAGCGGTACGGAGATAACGCTGTCGAGTTCCAGGGTTTCCAGTTGCTGTGCGTGCGTCATCCCCGCGGCGATCAGGCCGATAGCCACGGCCGTGACCAGGTCGACGAACACGGTCAGGCCCAGCGTCAGCAGCATGACCAGCAGGTGTTCGCGCCGGATACGATGGACCAGGGTCAGGAACCGCCAGTCGATGACGTCCCAGCCTATCTTCACCAGGATGCCGGCCAGGGCGGCATGGGGGATCGGCGCGACATACTGGGCAAGACCCAGCAACAGCATTACCAGGAGTACGGAACGCAGCACGCCCGATATCGGCGTCGAACCGCCGGCGCGTATGTTGGTCACGGTGCCCATGGTAGCGCCTGCGCCCGGCAGTCCTCCGAACAACCCCGCGACCATGTTGCCTATGCCCTGGCCCACCAGTTCCCGGTTCGGTTTGTGCTGCGTGCCGGTGAGCGAATCGGCAATCAGCGAGGTGAGCAGGCTGTCCACGGAACCGAGCAGGGCGAGGATAATCGCCGGCTCCACCGCGCTGATCAGGAAATCCACTGGTGGAAAAGTAAACTGCAATTCCGGCAGTCCCATGGGTATTTGCCCGATAACCGGGGCATCTGTCAACCAGAGCACGCCCAGCAACGTGCCCGCCAGCAGTGACGCAAGGGGCGAGGGCAGGAGCCTGGCAAGCCGGCGCGGCCACAATGCACCGATGGCCAGGCTGACAGTGGCGATGATGACTGCACTGACATTAACGTCAGCCAGTGCATCCGGCAACACGCTCAATGCGCCCATGGGTCCGTGCGGAGACGTGGGCGCGCCCAGGAACGGCAGCAGCTGTATCAGGATGATGATGATGCCGATGCCGGACATGAACCCCGAGATCACCACGTACGGGGTGTAGGCTACGTAACGTCCGAGCCTGGAGACGCCCAGCAGCACCTGCAGGATACCACTCATGACAACCACGGTCAGGGCTTCGCCCAGGGTGGCCGCATGGCTCGTCACGATGACGGCCATGGCGACGGTCATGGAAGGGGTGGGGCCGGATATCTGGGAACGGGTGCCGCCGAATACCGAGGCGAAAAAACCGACCGCGATGGCGCCGTAAATTCCGGCAGCCGCCCCCAGTCCGGAGGCGACGCCGAACGCCAGCGCCACCGGCAGCGCCACAATTGCCGAGGTAACGCCGCCGAAGAGGTCACCACGGAATGTCTGGAGATCGTAGTTCAAGAGAGTTGTCTATCCCGCCATTTGTGTTTTTTTATTCGTCCCCTGCCTGCGCAGGGGCGGGAATCCAGTCGAAAAAATCCTGATTTATACGGCTGTGGCCGCCTTGTCCCTGATAATGATCTGGCGCCACTCTGCAGGCCCGGTATGATGGACGGAATTGCCGCCGGTATCAACGGCAACGGTTACCGGCATGTCCTTCACCTCGAACTCATGGATGGCTTCCATGCCCATTTCGGCGAAGGCAACGACCCTGGAAGCGGTGATCGCCTTCGACACAAGGTAGGCGGCGCCGCCGACGGCCGTCAGGTAGACCGCGCCGTGTTTCTTTATGGCCGCGATGCCCTCCGGCCCGCGCTCCGCCTTGCCGATCATGCCGATCAGCCCTGTTTTCTCCAGCATCAGGCCGGTAAATTTATCCATCCGGGTTGCCGTGGTAGGGCCGGCCGGACCGACGACCTCGTCCCGCACCGCGTCGACGGGCCCCACGTAATAGATAAAACGGTTGGTAAAATCGACGCCTTCAGGCAGCGGGGCTCCCTGCGCAAGCAGGCCGGCCAGGCGTTTATGGGCGGCATCCCTGCCGGTCAGCAGGTTACCGCTCAGCAACAGGGTTTCACCGGGCCGCCAGTCAGCCACGCCATCCCGGGTAAGCGTATCCAGGTTGACGCGCCGGGAGCCGGGGCCGGCCTCCCAGCTTATCTCCGGCCAGTCGTCCAGGTCCGGAGAGGTTTGCAGGGCGGGGCCGTTGCCGTGCAGGGTGAAATGCGCATGGCGCGTGGCCGCGCAGTTGGGTATCAGGCCCACGGGCAGGGACGCGGCGTGGGTGGGATAGTCGATGATCTTCACGTCCAGCACCGTAGTCAGTCCCCCCAGGCCCTGGGCGCCTATCCCCAGGTCGTTGACCCGGTCGTATATTTCCAGGCGCAATTCATCGAGCCTTGATCGCGCCCCCCGCTGTTTCAGCACCTGTATATCTATGGGTTCGAGCAAGGCCTCCTTGGCCAGCACCACCGCCTTCTCCGCGGTGCCGCCGATACCGATACCCAGGATGCCCGGCGGGCACCAGCCGGCGCCCAGTGTCGGCACCACGTCCACGACCCAGTCGGCGATGTTGTCGCTGGGGTTGAGCATCGCCATTTTAGCCTTGTTTTCGGAACCTCCGCCCTTTGCCGCCAGTTGGACTTCGACCGTGTCCCCCGGCACCACCTCCATGTGGATAACGGCCGGCGTGTTGTCCCGGGTGTTTGTGCGTTCCCCGGCCGGGTCGGCCATGATGGAGGGCCGCAATATGTTGTCCGGGTGGGTATAGGCGCGCCTTACGCCTTCGTTAACCATGTCCGCCACACTCATGCCGCCGTCATCCCAGCGCACGTCCATGCCGATCCTGATGAATACCGTGACTATACCCGTGTCCTGGCAAATGGGTCTGCGTCCTTCCGCGCACATCCTGGAATTGACCAGTATCTGCGCCAGTGCGTCTTTCGCTGCCGGGGATTGTTCCCGCGTGTAGGCCGCGTGTACTGCTTCGATGAAATCTTTCGGGTGATAGTAGGAAATGAACTGCAGGGCATCCGCGACGCTCGTTACCAGATCTTCAGATTTGATTGTTGTCATGGTATTCGTACATTTGCCTGCCCGGGATGTGGTGATAGTATAACGTACTGAAAATGAATAATTCATTCAGTTTCGAGCCCTTTTCAGCGGAATTTGCCCGGGACCCGTATTCCGTCTATGCGCGCATGCGCCGGGAATGCCCGGTACACTACCACGAAGACTGGGATACCTGGCTGTTAGCCACCTGTGAAGATGTAAAAATCCTGGTCATGGACGAGCGCCTGGGCAGGACGATGGACCACGTGCTCACCCCGCAGGAGATCGCCGCGTATCGCGCCGGACAGGACTGGGATGCGACGCCGGCGCACAGCCGCTATGTAAAGACCTCAATTCTCGACAGCGAGGGGGAACTGCACAGCCGCTTGAGGAAGGCGGTGTTCAGGCTGTTCACCCCGGCGCGGGTCAACCGGATGCGGGACTTTATCCAGGAGCGCGTCGACCGCCAGATCGATAGCGTCGAGTCCGGGCAGGAGTTCGATTTCATCGAGGACCTGGCTGCCCCCATTCCGGGATATGTCATCGGGGAACTGCTGGGAATACCGGAACGGGATCGTCCCCGGTTACGCACCTGGTCGGAAGACATCGTCCAGTTCTTTGAACCGGAACGGACCGGCGCGCACCGGGACCTGGCGGAACGGGCTACCGCGGAGTTCGCGGAGTACCTGGCCGAACTGGCGGCAATACGCCGGAAACAACCGGGGCCGGACCTGGTTTCGGAAATGATAACGTGGCGGGACGGCGCGGACCGCCTTGATCAAGACGAGCTGATTTCAACCGCCATGACCATCCTCATGGCGGGACATGGTTCGACCATCGATGCTGCGGGTAACGGCATGGCGGCATTGTTCCGGCATCCCCGACAACTGGCCGCGTTGCAAGCCGACCCCGGGCTGATCCATAGCGCCGTGCAGGAGATGCTGCGCTACGAACCGCCGTTGCCTTATTTTCACCGGTATGCGCTGGAACGTATGGAATACAGGGGCTACGCATTCGACAAAGGCGCGAAGCTGGGTTTCCTGTATGCCTCGGCCAGCCGCGACCCTGCCTGTTTCACTGCGCCGGACACGTTCGACATTCGCCGCGACCCGAACCGCCACCTGGCCTTTGGCGGCGGTGTCCACCACTGCCTGGGCAGTCACCTGGCGCGCCTGAACCTGGAGGTCATCTTTAATACCGTTTTGCGGCGCCTGCCCGGGTTGTGCCTGGCTGTTGCCGAGGATGAACTGAACTGGAAACCCGGTATCCTGACTCGCAGCCTGACGCGTTTGCCGGTGGGGGTTTAAATGGAGCCTTGGATAGGTGGGGTCAGAGTAAATGCTCTGACCCCAAATTTTTACTCTGACCCCGGACTTCGGGATTTCCCGGCAGGTGATGCGAAGATCGCGCTGTTACTCCGGTAACCGTCCGGTCAGCATGTGAGGTTTCACCAGCAGTCTTTCCAGCAGTTCGAAGAACAGTTCCACCAGTATGGCCAGGCCTGCCGCGGGGAGCGCGCCCTGCAGTATCAGGCCGGTGTCGTTCAGCGCGAGGCCGGTTACGATGGGTTCACCCAGGCCGCCGGCGCCGATGAATGCAGCCAGCGTCGCGGTGCCGATGCTGATGACGGCCGCGGTCCTGATCCCCGCCAGGATATTCGGCAGCGCCATCGGCAATAACACGTGGCGCAGTTGTTCCCGCCGGGTCAGTCCTATGGCTTCGGCGACCCGTTTCAACACCGGGTCAATGGTGACCAGCGCGGTAACGGTATTGCGCAGTATGGGCAGCAGGGAATACAGGAACAGCGCGACGATCGCCGGCAGCACGCCAATCCCGAACAACGGGATCATGAGCGCCAGCAATGCGATGGAAGGGATGGTCTGCAGCAGCCCGGCGATATAGACGGTCGCGCCCGCCACGGAACGGACGCGGAACACCAGGATACCCAGCAGCAGGCCGACGAAGCAGCCCAGGGCCAGGGCAATTGCCGTCAGCTTGAGATGGGTAACGGTATTGCCCAGGATTGACCATACCAGCCTGTCTTCCACTGCCGTTTCCCCCAGGCCTTGTTCCCGGATGAACTCGCTCGCGACCTGTGCGAAGCTCATGCCGTCGACGGTCGTCTTCCTGTTCATCTCCTGCATGCACTTGTCGCCGATTCTTCCTGACAGGCCGTTCAGGACTTCTCCGGCCCTGTCCGGCAGGTCCGACCGGGCCAACGGGATGGCATGGTATTGCGGAAAAAACCCGCGGTCGTCATCAAGTATGGCCAGGGCGTACCTGGACAGTTCCCCGTCCGTGGAATAGGCGTCGATTACGTCAACGGAGCCTTCGGCGATTGCCTGGTAGGCCAGCCCGTGTTCGATGCCTGTGGGTTTTCCGGGCAGGTCATACGTCCTGACCAGGCCGGGCCAGCCGTCTTCCCGGTTCAGGAATTCCAGGGAAAAGGCCAGCACCAGTTCCGGATGGGCCGCCAGGTCGGATATTCGTGAAATCCCTTTGTCTTCAGCCGTTTGTTTTCTCATTGCCAGGGCATAGGTATTATTGAACCCGAGCGCCGGGAGTATCTGCAAGTCCAGTCCCGACACCATTGTATTCAACTGGACCAGGTCCGGTTTGGGGCCATCCAGCTTCAGGATGGCTTCCGCCAGGGTGCCCGTATACTCTACGTAAACGTCAATCTCCCCGTTTACCAGGGCTTCGTAACAGACCAGCGTCCCGCCCAGTCCGAACTTCCGGTCGACACTGAACCCTTCCAGTTCCAGCGACCGGGCGATGATCTCGGCCAGCAGGTAACTTTCATTGAAGTTTTTGCTCCCGACAGTGAGCCGGGTCGAAGACGCCGGTCCATGCAGGGCGGGGACGGACTTAAGTCCGTCCCCGGAGCGGTCTCTCCCGACGGTTATCTGGCCCGAAGGTGCCGGCTCAGGCAGAACGGGGACGGACTTAAGTCCGTCCCCAGAGCGGTCTCTCCCGACGGTTATCTGGCCCGGAGGTGCCGGTTCAGGCAGGGCGGGGACGGACTTAAGTCCG
>JAPOQU010000106.1 GCA_026710545.1 Gammaproteobacteria bacterium | reverse complement strand
CCAGAACCTTTCCACCGAGTCCGTCGGCGCTACGGGGTTATTGAAATATTCGCAACCGATGCCGCGTACGAACCCGGAGATGATGCGCCCCCCGGAGATCACGTCCAGCATGGCGATCTCCTCGGCCACCCGTACCGGGTTTCCGTGCAGCGGGATGGCGTTGCCCACGATGCCCACGGGCATGCGCCCGGTCCGGGTCACCACCATGGCGGCGATCAGGTTCGGGGACGGCATGGTGCCGTAGGCGTTGGCGTGGTGTTCGTTGACGATGGCGCCGTCATAGCCGTATTTTTCCGCCGCCACCAGCAGGTCGATGTATTCGTTATAGAGCTGGTGGCCGCGGGTGGGGTCATAATGCTCGTTGGACAGCGTTACCCAGGATGAATCAAACTCGCTGGACCTGGGCACAAACCCGTAGGGCATCAAATGAAAAAAATAGAATTTGAGTTTATTCATCAAGCATTCTCCCCAATGAACTTCAATATTGCAGCGGCAGTTTGCTCCGGCCGTTCAATGCAAAGCGCATGGCCGGTCTCCGGGATGGTGACGGTCCCTGCACCGGGTATCACTTCGGCATAACGCTCCGCCATGCCGTCGGGGACCAGCCGGTCGTCTTCCGCCTTGACCACCAGGGCCGCGCAGCCGAGCCGCTGCAGGCGGTGTTCCAGGGCCAGGTTGTAACGCGGCGACCAGATCAGCTTGGCGAAGGTGGAGGCTTCATAGTGGGCCTGGCAGATCTCCTCGAAATCATCCGGGTCCGGCGCCACCGCTGCCAGCGCGGTTTTATCGTTGAACAGCAGGTCGACCAGTTCTTCCGGCAGCAGTTTGAAAAAATCGACGCCCGGGTTGTCGACCAGGCGCAACCCTATGGGGACAATCAGGGTCAGCGATTTCAGGCGGCGCGGGTAATAGGATGCAAACTCCGCCGCGGTCCAGCCGCCCAGGGACCAGCCGACCAGGTGAAACCGGTCGATACCCAGTTCGGCCAGGAATTGATCGTAATGAATGACGAGGTCGTTGAAATTCTGCAGCCAGTCCGGCCGCGTGGTTTCACCGAAGCCCGGGTGTTCCGGCGCGATAAAGTCTACCGATTGCGAGAACTGCTCGTACATGGGCAGCCACATCCGGGTCGAACCGGCGCCGTGCAGGAACATCACCGGTTCTCCGTTGCCCTTGCGCCGGTATGCCGTGCTCAGGCCGTTCACGTCAACAAACTCCGGTTGTGTGTAATAGTTACGCGGTTTGGGAACAGCCATGTCTGATTCCTCTTTATCTCCAGCAGTTGCCTAGGCTCTCTTTAAAGTCCTGTTTTGGCCTGTGAAAACTGCAGTTTAAGCCCATAATAGCACGCCCTTTAAACAATTTTCTATTTATTATCAGTAGGTTGTGTCAATTTATACTGGTCCGGCCCTAAACCGTTCCTTCCAGGATCATCTTCACTCCCAGCATAAAGAGGGACACGTATAGAATTCTGTACACGAGTTTCTCGGATAGTCTGTGCAACAACCAATAACCCAACCAGATTCCCAGCGGTGCGACGGGCATCAGTATCAGCGAAGTCATCAGATTGCGCGTGGTCAACAGGTCCAGGTAACTGTAGGGTATGAGTTTTACATAGTTGATGAAGAAGAAAAACATGACCATGGTGCCGATCATCGTTTTCTTTTCCAGGCGCTGGGGGAACATATAGACGCTCAGCGGGGGTCCGCCGGCATGGACCTGGGTGCTGGTAAAACCGGCCAGGGCTCCCCAGAAATAACCGCTTGTCTTGCCGGGCCGGTAACTGCGCGCAGTCAGGCGCAGCCAGTGGTTGAGGCAGAAGCTGATGGCGATAACCCCCACCATGATGCGGATGTGGTCTTCCGTTAATTTCCCCATGAGCAGCGCGGCCAGGGTTATGCCCACCACGCTGCCGGGAACCAGTATCTTAAGGTGGGACACGTCAAAGCTGCGACGGAAATTCCAGGCGGAAAATAAATCCATGACACACAGGATCGGCAACAGGATGGCGGCAGCCGTAACCGGATCGACCGCGAATGACATCAGCGGGACGGTTATCGAACCGATTGACCCGGCGAAGCCCCCTTTGGCGATACCGACGAGCAATACGGCGGGGATGGCAATGAAGTAAAAGAATGGGTCTGTGATAAACTGCATGACGTTGGCCATTATACAGCCAAGCATCGTGAAAGGAGATTTATCAGGACTCCAAGCATGACCTCAGTAAACACATCCAATCTCAGGATAAGCGCTGATCGGCTCTGGTCATCTCTTATGGAGATGGCCGAGATCGGCAAAACCGCCCGCGGCGGCTGTAACCGCCAGGCCCTGACCGATGAGGATAAGCAGGGCCGGGATTTATTCATGGCGTGGTGTGACGCTGCCGGTTGTGATATCAGCGTTGACACCATGGGTAATATCTTTGCCCGGCGGTCCGGCAGAGACGCTGCGCTGCCAGCCGTCATCGCCGGTTCCCACCTGGATACCCAGCCTACCGGAGGCAAGTTCGACGGCGTTTACGGTGTGCTTGCCGGCCTGGAAGTGATCCGCACCCTGAATGACAATAAGCTGGAGACCGAACACCCCGTCGAGGCGGTCTGCTGGACCAACGAGGAGGGCGCGCGCTTCTCGCCGGCCATGCTGGGTTCGGGTGTGTGGTCCGGAGAGTTCAGCCTGGGATACGGCCACAACAGGACGAACAAGGAAGGACAAACCGTGCTGCAGGAACTGCAGCGGATCGGCTACCTGGGTCCGGCAGAATGCCGGTCAAAACCGCTCAGGGCCGCATTCGAGGTGCATATCGAACAGGGACCCATCCTGGAGAACGCGGGCTTGCAGATCGGCGTTGTCGGCGGCGTACAGGCTATCGGCTGGTACGACCTGGTCATCGAAGGCATGCCGTGCCATGCGGGCACGACACCCATGGAAGTACGCCGGGACCCGGTCATGGCCTTGTATGTCATCCTCGACAAGCTTTACCAGGTCGCCGATGACTTCAAGCCCCGGGCCAGGATTACGTTCGGCGATATCCGGACGGAACCCGGCTCGCGCAATACCGTGCCGGAACGTGTGACAGTGACCGTCGACATGCGCCACCCCGAGCGTACACAGGTAAAGTACATGGAGCAGTTGATGCGGGAAATCGTCAGGAACGAGTGCGGAAAGTTGCGCCTCGCCGGCGAAGTAAGAGAGGAACTGGACTCTCCAGCCATCAGTTTCAACGATGATTGTATACGCGCGGTACGTAACGCGGCCGGGGCACTCGGGTACTCCAACATGCAGATGGTCAGCGGCGCCGGGCATGATTCCGTCTACGTATCCAGGGTGGCGCCCACCAGCATGATATTCATTCCCTGCGAGGGTGGGCTAAGCCACAATGAAGCCGAAAACGCCCGCAAGGAAGACCTGGAAGCCGGTTGCAACGTGCTGCTGCACGCCATGCTGGAGATGGCTGCGCAATAATTGGGGTCAGAGTAAAAACTCCCTTCAATATACCAGTATCCACCGATAACCCGGGAGTTTTTACTCTGACCCCAATTATTAACCTGGCTGCTGCGAGAAGAAGGTTTTGATCTGGTTGGCCAGGGACTTGCAGGCGTTCTCCTGGACGCGGGCCAGCAGCGGGACCGGGATGATGATGGCGGGCATGAACGAGGTTCCCTTGGTTTCCGCATTGATCTTCCCGGACAGGGCCAGCTCCTTGAAATCCCAGATGCTGGCCTCGTAATTGGCTTCATCCTTCCAGTAGGCAAACCCGAAACAGCCGCCGCCGCCCGGGCCCACGGCACAGGACACCGAACCGGATGAATCCGTCCGTTCGGTGGCGCCGTCGATCCAGACAAAATAGCGCAGCTTGAAATCATCGATTTTCGCGGCGATAGCGGGTATTTGCGCCAGTTTGCCCAGGTTTTTCACGTCCATGGGCGCAGTACTGGTTTCAAAGTACGGATACATACTGTCGACAAAATCCTTTTCCGGGATGACACTGATGTCGGCTTGTCCCTGGCCCAGTGATTTGCCTACACAACTGATGAAATCATCCTCGGTCTCGTAGCCGGAACTGTGGCGCCGCCCCAGTACGACTATGGATTCATCCGATGTGAGGGTCGACGTGGCGATCTCCCGGTACTCGTCAATCACCGTGGTGCTCTTGCACCCCGCCAACAGGACCAGACCGATAAACGCTGTAATGACCGGCAGAATTTTCATACTTGCACGACACCCACTGATGCTTGCCACACTACAAATTATAGATGATCAATCCGCAGATTACGCAGATTGACGCAGGTATGGTAATTGATTCGGGGGGTTGGCGGTCAAACTACACACCCCGCACATCATTACTAAAATATCATCTGCGCTAATCTGCGTCATCTGCGGATGCATCAAACTGTTCCAACCAGGCGCCGACATCCGCTACCCTGTGGAAACCGAGCGCAAATTTGGCGCCCGCATCCCGCAGGGCCTGGTTTACCGCCGCGTTGAGTCCTTTATCCCGGCTTTTCATGAACTCGGTCGAGGATTTACCGTAACCGGTGACCGACCATCCGGCAATTCGACTCCCGTCCCGGTTATAAAGTTCCATATTGTATTTAACCCAGGCCTCGTAGAAATCGGTTTTGGTTTCCTCCGGCAGGGCAAACTGCATTTCGGCAACGCTGGGTGACAGAACCGCGTCAAGCGTAGTATCGGCAGTGGTTCCCGCGACTTCTTTCGTCTCAACGAACATGGAGGAAATAATTTGATCGAACAAGGCTACGTGGGAGGAACCGCTCTCTATCTTCCAGTTTGGCCGGTCTTCGGAGTTTTCTTCAAAGATATAATTGCGCAGTTCATCACTGTAGAAGACCCCCATCTTTACCGGCATCCGGGAAATTACCGGTGTGGGTATTTCCGTATCGACTTTCAGTGACACGGACTGTTCGCAGGCCGCCAGCGCCAGCAACAAGGCGACCGGGTAAAGTAATCTGTGGGTCATTATTATAGTGCTCCTGTATCATTCAGGCCGACATACGCGCCGCCGTTGTTGTGGGTCAGTTCGCGCATGAGTGAGGCATAACGTTTGTTGGTCCAGAGGAAATGCTCCCCGGCGCTGGTGGGCACCGGAAAACCGACCGCGTGGATGCGTACCCGGGTGTTGCCGTCCTTGTCTTTCGGGTTGATGCGCTCCACCTGGTCCAGCACTTCCCTGATTGACGGCCCGGTAAACTCGTCACCGTAGACGTAGATGCTGATCTTTTTTCCGGGGTCGTAAAAGCTGCGGATCGCAGTGGTGATGCCTTCCACGGGGCTGCTGTTGCTGAACGCGCGCCAACTGCGCAGGGTATTGATGATAACCTTGCGCCTGCCTTCCGTATCCGGGATCCAGGTGCGCCGGTACCGGGAAAACAGGTATTCGCCCATGTCACTCATGATCTGTATCCCCTTCAGACGGGGATATACGTTGAGCGTGGTTATCAACTGCTTGATCATGTTTTCCCAATGATAGTTGACCATACTGCCCGAGGTATCGATGATGAATATGACATATTCGCTGTCCACCGGTATCCCGCCGATCAGATCGGTTCGTACCCGGTCTTGTTGCGCCAGCAGGCGCTTCATCTCTTCCGTCAGTTGCTGCAGGGCCAGTTCAAACTCCCCCTTGATTATGACGCCGACGGCAGAGTCGTCGCGCACGCTGTTATAGCGCAACTCCTCCTTTATCAGTTCCGCCTCAAGGCGCGCAACCCGTTGCTCCCACTCGGAACGCTGTTCGTGTTTGGCATCCAGTTCACGGTTCAGGATCCTGGCCTCGCCGCGGATTTCAAACAATTGTACCTGCAATTGCCGCACGATACCGTGCATGGAATCGACCGCGGTCTCCAGTATGGGGCTGTCACCGGTCTTGGCGATCATGAGCAACAGGATGATTGCCCCGAAGCCGCAGGTGATGACGTCCAGGAACGAGATACTGAAGGCCTCGTTTTCCCGCCGTTTCTTTCTCATGGCCAGTCCTCGCTCGGTATCAGGAATGAACCGTTGCTGTTCATGGCCAGACGCCAGAAGGCATGGGCCGCCTCCGGGTCTCCTTCCAGCGGCGCCAGGATCACGTTAACGGGCACATTGCCCGGAACCTGGTTGACGGCCCTGTCAAACAGGTCCTTGCGCTGCCTGCCGGTAATGGTAGTACCCCTGATCGTTCTTGAACCCTGGGTCGGCAAACCGTCCGTTATCAGGTAGACGTTGTCGGGCCGCGGGCGCATCTTACCGATTGCGGCAAAGGCCCTCTCCAGGTTGGTGCCGCCCTCCGGCACGATTTTTCCGAGCGCCTCGATGACCGAGTTCAATTGCGCCTTGTTGCCGACCTTCAGCCATTTCCCGTCCTGCCCGGGCAGTACCGATCGCGTCCCGGTATTGAAGATGTAAATCTGGTATTCACTGTCCCGGGGAAACCTGGCCGTCAACCAGTCGACCATCCTCAGGGTCTGCACCCATTTCGGCGCGTTGCGCTTGATGCCGTCGCGCATGTTGCGAATCCGGATGACGTTGACGATGGTGTCGTCCAGCATGCTGCCGGAGGCGTCCAGCAGGATCAAAATGCGCTTGCCTCCCAGCCTGAGTCCCGTGAGGTACTCGCGGTTCCCTTCGCCGACCAGGCGCCGGGCATCATCCCCGGTCTCCCTGATCTCCTTCTGCAACTGCTGTTTCCGGTTCTCCAGTTCCTTGATATTCAGCTTCAGGCGGTCCAGTTCCACGGTATCGGTAGTCTCTGATAATTGCTCGGCCAGGGACCGGGTTTCCTCGATTTTATCCATGATGCGCCGGGCCATGCCTTGCGCGACCACCAGTTGCTCGTCGATTTCCGAGATCGTGTTGCGGGTCTTCGCGAGATTTCGTTTGCCGTCCAGTATTTCCTCCTCCAGCAGCATGACCTCGGAGGTCTGGTCGCGGGTATCGACAGGGATGGGGATATTGGTATCGACGTTATGCTTGATGATGAGAAACAGCAGGACTACCGAGCCGAAGCCGCAGGACATGATATCCAGAAACGACAGGCTGAAGGGGGTAAGCAGTCTCCTGTTGCGCATTTCACACCGTGACAAAAGGGGACGGATGTGAAGCATGCCCCTGCAGGTAGTAAGCAGGGGTCTGTCCCCGGTAGGGTTTGCGTCTGTCAGCGCGTATCATGCCAGCACCCTGATAAGGGTGAATTCGTGCGTCGAACCGGGAAAACCGACAACATCACCCGGCTTGAGTCCGGTATTGCCGGTGACGGCCCGGCCATTGACAAGGACAAGCGCAGGACCGGCACCCGGGGCAAGGGTTGCAATGGAGCCATTCGATGTCAACGAACAAAGAGGATCCTCGCCCCCGGACTCACTGAACACGCCTTGCGCAGACAGGTATAACGGGGCCGGTCCGAGCGAGTGGGCCTCGGCATCGACCAGGACGTGGGTTGGCCCCGCTTCCGGTTGCCGGTCCCTGCCCTCTGCCGCCGGTGTTGCCGGCTGGAGCGCAGGCTCCGCTACAGCCTTGAGCCGGGTGACGAAATAAATTTCTTCGCCTGCAGCCTCGTCTCCCTGCGCGTGGGCCATGCAGCCGTCAAATAGCGCGCGTTCATCCACGACCTCTGCCTCCACTCTTGCTGCAGCCAGGTGATCGGCGAACGCAGGGAGAACAGCCAGGCGCCTGTTGACCAGGGCGGGGCAGGCGGGGTCAACCAGGGCGCTGATCTTGTTATAAAGCGGTTGCAACGCGTCCACCAGCCGTTCCCGGGTTACCCGGGCCTGGTAACGGGTGTTCTCAAAATCGATCTCGATCAGCGCGTCTGTTTCACTTTCCAGTTCCTGCAGGCATTGCGCCAGCCGGTTGTACAGCGCCTGCTCCGTTGCCGCATGATGCAGCGGGTCAAACCGGGATTGCTGGATAAACAGGTCGGCCATGTGATTTACGCACTTGTTATGGATTTCCAGCAGGCCGACGTCGTTTATGGCCTTGACCGCCGTGCGGTTTACCGTGCCGGAGACTTCCAGGGAGGTGATGACGGTGTGGTGCAGGTGGATATCCAGGTAGCTGTGCCTGCCTGCCGCGGCGCTCGCGGCCGCCGCGGCAACAGCGCTGTCGATCAAGCCTGTTACGGTAAACGGAGAAGCCTCTGCCAGGCCAAGCAACAGCGACAGTTGGCTGTTGGTAAAACTGCCCGGCACCGCGAACACCACCCGGTCCACATCGCCCGCCATCTCGTGCAGGGATAACAGGTGGGCAAAGGCCAGGTCGGCGTTGTGCCTGGCCGGTTTCGTCCGCTGCTTGAAGTTATCCTGGTTGAGATTGCTCCAGAAGCGGCTGAAGGTATTCCTCGGGTCGATATGCGCGGATTGCAGCGCCGCCTGTCCCAGTTCCATCCGGTCCTGCCTGAGCACGGCGATGCCGGGGCTGCCGGCCACGATGTTTCCGGACCGGATTACGCTTACCTCGCAGTCGTTCAACTCTATGACGGCATCACCCATTCACGTACCCTCTACCTGATCTGCAGGTGGCGCAACAGGTTCACGTCGCAGTAATGCTGGGTATCCAGCACCAGCCTTTCCTGCATAAGCTGCAACTGGTGCATCAGGAACATGATGAAAATACTGATGATCAGGGCAATAAATGTGGAGTTGAAGGCGACACCCAGGCTGACGGTAACCCCCACAATATCGCCTTCAACCGCGCGGTGGGCCTGGCCGAGGGCTTCGCCGATACCGCGCACCGTGCCGATGAAGCCGATGGAAGGTATGGCCCAGATTACATACCTGATCATGGAAAGTTCGGAATCCAGCCGGTCGGATTCCGTCTCGCATACTTCCCGGATGGCCGATGAAACATCCTGTACGTCGGCGGTGGAACCGAAGCGCTGCAATGCCGCCTGCAGCGCCCGCGGCAGCAGGTATTCCCGCTCATCCTCCGCCAGGGCCTGTAACGGCCGGATATATTGCCGGGTATCCTCGGGCAGGATGGCTGCGCCGGCAGCCACCTCCAGCAGGGAGCGGTTCAGGAGGCGCCGTTCGGAAAGCGCTATCCTGGCCTTCAGGCCGATTATGCCCATTACCCATAGCGCGAGAACAAAACAGGCTTCCTGTTCAAAATCCTTGATCACGATAAAAAAGGAACGTTGCACTTCGTAGTTTTCACCGGCCTGCTGCTGGATGCGCTGCTGCTCCAGGATGGCTTCCGCGTTGGGCCGGATAACGGCAACATAGACCGCATGGACGATAATTACCGCGGCGATCAAGGTAAACAACTGGTAGAAAAAATCTGTCGTCTGGTTATGTTTCATGATCGCTTTTATATGTCCACTGGAAATTCTATGGAATAATCTTCGGAAACCTCCTCAGTCGATTCGATGATTTCCGGCGCGCTTTCAGCGACTTCCTCTGTTTTCTGTTCATCTTCCGTAACCTGCGTTTCCGTACCGCCGGGTTCAGCTGCAGCAGGAGGTTCCTGCGCCGCGACCGCAGCCATGACAAACAACGTGAGCAACAACCCTCCTTTCAGGATCACACTAACGGCCTCCGGAATTTATGAACCCATCCCGGTATTTTAACCGGATATTTGGGGTCAGAGTAAAAATACTGGATATTTGGGGTCAGAGTAAAAATACAGATAAGAGCTGGGGCTGAGGGTTTATTCCTCAGTATTTTTACTCTGACCCCAAATATTTCCCATCAAAACGCATTGCGCGCAACCCGGAAACCTACGTCTTCCCTTGCTTTGCTGCCGTAGTCGCGGAATGACAGGCGCAGTTCGGTAACGGCGCCGTGGGCCCAGCTTGACCCGCGGATGACGTGGAACTCCCCGCTTTCCGGCCCCATCGGGTCGAGCTCCACTTTTTTCCCGGTGCTGATCACAACGTCGTAGAAGTCGTTGGTCCATTCCGCAACATTGCCGCCCAGGTCGAATAACCCCTTATTATTTGGCGCAAAACTGCCCACCGGCGCACTGACCACGTAGCCGTCGTCGTAGTTGCCGATGACCCGGCCGAACAATGCCATTGCCTTGCGGTCGGCATAATTGCCGCTGTTTTTGCCGGGGGGAAGTTCCTTGCCCCAGGGAAACTTGAGTGTCTCACCTGTAGCTGTGGTGCGCGCCGCCCAGGCCCATTCCGCCTCGGTCGGCAACCGGTAACCGTCGGCCGTCGTGTCAAAACCGGTAATCCTGCCCTCTTTTTCGAGATAGAAAGGCGTCAGCGAGGCTTCCCTGCTCAGCCAGTTGCAATAGCCCGCCGCCTGTTGCCAGCTGACCCTGGCAACCGGTTGTGTCTCGCCGTTGAGACTGTTGGCGCTCACGGCCCCGGAAGAAAAGCCCTTGTCAAACAGCCTGTACTGCTGGTTCGTCACTTCTTTCAATGCCAGGTAAAAGGGCCGGGTCAGTTCAACATTGCGAACGGTCTCATTGGCCCTGCGTCCCGGTTCCCGGCGCGACGCCCCCATGGTGAAAGCACCCGGGTAAAACAGCTTCAGTGTCTGACCTGCCGGTGTCGTAATTACCGGTTTGACGGATTCCAGTTTTGCCTGCCTGATGGTCTTGAGAACCACGTTCAGTTCATGTTCGACCCCCGCGAGCGGGGTCAGGGTGGTCTTGTAATCAACGTAACCCTGCTTGCGGATCTCTACATCATGCTTTCTGGCCGATAGCTGCAGGGTGCGGTTGGCCGGGCCCACCAGTGCGCCGTCGACGTACACCGACGCATCGCCGGGTTCGACGTTGACCGCGACGGAGACCAGTTCGGGTTCCAGCGTTATCGACAGTCTCTTCTCCTCACCTGATTCAGCCGTGAGGGACCTTGCAGCCGGTTTGTAGCCTTGTTTGAACAAGCGCACATGGGTGGTCTCCCCGGGTGTCAGAGGCACTTCCAGCGGGGTCAAACCCAGGTAATTCCCATTAATGGTGGCATTGGCCCGCGCCGGTTTTGACACCAGAAACAGCGCGGCGTCCGCCGGCGCCAGCCTGATATCCGCCAGCGACTGTGGTGTCCCCGCGACGACGCTGAGCGTATCCTGCCAGACCTTGTAACCTGCTGCCTTTACCACGATATCGTGTTTGCCTTCCAGCAGTTCCGTTGTCAGCGGCGTCCTGCCGAGAATGCTGTCTCCGCTGAACACCTGGGCATCCGCCGGTTCCGAGGAAAAACTTACTTGCGCCCACGCAGGCTGCAGTTCAGCGCTGACGGACTGTTCGCGATCGAGTCCTTCCAGGGTGATTTCAGCGCGGTAAGGGAAATACCGCTCGGCCCGGATCTCCACGATATATTCCCCGGCCGGGAGGTCCCTGACGGTGACCGGTGTCTCTCCTTTTTCGATACCATCGATGAATACCGGGGCGCCCATTACCGGGGCGCTGTCAATCCGCAGGTGGCCGGGCAGTTTCTCCAGCCGGAAAATATAATGCTGGGCGGAAGCTCCGGTGACGCCAAGGGTTTCCTCCAGCGGGTGATAACCCGGGGCGGACAGGTCAAGAGCATAAGTCCCGGGACGTATGAGATAACGATTGGCCAGCTTGAGTGCCATGGCCCCGGATATATCCACAGCCGTATCCGGCGGCTCAGTTTCAATATAGACCGCCCTGGCGGTCAACATGAACCAGGCGCCGAACGCGCCGACGGCAAGCAGGACAACAACCAGGCAAACCCGCGGGTTCAGCGTAACGGACCGGGCCGGTTTTTGCGACGTCAGCGGTTCAAACTTTGCCGCTTCAATCCTGGTGGCAGCACCGGAGTCAGTTCCGGGTTCGTTAACCATGCTCATCCGGGTCCCATCAATTCCCCAGGGCTATCTTTTCATTACTGCTGACAACGACCGGTTCCATGGCCTGGTCCGGGTCAACAAAAAATTCCACCCGCACGTCACGGTAACCGTCCCGGTGACCGACCGCCACGTAATGGCCGGGACGCAGTACCAGGCTTTTACTGGTGAAATAACCCAGTTCGCCGATCTTGTAGAGGGTCACCAGGGTCAGGTTGTCGGATATTAACTGCACCGCGACAGGCTTATCAGCCAGTTCCAATAACCGGTTAAGCCGGGCAACCTGCCCGGCCAGGACCGGTCCGGGTTCGGAGAGGGCCTGTATTTTATCCCGGAAGCTGACGACTTCGTTAAATGCGCTCTGATCAAACAGGCGCTCGGGACCGGCAAGTATCTGCTCCAGTTTACCGTGTATTTCGTTGCGCAGCGCTGCACGCCGCTTGCCTTCCTGTGCGTTGCCCAGGTTGCCGTCCAGCTTCAGGGCTGCCTCATAGGCGGACATGGCTTCCTGCCAGTTTTCATTCTGTTCCGCTGCCTCGGCCTGTTTCAGCAAGGCGTTAATTTTTTCCGCGGTGATACGGTGTTTTGCCTGCTCAAGCCCGCTGCGCGCATCACGCGACCCCGGTTTTATCTTCAGCGCACCGGAAAACGCTTCCCGGGCCTGTGCATAGTGTCCCTGTTCCAGCAACCGGAAGCCGGAAGACATGGCGTTACTGAATGCGCCCTCGCTGATCCTGTTTTCAGCCGACTGCAGCTGTTGCCTGGCCCGTTCCGAATGACTGTCGAGCGCCAGCGCCTGTTGATACAACGACCGGGCCTGCTCGGTATTTCCATCCCGCAACAACTCATCTCCCCTGTCAATCAGGTCATTGACCTCCGTCAGGGTCCCGGTCCGTTCCATACCCAACAGGGCGTCCCGGTCAATCGGATCTATGGCGAGAGCGATGCCGAATGCTTCCGTGGCTGCGGCGACATCACCTGCAGATAATGCATTTTTGCCGGCTTCCATCGTTTCGGCAAATAACTCCTCCATGCCCTGCAGCAATCCGGTAAACAACTCCAGTGCCTGCGCATAGTGGTCATGGGCCCGGGAGAAATTCTGCCGGCTGTATTCCGCATCGCCTGACCTGGCGTGTTCTATCGCCCGCTCGTATTTCTTCCTGCCCCAGACATTCACCCCTCTCTCCTCCAGCATTTTCTGCGCATCCAGTAATTCTCCCAGTATTTCCTGGCTCTCCTTGCGCAGGGAGAATTGCTGTGCTTGTCTCCATGGCGCATCACCTGTGGCAGCCGTACCGCCCGGCGCCGGCGGCGCGCTTTCCGGGGAAGTCCCCCGCCGGGGTTCAACCGGTGCGGTGCGGGTGGTCACCGCGGCGGGATCGATGTCAGGGTCGGCAACCCAACCGGGGAGCAGGAAAAAAACCATGACGGCGACGAACAATACCGCACCGATCCCCAGCCACATCAGAGACTGTTTGCCCGGGCGCCTGCTTTTTTGCTGTTGCGCGGTTGCGGCGGCAGTCAGGTCGACTGCCGCCGGCTTGATGGGGACGAAACCGGAATCGTTGCTATCCGTCATTTGCCGGCATCAGTGGCTGACCCGGTTTCCGTTGCATGAATTTCTTTCAGTATCCTGCGCCATTGACCGTATTGTTCACGGACCGTACCCGTCAGGGTGACCGTACGGTCCTCCAGGTCGATGGAGTGGGGTTCTATCTCCGAATCCAGGGAGGCGGAAACTTCCTCCAGCGCTTCAACGTGTATCTTGGCCTCTTCGCGCTTCTGCAGGCCGCTCTGGATCGCCGCCGCGCCGGCGCCTATGCCGACCCAGCCGGCAGTATTCGCAGTACGGCTGTCAACTCCCTGGGCCAGTATCCCGGCCAGCACCGCAAGCGCGCCGCCTATCAGGCGGGCATTCGACTCGGACTTGACTTCCTTCAGTGCCTGGCTTTCCAGGAAGTAAGCCTCGCGCCACTCGCGGTACGGTGCCTCCATCTGGTTGACAAAAGAGGCATAATACTGCTGCAGCGTGTCGACGAATATGTTGTCCCGTTCCCGGATCTGGCGAATCTGCTGCAGGCTCGGATCGCCTTCGGCGGGAAGCCGGGTGACGGAATAGCGTCCTTTCTCATCGAGTTCCAGGTAATCATGGAACACTTCCGGAGAGAAGTCCCTGGCGAACTTCAGTTCGGCTATGGTCCTGATCGTCCTGATTTCGCCTGCGTCGTACTGGTTGCGGTAGGCCAGCATATCGTTTGCAATCTGGTTGTATATTTTCTGGAACGGTTCGCTGCGGTTCGCGGTAGTGCCGTCATAGGAGTACTTGCCGGCAATGTCCGTATACTTTTTGCTGAACCAGCGTTTCCCCGATGCGTCTTCCACCGACACCTGCAGCCACAGGTTTTCACCGTCGGACTTCAGGATTTCCCCGTCCACCCAGATATCCATTTCGCTGATCCGGTCCGGGACGACCCGCACCACGCCCCAGTTGCCCGTGTGTTGCAGGGTCTCCATCAGTTTGAACGGTATAAAGCGCGCCTCTGCCTCGCGGATTTTCGGATAGACACCTGCTTCCTCGACGCTGAGGGCATCGATCCCCGGATTGAAAATTCCGACTCCCACGTCCAGCAGCAATTCCTCCGGCGTCACCTCCGACTCCAGGTGCACCTGCTCGTAGCTGGTCGTTTTCACCGTCGTCGTGTTACAGCCGGCCAGGCTGAAGCACAACGGAACAATTGCCGTAATGAGTTTGATATGACCTGGTTTCATCTTAAGTCTCGTTTGTATTTGCGATATTCGTCCCAGAGTTTTTCCCTCAACTCGGGGTCATCTTCTTTCATGGCAGCCTCGCGCAACTGGCGCGCGATGATGTCGTCCCCCTTGGCATCGGCAAGGTCGGGAGGGACCCGGCTGTGGCTGCGCGCCGGGGTATTGCCTTCGCCCTTGATGGATGCGGGGTCCGTATCGACCATTGCCGTGTGTAACGGCTCGGCGGCTGTGTCCTGTGCAGGCTCGTCCTCCGCGAAAATATCACCATCCCCGGCAAAACCGCCGTAGTCTTCCTGGGCGGCTTGCTCATTGATGGCCTGCTGCTCGCTCAGCATAACCTGGTCAAATTCCGAAAAGCCTTCCTGCAGTTCCTCGCCCAGGGCCTGTTTCTTCTCGGTATCGGTCCTTGCCGAACCAACCCCGCCTGCTTCCGCTGACTGCCTGCCGGCGCCGTCACCGGTTTCTGCCTGTTGCTTCGCGTTCGACCTTTTATTCAATTCCTCCAGCGCATCGGCCAGGATCTCATCATCGGACTTTTGCCGGCCTGTCCCGGCGTCGCTCGGTGATCCTGCCGGCGCGCCGCTTTCGCCGGCGGCTGACCCGGGTTGCGAAACGGGTATTGAAATCTTGCCGGGCGCGGGTGCATCGGGCGTGCCGCCCGTACCGGCATCGGGCAGTCCCGGCACACCCGGTACTTCAGGCATGCCCGGCACGGACACCTGGACGGACGGCCCTGACGATCCTGTTGAACCCGGAGAACCCGGAGAACCTGGAGAACCCGGGGCGCCTGGAGCGCCAGAGGAGCGGACGGGGGCGGTCGTATTGCAGGCGGCAAGGAGCGCCACTGCGACAATCATGATAAAACAGTGTAGTACCCTGGTGACCTTATCTGTGTAATTCATGTGCCCTGTCCGAATAGCCGAGCTTTTATTATAGTGCATACTCCTGTTGCGTTACTACTTCCGGCCTCTGGTTTAGACAGGAAATTTCGCGCAGCGTTCCCCTGCCATGGCAAATAATACCGGCTGCAGGGGGGAACTACTGTTACATTCGCGTCCTCTAACGGTTTATACTTTACCGCGACCTGTTTATTCACAACGCCAACCGGGAAATGACATTCATGAACAAACAGACAGCCCTGATCGCCTGCCTGGCGCTATTGATAACCGGCCAGAGCCTGGCGGCGCCGTTCGGCTACACCTGGAGGATTGAAGACCTTGCCAGGACCAGCGCCGACACCGTTGAACTGCGCGATAAGAACAACAGGCTCCTGAAGCGGTTGGATGCAAAGCAGTTGATCTATATCTATTCGGTTATGCAGGCGATCGAGGAAGTCTCGGAACTCAGGTCGGAACTGATCATCACCGATGGCGAAACCCCCAATGCATTTGCAACCAGGGGTATGGCGGAACTGGTGCCGGCGGATAGCGGCAGCGGGGATGAATCCGGAGCGGGCGCTGAAGAAGTGAGCCTGCAGGGAAACGCCATTGCGGATTCAAAGCCGGTTGATGAAGAAAATGCCGTTGAAATCAATATTGTCGGCGTCAATTTCGGCATGCTTGATTTACTTGGCCTGGACGTACACATGGCAGCGGCCCTGATCGGCCATGAACTGGGCCACCTCAAGCTGGATCACGGCGCCGAGAGCAAGACCAGGCGCAGGACCGACATGCTGTCTGCCGCCGGCACCAAGTACAGTCGCGACAACGAGCGGGAGGCTGACTACCTGGGCGCAATCTGGGCGGTTGAAGCCGGTTACGACCCGCAAGGGGCGGTGCGCCTGCAGGAACTGGTATACAAAAAAACCAAACACCTGTCCGGCGGGTTTTCCGGTTCACACCCATCCTCGATAGAACGCATCACGAAACTGAAATCCCTGGCTCGCCGGCTCTCCCAGTAGCATGGGGCTTAACGGGCATATCGGGCGCGGCCATACCATCGTCTGCGCCAATGTGCGGCTGGCTCATCACTTCAGGCACCGGTACGCGCAGGAGCAGTTGCGCGGCAACCGGCGCGCCTGGGAGACCCCGGATATATTACCGTGGCAGGCATGGCTGCGGCGCTGCTGGAATTCCCTGCGCGAGCGCAACGGCGCCGGCAGCCTGCTGCTGACCGGTGAGCAGGAAAACGTACTCTGGCAGCAAATCATTGAACAATCCGATTACGGAAACAGCCTGTTGCAGGTGACTTCCGCAGCCGGACAGGTTGCTGCTGCATGGCAGCGCCTGAAGCAATACCGTGTCCCGGTTTACCCCCAGGATACGCTGATGAACGAGGATGTCGCCGCCTTCAAGTCCTGGGCAGATGAATTCCGTTTGCACTGCGGGGAAAACAACTGGATTGATAACGCGTCACTGGCAGACATCCTGTGCAAACATGTGACCGGCGCTACGGATATATTCGGCAAGGGACTGGCGCTGGCAGGGTTTGACCGGTTTACCCCGCAACAGGCTATGCTGCTCGAGGGGCTGGAGGACGCCGGCATTGCCGTTCACGAATACCGGGAAGATAGCCGGAACGTCTCTGTTGAGGTGCGGAATTTTGCCGATATTGACGAGGAAATCAGGGCGGCTGCACTCTGGGCGCGCGAGTGTGTTGAAGCAGAGAGCGGGGTCAGCGTCGGAATTATCGTACCGGACCTGCGCAAGCTGCGCACCCGCGTCCGTTATATTTTCGAGGACGTGCTGGTACCCGGCAACCTCGGCTACCGGGAAACCGCCGCGCCCCTGCCCTTCAGCATCTCGGCGGGCCAACCGTTGGTTGAATACCCGCTTATCAACGTGATCTTCACCATCCTGGGTTTGAACAAGGCGCCGCTTGCCCTGGATACCCTGGGTACCCTGCTGCGCACGCCGTTCATCAAAAGGCACGCTACGGAACGTGCGGCCCGCGCATTGCTGGATGAAACACTCCGGTCCCGCAACCAGCTTGCATTTAACCGGGGCGACTTGCTTTACCTCGCCGCTGCGGCCGGCGATAAAGGGCGGCCCATTCCCGTCATGACGGCCATGTTGAAGGAAATCTTCTCAGTCCTGTCCGAACTGCCGGCAAAGCAGTCACCGGAAGCCTGGGCCGACAGCTTTAACCGTTTCCTCGAGATATTCGGCTGGCCGGGGGAACGCAGCCTGGACAGCACGGAATACCAGCAGGTGCAAACCTGGCACTCGGTGCTGGACAGCTTTGTTTCACTGCGCCTGGTAAACCCGGCCATGTCCCGCACCGAGGCGCTGTCCCACCTCCGGCGCATTGCCGGCGGGATCAGTTTCCAGCCGAAAACCGCGGAAACCCCGGTACAGGTCCTCGACCCCCAGGGCACCGCGGCCATGGCCTTTGATCGCGTCTGGATGCTGGGACTGACCGAGGAAGCCTGGCCGCCCCGGCGCCGGCCCAATCCTTTCGTCCCCATCCCCCTGCAAAAAGAATACAGGATGCCGGACGCCGACCCCGACAGCAACCTGCAACAGGCCAGGGACCTGCAAACGGCGCTGGTGAGTTCTGCGCCGGAGATTATCCTGAGCCATGCCCGTAACGAAGAGGACCGGCCGCTCCTGGCCAGCCCCCTGCTGCCGAAACCTGAATCTTCTGCCGGGACAAGCGGGCTGGAACGGGCCGGCGCCAAAAACAAACCCGCTCACCAGGGTCCAACGGCAGGAAGCTACGCTCGGAAGATTTTCGCAGCCGGCGGAATTGAATCGATTACGGACACGGTAGCGCCCCCTGTTGCCGGCGTGCACAGCGGTGGCGTTTCCCTGTTCAGGGACCAGTCGCAATGCCCGTTTCGCGCCTTCGCCAGGCACCGCCTGCACTCCAGGCAACTGGAACAGGCCGACATCGGCCTGGATGCGATGCAGCGGGGCAGCCTGTTGCACCAGCTTATGGAAAACACCTGGTCACAACTGGGAAGCCGGGAAACACTCGCAGCCATGACCCGGGAGGAACGGGAGGGTTTAATCAAATCACGGGTAACGGAGTTGATTGCGGACCAGCGGAAGCGCTACCCGCTGGTTTTTTCAACACGTTTCGCTGCTGTCGAAGGCAAACGACTGGCGCAAGTGCTGGGCGATTGGCTGGAACTGGAACTGCAGCGTACACCGTTTGCAGTGGTCAACGTTGAGGAAAACACCCGCCTGGTTATCGGTGACGTGGAGTTTACCGCACGACCGGATCGCGTTGACGAACTCAAGGACGGCCGCCGCGTAATCATCGATTACAAGGGAGGGCAGGCCAATATCAATGCCTGGACGGGCGACCGGCCCGATGAGCCGCAACTGCCCCTGTACGCCGTTACCCACCCCGAACCGGTAGCTGCGGTTACCTTCGCCAGGTTGAAACGGGGCAAGGGTTTCGGCTTCGCCGGCCTGGCTGAATCTGAAGACATCCTGCCGGACACCGGGGCCTTTGACCAGGACCGCCGGGCAACAAGGTTTGTTGCAGACCGGGATGCACAAACCGGGGCAATGCCGCCTTCCTGGGAGGGGGTGTTCGATAACTGGCGCGCCGTACTGGAAAACCTGGCAAACGAATTCCGCCAGGGCATAGCTTCGGTAAGCCCGAAAGCGCGCGCCTGTGACTGGTGCGACCAACAACCCCTGTGCCGCATCCACGAGATATCCCTGAAATGAACCCGGGCGACCAGGAAACCCGTGCGCGGGTTTTAAACCCGGAACGGTCTTTTATCGTGCAGGCGCCGGCCGGTTCAGGGAAAACCGAGTTGCTGGTGCGGCGATACCTGGGGCTGCTGGCGGTCGTCGATGCGCCGGAAGAGATTGTCGCCATCACCTTTACCCGCAAGGCCGCTGCTGAAATGCGGAAAAGGATTATAGACGCGCTGAAGCCCGTGGAGGATACAGGTAATACGCACGCGCATAGTCCGGATGCAAGCACACAAATCCGCCGGAAACTGGCCGGCGCGGCCCTGGCCAGAAGCCAGGAACTCAACTGGCAACTGACGCAGAACCCCGCACGTATCAGGATCATGACCATCGACTCCTTCTGTACGGGACTGACGCAGCAAATGCCGCTGTTGTCGGAACTTGGAGGACAGCCGGAGATCATTGAAGATGCCGGCGACCTGTACCGGGAAGCAGCGGCCGATACCCTGAAACAACTGGATGAGGACGAGCCGCCGGAGGGCGGCCGCAACAGCGGGAGCGCCGCCGTTGAAACGCTGCTGGCGCACCTGGACAATAACCTGCCGCAAGCCAGGGACATGCTGGTGGAAATGCTGAGAAAAAGGGACCAGTGGCTGCGCCATCTCGCGGGCCGGCGCCCGGATCGCGGGGCGCTGGAGGATGTACTCAAGCACGTCGTGGAGGCTGCCCTGGAGAATGCCCTGGGGGTTTTACCGCAGGAACACACGGAAGAATTGGCGGCCTGCCTTCGCTATGCCGCGCACAACCATGATGATCCCGCGTGCCTGATTGAACAATTGCCCGGGACCGGATGTGCCGACCTGCCGTGCTGGAAATTCATCGTCTCCCTTTGCCTGACCCAGCAAGGCGGCTGGCGCAAGAGCGTTACTGCCAGGCAGGGATTCCCCCCGGGCGAAGCCGGAAAATCCATGAAGCACCGGTTTCAATCCCTGTTGAGCCGGTTCGCGGATGATGAGCGACTGCAGGAATCGTTCCTGGAAATACGCGCACTGCCGCCGATCGCTTACCGCGATAATGAATGGCGGGTATTACAGGCGTTATCTGAATTGCTGGTACTGGCCAACGCGCAATTACACCTGCTGTTTGCCGCGCGCAACCAGGTGGATTTTACCGGCTTGTCCCTGGCCGCCCTGCGGGCATTGGGATCGGAAGACAGCCCGACCGACCTGGCCTTGTACCTGGATTACCGTATACGCCATATCCTGGTGGATGAATACCAGGATGTGTCCGTTAACCAGTATGAATTACTGGAGAAATTAACCGCCGGATGGTCCATGGAAGACGGCCACAGCCTGTTCCTGGTAGGCGATCCGATGCAGTCCATCTACCGCTTCAGGGAGGCGGAAGTCGGTGTATTCCTGGCTACCTGGGAACTGGAACGCCTCGGACAGATACCTGTTGAACCGGTGAAAATCGAGGTCAATTTCCGTTCGGACCGGGCCCTTGTGGACTGGGTAAACACGGCATTCCGTGAAGTGCTGCCCGGCGATCCTGATATAGCTCGCGGTGCGGTCAGTTATTCACCGGCAACGGGATTCGTGGAATACCCGGGGGAGAATGACGTACGCGTACATCCCATCCTCATATATGACCGCAACCAGGATCGCAGCAGGAGTGACGCACGGGAAGCGGAACTGGTACTGGAACAGGTTGGCAATATCCGGGATCGATCGGATTCAGACAGCATCGCCATACTGGCGCGCAGCCGCCCGCACCTGAAAGACATAACGACTTTGCTGACCCGGCATGAAGTGCCGTTTCAGGCGGTCGAGATAGAGCAACTGGAAAGCCGGCCCGTTATCCAGGACCTGCTGGCGCTGACCCGCGCCCTGAACCATACGGCAGACCGCATAGCCTGGCTGGCCATTTTGCGCGCTCCCTGGTGCGGACTGACACTGGCAGACCTGTTGGCGCTGGGTGCGGACTCCCGGAACGATACCATCTGGCATTGCCTGCAGGACAGGCAGCGGCTTGCAACGCTGAGCGCCGGCGGTCAAGTCAGGGTAACGCGCCTGTGTGGCGTGCTTGAGCAGGCATACGCGTTGCAGGGCAGGATGCCGTTGCGACGCTGGGTGGAGAGCGCATGGCTCAACCTGGGCGGCCCGGCCACCCTGGAAACCCCCACTGACCTGCGCAACGCCGACAGGTTTTTCGACCTGCTGGAAGAACTTGACCAGGGCGGCGACCTGCGCGGCCCGGACGAGCTTGAAGACCAGGTGACAAAACTGTACGCCAGCGCCGATACCCGCGCGGATAATACCCTGCAAGTCATGTCAATCCATAAGGCAAAAGGCCTGGAGTTCGACCATGTTATCCTGCCGGGACTGTCCCGGCGCAGTCGCAGCGACGACCCGCAGTTGCTGCTCTGGTCGGAGATTCCCAACCCGGCAGAATCAGGTCTGTTGCTGGCGCCGGTCAAGGCAAGTGACGAGGATAGTTCGCCTGTCTATGATTTCATCAGGGGTCTGGAGAAGAAAAAACAGTACCACGAAGAAGGCCGCCTGCTGTACGTTGCGGCAACCCGGGCGCGCAAGCAACTGCACCTGTTCGGCAGCGCAAACATCGATGATGACGGCGGATTGGCGCCGCCTCCCAACAACACATTACTGGCCCGGCTATGGCCTGCCGTCGAAGCGGATTTCCGGGCAGAACTGGAAAAACAGGCGCCGCAAGCCGAAGCGGTGGCAGTTCCCGCAGAAATTCAGGAACCGCGCCTGCGGCGGCTGGGCGCGGACTGGCAGTTGCCTGCCCCCCCACCCCCGGTCCAATGGAGCAGATTAACCGGCGCCGGGCCGGAACAACAGGAACCTGACAACGCAAACGGCGTGATCGAGTACCGGTGGGCGGGACGAACCATCATGCATGTGGGCACCGTGGTGCATAGTTACCTGCAGGTGATGGCAACGCAAGGCATTGACCAGTGGGATGCCGGGAGAATCAGCGGATTACGGCATAGCTACCAGGAATCACTGCGGGAATTGGGCGTACCTGAGGTAGAACTGGAAACGGCTTGCGGTTGGGTGGAACAGGCATTGACGAGCGTGCTGGAAGACCCGCGCGGACAGTGGGTGCTGGCCTCCCACGAAGACAGGAAAAACGAATATGCACTGAGCGGCGTCTACGGGGGAAACGTCATCAATATTATTATCGACCGGACTTTTATCGACCAGAAAGGCATCCGCTGGATCGTTGACTACAAGACCTCGCGCCACGAATCCGGAGACGTCGACGAGTTTCTCGACCTGCAGCAGGAACGCTACCGGGAACAACTGGAAAAATACGCTACCGTCATGTCCGCCCTGGACGACAGGCCAATCCGGCTCGGTCTTTACTTCCCGTTGCTGCACGGCTGGCGCGAGTGGGCCTATTCATCATAAGATGGATATATGGGGTCAGAGCATTTGCTCTGACCCCAGCTATTCTTAAATCAAGGAGAATGCGATAAAAGCTCACTACTTGCAGCACGTCCCGTTCGAGGGGTTGGGCAGCATCCATACATGGCTGCAGTCAATGCGCGCCGACGTCACGGTCACGAAGTTCTTTGAAAGCCCGACTTTGCCTGATGTGGATGATCTTGACTTGCTGATTATCATGGGCGGTCCCATGAGCGTGAATGATGAGGCGGACCATCCCTGGCTTGCGGCTGAAAAGCAGTTTATCCGTTCAGCCATTGAGAACGACAAGGCCGTAATCGGCATCTGCCTGGGCGCGCAACTCATTGCCGGCGCCATGGGCGCCGCTGTCTACCCGAACAGGGAAAAGGAAATCGGCTGGTTCCCTATCGTAAGCACGCAGCCCGACAACGCGGAAGAGTTATTCACCTTCCCACAGGAATTATTGGTTTTTCACTGGCACGGCGAGACCTTCGACCTGCCGGATGGAGCGATGCGGCTTGCCCGGAGTGATGCCTGTCATAACCAGGCATTCCAGCTGGGCCGGCGAGTAATCGGCCTTCAGTTCCACCTGGAGACAACACCGGATACAGCCCGTGACCTCGTCCACCACTGCCGGGACGAACTGCAACCCTCCCATTACGTGCAGTCCGAGGCGGAGATACTCGGGATTGATCCTCCCTGTTACTCCACTATTAATAGCTATATGGATAAGGTCTTGCAGTTTATAGTCAGACGATGAAAGAAACTATCGATTCGTAAACTTCTTGACAAAGAAACGAACGATTCTTAAACTTCGGGATTAGGAAAGGAGCGATTCCCAGCCATGACTCGCAAGACCGGTCAATACCGTATCACCAGCACTCTTGGAGAGGAGGTACACGCGTTCGTTCCATATCCACTGCCCCCGACCGACCCGCCGCTGGTGATGGACAGCCTGACAGCGGAACTGCTTGCAGCCGCACAGACCGAGCTGGTCCGTCTTGCCGTGGCGGGATCAATGGTGCCGAGCACCGATTGGTTCCTCTACGGCTTTGTTCGGAAGGAGGCGGTCATCACCTCGCAGATCGAAGGGACACAGGCTACACTCCGCGACGTTCTCACTTTCGAAGCTACAGATCAAAGCGAGCGCCCGGACGATGTCCGAGAGGTCTGCAACTACGTGGATGCCCTCACTTACGCACGAGGACAACTTGCAAGCCCGAGAGGCCTGCCGCTGAGTATCTGCTTGCTTTGCGACACACACCGTATCCTTATGCGCGGCGTTCGCGGCAGGAACAAACTGCCTGGTGAAGTTCGCCGGTCGCAGAATTGGATTGGCGGCAGCAGACCCGGCAATACCCGCTTCATCCCACCACCGCCCGAGGACGTTGCCGGCGCTCTCGGAGCCCTGGAACAGTGGTTGCATGATGATAGTGAACTCCCCCCACTGGTTCGGATTGGACTCGCACACGTGCAGTTCGAGACAATCCACCCGTTCCTTGACGGTAATGGCCGCATTGGTCGGCTACTTATCGCACTGCTTGTTGAGCACTGGCGCCTGCTCAAACAGCCGCTACTCTACCTCAGTCTGGCGTTCAGGCGTAAGCAGCAGGAGTACTACGCACGATTGGCTGCTGTACGTAGCGACGGTGATTGGGAGGGGTGGACCAGGTTCTTTCTCAAGTGCGTCTATGAAGCAGCCGACGACGGCGTTCGCGTCGCTCAGGCACTCCATGCCCTGGTGGGACACGACCGTAGCCGCATTATTACCCACCGCAGGTCAACCGTTGCCGCAGTGCAGCTGCTCGACCGCCTGCCCGCCAATCCGGTCGTTACCGTTCCCAACGCAACGGAACTGCTCGGCTTGACTGCACCTCCAACCCGCAAGGCGATTGATCTGCTGGAAAGCCTGGGCGTACTGCGTGAGATCACGGGCAAACGGCGTGGTCGAGCGTACGCCTATCACGAATACTTACAAGTCCTGACAGGCGATGAGGTGTGAGCGATGATAAGTTTTATTTCGATCGGCGCAAATGGGAAATAGCTCATTATCTTTCCGGGAGATACGACAATGATCGCCCTCTTTACCGACTACGGCCTGCAAGGACCCTACCTGGGACAGGTGCAGGCAGTACTGCACAGGCATCTCCCAAATGAGAAAGTCATCAACCTCCTGGCCGACGCCCCCCGCAACAACCCCAAGGCCTCGGCTTACCTGCTGGCCGCGTTCAGCCGGGCTTGTCCCGCGCAACCCGGAACGATCTTCTTCTCCGTGGTCGACCCCGGTGTAGGCAGCTTTCAGGACCAGCCGGTAGTAATCAAGGCGAACGGACAATGGTACGTGGGACCGGACAACGGCCTGTTCGACATCGTCTGCCGGCACAGTACCGACGTGCAATGTTGGCGCATCGACTGGCGGCCCGAAACATTATCGTCCAGCTTTCACGGCCGGGATTTATACGCCCCGGCAACGGCCACGATCAGGAACAATGAGACACCCGGCGAGTCAATAACCTGGAAAGACCGGCACGGCTGGCCGGACGACCTTGAGGAGGTTGTTTACATCGACCACTTCGGCAACTGCATGACCGGGATCAGGGCAGAAATGCTGGACACTACCAGGGCGATACAGGTGAACGGTAGCACTGTATCCTATGCAGACACCTTTTCATCTGCCCCCGAGGGCACTGCCTTCTGGTATGGAAATTCACAAGGCCTGATCGAAATTGCCACGAACGGAGGTAGCGCGGCAGAACAACTGAACTTGGAAACAGGAACGGAGTTGTTTCTTTAATAATTACAGAATTTACCCCAGAGTTGAGTTGTTGTTCCTTGCTGATAGCCCTTCAGGCAGGATACCGCCCTTCCATGGACAGGGTATGCCGGGGTGGCATGGGATTGCATCCTGTCAGCCGAACTCATACATCGCTACAAGCCTGACCCGGAGATTTACCTCATGACTGCCGATATGTTAGACCTCGCGCAGAAGATGGAAGCATGACATGACCTCAGTCTGTTGATAGCCTGCTGAAAATCATTCAAGCGCGGTCAGCCGGTCAAGTTCACCGGACCAGTCGAGGATATGCTTGTCTGCGGTGACCAGCCGATGGCCTTCAAGCGCGGTGGCGACAATGAGCCGGTCGGCGGGGTCAGGATGGAAATCGGTGAGGCCGGCCGCGCGCAGGCCTGTTTTCCCATCCACTGGAATTTCGACCATTCCCTGTTCCAATTGTACCCGGCGCCACTGTTCAAGATTTTCCTGGAAACTAATTCTGCGCTTGCTCTTCAGCATTGCGACTTCCCAAAACGAAATCGAGGAGACGGCAAGTTCGCCGGATTGCCAAGCCCGATCAATTTCGCGCCGGGCAAGTGGCCCCAGACGTTCGTCACCGGTTCTAAGCCACAAAACGACGTGTGTATCGAGCAGGATCAATCTTCAGCATCCCTGGCTTGAAGCAAATTGGCCTCCCATTCCACGTCCAGCGGCTCGATAATATCGCCAAGTATCTCGATTTTGTTCTTGTCTATACCGAATAAACTGCTTGGCTTGTTTCGATACGGCACGAGTCGAACCACTGGTTGACCGTTCTTGGAAATGACGAATTCTTGTCCGGTATTCGCCACCTCGTCCATTATTCCCAAGCACTTGGCTTTAAATTCCGATGCTTTGATGGTTTTCACAGCGGCGCTCTAATTTGACTATGGTCATGACTATAGTCAAATTAGGAAGCTAAATCAAGTAAAAATGCATTAACTTACGGGAGTAAGAAGCTTACGACCTCCATTTTGACGGCAAAAAGTGGGTTCTAAGGGGAAATAACGCGCATATATTGCGCATAAACTCAATGGAAACAGATAGTTAAGCGGAGTTAGGCAGGTCTGACCCTATCGGGTCAGCAGAAGTCCCTGGATTTCAGTTGCATATCTCCGAGCCAGGAGCTGAGATCGGTACACTGTCGCGCTATGAGGTGTAGTACGCCGTCCTGTTTCTGTACCGCGCCGGATATTTCCAGGAGTTTGGCCGTCGTCAGCATAACATCTTGTTTTGCAAAGATTGAGGGCCATATCACGGTATTGATAAACCCGGTTTCATCCTCCAGGGTGAAAAACATGACCCCGGAAGAGGTGGCGGGTCGCTGGCGGCTGGTGACGATACCCGCGGCCCGGGCCCAGGCGTTGTCGGCCAATTCCCGGAGTCCTGTTGACGTGGTAACGCCGCGTTTGTCCAGGCGTCCGCGTAACAGGGCCAGCGGGTGGCGGCGCAAGGTAAAGCCGATACTGGCGTAATCCGCCAGGATATTTTCCCCTTCCCGGGGCTTGCGCAGCATAAGGTCGGTTTCTTCCTCGTCAGGCGTGGAGAACAGGGGCGCGCCCGGCCCCGGGTCCAGGACCTCCCAGCAAGCGCGGTGACGGTCTTTGCCGATGCCGTTCAAGGCATCGGCGTCTGCCAGACTCGTCAGGTCTGCTTGATCCAGCCCTGTACGCGCCGCAATATCCTGTGCACTGACATACCTGCCCCGTTTTCGTTCAAGCGCCAGGGTGTGGGCGCCGGCCCGGGACAAGCCCTTGACCAGGCGCAAACCCAGGCGCAGGGTTCCGGGCGTTCCGGCCTGCCCCGGGGCGCCCTCCAGGGTACAATCATAATCGCTGTCGTTCACGTCAACGGGCAGGACGGTCACGCCATGGCGCCGGGCGTCCTGCACCAGTTGCGCCGGCCGGTAGAACCCGAGGGGCTGGCTGTTCAGCAGGGCACAGGTGAAAGCAGCCGGATGATAATACTTCAACCAGGATGACACGTAAGCAAGCAGGGCAAAGCTGGCGGAATGGGATTCGGGAAAACCGTATTCGCCAAATCCTTTTATCTGGTTGAAGATCTGGCGCGCAAAACTTTCCGGGTAACCCCGCGCTTTCATGCCGCTCAGCAGTTTTTTTTCAAACGGCTCCAGTCCGCCCTTGCGGTGCCATGCAGCCATGCAACGCCGCAGTTGATCCGCTTCCCCCGCGCTGAACCCCGCAGCGACCATCGCCAGTTGCATCACCTGTTCCTGAAAGATGGGAACGCCCAGGGTGCGCTTCAACACTTTTTCCACTGCCTTGCCGGGATAGCTGACCGGCTCCTCGCCGCGCCGCCTTCTTAAATAGGGATGTACCATGTCCCCTTGTATGGGGCCGGGCCGAACAATGGCGATCTGTATCACCAGGTCGTAATAATTTTCGGGTTTGAGGCGCGGCAGCATACTCATCTGCGCCCGTGATTCGATTTGAAAGACACCCACGGTATCGGCCTTCTGCATCATTTTATAAACCGCGGGATCTTCCGTGGGTACCTTATCCAGGGTCAGCAGTTCATTCCGGTATTGACTGACCAGCGCCAGGGCCTTGCGGATGGCGGTGAGCATCCCCAGGGAGAGCACGTCCACTTTGAGCAGGCCCAGCGCCTCCAGGTCGTCTTTTTCCCATTGAATGACGGTGCGCCCAGGCATGGCCGCGTTTTCTACAGGCACCAGGTGGGAGAGCAGGCCCTGACTGATGACAAAGCCACCCACGTGCTGGGATAAATGTCGCGGGAAGCCGATCAGGTTATTGACCAGGTAAACCAGTCTTCTCACAAGCGGGCTGTCCGCCGGAAAACCATCCAACTGCGCTGTTTCCAGGGTATTTCCATAGCGTCCGGAGACGGATGCGGCCAGACGCTCCAACTGGTCCGTACTCATTCCCAGGGCTTTGCCCACGTCCCGCAGCGCGCTTTTTGGCCTGTAGGTGATGACGGTTGCCGCCAGGGCGGCGCGCTCGCGCCCGTATTTTTCATAGATATAAGCAATGACCTCTTCACGACGTTCATGTTCAAAGTCCACGTCAATATCCGGCGGTTCATTGCGTTCCCTGGAAATAAAGCGCTCAAACAGCAGGTCCATGGCGTCGGGGTTGACTTCTGTTATGCCCAGACAATAACAGGTGGCGGAGTTGGCGGCGGAACCGCGGCCCTGGCACAGGATGCCCTTGCTGCGGGCAAATTTCACAATATCGTGAACCGTTAAAAAATAATGCTCATAGTTGAACTCCTGCACCAGGGCCAGCTCATGTTCAATCAATGCCCGCACTTTTTCCGGCGCGCCCCCGGGCCAGCGTGTTTGCATACCCTGTTCCGTAAGCAGTCGCAGCCATGAGCGGGGAGTATGGTGTTTCGGAACCAGTTCCGATGGATACTCATAGCGTAATTCATCCAGGGAAAAACGGCAGCGTTCGGCGATCCTTACGGTCTCTTCCAGCAAGGGGCGCGGATAAAGCTGCGCAAGACGCCGACGCGAACGCAGGTGTCGCTCGCCGTTGGAATAAACCCCGTAACCCAGTTCACTGAGGGGTTTGCCGAGACGGATGGCTGTCAAGGTATCCTGTACTATCCGGCGCTTATGTTCATGTATATGTACATCTCCACAGGCGCACAAGGGAATGGCAAAACCTGCGCTGATTTCCTGTAAGCGGCGCAGTTGTTCCCTGTCGTTGCCGTCGAGCAACGACTCTACCGCTATCCACAGTGCCCCGGGGAAAAGACCGGCCAGCCAGCGCAAGCCGTTTGTTTCGATCTCCCCCCGGTTAAAGCAAGGCAGCCAGATGGCCAGGCAACCGGCGGGGCAGTGGTCCTGGACCAGGTTCCGGTCGATAAAATACTCCCCTTTTTTTGCCTGCCGGCGAGCCAGGGTGATGAGGTGCGCGAGTCTGCCGTAGCTGCCCCGGTCGGTGGCCAGCAATAGAAAGCGCCACCCTTCCTGTAATCGAAACTCGCTGCCGACAAGCAGGTCGATACCTTCTTTCACGGCCGCGGTATGGGCGCGGACGATTCCGGATAAGCTGCATTCGTCGGTGATGGCGATGGCGCGGTAACCCAGGGCTTTTGCCCGGACCACCAGTTCTTCCGGATGGGAGGCGCCCCGCAGAAACGTAAAGTTGCTGATGCAGTGTAATTCCGCATAAGGCGGCAAGCAGGCGCGTTCAGCCGAGCAATCCATGCAAATACCATTTTTGCCTGGTTGTCAGGTCGTGGTAAATCCACACACGTCCGGCGATGTCATCGACACCCACGTAATAATCCCGGCGTATGCCGTCGCTGTCCCACCAGCCCGCTTCGATGCGCTCCGGCCCCATGAGGAAATGGATGCGGCCCCTGTAGTAAATTCCGTCGTCCTTGTTCAGCAATTCCCTGGGTTTCGGCAATAACCACAGGGGGCGCCGGTTGCCCGGGGGCGCCGGCCCGACCGCGGCCGGCACACCAGTTCGGCAGGCGTATTCCGGTCGATGGTCCGCATGGGTTGCGATGCCCTTCAACGCAGCGGCGCCGAGACGAGTGGACAATTGTTCAAGGAGTGGCGCAATATCCTGATCTTGCTGCTCAAGCCCGCTGCCGGGAAACAAACAACGGGTCCGGGGGGCAACGCTATAAAACCGCTCGGCAGTCAGCGTTACCCTGACGACGGCCGCGTCCAGCTTTGCCCTGCCGAGCTGCGTCTCCACCAACATCATCAAATAACCGGGTTGGCGTATTGGCCGGCGCAAGCCGATATGGAGCATCGTTACCGGGTCCTGCCGGTGATAAAAATGCACCTGGTAATCCATGGTGTACAAGTCCTGTTTCTGCAGGAAATCGCATAAGCCGGTCACCAGCCCACGAACGACGGGAACAAGCGCCTGTTGCTCATCGATGTCAAACGAACATTCCCGGGTATCGGAAAACCGGGGGGGTATCCGATAAGCATTCAAGGGTTCAGGCAGCTTTCCCAGGGCCTGGTCCAGGTGGGTAACCAGTTCTGTTCCAAAACGTCGCGCCAGCCCGTCTGAAGGCAACCGCCAGAGGTCGCGCAGGATACGCACGCCGGTTTTATTCAGTCGTTGTTTGCGCTTGTCATCCAGGGGCAGGACCTCAATGCTCAAGGGCCCCAGGACCGAGCGCAAATCTGCGCCGCGCTCGACAACCAGGTTGCATCCGGCCCGGGCCAGCATCAGGCTGGCTGTGGGCGTGGGGGTCGTTGCCTGGTAAAAAACGTGTTTCCAGCGTTCGGTCAGTTCCCGGGCGATGGTATCCCGGATCGCGGCGAGGCCGCCAAAATAGTTAATGCTTCCCCCCGCCTCCAGCAGCAACGAGCAGGGTGGATGCAAACTGACCACGGCGCTGAACTGCAAGGCCCAGGCTGCCAGCGCATCCAGTCGTTCCTCCCGGGCGATTTCGTTGATCCGGTGAACTTTCAGGCCGGGGCAACAGGCGTAGGCCGCGCTCAGGGCCATGCCCGCGCTGATACCCATCCGTTCTGCGGAACAGGACGCGGTATGGACGAGTTTTCTGCCTTTTATTTCCTCAACGGCGACCGAAACCTCATCAGACTGATCGGCAGCGACAACTTCCAGGGCCAGTTTGGGCAGATAAACAGCAAGCCACAGGGCTTGTTGCCCGGTCCTGGTACCCTTTCCAGTTTCAGTTTTGTTACATGCCTCTTGTTCCTGGTAAACCCGGAAAGAAAGAGCAGAAAGTGGCCGGGGCATATCCGAAACCCATGGGGTTAACCCGGATAGGGGATGTCCGCGCTGTGGTATTGATGGGCGCCGCGGGCTTTCAAAACCCGTGCATGGATGCCCCGGTCGCTGTGGTTCACCTGCAATTGCAGCGCTGCGGGTGAATTTTTCCCGCGCTGGTTGCGAAACAGCACACAGGGTGTTTTACCGGCATCGGCAGCCAGTTGCAGGCGTCGAATGACCCCATTGGGCAGGTGGTTCAACCATGCCATGAGCAAACCGCAGCGCTGTGACTGCAGTGCTTTTTCAATCGTCCAAAGAGCATCCCGGCAGGCGATATTCGGGCCGATTGTCATCAGGAAGTTAATATCAATATCGGCATCCACCAATGCCGGAGCATACGGGATGTAAGGCGGGCAAACCCACAGTATCCAGCGCCTGCGCCGTGTCATGGACTTCATCAGTGGCAACAACAACTGTAATTCACCCGTACCCCAATGCGGGGTAATCATTTCGACCACGGCATTTTTCGGCCAGCCGCCGCCGGGCAGTATTGCATCCAATGAAGCATGACCCGTAGGGATACCGCCCGGTTTCCCCTGGCAGACCTCATCACCCGACCATAGATGGGGGTTGTTGCGTACCAGCTCTCGCAATGAATTGTTCATGGTTATGCGCTACAGGTTGCGTACTACGCCGACAGCGATACCCTCAAGGGCAAGTGTTTCCTGTTTCAGATCCACCTCAATGGCAGGAAAGCCGGGGTTTTCCGCTTCCAGGTAAACCACCTGTCCGGTCCGGCGCAGCCGTTTGACCGTTACCTCATCCTGCAACCGCGCCACCACGATTTGGCCGTTATCCGCAGTGGGACTACGGTGCACCGCAAGCAAATCCCCATCCAGTATCCCGGCATCCCGCATACTCTCACCCCGTACACGCAACAGGTAATCCGCACGGGGAGAAAAAAACGATGGATCAACCGGGCGATAATCCTCGATATTTTCTTCGGCCAGCAGGGGACGACCGGCGGCAACCCGGCCCACCAGGGGGAGACCGGGCTCAAACGCGCCGGCTTGTACCAGGCGTATCCCCCGGGATGAGTTGGGGATCAGCTCTATGGCCCCTTTGCGTTCCAGCGCCTGTAAATGCCCCCGGGTCGCATTGGTCGAACCAAATCCCATGGCTCCGGTAATCTCGGCGATGGTAGGCGGCATATTGGCGACCCTGATGCTGTCCTGTATAAATTCAAGCACCTGCAATTGTCTGGCTGTCAGTGTTTTCATTCTGATTATAATAGCACTGCTTTTTTAAGCAGTATAGTGAATTATTTTGAAAGGTCAAGCAGTACGCAGCCAAGGCAGCAATTCCCGCTTCAGCCAAATGGGTGGGGTCAGAGTAAAATCACCACCGGCTTTGCTGTTGCCAACGTTCTCGGTGATTTTACTCTGACCCCGGGATTTTATGACACGTCAGTGTCCCGGGGAAAGCGGCGTAAAGCCTGTCTTTAGATTATCTGGTAAAAGGCGGCGGGCCGCTGATATTGATGGTGCCGACCATGCCCTGTTGCTCGTGGCCGTCCTTGTGGCAATAGAGTTTCAGGTTTGTGCCCTTGGTCATGGGGTAAAAGAACCATTCGATGGTGGCGCCGGGTTTGAGTTCGAGATCGTTGATGGCGCCGTGTATCTCCGTGACGGTTTTGCCGGATGCGTCAGCGACTTCAACCTTGCGGGTGAAGATGCGGGTTGCGAACGCATCCGAGGTGAAGTAGTGGTCGTCCGAACTGGGGTTGTGCAGCACCAGTTTGTAGTATTTGCCCCGTTCGAAGGAAAGTGTGTCCGGGACGAACTTCATTTCTTCATCGGCGGTGCCCAGGCTTACCTTGACCTCGATGGCCGAAGGACCGTGACGTTTCTCTTCGGCCCATAGTGAAGATGCGTACAACAGGATAATCAGTACCAGTATTCTGTGAATATTCATCAGCTTTCCTCCAGGTCCAAGGGATCACGATTGCAGAAAAAAGGTATTGGGTTCAAATAACGGGGACAGATTTAAATCTGTCCCCTTTCAGTCGTTTCAGTCCAGGAATTGATTCACCGCGGAGTTGAGT
>JAPOQU010000105.1 GCA_026710545.1 Gammaproteobacteria bacterium | reverse complement strand
TGGTTTCCTGTATCATCCGCTCGGTTTCCTTCAGCCGCCGGTCGGCTGCCCGGGACTGCTCCTTCATCTGCCCGGCCAGCTCTGCCTGTTCTTCCGATACGGTGCGCAGGATGGCGCGGATGTCGGCAAAGGTGGTGTCGGTGGGTTCTTGTGTGGTATCGGCCATGGGAAATCCTCCTTGTTGCGGCGGTGTCGTCAAGATGACAGGAATGTAGCACAACCGGCGGGAGGACTCAATACCAATACCAGATGCCAATACCAGATGCCATGTCAGGAATGTTGAAGATATTGCTAAAAAATATGGAGTCGATGACCATTTGGTTTCAATTCGTTGGATCGACATTCCTGTATTGGATATTCACAAAAACCTTGGCGCCGTAAAACAAAAACCGGCAGAAGAATCATTAAGAGCTATTGCAGACAGTAACATTAATCATGCCCCTCAAAGTATCTTCCTCTCTCTCGCCGCGCTGATGGCCTGCAGGCGGTTGTGCACCTGGAGCTTGTGGTAGATGTTCTTCAGGTGGAAGCGGATCGTGTTTTCCGAGATGCCGATGTTTCTGGCGATCAGCTTGTTGGACAGGCCCTGGGCCAGGTATTTCAAGACTTCGTTCTCTCTCTTGCTCAGCAATTCTTCGCCGGCGTCCGCTTCACCGGCGGCGCTGAAGTAATTGGCTATGATTTCCGCCTGTTGCCTGTACTCAGGCGGGGGAGACGCATATTCCGGCGCTACCATGTACAGTTGCAGGAGTTCGTGTAATTCGCTGCCGGCATCAATAAATGAGCGGACAAAACCGGAACTCGCGGACAGTCGCAGCGCCTGCTCCAGGTGTTTGAATGCCGGCACATAATCGTTTTTCCCCCGATAAGCCATACTCTTTAATATTTCATACCCCAGGTTCGGTTTCAGGTGGCCGCTGGATTGTGCATGGCGGGAGAAACAGCTGAGCGCAGCCAGGGCTTCTTCATGGTTTTTTTCTCTGAGCTGCAACAGGATAATCGCGTGCACTGCGGCATGGCGCTCGCGCCAGGCAATGTCGCTCCGGCCCGGGTTTCTGTAGTTTTCCAGCCGTAGTCCCGAGTCTCTGAAGGTGCGCTGTGCCTCCTCGTCCAGGTTGGCGCGCAGCAACAGGTCAATACGCTGGAATAACAGCAGGTTGATTAAACGTTCCAGCTTTTGTCGCCCGGCATAGCTCAGGGCCCGGGTCAGGATTGCGTCCGCGGCATCGATACCATGCCTGGCAAATTCGACGTTGCTTGCGGTGGTGTAACCTGCCGCATAGATATCGAACCAGGCTTCCCGCTCTTCCAGTTGTCTGGCGATGGAAACGGCCGTGTTGGACATGCCCCGTAGTTGATTCAGTTCGTAATTCAGCTCTGCCATCAATACTTTGGCGAGCAGCTTTATGCTCATATCATCATTAAAATGCCGCCGGCACAGGTTCAGGCCGGTTTGGTAACTGCTTCTGGCCTGTTCGCTGTTTCCTTCTGCGAAGGAAATATCCCCCAGGTGAAAATTAATGTAGGCTTCACCGTAGTACGATCCAAGCAGCCGGTATTCCCTTGTTGACTCCCCGGCATGGTACCTGGCTTCACGCAGCATCCCTCTTTGCGCGTAGGCAAAACAAAGCAGGTTATGGTGGTATCCGAGGCTTGCATGATCGTTCCGGTCAATCCGGGAAATGTTCTGTGTGAAGCGGGAACAGAACTGCTCAGACTGCATCTTTCCCTCGTAGCAGGCCAGCAGTGATTCCACCAGCATGAGCTCATGGTCTATACGTTCCCGGTCCGCCTTGGCGAGCTCGTGCTGCGTATGCCGGTAGCGCTCCAGCATGGCATTATAGCGTTTGCGCGCCTGGTAAACCTGGCCTTCCCTGATATCCAGGATACAGCGGATGGCCGTTATGCGGGGTGAGGCGGAAATGGAGTTCTCATCCAGCAAACCCAGGGCGGTCCTCAGACGCGTCAGTCCCTCCCGCAACCAGAGTATGACGCCGCCCTGCTGCTCGATAATTTCCACGGCCCGTCGGGGGCTGCCTGCCTGTACCGCGTGTCTCACGGCCCGGACGAGATTGCCTTTCCCGGCGAACCAGTCAGCCGCGTGCAGGTGCAGGGCTGAAGCACGCTCCGGGCAGGTAAACAACAGCTTGTGCTGCAGGTAGTCCCGGAACAGGGGATGCAAGCGCCAGGTGTTTCTCACCTGTTCCACAGGAGAAACCAGGGCGCTCAGCGTATGGCAGGCGTCAAACAGCGCGTCGCTGTCATCGGCTTTACGCAGGTAATCCGCCAGTTCACACGACATCCCGTCCACCAACGAGATGTCCATTAAAAAGTTTTGCAGCTTGCCGTCCAGCCCACTGAAGATCTGCTCTGAAAGGTAGGTGGTAATGATGCTGGAGGAGGAGGTCATACTGGCCAGGACGCGGTCTATGTCCCGGTCGGCCTTCACGGAACTCCTGAGCATCTGTACGGCCACAGGCCAGCCTTCCGTCAGGCGCCGGATTTCCTCTATGGTTTCTGCGGGCAGGTAATCCTCGAAGAACAGCCTGAGTTCATCCACCGTAAAATTGAGACTCCTTGCGGGCAGGCGCAACGCCAGGCCCTCCATTTCCAGCTTGGCCACCTTCAAGCGGCGGTCGTCCCTGCTTGCAACGGCGACGTGCAGGTTGGCCGGCGCATACGTCAGCAACGGCTGGATTACCCTGTCGATTGTCTCTTCGTTGAGATTTTCAAAGTCATCGAAGATGATCACGGTTTTCTGCTCTTCGCTTTCAACCACGCGCTGTATGATGTTCAGGAGCGTGCGCGCCGAGAGATCGCCGGAGTGAGTTTTTTCCATTATCCCGGCTGCGGAAAAGTCCACGCCGCCCTCGTACAGTGAGTAGGCAATATAGGTCAGGAGTTGGAATGCGTCGTTGTCATCCTGCTCCAGCGACAGCCAGCATGCCTTGACGTTATCCCGTAACAGCTTGTTGCGCCAGTCGGCATAGAGTGTGCTCTTGCCATAGCCCGCCGGGGCGCAGAGCAGTGATAAGGTGGCGTCCAGGCAGGCATCGAGCTGCTTGAGCAGGGACGGTCTCTGTAACACGTCCACACGCTGCCGGGTGGGGTACACCTTGGAACGCATAAGCCAGGCCGGGAACAGGGTATTAATTTCCGGCCCATGTTTTTCCTTCATGCAGGCAACATTATGTTGATGTGTTTGACGTGTCAATAAAGTTTGCCGGCAACCTACCCGTTCGTGCAGGTAGCCGATTCGCAGGTAAACAGTAGCGCTACTCAATTCAACCGGGGAACCACACCTCATAACGGGTGATTTCGGGCAAAAACTGATTAACCTGACTTTAATACCGATCTGGAAGTGTACAGCCGTCTCGGATTTTATGGTTGTCCCAAATTATCGTGATCAGGTCTCTGCACACCCCGACGGCATGTAACTCAGCTTGCTGGGGACAGAATTAATTCTGTCCCCGAATTTACACAGCAAATTATCGACGTGGATGTCCCAAATTGTTGCGGTGCCGAAATTTATGGGTGTCCCAAATTATTGTTCCGATACCTGGAGGATATTGCAATTATCAGAATAGGCGTAGATGTAGGCGGAACCAATACGGATGCCGTGTTGATGGACGGCAATGATGTGAAGGCCGTATACAAGGCGCCGACGGGCAAGAATGTCGATGAGGGGATCATGGCCGCGGTCAGGAATGTGCTCAATATGTCACGGGTTGCCGCGGGAGATATTCAGGCAGTCATGATGGGCACCACCCGTTTCACCAACGCCTTTGTCGAGCGTAAGCATTTACAGGAAGTGGGAGTGATACGCCTGGCTCTGCCTGCCACGCGCGGCGTACCTCCCATGATCGACTGGCCCGATGACATAGCTGCAGTGATAGGAAAACATCACTATATGGTAGCGGGCGGATATGAGTTTGACGGGACGCCGATTTCCAGGTTGGATGAAAAAGCGATTGCTTCCGCTGCAAAAGATATGCAAACAAAAGGTATACGGAAGGTCGCAGTCAGTGGCGTATTTTCACCTGTAAACAGCGCAATGGAAGAGCGCGCCGGGGAAATCGTGTTGAACGAGCTGGAGGATGCGTCCGTGACCTTATCATCCCATATCGGCCGAATCGGTTTACTGGAGCGGGAAAATGCTGCGATCATCAATGCGAGTTTGACCGGTTTGAGCGCCACGTTCGTGGCTTCGTTTGAACGGGCCCTGGCGCGGCTCAAAATAAGGGCGCCGTTTTATATCAGCCAGAATGACGGAACCTTGATGAGCGCTGAATTTGTTGGGAAATATCCGGTCCTGACCTTCGCTTCCGGCCCGACTAACAGTATTCGCGGCGCCGCCTACCTGTCCGGCCTCAAGGATGCGCTGGTTGTGGACATTGGCGGCACCACAACCGATATCGGCGTGCTGGTCAATGGTTTTCCGCGAGAATCCGGTGTTTCCATGGATGTGGGTAGTGTGCGCACCAATTTTCGCATGCCGGACATCCTGTCTGTGGGGTTGGGAGGTGGCAGCCTCGTCAGCCGGAATGGAAAAGTCAGGGTCGGGCCCCGGTCAGTCGGTTATCGCCTGGTGGAACAAGCGCGGGTGTTCGGTGGGAAACAACTGACGGCTACCGATATTGCCGTTGCCGCGGGTTTTGTTGAAGTCGGCAATCCTGACGCAGTTGCAAACCTGGCCGAGTCCCTGGTACGGGAAACGGCAAACGCCATGCACAGGACGGTGGAAGAATGCGTGGACCGCATGAAGACAAGCGCCCAACCGTTACCGTTGATCCTGGTCGGGGGCGGGTCAATTCTGATCCGGGAACATATTGCCGGGACGAATGAAGTGGTTGTCCCGCAGCACGCGCAGGTGGCGAATGCAATTGGGGCTTCTATTGCCCAGGTCGGCGGGGAAATCAACAAGGTTTATTCATACGAACAGGTCACTCGTGAGGAAGCCGTAAAAAGCGCGCAAGCGGAAGCCGCCAACCAGGCCAGGAATGCGGGAGCCGATGAAAACAGCATTGAAATTATAGATTTTGAGGAGCTGCCGCTGGCCTATATGCCGGGCAGCGCCGTGCGCATCCGCGCAAAAGCGGCGGGGGAGTTGCGCCTGTGCTGAATGTCGCAGAAACAACCGGCAGGAGCTTATTTATTACCACAGCGGACCTGGAGGATCTGGCCCAGGGAGCGGCGTTTCTCGGAACAGGTGGTGGCGGCGACCCTTATATCGGCCGGTTAATGGCAAAGCATGCCATTGAGGAATACGGAGCGCCGGAAATTATCGAAGCCAGCGAACTGGATGACGATGCGACTGTACTGCCGGCCGCCATGCTGGGCGCGCCGACGGTCCTGGTAGAGAAAGCCGCATCCGGTGAGGATATTGACTATTCCATAAAACGGCTTGCACAACTTATCGGCAAGCAAGCTGATGCGATCATGCCAATTGAAATCGGCGGTATTAATTCCGTGATCCCTGTCGTTGCCGCGGCGCGTTTGGGTCTGCCCCTGGTGAATTGCGATGGAATGGGGCGCGCGTTCCCCGAATTACAGATGGTTACGTTCAACGTCTTTGGGGTACCCGCTACCCCGGCGGTGATTGTCGATGAGCGCCTGGAGACTGTTATTGTTGAAACGAATGATGGCAAGCGCGCGGAAGATTTAATTCGAGCAGCCGCTATCCGGATGGGACTCAGCGTTATGATTTCCTGTTACCCCATGAACGGACGCCAGGTAAAGCAGTATGCGGTAAAGGGAACGTTGACCCTGGCGCTTGGCGTTGGGCGCGCGCTTTCCCAAGGCAGGAAAGAAGGCGAACCAATCGAGGCCTTGCTTGAATATTTGCGCTCCACTGAATACTACAACCACTGCAAAGTGTTATTTGATGGAAAAATCACAGACCTCAGAAGGGAAACGACCGGAGGTTTTTCCATGGGCCATTGTGAGCTTGCCGCGTTGGATGGCAGTGAGCGACGTATGACTGTGTTATTTCAGAACGAAAACCTGGTTGCCCGGGTCGGTGGAAAGACAGTCGCCGTCGTCCCGGACCTGATTTGTATTGTGGACCGGGAGACAGGCCGGCCCGTTACGGTCGAGGCCTTAAAATACGGTCAACGGGTCAAGGTCATTGGAACCAGTGCAGCGCCTATCATGAGAAGGCCCGAATCCCTGGCTGTGTTCGGGCCGCAGGCTTTCGGCCTGGAAGAAGAATTCATTCCCATTGAAGAATTCGGGGAAAGGGGACGGATTTAAAATCCGTCCCCGGAGAAACCTTGTTTAATAAAGAGGGTACTGAAAATGAAGACATCAACTGACAAGTCAATAGCGAATGTAATCATTCTGACAATTGTATCAGTCTGGGCAGGCAATCTTGCGGCACAGACCTCCGGCTTGCAGATCGAGGAGATCATCGTCACTGCGCAAAAGCGTGAACAGAGTCTGAACGATGTCAGCGTGGCCGTAACGGTGTTCACCGGTGACGCGATTCGGGAACAGCGGCTGGGCCAGCCAATCGACCTCGCTGCGCAGACGCCGAACCTGAATATCAATGAAACCTTCGGCAATACCATAACAAATGTCAGTATTCGCGGTCTCGGGCTGAACGATTATGCCGTTAACAATAACCCGGCGGCGGGTATCTACGTTGACGAGGTGTACCTGGTATCACCGGCGATGCTCGGATTTCAATTATTTGATATGGAACGCGTCGAGGTGCTGAAAGGGCCGCAGGGAACCCTGTATGGCCGCAATACCACGGCCGGGGCCATGCGATTTATCAGCAGGAAACCCACGGAAGAATTTGAAGGTTACCTGTCCGCGGATTATGGCCGCTACGACCATTTTCTCCTGGAAGGCGCGCTGGGCGGCCGGATAGCGGAAGGGCTGACGGGCCGGGTTGCGGTACAGACTTCCCAGCGCAATGATGGTTTTCAGTTAAACCGCGCAAGCGGAGAGAAGGTGGGTGAAATAGATCGCACCACCTGGCGCGGCCTGTTGAACTGGCAGCCCTCTGAGAACCTGGACATTTTGCTGAACGTGCACGGGGGAGTTGATAAGTCAGATACCCTCCTGATTAAAGTCGATAATGTATTCACGCCCGTTGATGACGGTATCGCCGACCCGTACAGCTCA
>JAPOQU010000104.1 GCA_026710545.1 Gammaproteobacteria bacterium | reverse complement strand
TACAGGTTTACTGAGACGGTTCTTGTGAAGGTGCAGAGGTTGAAGGCCTCTTGAAATCAATCTTCGCCAGCGCATCGATCTGGGCGCGTGCTCTTTTGCTACGGAGCACTTCATCTGCTTTGACATACCGCGCGCCCCTGTAGGTAACGTATATCTTGGGGCGGTCTTCGTCCGTTTCGGATTGTTTGTGCGCTCGTTTTTTAAACATATCAAACTCCTTGCCTGAAACCTGTTCAACCGTGGTACGTCAGGTGGGAGTATAAAACCTCTTTTGTTTTTTTGCACTGTTTATTTCAAGCGGTTCCTCTGTGCCGTTTATAGGGTCGGACCAGGAAGCATATGGGAGGAGTGCTCAGACTTAATTGAAAGCGTAGATAAATGGCGGAGAAACCGAAATAAATACATACATGGCCTGGTAAAATTTCCGCGCGGTAAAGCACAAGTTGAATCAACTGAGGAATTTCTTGAAGGTGCGAAAAAAGCTGCCATAGATGGGAAACAATTGCTGACTGACGTATCTAATTGGAGATAACGCCAGATTACTCGCAAAAGAAATAACAGTAAATCAAGTCGCTGATATTACGAATTCTTGTGCCAGCTATATAAGGCCTAAGGGCAAATATGATCCTATAAAAATTAACAGCGAGGGGATAATTCGTAACTGCATATTTTTTAGAATTCTGCTTTTTTCAAGACTTGTCTTACCATGAACCACTAATCAGATTACGTGCTCCATACACATTGAATACAAAGTCTTTCCAACAACTTCTGGGTTGCTTTTATCAAGTTTAGGATATATCGCAGGAAACCGTTTTATGAAAAAAGCTGCATCGACAAGAATGGCAACAGACATGAGTCTTTCCCTTTACTGATGTGTATAAATAAAATGGCCTTTGGGTTTGGCTTTCCTCTTGTAACATTTGGGAAAGCCTACTGCCAAAGGCCCGGAACGGGCGCTATCTTACCCTCATTCCTTTGCTTGTCAACAATTTTTCACCAAGCAGTCCCACTGTCAGTTACAGCAGTGTTTCACAACGGTGGACCCTTTGTAAAATACACCGATTTGGTGCTGGAATGCACTTAGCTACCCGCCGGCAGCGTGCTGTCGGCTCAAGGGCTGCTTCTTGGGAGCGGCCCTTGCTTTTTTCATCCAGGGATGACTGAACTAAGTGCCAATGATAACCTACGTAGCAATTTTAGTTTTTGGTTTCGAGACGTCAACCACACAAATTGAAATTCTGAGTTTTTCTTCTTCTGATAGCGTTTCAAGCAGGAGTTCTTCAAGTTCGTCAGCGTTTTGAGGCCGATGCCGGTCTATGGGGGTCGGGCGACAATGTTCCGTATCTCCGAACCAGAATACCAGATAAATTCCATAGCCTTTTGCGCCTGGGTCACGAGTGTATTTGGCAATTAACTGTGTTTTGATTGCGCTCCGGAGATCGCGGTGGCAGCTTTTTTTGATCTCCACCGGAACGTTGAAACCAGCATAATTAATCCGCATGTCGGACCGTTTGTCATCGGCGTAACGGCCCTCGGGTTGGGCGTCTATATCCAGCGGATTTAATCTGACTTGTAAATCTGATAACAGTGTATCCCGGCAGGTATCTTCAGGTCTTGGTTTTTCAGGTCGACTATATGAATCAACGTTCCAGTACTGACGCCAGTCGGATGTATTTCCGTTACGGATGTCGTTTGAGATGTCGCGTAAATGATCAAATGTGAGAGCAGCCAGGTCGGCTGCGTTTGCAGGCTTTTGGCTTTCAAGAACTTGAAGTGCCTGTTCTATATTGCAGTATTGAAATTCGGCTTCCCGCCGCGCGATGTTCTGCCGGTACATGGCATCATTAAAATAAGGTTGCCACGGCAATAATTCCTCAATGGATGACAGGTTTTCAAGAGACTCGGATGCGTCTTTTGATGGGATGGAGGCAAGTTGATTGATGAATGCTTGAATTTGTTTGCCCGCATCAAAACCCGGCGAGAGAAAGCGTTCTTCTTCAGATGTTGCATCGTCGGTACCGGAGAAAAAAGGCCTGTATAAGGGACCGATAAGCCGGATCAGCAGTTGCAGAGGATTGGCACTCAATCTATCGACCGGACAGCTGGATTTAACTAAGGCTTTTGCCAGGTATGCGATTCGTCTCTGATTTCCATTGACGTATGTTTCTAATCTCTCATGGAACAGACCCGGCGAAGCAAACGCACCGGCGCACAACCAGTAGACCTGTTGTGCTACGGTCATGCTTTGTTTGGAAAGTTTCCTTTCGATCAGGTTCACAAGCGCCGCTTCTTCGCAATAGAGAAATGCCGTTGTGAACAAGTAATTCAAGTCAGATAATTGCCGTTCCTTGCAGCGAACAGGGAATTTTTCCAGCAGTGGTAATACTGCCAGGCGGGCGACGTCCGCATGTTCCTGTGATGATGCCAATTCGTATAACGCGGAGATGCCGAAAGCGCCATTACGCAACTGTGAAACTATGCATCGGATCATGACATCTGAGATTATTTCAGGATGAGACTTCAACACTGATGGAAACCAGGATGGCGCTGCTTCTTTTATCTGATTACCGGAATAAGACCAGATGGGTACGGTATAGTGGATAGCCAGGGCCAGGCGCATCTGCTGCTCATTCAGCGAAATTTTGTGGTTCGGAGTAGAAAGAGCAAGTTCTTCCAACCCGGCCATGAATGGATAGGCAAGGAGATGTGTGCGATTTTGAACTCCCAGAGCAATAATTTCGGATTCAGTTGGGAGATCGTGTCGGGAAATCGAATTACGTAATCCATACATGACAGCCTGGATCAGTTCTTCATCATTACCGAGCAGGTCGAGCAATCTTTCCCTTGAGTTTTCGCCATTAACATCCACGTAGGCACCATAATAAACATGGGCCAACTCATTGAGGACCTCGGGGGCGCACTGGTTATTGAGCAGATCTGATTGATGCGGTTTCAGGTTCTCGCGCCAGTCACGCCGCTGGAGATCCTTTTCGGTTGCCTGCGAATCATCGAATTTTTTCTCCTCGGCTTGTACCTGGCTTAATTCATCAAGCCTCGCCTTGAATGTGTTGATGAGTGAACTGTTTCCGGCGATACGCTTCTCCACAATGTCAGAAGACAGTCCTTTATCAGAAATTCCGTAATGTATAAAACGAGCAACCTGACGTATGTAGTAATGTGCAACCCTGAGGTCAACTGCCTTGTTTGCCTGGTCTAGACACCATATTCCAAAATCTGCCGGCGCTTCAGCATTCAAGAACCTGCGGTTCAATTTGTATGTACAGTGTTTTAAACCGGATAAGTCAGCGCTTTCCGGCGATTTGTTACAATGTTCAACCCCTATCGCGAACAGGGATTTGTATAACTCTGGCCGACTCTCGATCCAGTTACGAACATATGTCCCTTCCCTACCGGAAACGTCATAGTCAAGGGTGTCATTCCACGAGACAGCGCCCAGCCAGTTGAATAATCGATTTGTATTAATTTCGTCCCCGCATGTTTCCAGAAAACGGTGCAACAGATATAAAGGTACGCCGCGCAGGAAAAAAGTCGGTCGTTTATGGGGTTGTAACTCATCATGAAGACGGTCGGATTGTTCTACGAACTGATCAAGAATTTGAGCGATTTGGTCGTTCGTGGAAGTCTTTGGGGCTATGCTACCCCAGAACAGGAGATATTGTCCTATGAACGACCTGTTTTTGGGCTTGCGCAGATAACGCAGAATTTCGGCCGGCGGCAGCTTATCGGGATACAGTTCGATTAGCAGTAAACCCAGGAGTTCATCATCCGGGTCCGGAAGCAATCCGCCATTAATATCTGCAAGTAATTTTTCGAGTTTGAGTGCAACCGTCTCATCGTTTCGCCAATGGCGAAATAAGGTCCTGAGAGCATCAGACCTGATATATTGTTTCCATTTACCGTCTCGAACAATCTTTATCAGGAGGTCAGTCGTTCCTGAAAAAAGTTGCCCATGCCGTAGCGATAACAGCAGTAAAGAGACAAAGGCCTGCTGTGCATCGTCCCGGCTCGAGGCATCCAGGTATTCCAGAAAAACATCTTCCATATCAGGTGTGGCGAACTCACCAATCCTGTGGGTAGATTGAAGTGCCCGGATGAACCAGGGATTATTATTCGCTTCCTGTTCCAAACGTTCCAGTAACCGACATTTCTCGTCAATGGTGAAGTTCCGAACGTCACCGTAGAGGACCGATCCCAAGGGGTCACGTTTAATCAACTCCATCCGGCAGGATTTGCTGTGTGCCGCAAGCCAGGCGGAAAGTCCGCGTAGTTCAGACACGATGATGCCGTCTGATCCGGACATCAGAGAAACGACTCGGCCCACTGGAAAACCATCGTTGATGAGGTCGGCCAGATATTTTGCAGCGAGAAATTCGGCAATATGACGGTGGACAGGCGCCACGCGATTTTCTGCTATTCCCTCAAAGAGTTTACTCTCCAGCACACGGGTGTAAAGAAGCCGGTTTAATCCGGGGATTTGATCCAATGAAATATAATCCGGTTCGTTCATACTGCCAGGTGAGGTAATCCATCCGATGTTGCCCGTCAGGAGTTGAATCGCGCAAAGCTTGCCGGCTGCATCCATCGATGCGCTGCCACCGGAATAACCTGAAGCAGCTTGATCTTTAATCCGAATTTCTTCGCTATGCTCTTCAAGCAATATCCGACGACAGGCCATATCGAATATTTCTGAATATGACTCAGGCCATTCGCCATTCGTTATCTCCTCCACCAGCATCTTTAGGGTTTGGGGGTTGAGGAGCAAGTCCTCAATTCCTCTTTTGCGGGCAGAGAGGATGAATTGATTTACATCTGTAATTTCAGATCGCGCTTCCAGTACCTTGCGAATATCGTCATCGGATAACGGGTCCAGTAGCAGTACTTTGACATTGCCGTTTTCCGACACCTTTTCCAGACTGCTACGATCATTTGTTCCAAACCAGTCGGCTACGCGACAGGACAGGCGAAATCGGGGGCAACCAAGCTCGTTGAGTTTATTGCGGATAGTGTCAAGCGGGGTGGTGCCGTCAGTGGCGCCCACTCGACGTTCGTCCAGTCCGTCAATAAACAGTATGGTGTCATGCCATTCATGGCGGTCACTGAATGTTATGAAATTACGGACGCTGACGTAACAACCCCCGGTCTGTTTTGCTTCTTGTTCGAAGACAGTCGTTTTTCCGGCGCCGGGCGCGCCCAGCAATACATAAGCTGCTTCCTCTCTGAACTCTTCAATTGGCCGGGAAGATTGTTCGGATTGGTTCTGTGAACCGGTTTCATTGATTGCTTGACAGGTGCGCGGCGTGAAATAAGTCATAGGTCTTGTAACAAGTCTCGGGCAGACACCCTCATAAAATCTTCAATGGGTATGCCATCTGCTCCGACCAGAATTGAATTCGTGACGTTGAAACGCTCCTCAAATTTTTTAATCCCGCTAATGCTTCTGCGACGTACGCCACTTTTTACTTCAATGGCAATGAGCCTGGGACGACGTTCCAGAACGAAATCCACTTCAAGCGCATTTTCCTTCCAGTAGTAAATACGGTATTCAGGTCTTGCTGTATTGAGCAGGTGCGCGCCGATCGCGCTTTCGACCATGCGCCCCCAGAAACTGCGGTCCGATTGCGCTTCCTCAAACGTGTAACCGGATTGGGCTGACATCAGTGCGGTGTTCAGTGCGTTGAGCTTGGGACTGGATGATCTGCGGCGGTGAACACTGCCGGAATATTTTGTAACGCCGGCAATCAGTCCGGCATTTGATAACAAGTCCAGGTAGCGCGCCAGGGTTGTCGTGTTACCAGCATCCTGTAGTTGGCCCAGCATTTTGTTGTAAGAGAGGATTTGGCCGGAATAATCTGCACCGTATTCAAACAGTTTCTTAAGTAAAGCGGGTTTGTCTACCCGTTCCAATGCGAGAATGTCGCGTTCTATATTCGGTTCGATAAGCGCTCCAGCGATATATTTTTTCCAGCGTTCCTGGTCACTGATGAGCGGCGCTGCGCCAGGGTAGCCGCCGAAATATATGTAACTTTTAATGTCAAAGTCGAATGCCGCCGACATCTCGGAAAACGACCAGTGAGTCAGATGGATCGTCTCATATCGCCCAGCAAGGCTTTCAGTCATCCCACGCTGCATAAGCAATGGGGCAGAGCCAAGCAATACTATGTGCAGAGGAATATCGCGCCAGCGGTCCGCGTCCCATAGCCCTTTTACTGCTTCCGACCAGTTTGTTATTTTCTGGATCTCATCAAATACCAGAATAAAGCCGCGTTCAGAGTTGGCTGCTTCAACCCTGGCCTGTTCCCAATGACGTACAAGCCAATGAATATCTTTTTTTTCAGGAACAGGATTGGCTGGCTTGTCCGAAATTAAAGCTGGGTCAGGGCCAAGGAGAGGAAATTCCGGAAAGGTGGCGGGTGCGACCTGATCAGCCGACAGGTAACGGTGTGGCCTGCCGATTTGTTCAAGTGCCTGCTTGACTAGAGTAGTCTTGCCTGTCTGCCGTGGTCCGGTAATAAAAATAAGCCGTTTGGGCGCTTCACCGAGGCGTTCCAGAAGTATGGATATTTGTGTGCGTTCATAGCTGTTCATTCCATAAATTTTACACTATTGAGTAAATTTACTCAATAAAGAAATACTGCTTTGTCCCAGGTTGCTTTGAGTCTTGAAGTATCACCCTCGACACTTGCTCGTTTGTTAAATGGTGATAGCAATATCTCTCCTGTAATGGCGCTACGTTTGGCGAAAACATCAGGTCGTTCACCTGAGAGTTGGCTGGCATTACAAGATCAATACGATTTGTGGCACGCAAAGAGGACAACTAATCTCAAAAAGGTTAAACCGCTGCTTCGCTCCCTGCGGGCGGGCCGGGAAGCGGTCGCCCGCGGCGTTACGCCGCTTGGCAAGGACCCGCCATTCCCTGCGCGGCGCGCCTTGCGCGCAACCACTTCCCGGCCCGCTGAACATGTCAATATTAACTGGAAAGGGTACTAGAGAGGAAGGGGTCGGACCTCCCTAACTAATCGGACGCTATGGTTGCCCTAATGAGTGGTCAATCAGCAAAATACCTTGGGTCGGAAATCTGTCCGGTTGATGATGCTAGCGCTGCTCCCGGTAGCTCGGATGACAAACAGACCCTGCCGCTCCGCATATACCTCCGCTGATTCTTCAACTCCCAAGTACGCTACCGCGCCCAATATTTTCCAGCCCCTGCAGTGCCTCATCCAGTCTTTGAATTTGGCTAACCGCTCCAGAAAATCCGTGACCTGCTCTGTCTGCAACGAAACCCTGACTTCCACCGGGATCACTTCCTCTTTGCCAACGGCCATAACATCATACCAAATACACTCACCTTCATGCATGCCATGTCCGTTGACCGATGTCGACTGCACTTCTATCCCTTTCTTTTTCAGCAGTACATACAGGTCATTCTTCACCAGACTGTCTATCAGCCTGCTGCGCGGATCGCTAAAAAGCGCTTCCAGGTCGGGGAACCACGGGTGAGTCTCTTCCGGTACAGCCCGCAGAGTACTGCAGATTACTTCAGGGTTGGCAGGTGCTTGATGCAGGTTGTTTTCCATGATGGCCTTCTCCTTTTCTGGTTTGAATGTGTCTGATGATAATGGAATGGCTCGAATATCTCAAATTAAATTTTCAACAGAGCATAAACAGAGCATAAACATTGTTGGAATTGCCCGGAAGCTGACATACAAGCATGTTGTTGACAACGAGCGGCAAGGGAGTTTGAGACAGCCCAATCCAGCAGGCTTTCGAGTTGCCCTGACGGGTCGTCCTCTATGGCACTGAGCGTATTCTGGTCATCCAGCGTGATAAACTTACCCATATTCAGAATATCTCTGACGAGCGTTGTCGTTCCTGCTTGTCTGGGGCCGATAATGTTCACCACACGGGAGTAAGTGAGCGCTTCCAGTAACCTGGCACTCAGGTGACGAGGAAGAATGGAATTGTCAGTCAGCATTCAGGGACAGCTCTTTATGGTGAAATTGGTATTATTGAGTATGGTGAAAGTGTCAATAGAGAGCCTTTGCGTACGCTGAATTGTCATTGATGAAGCAGTGATACAATCGGGAAAAGCACATTGTCTTTAGGACCGATAATGCTCGACCTGCGCGGCATTGAGTTGCAGGCGGACGAACGGGAAATGCTGTTACACCCGCTGGTGGGCGGGGTTATCCTGTTTGCGCGCAATTACCGGGACCCGGAGACGCTGATTGCGCTTACGTCGCAAATCCATGCGCTGCGCAAACCCGGCTTGTTGATTGCCGTAGACCATGAAGGGGGGCAGGTGCAGCGCTTCCACCAGGGTTTCACCCGCTTGCCCCCGGGCCGTTGTTTCGGCGAACTCTACGAACAGGACGCGCACAGGGCATTGACGCTGGTGGAACAAACCGGCTGGTTGTTGGCCAGTGAACTGCTGGCCGTGGGTGTCGATCTCAGTTTCACCCCGGTGCTCGACCTTGATTCCGGTGTCAGTTCCTTCCTGGGGAACCGTGTCTACCACCGTTCCCCGGAAGTTGTGGCGCGCCTGGGGCAGCGCCTGGTGCGAGGGATGCGTGACGCCGGCATGACCGCGGTCGGGAAACACTTCCCGGGACACGGGAATGTGAAAGGGGATTCCCACCATGAAGTACCGGTGGATGACCGGAGTTACGGAACGATATACATGGCGGATATGCTGCCGTTTGAACGCCTGATCAATGCCGGTCTGGCAGCTATCATGCCGGCCCATGTGATTTACTCGCAGGTGGATGATAAGCCTGCCGGTTTCTCGCAACTCTGGTTGAAGCAGGTATTGCGCGGCAGGCTGAATTTCCAGGGTGTTATTTTCAGCGACGATATCAGCATGGCCGGGGCCGAGGTGGCCGGGAGTTATGCGGAACGGGCGTACTGCGCCCTGGATGCGGGTTGTGACATGGTGCTGGTATGCAATAACCAGGCGGCGGCCGGCGCGCTGCTGGATGAGCTTAAGATAAATACTGATCCCGCCTCGCAACTGAGGTTGATTCGAATGCATGGCGCGATACCCGGTCTGTCCTATGACGATTTATGCGTTGACCAGAGGCGCTTGAGGATCGTTAGCGAGGTGTCCGGACTGGATGTGGCGCCGGAACTGGAACTGGATGATGACAACATTATGTCGTAGCGTTGTTGCAATCATTCCGTTGCTGTTCTGGGCTGGTGTCGTCCTGCCGTCGGAACTTGTCTGCCGCCCGTTGCAGATCAGTGAAATTCCGTATCCCGGCCCGGACGAATTCGGGCAGGGCCTGTTATGGAAGGTATCCAGGGAAGGTCTGCCGCCAAGTTACGTGTTCGGTACGATCCACGTTGTCGAGCGTCACGTCAGCGAACAACTGGACAAGGTCAGGGCCGTGTTGGCCGCAAGCGAGGTATTTGTCATGGAAGCGGTCCCCGGGCCGGATGATATCGCCCTGATGCGGCGCATGATGTTCTTCGATGACGGCACCAGGCTGCAGGACGTCATTTCAGCCGATCTTTACACGCAAACGCTGATGGTGCTGCGCGCCTATCACCTGATGGAGAATGACGTGGCAACGATGAAACCCTGGGCCGCCTACCTGACGATGAGTTATCCGGCCGAGATGGGCATGGTGCTGGACCAGCAGTTGCTGCATCTTGCCCGTACCGGGGAGGCCGCTGCCAGGGGGCTCGAATCAATGGAAGAACTGGGTGGTGTGTTCAATAGTCTTTCTCTCGCCGATCAGGTACGATTACTGACGGATGCGGTCTGCCACCGTGAGATACTTGAGGGTGATTTTGCAAAAATGATCTCGTTATACACGGAAGGAGACCTGGCGGGACTGTTTTCCTACGGCCAGCGCTATTCGTTTGACGATAATACGGTTTACGAAAACCTGACTGACAAGATATTGACCCGGCGAAACTACAGGATGGTTGAAAGAATGCAACCGATACTGGAGCGCGGTGCGGCATTTATTGCAATAGGCGCACTGCACCTGCCCGGCGCGGAAGGCGTACTGGCCTTGCTGGAAAAACACGATTTTGAAATTACCCGGGTTTTCTGATGGCTGAAACAACGAGGTTACAGTGGATTTAAATCAATTGGCTACGGATACCTGGCGCTACTTCGTGCATGAAGCATGGATAGTGCAGATATCTATTCTGTTCGTCCTGATATTACTGGCTGATTCGTTACAGAAACGGGTAACCGCAAGATTACTGGTCCGGGTTCGCAAGACCAGGGTTCCCTGGGATACTGCATTACTGGAGGCTGTAGGCAAGCCGTTGACCGTGTTGATCTGGCTTGTCGGCATTACCCTGGCTGCCGATATCGTCAGACACGAGCTCGACGCGGTTATATTCAAGATCGTGGAACCCATACGCGAGGTGGGGGTCATCACGGTCATTGGCTGGTTTCTGGTCAGGTTCATCAACAAGGGTGAAACACACTATCTCAAAAAGCGATCGGAGGCGGGCGCGCCGATTGACCGCACCACCGCCGACGCCATTGCCAAGTTACTGCGTATCGTAATTATCGTCATTGCTTTCCTGATCCTGTTACAGACCCTGGGTTTCAGCGTCGCCGGGGTGCTGGCCTTCGGCGGCGTCGGCGGCATCGTGGTCGGGTTTGCAGCCAGGGATTTACTCGCCAACTTTTTCGGCGGCTTGATGATCTACCTGGATCGTCCGTTTGACGTGGGCGACTGGATACGCTCGCCCGACAAGGAGATAGAAGGGACCGTGGAGCACATCGGCTGGAGATTGACCCGGATACGCACCTTTGACAAAAGGCCGCTGTATGTTCCCAATTCCGTATTTGCCAATATTGCCGTGGAGAACCCGCAACGGATGACCAACCGGCGCATCTACGAGACCATCGGGATCCGCTACGGCGATGCGGGCAAGATGGCCGCGATTACCCGTGACGTGAAACAGATGCTGCGTGATCATCCCGAGATTGACACGGAGCAGACGATGATCGTCAATTTTGTCAAGTTCGCGCCGTCTTCCCTGGACTTTTTTGTGTATACCTTTACCAGGACGACTGAATGGATCAGGTTCCACGAGATCAAGGAAGACGTGATGCTGAAGATACTGGAAATTATCGAGGGACACGGCGCCGAAAGCGCGTTTCCCACCTCGACGGTATACCTCGCCGGCGAACAGGACGCGCCTGCGCCGGAATAATGCCGGATTGCATCATGATGCTGAAATTTACAAAAATGCACGGGCTGGGCAATGACTTCGTGGTAATCAACGCACTGGATCAGGCCATTAATCCGGACCGGGATCAAATCCGCAGGATAGCGCACCGCAGGTACGGGATCGGTTGCGACCAGTTGCTGGTGATTCATCCCGGCCGTCATGAACAGGCAGATTTTCTTGTCAGTATTTACAACGCCGACGGCAGTGAAGCCGAACAATGCGGCAACGGCATGCGTTGTGTGGCCGCTTTCCTGCGGGAAAACGGCCTCGTCAGCAAGGACGAACTGGTCGCCGAGACCGGGGCAGGGTTGATAAAGCTTTACTGTGAAGGCGATCTCATCAGGGTCAACATGGGCCGTCCCGGTTTCAAACCGGCGGATATCCCGCTTGCCGCCGCAGCACAACGGCAGCCTTACAATCTCGAGGTGGATGGTATGGACATCGAGTTCGTGGCCTTGTCCCTGGGCAACCCCCATGCCGTTCTGCTGGTCGACGACGTTGACAGCGCCCCGGTAAGCGTGGTTGGCCCGCGGCTTCAAAGCCATGCCGTGTTCCCCAGCAGTGTGAACGTGGGATTTATGCAGATCCTGGATGATTCCCGCATCAGGCTGCGCGTATACGAACGCGGCGCCGGCGAGACACCGGCCTGCGGCAGCGGGGCCTGTGCTGCCGTGGCTGCAGGAATTAAGGTGTATAATCTTGCCGGGAAGGTCGATGTATCATTGCCGGGCGGCAGTCTGGAGGTTTCGTGGGCAGGTGACGATACACCGATCTGGATGAAAGGGCCGAGTACAACAGTTTACGAGGGAAACATTAATTTATGAACATGACAGAAAAAATAGCGGACGGTTCTTCCCTGACAGCCGAAGACGTTGAAAATTATCTCAGAAAGAACCAGGGTTTCTTTCTCGCCCGGCCGGAACTCCTGGCTGAACTATCGATACCGCACAGGTCCGGAGAGGCCGTATCCCTGGTGGAGAAACAAGTCAAGGTGCTGCGCGAGCAGAACGAACAGGCCCGGAAACGGCTGCATGAATTAATGGAAATAGCCAAGTTGAATGAAGACCTGGCGCACCGCATGCATCACCTGGTGCTGACCCTGATAGATGCGGCTGACCCCGAGGAGATATTCAAGACCCTGTACGAAAACCTGAAACGGAATTTCAGGGCTGAAGCGGTGGCAATCAGGTTGTTTGCACAGCCGTCAGGACCGGAGTTTCTCACCATGGCCGAGTTTGCCGGGAACGAAGCAGAGGCGGCCGGGTTGTTCGAGACATTGATTGAGAAACGTCTGCCGACCATAGGGGCGCCGGACTCGGCACAACAGGCATTTTTGTTCGGCCCCGACGGCGCTGAGATCACATCCGTGGTACTGGTTCCCTTGCGCGGCAGCAACTGGGGCGGCGTTATGGCGATCGGGAGCAGCGACCCGGACCGCTTCCAGAAGGGTATGGGGGTAGAGTTGCTGGCAAATATGGGTGAAGTGCTGAGCTTCATCCTCAAGCCCTGGATAGCCTATTAGCGTGCAGGAATCCGAAGCCGCCAAGATCGAGGCGTTCCTGGGAACCCTGCACCATCTCTCAGGCCATACGCGCAAGGCTTATGCCGGCGATCTTGCGTTTTTTCTGGATTACTGCGAACAACTCGAGGTGAACCAATGGCAGGACCTGGACGGCCGCCAGATACGCGGGTATATAACGCAAAGACACAGGCGGGGCATAGGCGGGCGGAGTCTGCGCCGCAACCTGTCATCGATCAGGGCGTTTTACAGGTACCTGTTAAACAGGGGCGAGGTAACACAGAACCCGGCTGAAGGGATCACAACGCCCAAGGCAGCAAAGAGACTGCCTGAAATTCTGGACACGGAACAGTCAGCCCGGCTGGTCGAGATCAAGGGGGACGACGTGTTGACCATCCGCGACAGGGCTATCCTGGAGCTGATCTATTCATCGGGACTGCGGCTGGCGGAATGTGTCGGGTTGGACCTGTACAGTATTGACCCCCGCGACGGGCTGGTGACAGTCGTGGGAAAGGGCAACAAAACCCGCAAGGTGCCGGTAGGCAAATACGCCCTGGATGCAGTCGGCGCATGGCTGAAGGTCAGGGCGCAGTTGGCTGCGCTGGACGAGATCGCGTTATTTGTCAGCAGCCGTGGCCGGCGCATCAGCGCCCGGTCGGTCCAGCAACGCCTGCGCCAGTGGGCGTTGAAACAGGGCCTGGATACCCCGGTACACCCGCACATGCTGCGCCACTCGTTTGCCACCCACCTGCTTGAATCCAGCGGCGACCTCAGGGCGGTGCAGGAATTGCTGGGACATGCAGATATCAGCACCACGCAAATCTATACCAACCTGGATTTCCAGCACCTGGCAAGCGTATACGACCAGGCCCACCCCCGGGCCCGGAAAAAGAAATATTTGGGGTCAGAGTAAAAATACATTCAGCGTGAGAGGTGTTGTTGTTTCAAGGATGCGTATTTTTACTCTGACCCCAAACTCTCATGATCAGATCTCTGCACACCCCGACAGCATTTAACTCAGCTTGCTGGGGACAGAATTAATTCTGTCCCCGAATTTACACAGCAAATATTCAACGGCTTTTCATCAGGCGCTGTTTTTGCAGTTGCCAGTCGCGGTCCCTTTCCGTCTGGCGCTTATCGTGGGTCTTTTTCCCCTTGGCCACGCCGATTGCCAGCTTGGCCCGGCTGTTTTTCCAGTACATCGTTAACGGGACCACGGTATAGCCCTGCCGCTCAACCGCGTTGTACAACCGGTTTAACTCGGCCCGGTTGAGCAATAATTTCCGGGTTCGTTGCGGGTCGGGCCTGATATGCGTGGAAGCCGTCGGCAACGGTGTAATCAGGGCGCCGAACAGGAAGGCATCCCTTTCCTTCAGCAGGATATAGCTCTCGTTGAGCTGGATTTTACCGGCGCGCAGGCTTTTCACCTCCCACCCCTGCAGGACCAGGCCGGCCTCGAATTTGTCTTCAATATAATATTCAAAGCGCGCCTTTTTGTTCAGGGCGATGGTATTTTCCGGAATTTTGCTTTTCTTCTTCGACACCAGTGGTTATGCGTGGAACATTCACCCGCAGTATATCATCCGGCAGATATCCCTCATCACTATCCAAAACTTGTAACAACCCGGGATTTCCAGCACAATCGGTAACAAAAAGGGGAAGGGTATGGCAACTGATCGAACTTCTATACATGGCCAGTGGTCGTCGAGGTGGATTTTCATCCTGGCGGCTACCGGTTCCGCCGTCGGCCTGGGCAATATCTGGCGGTTTCCGTATATCACCGCGGAACACGGCGGCGGCGCGTTTGTACTGATTTACCTGGTCTGTATCGTCCTGGTAGGCCTGCCCATCATGATGTCCGAGATCATGCTGGGCCGGCGCGGGCGCCGCAGCCCCATCCATACCATGGAGGTCCTGGCCGAGGAGGAAGGACGCAACCGGCACTGGCGCCTGGTGGGTGTGATGGGAGTGTTTGCCGGGTTCTTTATCCTGACGTTCTACAGCGTAGTTGCAGGCTGGACACTGGCGTATATCGTGCGCGCAGTATCAGGGATGTTCACCCAGGCCGGCGCGCAACAGACACAGGATATTTTTGCCGCCCTGGTATCGGACCCGGAGCGCCTGCTGGCGTGGCACACCCTGTTTATGATCATGACGGTATTCGTCATTTCGAGGGGTGTAAAAAAAGGACTGGAGCAGGCGGTGCGTTACCTCATGCCGGCGCTGTTTCTGCTGCTGTTGTTCCTGGTGGCTTATTCCATGACCACCGCGGGTTTTTCGCAAGCCGTGGCATACCTGTTCAAGCCCGACTTCAGCCAGGTCGGCCCGTCCACGATACTGGTTGCATTAGGCCAGGCATTTTTCAGCCTGAGCCTGGGTATGGGCGCCATCATGACGTACGGTTCGTACCTGTCCGGGCGCGCCTCCATCCCCGGCACGTCGGTATCCATAGTAGTGATGGATACCGGTGTTGCGTTGCTGGCCGGCCTTGCCATATTCCCCATCATGTTCACATTCGGCCTGCAGCCGGAAGAAGGCGGGCCGGGGCTGATATTCAAGATACTGCCGATAGCGTTCGGCCAAATGGCTTACGGGCGTGTCCTGGCCGTGATTTTCTTTACCCTGCTGATGTTCGCCGCCTGGACCTCGGCCCTGTCGATACTCGAACCCATCACCGCCTGGCTGGTGGAAAAGACCGGTTTCACCAGGTTGAAAGCGGCAATCTGGTCCGGGACATTTGCCTGGATACTGGGACTGGGCTCCCTGCTGTCCCTGAACCTGTGGTCCGGGGTCAAGTTGTTCGGGATGACTTTCTTCAGCCTCATGGAGTACCTGTCGGTCAACATCATGCTGCCGGTAGGGGGACTGTTTATCTCCTTGTTTGCCGCCTGGTTCATGGCCCGCTCCTCGTCGTTTGCTGAATTGGGATTGAGCCGGCGCGCATACCTGGCCTGGAAAGTGGGGGCCATGTTTATCGCTCCGGCCGGGGTGATTTTAATCCTGTTGCAGGAATTCTTCGGATTTCTGGGTTGATGTGGGCCAGGTAAACAGGACAGCGATCGTACCATTCACGCCCGATCAGATGTATGCGCTGGTGAACGATGTTGAATCCTACCCCGGGTTTCTGCCCTGGTGCAGCGCTGCCGAAGTGGCAGGTATCGATGAAAACCACCTGGTAGCGACGCTGACCCTGTCCCTGGGCAAGCTGCGGCAATCGGTAACGACAAGGAATACCCTGCAACCGGGCAGGCGCATTGACATGGAACTGGTCAGGGGGCCGTTGCGGAAACTCTGCGGCGCCTGGCGCTTCGACGACTTCGCCGGCAACCAGTGCCGGGTGAGTCTCAACCTGGACTTTGAGTTTAACAACAGGGTTCTCAAGCTCGCGTTGGACAAGGCATTCGGGCGGCTGACATATGCTTCAGTCGATGCATTCAGGAACAGGGCGGAGCAGTTATATGGCGGGGGCTGATCCCGGCACAGTGCCGCAGGTCGAGGTTGAGATAGTCTATGGCAGGACCGGGGCACAGGTAATCAGACGCAAAGTCGCGATCAACGCGACACTGAGACAGGCTATCGAACAATCAGGCATCCTGGACAGGTACCGGGAAATAGACCTGGACAAGAATGAAATCGGAGTATTCAGCAGGAAAAGGGGGCTGCACGAAGCTGTGCGCGCCGGTGACCGCATAGAGATTTACCAGCCGTTAAAGGTAGACCCCAAAGAGGCGCGCCGGCGGCGCGCCGGAACAACGAAAAGCTGAGCAGGCTTTCCATGGCGTTGCTCAATATCAACCTGCACTCGACCCCCCGCTACAAGGTGGTAATACTGTTCACCGTCCTGGCCGTAACTGCCGTGTTCACCGGGCTGGCAGCGCTGGCCAGCGGTTCCGTGCCGGTACCGCTTCGGGAAGTCGTCGACATCCTGGTAAGGCAGCCGCCGGGGATCAATTCCCAGATTATCATGGACCTGCGCCTGCCCAGGGTCACCTCCGGTTTCGTCGTCGGCGGGATGCTGGCGCTGGCAGGCGCGTTGATGCAGATACTGTTGCGCAACCCGCTGGCGGAGCCGTATATCCTGGGCATATCAGGCGGCGCCTCCGTGTTCGCGCTGCTGGCTATCAGCCTAGGACTCGGCGGGGTATGGCTTACCCTGGGCGCATGCTTCGGCGCACTGCTGACCATGTTTATGGTATTCGTATTTACCGGCTCAGGCGCGGGCTGGAACCCCCTGAAGGTGCTCCTGACAGGTGTCGTCATCGCGGCCGGCTGGGGCGCGCTGATCAGTTTTCTGCTGGCGATCAGTCCGGCTGCCAAGCTGCATAATATGTTGTTCTGGCTGATGGGCGACCTCAGCTTCAGCCAGCCCGGCGGTCGGTATTTCCTGGTATTGTTACTGGCCGTCATCCTGGCAATGTATTATTCCAGGGCATTGAATTTGCTCGCGGTCGGGGATTTGCAGGCTGCGGCGCTTGGCGTTTCCGTCAACCGGTTGCGGATATTCATTTATTTCCTGGCCTCGATATTGACGGCGGCGGCAGTCATACAGGCCGGGAGTATAGGTTTTATCGGTTTAATCATTCCCCACGCGGTCAGGTTATTGATCGGCAACGATAACCGCCTGTTGCTGCCGGCCTCCGTGTTCGCCGGGGGTATACTTCTCGTGTTCGCCGATATGCTGGCGCGCACCCTGCTCGAGCCCAGGCAACTGCCCGTCGGTGTACTGACGGCGCTGATCGGCGTACCTGTCTTCCTCCTGTTACTGCAATCCACCGGCGCAAGACAAAAACCATGAACCCGGCAACCCGCAATACGAGCCGAACCGGCGGTTTCAAGGAAACGGTTACCCTGAGCGCTGAAGGATTAACCGTGCGCGCCGGGCCGAAACAGATCTGCCGGGATTTCAGCCTGGATATCAGGTCAGGAGAGCACTGGGGGATACTGGGCGGCAACGGCGTCGGGAAAACGAGCCTGTTGCATACCCTGGCCGGGTTGAGAACACCGGTCAGCGGCCGCATCAAGGTGGATGAGGTCGACCTGCAGGATTACAAACGCCTGCACCTGGCCCGCAAGCTCGGCGTACTGTTCCAGGACAGCCAGGATACGTTTCCGGCGACGGTCAAGGAAACCGTGTTGACGGGGAGGTATCCCTATCAGACGTTCTGGCCGCCGGGACAGCGCGAAGATATTGCCCTGGCAGACGCGGCCCTGGCGCAATTGAACCTGGCGCAGATGCAGGACCGGCAGGTGGACACCCTGTCGGGCGGTGAACGGCGCCGCCTGGCTATTGCGACCCTGTTTCTACAGGACCCGGGGCTATGGCTGCTGGATGAACCGACCAACCACCTTGATTTTCACCACCAGATACAAGTCCTCGAACTGATAGGACAGCGTGTCAGGGAAAGGAACGGCGCCCTGTTGATGGTGCTGCACGACGTTAACCTGATCAGCCGGTATTGCAGTCACGCAATACTGATGCCGGGCGCCCGACAGATGCTGTGCGGCGAGGTCTCAACGGTAATAAACAAGGCCAACCTGGAAGACCTGTACCGGCACCCGGTGTGCGAACTGACGGGCGGGGGCCGGAAGTACTATTTCCCTGAATGATTTATCCGCAGATGTATATCCGCAGATGTATATCCGCAGATGTATATCCGCAGATTACGCAGATTAACGCAGATGAAATATGTATCTCGTTGTCTCAAAATGCAATCACAAACAACAAGCATAACAAATAAGTTCGGAATCTTTTTTGTGTAACTCCAGGATTACTGCTAACGCCCATAGACGCACCATTCTGCCGGCTGCCGGGACACAACAGGAACTTTATCTGCGTTAATCTGCGTAATCTGCGGATAAATCTGTCAGGGGCCTGACAGACCTTCATCGACCTGGGTGTCAGGCTCAGCGGTTTCCTGATCCGGCTCCTTTTCCGGTGGTTCTGCTTCGGCGTCATCGCCGGTAAACGGCAGTTTGTCGAACAGTTTGCCGAAGAAGCCGCGCCGCTTGTATTTCTTTATGGGGACGTCAACGATCGTTGTGGTTTTAGTTGTTATCTCCTCGGGTCTTTCAAGTCCCGGGACGACGTCACCGTCGATGTAGGCCAGTTTGTCATCTTCGAAATGCAACGTGATATGACGCTGTTCCCGCTGGCGGCCGCCCTTGGAAAAGGTATAGACATAGTCCCAGCGGTTAGTATGAAAAGGATCGACTAACGGCGGCGTTCCCATGATAAACTGCACCTGGTTCTTGTCCATACCCGGTTTCAGCCGTGACAGCATTTCGTTGTCGACAATACTGCCCTGCTGTATGTCTATCCGGTAAACTCCCGGCAACTTGAAGGTTCCTTCGTGGCTGCACGCAGCGAGGCAAAGCGCAAGTACTGGTAGCAAAAATCTCATCCGGCGTATTATCTCAATATCAGGTTCCACTAAGTTTCCGGATCGCGGGGGCATCCGGCCCGGAATTTACGACATTCTCACCGACATGCAGTATACTCAACTCTGAAAGTGATATCAGGATTAATGAATTACAGGCACGAAATACCGTATGGACAGCAAGTCTCTTAAAGAAGCAGGTCTGAAGGCGACACTGCCGCGCATCCGGATACTGGAAATCATGGAGGCGTCGGCAACAAAGCACGTGAGTGCCGAGGACGTCTACAAAGCCCTGCTCGACGCCGGTGAAGACGTTGGCCTGGCCACCGTCTACCGGGTGCTCACCCAGTTCGAGGGCGCCGGACTTGTAATCCGTCATCATTTCGATTCAGGCCATTCCGTGTTTGAACTGGATCACGGTGAACACCATGATCACATGGTCTGTGTCAAGACCGGTAAAGTCATCGAGTTCGAAAATGAGGACATCGAAAAACTGCAAAAGGAGATAGCGGAACGACACGGTTACGAACTGCAGGACCATAGCCTGGTGCTCTACGTGAGGCCCAAGGAAAATCAGGCCTGACAGGCTTCGTTACCCGCGGCATAAGCGGCTACCCGCAGGAAGTCACCAACCAGATGGTGCGCAACTTCCTGGCCGATGGCGCCGCCTGGTGAGCGGCGGTGTGATCCCCCGGCCCAACCACACCTGAGTCAATCTAGGGAGCCCCCCGCTCCGGTCTGACGGATATTTTTTCTCGCCCGTTCCAGGAGTTCACAGAGTTGCCTTGTTCCCAGTAAAATCCGGGTAGTATAGCGCTGAATGATGTCCGGATCGATGAAGAACAGGTTATCGTACCTTGAGGCCTTTAGAAATGACCATTGTTTCCATTCATCCAGCCAGTCCGGTCTTGCTTCATCCATGCCGCTGACAATGATGGTGTCCGGGTTTTTTGCCAGCACTGCTTCCTTGCCCACCTGCGGTGTCGGTGAACCCAGTCCGGCAAAGATGTTACTGCCGCCGCACAGATCAATAACGTTGCCGATGATCTGACTATCCGTGACGGTAATCAGTGGGTTGGGCCACACCTGGTAGAAAACGGACACTTTTTCCAGCGCCGAGTGCTGGTCCCGTAACCGGGAAATCCCGTCGAGATATTCTTGTGCGACAGCCCTGGCTTCGTCTTCCCTGCCGCCGAGAATACCGAACCTGATTATATCCGCGGCCACATCTGCCAGACGTTGTGGTTCGTTTACGAATACCGCGAGCCCCAGGTCTATTAACTTCTCCACCTGGTGAAATTGATTCCCCTCCTTCCAGCCGATGACGAGGTCGGGTTGCAGGGCCAGGATCAGTTCGCTATCGAAGTTGTCATAACCGCCCACTGACGCTATAGCGCGTGCTTCGATGGGATAATCACTATAGCTGACAGCGCCGGCGACGAATTGCCCGACACCTGCGGAAAACAGGTTCTCGGTAATGTGTGGCGCCAGGCTGACAATCCTCCTGGCCGGTTTGTCCAACTGCACGGTGCGGCCGATGTCATCAACCACCTCAATCGTCTTTGCATCCGCCACGAATGCTGACAGGAAAACAACACCGAACAGGAGATATCCGCTTATGAATCTCATTACATTCTGCGACCTGTCAGACGCCAGGATAGTTGTTCATTATCCAGGCAATGCGTTCACATAACTCACTATATTCCTTATGTTCGTCGCTGAATTTTTTGAGTTGCAGTTTGATTTTTATAATGCCGGCTTTAACCTCGTCAATGCACTGATGTACGTCTTTTTTACGCAAACCACAGACGTGCAAGCCAAATTCAGCCAGCACTTCAAGAGCAGGCCATTGCTTCTTTCCCCCAAGAGTCAAGGCTGGAACGTCTTTGGGCAGGTAGACCACGGTGCTCACCAAATCATAGACAGGCGCCAGCCATTTTCTCTCCGTGCTGTCATATAAGACGCCAAAATTTTTCAAGTGCGCATCACCGTTTTTTAACATCATGCTTAACAATATGGACTTGAACAAATCCCGGCGGGTTTCCCCCGGGGGATCACAAGGGGTTTTTTGAATAGTTTCTGCTACAGCTTCATAGCTGCTGTCATATTTTCCATGACTGGACAAATGTTGCAGAGCACAGACTTCCTCGAATGCCAGTTGATGATTGTTTTTATCAATATCAAAGCGCTCAACCACCAACATTTTTCCACTATCGGCCAAATGAAATTCAGGTGTTGTCAAGCCGCAGGCTTGTGCAGCCCTGAGACAGAAATATTCGTTTACCGCTAGTCCCGGGTACTCGTGCCCCGCTGATTTCAGGATATATCGGCCGGCCGGCAATGCTATTTTCTTACCGTAGTCATTCCATAACACTTTAGGTTGTACTCCGGATACACCTGAACGAGTTGCCTGCTGGTCCATCAGTTCTTTGAACAAGTCTTCAGTTCCCGGGTATGTCAGTAATTCAGTCAGTGAATAGTGGGATTGTGCCCCCGTATCCAACGGTCTGCCTGCCTCCGTGAAGCGTACCCGGCCGATGGTATAATTACCTATCAGCTTGAGCAGCAGAATATCATTGCTGATATTAATCACTTTGGCAAAACGCATACGCAAGTTTTCCAGCAAAGCGCCCTCCGGTAAAACCATCTGAAAGGGAGGCATTAAAATTTGCGTTTCATATTGTCTCGCCCGCACGGGCATGGTGAGGGAAACCAGGTCCTTTTTTGGGTCCAGTGAGGCAAAATCCCGGTACTGAAAAATGTATGTGTGGTGGTCTTCCTGAAGCAACTGCCCGACTCGCTTATTGCCCACCCATACATCCAGGATCTCGGTACTCATTTCATCTGGTCTCCTAATACGGTAATGCCGCTCACCGGAATGTCGGTCACCGTAAGAGTCATGTGCAGTTCCGACAGAATTGCGGACAGGATTTTGAATTGAATATCATTGGCCTGACCATTTTCCAGTTTAATAAGGGTATACCGGCTTACGCCGGCACGGTCTGCCAGTATTTTTTGCGTTAAACCATGGGCTTCCCGGTTGGCGAGAATGATCTGCCCCAGCTCGGTCAGTTTCATAAGCGTCATAAAAAGTCATTTAATATAGACATTTTATGATATTATAATTATATTGTCAATCTAAATTGACAATCAGTTGCCAAGCCGGCAGGACAAATCGCATACTTTCGACATCCCACCGGGGACAGGTTTGAAATCTTTTCGCACACAGGTGAATTTATGGGTGTCCTGAATTTCCTCATTCAAACCGGCAACCATGTACAATTCATCGAATCCTTTTCCTGGTCTTTCGGGTAACAGGTGACACTTATCTCCCCACCATTCCTGTAACCTGCGAGTAATCATTTAATCTTTATCTGCGATAATCTGCGTAATCTGCGGATAAATCATTTGTATCGCCGCGTTGCATCCTATACCATCCGGACTTGTATACAGGTTTCCAGCCGGGGTGTTACTGCGCCGGCCGGATTAACGGGAAGCCTGGTGAGCTCCTGCGAGCGATTCCAGCACTGCCCCCGCAACGGTGATCAGCCTTGGTCCCGGACGTTAACCACTGTGCCTGGCATGGGAAGGTGTCCGGGTCGTTGACTGGAGACAGTCAGCGCTGTAAGTCCGGAGACCGGCCTGGGTACACCGGTCCGGGTTTCGTTCCCGGTACGTTAATGACATGTTGCGGAGGGCGGCATAGGGCATTTTTTCTGCTCCGTTTCCCCTCTTTGCTGCTGGCTGAACTCGTTCATGCGGGAGTGAAGGTATGAAAAAGACGTTTGTAGCGGCGCTGCTTGGCGGTGTCTGCCTGTACGGACCTGTTATCCAGGCCGCACAACAGGAGGAGGTCATCGTCACCGGGACGCGTGCGCCCATTGAAGCAGACAGGCTGCCCGCTGCCGTCACCGTGATAAACCGGCAGGAAATTGAGGAAATGCAGGTAAATTCCCTGCCTGAATTACTGACCGGGATCGCCGGTGTGGACGTGACGGTCAGCGGTGGTTACGGCAAGACGACAGGCATCCGCATGCGCGGCACCGAAAGCCACCATGTGCTGGTTCTGGTAGACGGCGTCAGGATCGGATCGGCAGCCCTGGGCACTGCCGCCTTTGAGCACCTGCAGCCGGCCATGATAGAGCGTATCGAGATCGTACGCGGGCCACGCTCCAGCCTGTGGGGATCCGAGGCCCTGGGTGGCGTGATTCACCTGTTCACCCGCAAAAGTTCGGGTGAGAAACCACGTTTCAGCCTGGATGCCCGTGGCGGTTCCTATGATACCTTTGAAGTAACCGGCGGGGTCAGCGGCGAGTACCAGGGCTTCGACTACAGCGCGGCGCTTACCTGGTTTGACTCCCGCGGCATCGATGCGCGCCAACCTGTCCCCGGCCGCTTCGGCGTCGACCAGCCGGATAAAGACGGCTATGACAACATTTCCGTGCAGTTCAGCGGGGGTTATGATTTCAGCGAGACCGGCAGAATTGATGCCTTTATCATGAGAGCGGAAGGAACGACCGGGTACGACGGCAACTTCCAGGACGAGACCGACTTCCTGCAACAGGTTGCGGGCGGTTCGCTTTCGTTCAACCCGCTCGAGGACTGGAACACGTCCCTGCGTTTGAGCGAGGCCCGGGATGAGACGGAAAATTTCGCGCCGTCGGGCGATTTCTCTTCGCGCTTTGACACCCGGCGCCGGCAGTTGTCCTGGCAGAATGACATCTCGTTTTTCGATTCCCACCTGCTGTCCTTCGGTGTGGATTTCCGGGAAGACAAGGTGGACAGCTCGACGGATTACGCCCTGACCGGCAGGGATAATACCGGCGTGTTCGGGCAGTACGGCGTCAACTTTCACGGCCACCAGTTGATCGCATCGGTGCGCCGGGATGATGACGAAGTGTTCGGCGGCAAGACCACGGGAGGCGTCGGCTGGAGTTATGCCTGGCAGGATTCCCTGCGCTTTTATGCCTCGTACGGTACGGCTTACAGGACGCCCACCTTCAATGAACTGTTTTTCCCCTTCTTCGGCAACCCCGACCTGAAGCCGGAGACGGCCGAGTCTTACGAGGCGGGACTGGGGGGGCGTCACGAGCGCTTCGGGTGGAGTATCCGGGCGTATCACATCAATGCCGAAGACCTGATTGCGACCGTCTGCGACCGGTTTTTTAACTGTGCGCCCGAAAACGTGAACGAAGCGCAGGTGACCGGCGTTGAAGGCGAGATATCCGTCCAGTGGAGTGACTGGAACGCCGCGTTGAGCGCGGAATACCTGGATCCGGAAAATGAAACGTCGGGAAAACGGCTGCCGCGCCGGGCGACGGAACGGTTGTCTTTCGACCTGAGACGGGACATCGGCAGGTTTACGCTGGGGGCGCGCCTGCTCGCGGAGGGGAAGCGTTACGATAATGTTGCCAATACGATAAAGGTCGACGGTTTCGTGACAATCGACATCCTGGGAGAGTACCGCCTCAACGAGCGCCTGACCTTGCGGGCGAAGGTGGCGAACCTGCTGGATGAGGAATACCAGACCGTCAACACCTATAACTCATTCGACCGGAATTTTTTCCTGTCGTTACATTACCGGAGCCGATAAGATATCCCCCCAAATATCCAAATACCTGTGAGGTACGGGCATGTCTGAAGAAATCACGAGTGCGGCAGAGCACAAGCAGAAGATGCAGGAGCAGCAGCGCCAGGTGCGCGCCAAAATCGCGGACGCGAAGACGCGGCGCGGCATCATCATTTACCTGTACGGCAACGGCAAGGGCAAAAGCAGTTCCGCATTCGGCACCCTGGCGAGGAGCCTGGGCCACGGCAAGAATGGCGCGGTCGTACAATTCATAAAGGGGAAATGGAAGACCGGGGAACAGGCGATTTTCAAACAACTGGGTGTGAAACACCTGGTCATGGGAACGGGATTTACCTGGGATACCCAGGACCGGGAAAAGGATATCGCCGCCGCCGAAGCAGTCTGGAACAAGGCGGTTCCACTGTTTCGTGATCCGGCTTACGACATCATTATCCTCGATGAGGTCACCTATATGTTCAAGTATGGTTACCTGTCCGCCGCAGCGGTCAGCGAGGTCCTGCTGGCCAGGCCGGAAAAACAGAACGTAATCGTCACGGGAAGGGACCCGGTACCGGAACTGCTGGAGATAGCCGATACCATCAGTGAGGTCAGGGAAATCCGCCATGCCTTTCACCACGGCGTCAAGGCACAGAAGGGGATAGAGTTTTAAATCCGGGTTAGCCGGAACCGAGCATCTCGCGGGCATGCTCCCGGGACTGTTGCGAGATCCTGATGCCGCCCAGCATGCGGGCGATCTCTTCCACCCGTTGTTCCTCGTCCAGTTCCTGGACCTGGGTCCGGGTGGTCGTTTTATCAGAGGTCTTTGTTACCCTGATGTGGCTATCCCCCTGTGAAGCGACCTGCGGCAGGTGGGTTACGCAAAGGATTTGCCTCTCCGCGCCAAGCCGGTGCAGCAGGTTCCCGACAATTTCTGCAATTCCCCCGGCGATACCCGCGTCCACTTCGTCAAAAATCATGGTCGCTACCTCGCTGTCCAGGTTGATGCCGGCCTGAATCGCCAGGCTGATACGCGAGAGTTCACCGCCGGAGGCGACTTTCCTCAACGGTAGCATAGCCTGTCCCGGGTTGACTGAAACAAGAAATTCAACCTGGTTATTTCCCTTTCTGTGGGGTTTCAGATCAGGACCCGGGGAGACGTTGATCTGGAGAGCGCCTTCAGGCATGCCCAGGCTGCGTATTCTGCCACTGATATCTGCCGCCATCAGTTTTGCGCACAGGCGCCGGCGCTCGCCAAGGCGATCTGTTGCCGCCCGGTATTCTTCGAGCGCCTTGAGTTGCTGCTGTTCCAGTTCCTCCCTGCGTTCGCGATTCGTTTCCATGGCGTCCAGTTTATCTTTTAATGACAAATAGTGTGACAGCAGCAGTTGCGGTTGCACACGGTGCTTCCGGGCGATGTCGTGCAACTGCCCCAGGCGCTGTTCCACCTGGTGCAGGCGAGCGGGATCCTGGTCCAGGTTTTGCAGATATGCCCGTAACTCATCTGCCGCTTCGGTAACGTTAATGGCGGCATTTTCCAGTAATTCCGTGATGCCCGCCAGGCGCGGGTCGAACCTTTCCATGGCGTCCAGTTCCTTTTTAACGGTACTTATCCTGTCGTTCACCGAGTGTTCACCCTCGTACAGACTGTTCAGGGACTGTTGGGAAGTCTCGAGCAGACTGTTCATGTTGACCAGGCGCTTGTATTCCTTTTCCAGGCGGTCCACCTCCTCTTCCTCCAGTCCCAGCCCTTCCAGTTCATCCACCTGGTATTTGAGCAATGATTGCTGGGTGCCCGAATCTCCCGCAGCCCCGGTCAACGTGTGTAACTCACGGTTGACGCCATCCCATTTTTCAAACGCGCGGCTTACCTGCTCCAGTACGTCGTCATAGTCTCCAAAGCCATCCAGTAATTCTCTCTGGACGTCCCTTTTCGATAATCCCTGGTTCCCATGTTGTCCATGTATATCAACCAGGAACGAACCGGTCTCGCGCAGCAATTGCAGCGTTACAGGAGTGGTATTGATGTAGGCCCGCGAGCGTCCGTCATTGCCGATTATCCGGCGCAGCAGCAACTCGTTATCCGGGACGCTTATGGATTGTTCATCCAGCAGTTGTAATACCTGTCCATTTTCCCCGACACCGAACATGGCGCTGATCTCGGTGCGTGCGCATCCCGTTCGTATGACGGAGGTGTCCGCGCGGTCGCCCAGCACCAGTCCCAGGGCATCTACCAGGATGGATTTACCGGCGCCGGTTTCGCCGGTCAGCACCGTCAGACCTTCCCTGAACGACAACTCAACATTCTCTATTACTGCAAGATTGCTGATACAAAGATGTTTCAACATAATATTTCTGTTACAGGTATATATGCAGTCTTGACGGGTTCAGGATTACATTTCAGGACACGCTGTGAATACATCCCTGTACGCTTATCATCCGCTGTCCCTGCGGATGACATTCCTGAAATGTAATCCTGAACCCATACTTGTAGAGTGTGTGCCCTCTGTGGCAAAAAAGCCTATCCCCAGTTTAATTTATCTCTCAGTATCTTGAAATGATCGTGGTCCGCGGGGTGTATAAGCCGTATTTTCTTGTCTTTTTTCTGTATGTTTATCTTGTCTCCGGTGACCAGTTCACAGACGATTTCCCCATCGCAGGTAAGGTAGGCGCGGTCGATTTGCGGGGTGCCGATGATGACCTCTACCACGCTGTTGCCGTCAATGACAACCGGCCGGTTACTCAGGGTATGCGGACAGATCGGCACCAGCACCAGCGCGTTGAGCGCCGGGTGCAATATCGGGCCGCCGCCAGCAAGCGCATACGCGGTTGAACCGGTGGGGGATGAGACGATCATGCCGTCGGAACGCTGCCTGTGAAGAAAATTGCCGTTGACGAAGGTTTCAAGTTCAATCAGTTTGGCGATATTGCCTTTTTGGATAATGACATCATTGAAAGCATGGCTCTCCATCAGGGTTTTACCCTTGCTTTCAATTTCGCAATGCAACTGGAAGCGCTCGTCTTCGATGAAGTTCCCGCGCAGGATTTCGTCGAGACAGCGTATTACGGCGTTGGCGGGAATATCAGCCAGGAAACCGAGGCGTCCCCGGTTAATTCCCAGTAATGGAATATTGTAATCCGCCAGCAGGTGGGCGGCCCGCAACATGGTGCCGTCGCCGCCAATGGCAATGGCCAGGTCACAGTTCCTGCCGAAAAAATCCGCATTTCCCTGGGGCAGATTTACATTGGGTACCAGCCTGGTGGAAAACTCATCCAGGATCACTTCCTTGTCACGCTCCTGGAGATATTCTATAACTGCTTGTAATGTATAAATTATTTCAGCAGTGCTATTATTGGTAATTATGGCTATAGTGTTAAACATGGTCATGGTTTATATTAGCCGGACAGGTAACATCATGTCCTGCCGGGCCAGCCGATATGATTTTGCACTGACGCGACACAAGTGATAACGTTTTACCTGGAAACTTTGCCACATTTGACTGAACAATGCCAAAAAATCGTACACAGCCCATTTTTGATTTGAACGAACGCAGTCTGTTGCTGTTCAAGTCCCTGGTGGAACATTTTATCCAGGATGGGCATCCGGTCGGTTCGCGTACCCTGGCGCGCGATACCGACCTGGCATTAAGCCCGGCCACCATCCGCAACGTGATGGCTGACCTGGAGGATATGGGGTTATTGCGTTCACCCCATACGTCTGCCGGGCGGGTCCCGACAGCCCGCGGTTACCGGTTGTTCGTGGACAGTCTGCTCTGCGTTGAACAACTGGAAGAAAACCAGATGGAACGCATGGCGCGGGAAATGGCCGCGGAGGCAGATATGCAGCACCTGGTAGTACGCGCCTCGAGCCTGCTGTCCGATATCACCAACCTCGCTGCAGTTGTCATGCTGCCCCGCAAGCGGCAGACTTCACTCGAACACATCGAGTTCATCGCCCTTTCCGAGAACCGCATCCTTGTCATACTGGTATTGAGCGACAAGGAGATCCAGAACAGGATCATACACACGGCAAAAACCTATACGCAATCACAGTTGCAACGCACTGCAAACTACCTGAATTCCACTTTTCGCGGCAAGAACCTGGATACGATAAGGGCCGAGTTGCTCGGTGAACTGAGAAAATTAAAGGAAGATGTAAATGAACTGATGCAGGCGGCCATTGAGATGACGCAGAAGGCCTTCGTCGTTCCCGCTGCGGAGGACAACGTTGTAATTTCCGGTCATACCAACCTGATGGGTGTGGCCGAACTCAGCGACCTGGAAAAATTGAAACGGCTGTTCGAGAGCTTCAACCGCAAGCGCGACATCCTGCATTTGCTGGAAAATGCGATCAGTGCCAAGGGTGTACAGATATTCATAGGCGAGGAATCGGGCTATGAGGTACTGGATAATTGCAGTGTCGTCACGTCTCCTTACGCAGGGGAGGGCCAGGTCCTCGGCGTACTGGGCGTAATAGGCCCTACCCGTATGGACTATGAACGGGTCATCCCGATCGTGGATGTGACCGCCCGGATACTGGGTTCGGTCTTGAATTCTGCGGATTAGTCCATATCTATTCATCCGCAGATGACGCAGATGAACGCAGATTTGTTTTCCACAAACCCTTATCTCTATGCCCTCTGCGGCTTTCAAATTTGTCCGTTTGGCCAAAGTTAAATAGTCTTTTTGGTCTGCGATAATCTGCGTCATCCGCGGATGATTTTTTATTTAATGAGATGAATTATGGTTGATGAAAAAAAACAAGCAGTTAACGGTGAAGGAACCGGAGAGGCTGAGAAATCTGCTGCAGCAGAAACAGATGCCGAAGAGGTCGAGGTAGAGGCGACTACCCTGGCACAGGAAGAGGTTGATGAGCGGCAGGAGGCAACCACAGACCAGGTTGCCGGGCTGTTGCAGGATATCGAGAGGTTGAAAATGGAGGTTCAGGAAAGCAGTGACAAAGCGGTACGCGCAACTGCGGAGTTGGACAATATCCGTAAACGCACGTCCCGCGACATTGAAAACGCGCATAAATATGCGCTGGAAAGATTCGTCAGTGAATTGTTACCCGTACTGGACAGTATGGAACTGGGCATCAACGCATCACAGTCCGCGGAAGATATCGAGAGTTTACGTGAGGGGATGGACCTGACCCTGAAGATGCTGTTCGACCGGATGGGCAAGTTCGGGGTAAAGACCATTGATCCGGCCGGTGAGAAGTTTGATCCGGAATGGCACGAGGCTGTATCGATGCAGGAACTGGAAGGCAGTGAACCGGGCCAGGTCGTAACCGTGATGCAGAAAGGTTACGAATTGAACGGCCGCCTGGTCAGGCCTGCCATGGTCGTGGTGGCAAAATAATCCCGAATATTACTTGAATTTCAGGGGAATGACCCACATATACCTGTCAGCCCTTGACGCAGTAACCCCCGCTGTATGCACCGCAAGGGTTATAAACGAAATATAACAGTCAGGAATATTAAAGAGGCTTGAGAGATGAGCAAAATTATCGGCATAGACCTGGGCACAACAAATTCCTGCGTCGCGGTTCTGGAAGGCGGCCAGGCACGGGTCATTGAAAACAGCGAAGGCGGCCGGACCACGCCGTCCGTTGTCGCGTTTTCCGACGACGACGAAGTACTGGTGGGCCAGTCGGCCAAGCGCCAGGCGGTTACCAACCCGGACAATACCTTGTTTGCGGTCAAACGGTTAATCGGCCGGCGATTTGAAGACGGCGTAGTGCAAAAGGACATTGATATGGTCCCGTATAAAATCGTAAAAGCGGACAACGGCGACGCCTGGGTGGAGATTAAAGGTAAAAAAATGGCGCCGCCGGAAATGTCCGCACGCGTCCTGATGAAGATGAAACAGACTGCCGAGGACTACCTGGGTGAAGCGGTGACGGAGGCAGTGATTACCGTCCCGGCCTATTTCAATGATTCACAACGCCAGGCAACCAAGGACGCAGGCAAGATCGCGGGACTTGAGGTGCGGCGCATAATTAATGAACCGACGGCTGCAGCCCTGGCCTACGGCATGGACAAGAAACAGGGAGATTCCAGGCTGGCCGTGTATGATCTCGGCGGCGGCACCTTCGACGTTTCCATAATTGAAATAGCCGAGGTGGATGGCGAGCACCAGTTCGAGGTGTTGTCCACCAATGGCGATACCTTTCTGGGCGGGGAAGATTTTGACCTGCGCGTCATCGATTTTCTCTGCGACGAATTCAAGAAGGACCAGGGTATCGATCTCCACAGCGACCCGCTGGCGTTGCAACGCCTGAAAGAGGCGGCGGAAAAGGCGAAGATAGAGTTGTCGTCCAGTCAACAGACCGACATCAACCTGCCTTATATCACTGCGGATGCCGGCGGCCCCAAGCATCTCAATATCAAGCTTAGCCGCTCCCGGCTCGAGTCGCTGGTGGAAGACCTGGTTCAACGCACCATTGAACCGTGCCGTGTGGCCCTGGAAGACGCCGGGTATTCCGCCTCTGATATCACCGACGTTATCCTGGTGGGCGGGCAGACCCGTATGCCCAAGGTTCAGGAGAAGGTCAAGGAGTTCTTCGGCCAGGAACCGCGCAAGGACGTTAACCCGGATGAAGCCGTTGCGGTTGGCGCGGCGATCCAGGCAGGCGTGCTCGGTGGTGACGTAAAGGACGTGTTGTTGCTTGACGTGACGCCTCTCTCACTGGGTATTGAGACCCTGGGCGGCGTTATGACCAAGCTCATTGAGAAGAACACAACCATCCCGACCAAGGCGCAACAGGTATTTTCCACCGCTGACGATAACCAGACTGCGGTGACCGTGCATGTCCTGCAGGGTGAGCGCGAAATGGTGGCAGGCAATAAATCCCTGGGCCGTTTCGACCTGACGGACATTCCGACCGCGCCCCGGGGCGTGCCCCAGATAGAAGTGACATTCGATATAGACGCCAACGGCATATTGAACGTGTCGGCAAAAGACAAGGCGACAGGCAAGGAACAGTCCATCGTCATCAAGGCGTCCAGCGGACTGTCCGATGAGGAAATCGAAAACATGGTCAGGGACGCGGAGGCGCATGCCGAGGAGGACCGGCAGGCAAAGGAACTGGTTGAATCCCGTAACATGGCGGAGAACCTGGTGTACTCGACGAAGAAGTCCATCGACGAACTGGGCGACAAGGTCGACGAACAGGAAAAGAAGGATATCGAGGCTGCCATTACCGACGTTGAAGAAGCCCTGAAAGGGGATGACAAGGACGCCATTGAAGAAAAATCCCGTAAACTGGCGGAAGTCGCAGGCAAACTGGCGGAAAAGGCATACCAGCAACAGGCCGAAGCTGAAGGCGCCAACGCAGAAGACGGGTCTGCAGGCGGGGATAACGGCGCCGGCAATGAAAATGTCGTCGATGCTGAATTCGAGGAAGTGGATGACAACAAGAAGTAAATGTCTGCGAAACGAGATTATTATGATGTTCTTGGCGTATCAAAAAATGCGTCCGATGCCGATATAAAAAAAGCATTCCGCCGCCTGGCAATGAAGTACCATCCGGACCGCAATCCGGATAACCAGGAGGCGGAGGAGAAATTCAAGGAGGCAAAGGAAGCCAATGATATTCTGAGCGACCAGCAGAAACGGGCTGCTTACGATCAATTCGGCCATGCCGGAGTCAGTACGTCTGCCGGAGGGCCGGACGCCCAGGGATTCAGCGGCTTCGGCGATATTTTCGATAGTGTTTTCGGCGATATATTCGGCGCGCAGGGGCGCGGCGGGCAACGCGCGCAGGCAGGGTCGAACCTGCGTTACGACCTGGAGATGAATCTCGAGGAAGCCATAGCCGGCACGACCATCAAGATCAGGGTGCCCAGGCTGGTCACCTGCAACACCTGTTCCGGCAGCGGCGCCAAACAGGGTTCCAGTCCGGTTCAGTGCGCCACCTGTAACGGCAGCGGCCAGATCCGCATGCAACAGGGGTTTTTCTCGGTGCAGCAGACCTGTCCGAAATGCCGCGGCCAGGGAAAAACCATCAATGATCCGTGCCGTACCTGCCGCGGGCAGGGCCGGGTCCGGGACAGCAAGACCATCTCGGTAAAAGTCCCGGCCGGTGTCGATACCGGCGACCGGATACGCTTGTCCGGGGAAGGCGAAGCCGGTGAATTCGGTGCGCATGCAGGTGATCTGTATGTGCACGTCATCGTCAGGGAGCACGATATATTTACCCGTGAAGGCCCGGATCTCTTCTGCGAGATCCCGGTCAGTTTCGCCGCAGCCACCCTGGGGCGGGAGATCGAGATTCCGACGCTGGACGGTAAAGTCAAACTCAAAATCCCGCCGGAAACCCAAAGCGGTAAATTATTCCGGCTGCGCGGCAAAGGCGTGCGCTCGGTCAGGTCATCGGCAAGGGGTGACTTGTTATGCCGGGTAGCGGTTGAGACCCCCGTTAACCTGAGCAGCAAACAAAAAGATTTATTGGAACAATTCGAAGAATCCATGCTTGAAGATGACAAGCGCTACCGGCCAAGGGCCAGCAACTGGTTCGACAGCGTGAAAAAATTCTTTGATAATGCTAACCAGTGAAAGACGACAATTGAGAATTAGGAATTAGGAATTAGGAATTAGGAATTAGGAATGAATGTGCCGCCCGTGGCGGCGGTTTTTCAATGCATCTTATGTCTTCCGCAAATTGAATCAAAGCACACAGTTACGTAACATCCCCAATTCCTAATTCCTAATTCGTAATTCGCAATTTATAATTTACTCATGATTAAAGCAGGTATATGCGGCGCCGCAGGAAGGATGGGAAAAACCATCCTGGAAGTCGTCAATGATACTGACGGTGTCTCGGTCGGCGCAGCCATCGAACAAAGCGGTTCGCCGGCACTTGGCCTGGACGCGGGTGAGCAGGCAGGTATCGGCAGGTTGGGTGTCAGCGTAGTCGATGATATCGAATCAGTCATTGATGACTTCGACGTTTTAATTGACTTTACCTGGGCAGATGCGGTGCTGGAAAACCTGGAACAGTGCCGCGCCGGCAAAAAGAGAGTGGTCATCGGCACAACCGGGTTGTCCGCAGAACAGCAGCAGGCAATACGGTCGGCGAGCGCAGAGATTGCGGTCGTATTCGCCCCGAACATGAGCGCCGGCGTGAACCTGTGTTTCAAACTGGCGGAACTGGCGGCAGCCGCCATCGGCGACAGTACGGATATCGAGATTATCGAGGCGCACCATAACCGCAAGATCGATGCGCCGTCGGGCACTGCAGTGCGGCTGGGCGAGATCGTGGCGGAGACCCTGGGACGCGACCTGGAGGACTGTGCGGTTTACGGGCGGCAGGGTTTTACCGGTCCCCGGGACCGGAAGACCATTGGTTTTGAGACCATACGCGCCGGCGATATCGTCGGCGAACACACCGTCATGTTCGCAGGCGCCGGCGAGCGGGTGGAGATCAGGCACGTCGCCACCAGCCGCAAGACATTTGCCGGCGGTGCGGTGCGCGCCGCGCAGTGGATCATGAACAAGGAAAACGGCCTGTACAGCATGCAGGACGTGCTGGGTCTACATTGATCGGAATGGGTTAGAATGTTAAGCTTCGTATCATGATAATCACAGATACACACAAGGCTATAAGAATCATCGCTGATTCCGGTGTTCCGGACGAGCAGGCAGAGGCGATTGTATCCGCCATGAATGAACACGGCGCAGATATAGTAACCAGGGATTACCTGGATATGAAATTGAAAGATCAGGAAAATCGGATTATCTGGAAAATGCTCGCCCTGTTTATTGCCTTTGCTGCCCTTATCAAGTGG
>JAPOQU010000103.1 GCA_026710545.1 Gammaproteobacteria bacterium | reverse complement strand
TGAAGTTCGCCCCCGGAAGCCCGGCTCCGGTTGCGGGTTGACGGACCCCGGCGGGTACAAATAAAACAGGGGCTGATTTAAACGGGTTGCCCCGTCTAAACGCCCCTGTGATCGTTTACTTCCGTGAAATCAGGAAGCTGGCTTAATGCTCAGTTAATCAGAGGATGAAGATACCGTCGCTTTCACCTGTATCAGTAACGTCACCATCGCCGTTAAGATCCGTCCACACACTTACCGATTGAATCGTATCAGCACCAGCAGTAGCACCATCAACCATAGCGTCAAATTGATCGATATCGAGGCCTGTAAATGTGATGCTGCCGCCGCCGTAATCTCCCAGGTCGATGACAACATTGCCGCCTCGTGTATCGATGAGATCCGGCAAATCATCCTTATCAATACCGAACGCTCTCAGGTCGATGCGGTCAGTGATAGCTCCGCCACCGGTTTCTCCGTGACCGATAAAGCCACCAGCAACAATCTCGTCATCGCCGTTGCCCGGACTGAAGACAAAAGTGTCGTTTCCTGCGCTGTCGGTAGTACCGGTGCCACCGCTCAGCGTATCATCGCCTGCGCCGCCGTACAGCTTGTCATTGCCTGCGTCGCCGTTCAGCGTATCATCGCCGGCGCCACCCATCAGTGTGTCGCCTAGGGTGACAGTGCCTGTGTCGGTTGCGCCTGCGGTTATGGGTAACTCGCCTGACGCGGCCTCGTCGCCGCCGTTCAGCACGTCATCCCCATCACCGCCCTTGAGGACGTTGGGGTTGGCATCACCGGTCAACATATCATCCTTGCTGGAACCGGTCAGGTTCTCAATGCTTCCCAGCCTGTCGCCGGCTGCGCCGTTGGCTGTGCCATCAGTATTATTAGTTGCAGTATCATTGCCTGCGCTTACATCACCTATCGCCGGGTCATCTTCATCGGGGAAATCAATAACAGGTTTATCCACTGTACCCGTAACCGTAACAGCCTCCAATGTATGATGTGCAACAGCAGTGCTAGTGTCCAAATTAACTGTCACGCCCGTCTTGGAAGCCTCATAAGACACGGTGTCGCTACCGCCGTCACCATGGATGATGTTGGTGTAATCGCCATCGCTGCTGGCAATGAACATGTCATTCCCTTTGGAACCCCATACCAACTCGATATTGACCAAGGTGTCTCCATCGGCGTCGCCAGCCGTACCTTCCATTTCGTCCAAGTCTACCGTTACGCCTCTCTTATCAGGGCCTATCATCATGCCACGGTAGACTGCCCAGTCGATATGCGCTGTCTCGGTACCACCATCGTCCCACACGCTGCTGCCACCATCGAGCCGATCCGCGCCCGGGCCGCCTTCAAGACGATCCGCACCTCCGCGGCCACTAAGGGTATCCTTGCCTTTGCCGCCGTTAAGCACGTTCATCCTGTGGTCGCCGGCCAACCGGTCATCGTCCATTGAACCGGTGACGTTCTCAAAGGTGGAGACCTGTATGCCCCTAGCCGGAGTCGCAGGCGTAGCCGTATCATCCGCCGGAGTGCCCCCAGCAGCATGATCAACAGAGGCCGGAGTGATTTTATTCTCCCCCCCACTTTGAAACTCAACCTCGTCACCGTTGGCGTCGCCGCCGGAAACAACGTTGGTCCTCAGGTCTACACGGACACCGGCGTCGGAATTTGCATAGGACAGGGTATCGGGGTCGTCATCCAGGCCGTCAACGGCTTCATCGGCGCCGTCCGCATTATCATCACCACCGTCCAACTCGTCCTCACCGGCGCCGCCTTCCAGCGTATTTTCGCCACCGCTACCACTCAGCTCATCGTCCCCATCAAGCCCCTTAAGCACGTTATTGCTGGCATTACCTGTCAGGTCGTCATCGTGGGCGGAACCGGTAACGTTCTCGAAGTTACTGATCGTATCACCCGACGCATGGCCGCCACTGACGCCGGTGGTACTCGCGGCACCAACCGCTGGGAGCGTAACGTTGACGCCCCGGTCCGAACTCTTGTATGACACGGTGTCGCCCACCTCAGTTCCATCTACATCATCAGTTCCACCATCAAGCGTATCGCCGCCGTCGCGGCCTTCGATAGTTTCAGGATTGGCGTTGGTGCCCGTCAGCTCATCCTCATCCTCGTCGGTGCCGATGAGCGTTTCAATAGAAATATGAGTTGATGAACCCTCCAGAACGACAGTGACCTTTTCCTCAACCTTCTCGAAGGACAAGGTGTCGTTCTCACCCGGCTTATTGCCAGTCTTCTCGTCGAAAGGCGTCATCGGATTATCCTTCTCCGCAGCGCCAGAAGCCGTTTCAGTAGCAGAATCAGCGTATATCACGTCACTGCCGGCGCCGCCATAAAACATGTCATCGCCAGCGCCGCCATTCAGCATGTCATCGCCGCCGCCGCCATGCAGCGTGTCATTGCCATGACCGCCGAACAGCATGTCATCACCGCCGTCACCCATCAGCGTGTCATTACCGCCGCCGGGACCGCCGTACAGCTTGTCGTTGCCGCCATTGCCCTTGATGGTGTTGTCCCTGCTGTCGCCGGCCAGTATGTCGGCCAGGTGCGAACCGGTCAGGTTTTCAATATCAGGAACCGTTTCCGTCAGCTCCACATCGGGGTCTTCGGGGTCCTCAGCCGGCTTGGTATACGGCACGGTTATCATTCGCCAGCTATCGCCCTCAGCATGGCCCCCCATGGCCTGGCTGGCATGCAGGCGCACCGTGACGCCCGCCGTGGAACCGGCGTAGGACGCGGTATCGTCATCATCGCCGCCGGTCAGCATGTCCTTGCCGGGGCCGCCTTCCAGCGTATCGTCATCATCGCCGCCGTCGAGCGTGTCATCGCCTGCACCGCCATTGAGCGTGTCATCGCCGTCTCTGCCAGTGAGTCTGTCCATGCCGTCCAGACCCCACAACTTATTATCGTTGTCGTCGCCGGTCAGCACGTCGTCGTGCATGGAGCCCTGGACGTTCTCGATATCCTCGCCGGGCAGCTTGTCGTCGTCGGCATCGCCGCCCCGGGCCGAGCCGCTGAACAGGTTGACGGTGACGCCCATCGGTGAATCCTTGTAGGAGATGGTGTCCTCGTCTTTGCCACCCTTGAGCGTATCGCCGCCCGCGCCGCCCACGAGCAGGTCATTGCCAGCGCCGCCCTCCAGGGTGTCGTCGCCATCGCCGCCCTCCAGGTTGTCATCGCCACCCATGCCTTTGATGGTCTCGCCATGGTCGGTGCCGGTGAGCTTCTCGGCCATATCAGTACCCACAATATCCGAACCGGCGCCGGGCGCCAGCACTGCCATTTCTTCGACCTTGACCGTGTAGGTTCCGGTATTGGTTGCACCCGGGTTGCCGGCATAGCCGCTGACGCTGATGAAGTACTTCTGCGTGCCGGTGCCGGCCGGCGGAGCATACACCAGTTTGGAACCCAACTTGCCCTTGTTGCCGTCCACGTCGTCATGCTCGTCGATCAGATTGCCCTTACCGTCCATCAGCTTCAGCACGGAGTCGTTCAGCGTTTTTCCGCTTGCCATGCCCCCGACAGTGATAGTGTATTCCTTGCCTTCGCTTAACTCGATGGCAATCCAGTCTTCATCGCCGGGGCGGCCAATACTGCCCTCAACGACATTGTCATCACCGAACGGGCCATTTGGCGGCATGAAACAAAGTTGCGTCTCGGTGTTATGAGACGCATCTCCACCAACCAACAACATTTCATTCTTGTAAGGCATAGCTTTCTCTCCTTTATATCAGATAGAAGTAAACGAACTTTTTACGATTAAACGCATTATCACGTACTTTTTCATAATATTCAATGTCTGTCCACAAATATTGCACCCAAGCGTATATAAGTCAACAGATTAATTCTTTAAACTTTGTCACAAGGCTCCCATGGAATGCAAGCCATAATAATACTTTCGCTGATTTGTTGCAATATGCCATATTCACAAATTATGTCAACAGCATAACAGAAATAAATCGTGCACGTTTAGCAAGGTAATAACCTGCTAATTTCCCCCTCGTCTTAAAATATCGGCAATATGTCAGGATTATTTATGCTTGTCAATAGAATAGTAAGAAATAATTGGTGTAAATGTCAAGTATTTGTTGCAGTTTTTTTTGTCCGGTCAGGACAGGGATTATATCGCGGTTTTTGTGGTGAGTCAGCAGCAGGGGGATAATTTTCGGGGAAGGTGTCGTTTAATAGCAACTATCTGATTTGCTAATGTAACTTTGGAACAGCCATTAAAACGCTGTCGATAACACAGATCAAGAGTCTTTTCCTTGCAGGCATTTTTGTGATACGGGCATTCAGGCGGCGGTTCGTCCAGGCTACGCGGACAGCGCCTATTCACTTGCAACACAGCCGTACTACCCTTCTACTGCAATGGGCCACAGCCAAGACCGCTGCAACAGGATGCCTCCATACATATAAGACGGCGGGGCCGCACCGTTTTTCGGTGGGACAACGGGCAGTGCAATATGGTTCTGAACCTATGCTTGTCTTGTCTTAATACCGGATAGTCCTGCTTCTCTATTGCGGTCCTGGCCGGGGACAGATTTCAAATCTGTCCCCGTATTTCGGAATGTTGTAAGGTAGGGACGGCTGGGTTGACTTCCGAGAGAGCCAACAGAGCGCCACCAGCATCAGTAATTTGGGACACCCATAAATTAAGTCTTGTGTCCCCGGAACCGCCCGCTGACAATGGCAGAAATGGAACAAAAAAGACACGCTGAAGGCCAAAAACAGTTTGCTGATTTAGAGGAGAAACGAATTTCAACCGTTAGAATAGTGAGTGTGTTGACGCTTTTAGTTTCCGCTTATGCAATGTATTTAGGGCATAGTTGGATAGCTATTAACTGGCCTGGGCGTTTCTTTGCTTACGGCAATTAGTCGTTTCCTTCTTCTAAAAGTTAGAGTGGATAAAGAGTAAAAATCTACCACCAACCCAGCCCCTACGGGTAAGATCGTATATAATTCCCATTTAAATCCCCATGCAGGGCCCTCTCCTGCGTGTGCATTGTGCGACCTGGTCCCGTGTTCCGCTGGTCCGACCCCGTCCCCCGTGCCGACCCCATCCCAGGGGAGAGATCAATCCGCGCCGTAGTCCTCGGGGGCCTCCGCCACGGCTGCCGTCCGGGGTGGGTCCACCCGGACTCGGAAGTAGGTTTCCACAGTGGCTCTGAGAGAGGCAACTTCGATTTTCACTCCCCCAATCTCTTTTTTCACTCCCTCAATCTCTTTACCCTGCTCCGTAATCATATTACGAAGGTCCCGACCCTGCTCTTTCATATCCTGTCGCAACCAGGCGAACAGGCCGACGAAAAGCACGGCCAGACCCGCGCCGACAGAGATAATGCCGATGAGTTCAGGAGACATGTTTGCAGTATAGCAGGCGGCGCGGTCCGGGACAATTCCGGCAGGCGGAGTTGCGCAGTAAGACGCCGTAGAAATAAGTCTGTCCGCTTTTTCAGGTGAGGCAGATTAACAGGCAGTGATTGTTTGCAGGAAGGGGAGATACCTGGGGTCAGAGTACGTTACTCTGACCCCTTAAATTGCGTATTATGTCTCCAGAACTCTGGTGAGGAATGGCCGGGGTTCTGATGACATCCCCGAAAATAAATCCGTTCCCGGACTGGTTCCCCGGCCCGTTGTGTGCATTGTGCGACCTGGTCCCATGGCCCAAGCCATCATTGACAACCCGGATAAAAAACCATAAATTACAGACATGGGCGGAAGCGAAGCGCCTTCCGGACCTGGAACGTAATGTTAAACTTAAAAGGAGGTAACCCGTATGAGCAGTATTCCACTCTACAAGGCATTTATTGAAGTTGGCGCATCAGAGGAGAGCGCCACCAAAGCGGCGGAGGACGTCATTCAAGTGTCACAGCTACCGCAACTGGCGACAAAGGCCGATATTGTACTTCTGAAAAGCGATGTATCACTTCTGAAAAGTGATATATCAGTTCTGGAAAACAAGATAACGGCTGATATTGCGATTTTGGAAAAGAAGGTAACGGCTGATATTGGTTCATTGAGAAGCGACATGGCAGATCGCGAAGCCCGGCTTGTCAAATGGATAGTCGGCTGCGGGCTCCTGTATGCCGGCATTGCCATTGCCGGGGTCAGCATAGTCGTTTAAATCGGGGACGGATTTAAATCCCCATGCAGGGCCCTCTCCTGCGTGTGCATTGTGCGGCTGGTCCTGTGTTCGACCCCGTGTTCCGCTGTGCATAATCAAGGGGTTATTTTGGTCCGTGGTCCGACCCCATCCCAGCATTCCAGCCCTTGCTGGTGTCGATTACTCGGCCTGTGGAATACTTAGCGTAAATCGGGATTTGTAAAGGGTCAGGCGGAATCCTAATAAAAAATCCATCCCCAGCAGAACATCTTTTTTGGAGGCTTCTCTTACACTATTCTCCGACATGATGAACCTCCTCTTGGTTTGTCATGCCTTTAAAAGATAACATATTTAAAGATTACTTGACAGGCCAGACAGTAACGCCAGCTTTAATTTGCTGTGTAAATTCGGGGACAGAATTAATTCTGTCCCCAGCAAGCTGAGTTACATGCTGTCGGGGTGTGCAGAGATCTGATCATGAGAGTTTGGGGGCTGCTTACGCCAGTCTTGGCTGAAGCATCCCTGTAGGAAATTATTTGCAACAAAAAAAAGTTATTGCTAATATTATTTTCACGCAACGGTTATTTTGTGTTAGTAAATTGTTTAAGGATATTAATATGTTAGAGTTCCAGATAAATAAAAAACGCCTATCGGGTTTATATTACTCCCTGACTGTGACATAGGGGGTAGTATGTCTAATACTACAGCCACAGGGCGAATACAAAGCACAACGCGTACATTTACTACCCCTGTACGTTATAGAGATGAGACAACGGCAGTCAGACCAGACAGGCCGCCTCTACCCCCACCCCCACGACCACAACCTGTAGGTACAACAAATAGATAGGGTGTTACATGTCCACAACAGATTTCAATGACCTTTTGTTCAATGTGCGTAGATCAATACGATACCATGAGAAACGCCAGAATTTTTATGAGGGTTGTTATAAATTTATTCTCTTTGTCGGATTCTTTTCAGGTCCGGCTTTCATACTTATCAAAGGAGCAAATATGCCTGATTGGTATATTTATATCCCGTCTATGACAGTCAGTATTTTAACAGGGATTGGCCTTGTTTATAGTTGGCATCAGAAAGCTATATTACATATTGATTTAAAGCGTGAATTTATCAGTCTGGAAATTGAACTGGAGGCTGGGCGAAAGAACCCAACTCCTGAATTAATTGAAGCTGTGACAACCAAAATGCTTCATGCTGAAACCAAAGAACCCCCTATCCTGCGAGTGTTGAATATTGTATGTCACAATGAATTGGGTTTGGCAATGGGTTATGAGCAAAAAGACTTGTACCGGATAAGATTTTATCAAAGAGCGTTAAAACATTTTTTTGACTGGAATCCCAATAGCATTCAGTTACACGGGGCATAACATGTTAATGCCTGAAAAATTAGATGTGCGCTGGGCAAGATGCGGAGAAGATCGTCATTGGTGCAATCTTCTGACTCTTGACCTGGATCCCGTTAAAGACAAAGAAGGTGTCTATATCATTTGGAATTCTAAAGAAGATAGAAACGTAGTGTATGTTGGCCAAGGAAATTTGTATAACAGATTGGAAGCCCATAAAACAAATGATGAAATTATTAATTTTTCAATAAATGATTATTTGTTTGTTACCTGGGCGATTGTGCCAGAAAAATACCGTGATGGTGTTGAACGCTACCTTATTGAGCATTACAAGCCTTTTTTAAATCAGAAATTACCTAAAACAGATGCAATCAAAGTAAATAATCCATCTAATCGGCATGGGACATAAAAAGGGGCGGCTTCATGCTGCCCCATCATACGGTCACGTTCGGGTTATCTTGATCTGACCCCATCCCCTTTATAAATCTCAGGACACATGGGGCCTGACAACAAGGTCAACCCCCAGGGACTTCATGACGGCAAGCAAGGTTTTCAGCCTTGTTGATGGAAATAGACCCGGTATCCCGGCCCGTAGTGTATCCGTAGTTCACTCACTCCATTGCCGACAGGGGAGTTACCTGGGGTGAGAGTACGTTACTCTGATCCCTTCAATTCTGTGCATTGAGCGACCTGCCCCCGTGATTGCACGCTCATTTGATAAGTGTCAAAGTGGCTATAGATAGTTAACCGCTATCTCCGGTTGGAAACCGGAAACAATTGGAATCTATGCCGGGATCGTCACTACCAACTTTCCAACCGCTTTGCCTGGTCCTGGAAGCTGGCAACGCTGGGCGTTTCCGTAGTTCTGATGTACTTGGGATTCCTCAATGCCAGGGATATGGTCGGCGAAAAGTTGTTCCTGTCTCCAGAGGAGTGGGAGAGCACCATCAAGACCCATAGTGAAAGTGTCGTTGACAATACCTGCTGGAACCTGTGGCTGAATATTTCAGGAACGCCGTTGCTCCCGTTAATTCGCGCATCGGAACTGCAATTTTAAATCACGCGTCTAATCATCCCTTTATCCTGCATAATCAATGGGTTGTGTTGGTCCGACCCCTTTTATCGGAATGGTGCTTGGCCTGGACAAAATCACTACTCTAACACTACGGCAAAACAGTATACTAAGCGCGTGGAATTCTTTTACAGAAATACGGAAATAAGTAACTCATTAATTGTGATAGGCGTAGATTTCTTGTTAAATTAATAGCAATGAATTGCTGAATAGATTAGAAATATGAAAATTGAACGTATTCGTCTGAAGAATTTCCGCGCGCTACGCGATGTAGAACTGAAAAATATCCCACCACTTGCTGTATTCGTTGGCAAAAACGGTAGTGGCAAATCCACTTTGTTTCAAACCTTCGGCTTTCTGAAAGATGCCTTGAAAAACAATGTCAGCATTGCTCTGCAAAGAATGGGTGGTTATAAAGAAGTAGCAACCCGCGGTCACGCGGACGAACCGATCGAAATCGAGATTCAGTTTAGAATGATGATCTCAGATGTAAACCGGTTAGTCACTTATCATCTGGAAATTATCATGGATAACGGTATCCCCGTAGTACAACGGGAGATTCTGCGAAGATTCAAGGATAGAATTCCCGGTATGTCAAAGGTAACCGCTACTGAAACGGAAGACGGACATATATTGCTACGTTTCAAAGATGGTTCATTTGCTGTGTAAATTCGGGGACAGAATTAATTCTGTCCCCAGCAAGCTGAGTTACATGCTGTCGGGGTGTGCAGAGATCTGATCATGAGAGTTTAGAGACCCGTTTATTGCCCGATATGTATCTGATGGCACGATCAAAATGTTTGCCTATTTAGTGCTGTTGCATGATCCAAAACCTCATCCATTTTTGTGTATTGAGGAGCCGGAAAATCAACTTTTCCCTCAATTGCTTGGTTTATTGGTAGAAGAACTTCGCGATTACGCCGTGCGTGGTGGACAGGTCTTTATTTCTACACACTCGCCTGAAGTGTTGAATCATGTAGAAATTGATGAGGCATTTTTTCTAAAAAAGGAACAGGGTATAACAGCAATTGAGCCGCTTGCAGACAATCAACAAATTAGGCGTTTTATAGAAGAAGGCGATAAGCTAGGCTGGTTGTGGAATCAAGATCTATTGGAAATTTAACGGAATCCTGATGCCATTAACAAACCTGGCGACGAATTAAAGTGGATAGTTAGAGGTTTCAGCAAGAGCATTGCTGCGCGGAAAATACCCCGGCACATGGACATAGATAAAAATACCTCGACCAGGTTTAATCATCTGATAAGCGGTTTACAGAATCTGGTCAAAGAACAATTGAGCTCACACAGCGGCTGACAACAATGTCCTCCTTGGGTATCATCGGTTGAAACGATCCATACTCCCAATCTGGCATAGGCTATCAGCCCAGGATGTACAGAAATACTCACCGATCATTGCTGATATTTATGCAGTAGATTCCTCAGAAGGTATCGATAAAGTAGTCACCCAGATTGTCAAAGTGTGCCGAGCTAAGCGAAACTAACAAACGAACAAAGCATCGTACTCTCGCGATTAGCAACATTTTCCAAGCATGGGTTAGAAAGTTGTCGCCTGACATACATCCGGGTCTGAAAACCCATATTGGAATGCCGCGTACAAGCTGGTCCCGTGTTCCGTTGGTCCGACCCCGTCCCCCGTGCCGACCCCATCCCAGGGGAGAGATCAATCCGCGCCGTAGTCCTCGGGGGTCTCCGCCACGGCTGCCGTCCGGGGTGGATCAACCCGGACTCGGAAGTAGGTTTCCACAGTGGCTCTGAGGGAGGCAACTTCGATTTTCATTCCCTCAATCTCTTTTTTCACTCCCTTAATCTCTTTACCCTGCTCTTTCATATCCTGTCGCAACCAGGCGAACAGGCCGACGAAAAGCACGGCCAGACCCGCGCCGACAGAGATAATGCCGATGAGTTCAGGAGACATGTTTGCAGTATAGCAGGCGGCGCGGTCCCGGACAATTTCCGGCAGGCGGAGTTGCGCAGTATAATCATCCCTTTATCCTGTATAATCAATGGGTTATGTTGGTCCGGCCCCATCCATTCAGGTGTCCGGAATACATGGGGTTGGACTCCCTGGTTGTGGATGGGAGTCACAGCATTGCAGGCAGGCCCTGTTGAGTTCAAGTCGATGACAGGTGTAAATTGACTGTTTATTAAGCTATATCAATGAGTTATGATATATCAACAAGATTTTCTTGGGACAGCAGTGATATCATATGTGGATTTCGGCATCATCAAACCATGTTAGCACATGCTTTTTTGCTTCGCTAAACCCGCTATTTGTATTGATTTGTTCAGTGATAACCCAATATCTTGTGTTATATTTACAAATATAACTCATTTACTTAATAAAAGTATAAGGAGAGAAACGTGGTTTACCTGCAGGAACACCCAATAATAATTCTTATAATCCTGGCTGTTGGTACGGCGGTGTTTTATATCGGGAGGTGGGCAGGAAATGTTAATGCCGACAGGACATTATTCAATGATTTCATGGCTAGAATTGAAAAGAAATTTGATGAAATCAATAAACATATCATTGAAATTTTCAAGCGACTTCCTGAGCCGGCAACAGCAGGGGCCAGCCCTTTAGTGTTGACAGATTTTGAGAAGAAAATATCTCGGACGTCCAATGCCAGGAAAGTGGCTGAACGACTTGGCGGAGTTCTGTTAAATGAAATTAAAGGAATGCCGGAATATGAAATTCAGGCATTTGCCTCGGATTATCTAAAGAATAGATTCAGGCCGACCGAGGAAGAGGCCTCCGACATCAAAAGATGCCAATACGAAGAAGGCGTTTCTCGCGAAGTTGTGGTGGATGAAGTTATCATGATTGAATTAAGAGATAAATTATTCGAGTTGACGGGTCATAGCGTCAACAGATGACAAGACCTTATCTGATTTCGATCATGCGTTTTAAGCCTTAAAACAAGCGTTTAATCGTCCCTTTATCCCGCATAATCAATGGGTTATGTTGGTTTGACCCCATCCATCCTATCGGACCCCATGAACTGCCGGGATTGCTCTCGTTCTTGTGCAATGTGCGACCTGACCCCATCACTTCTATAAGCGGAAACAACTATGTACTGGTATTGTCATCTCGCGACCTGCTAAACCCCCAGCCGCCCAAAAAACCGCCAATGAGCCCGCCAATTCCAGTCAGTGCATTTCCGGCTTTTTTATCTTCACTCATGACGCGACAATCTTGAAGCTGCTAAAAACCAATTAGACTCGTCTATATTTGATATACGTTCAAATATTTGGTTGAACCTACGTAGAGTAAATCTCTCAGCCAACAACTGAATCATAGTATCAGCCTCGTTTTCCGTCAAAGTTCCATCTTCAGTTGCTTCCAACAGTAACTCTACAGCTTTTCTGAGCGCTACTGTTTCATTATGCGAAGCAGGTAAGCCGGACATTAAAGTTGGAGACGTGACAGAACTAAACAAATACTTTACCAAGGCGCCGCTATCGGGAGAAGATGGCTCATGTCCTGAACCAACCGACTTGCGCCACCTTGGGGCCTCATTTTGCCTGAAGAGTAAATCAGCTCTCGCCAAGTGAGACGTCAAATTTTGGGCTGGTAATGTCATGTCAATTTAGAGTATCGATAAAACCAATCTTTTTTGCTGTGTAAATTCGGGGACAGAATTAATTCTGTCCCCAGCAAGCTGAGTTACATGCTGTCGGGGTGTGCAGAGATCTGATCATGAGAGTTTAGTATATCGCACAAAGGAGTATCGAAGAAATTGCTATGCGGTTCCAGACAACATCTACCATCTTTACAAATGTGAGGATTTCTGCAAACCAATGAGATACAATCAGTCCGATTTGGAAAGAAACCACCCTGTCATAATTAAGAAGCTACTTCTTGCAGCCATGACGGGCGACAAAGACCATCTTGAGCTGTGTGATTCATAGACATTCTTTCAATAAAATGGATCTCTATGGACTGAACCGCCCCGGGACTCCCGGAGACCCGTTGGTTTGAGGCATGCCGCTTTGCCGCAGATGTAATGCTTACCTGGCTTAGCGGGTTGTTGTTGCGGCCAGAAAGTGTGTTTTAAGCCTTAAAACGGGCGTTTAATCATCCCTTTATGCTGCATAATCAATGGGTTATGATGGTCCGACCCCATTCCCAGACAAGCCGATACCTTCCCTGACCCCGTGTTCCCCTAAAAGCAATTTATGGGTGTCCCAAATTTACGGTCGAATTTCTTACTCTGACCCCTTTCATTCCGTTAAACGACAATGCCGACGCCGGCGATGATGATGCCGGCAAAAACGAACAAAGAGCCAACCATCCATTTGATAAGCCGGGTTTCAAGGTTGGCAATATCGGCCTTTGTCGCCAGTTGCTCCAGCTGTGACACTCGAATGACGTCCTCCGCCGCTTTGGTGGCGCTCTCCTCTGATGCGCCAACCTCAATAAATGCCTTGTAGAGTGGAATACTGCTCATAAGGGTTACCTCCTTTTAAGTTTAACGTTACATTCCAGGTCCGGAAGCTGCTTTACTTCCGCCCATATCTGCACTCTAAGCTCTCCTGCCCGGGTTGTCAAATCCTGTGTTGCGGGACAATTCCGGCAGGCGGAGTTGCGCAGTAAGACGCCGTAGAAATAAGTCTGTCCGCTTTTTCAGGTGAGGCAGATTAACAGGCAGTGTTTTTTTGCGGGAAGGGGAGATACCTGGGGTCAGAGTAAAAATTCTGTCGAATTTCTTACTCTGACCCCTTTCATTCCCGCGGGGAGTTTGGGCCCGGATGCGGAATGCGGTCCGAGCCCGAAACGAAGGAATCTTTACTCGGCCAGGATTTCGGCTTTCTCAAACTTTCGCCCGGTCTTAATCACACTGATACGATCGCTCATGTGCATTGTGCGACCTGACCCTGTGTTCCCCATGGCCCTTTGGCCCTCATGACCCTTGACAACCCGGGCAAAAGACCGTAGATTGCCGGACATGGGCGGAAGTGAATCAGCTTCCGGACCTGGAATGTAACGTTAAACTTAAAAGGAGGTAACCCTTATGAGCAGTACCGCACTTTACAAGGCATTTATTGAAGTCGGCGCATCGGAAGATAGCGCCACCAGGGCAGCGGAGGACGTCATTCAAGTGTCACAGCTACCACAACTGGCGACAAAAGCCGATCTGAAAAGCGAAATCGGAACTGTGAGAAGCGAAATTGCGATTTTGAGAAGCGATATGACGGCCGCTATGGCGAACCAGGAAACCCGGCTTATCAAATGGATGGTCGGCTCTTTGTTCGTTTTTGCCAGCATCATCATCGCGTTAGGATAGTTCTCCAAATCTTTTTATCCCCCCGGAGTTGCCCAGTAAGCTGCCGTAGAAATAAGTCTGTCCGCTTTTTCAGGTAAGGCAGATTACTACAGCCACCATACCACTCCCACGAAAGCCTGTCCCCGCATGTCGTAAGCGGGGATCAGAGTCCAGTTAAATACGGTGTCGCCCTTTGGGGGACTCTTTGTTCACTGGATTCCCGTCCCCGCTCAACTCCATACGGGGACAAGCTTTCACGGCAATGGATAGATGGTTGGGGTTGTTTTGAATATCCTGGGGTCAGAGTAAAAATTCTGTCGAATTTCTTACTCTGACCCCTTAAATTCTGTGCATTGTGCGACCTGACCCCGTGTTCCATGCGGTGTTTTTTTGTTGACGCCTGGCCCCTTCTCCCGTAGGGTAGAGGTAGGGATTGACAGCGTCACCCGTCAAATCAGACTACAGCGATTACTGACCAGTCCACAGGGACAAGCAGGGAGGTTACAATGACCGAAACGAAATCACAGAAAGCGACGGCGGGCCATTACCAGGCAGTAATGAAAGACTCGCTGATATTTGACAGCCACGAGTACGTGAAACGAATGACCAGCGGCGGATTCAACGAGCAACAGGCGGAAACGCTGGCCGCGGAGCAGGCCGACCTGCTCAACAACCTGGCGACCAAGCGGGATATCGAGACCGTCAAGGACGACCTTGAGATCGTTAAGAACGACCTTGAGACGGTTAAGCAAAACATGGCCACAAAGGACGAACTTGAGGAAGTCAAGAAGAACATGGCCACCAGGCAGGATATAGAGGTCAGCGCGCAAACGCTCAAGGTTGAGATGATCAAGTGGATGACCTGGTATTTTCTCAGCGGTCTGGCGGTGATGATCGCGGTGCTCAAACTGACTTGAGCAGGATTGCAGGAAATAAAGTCGGCCCTGGTTGGGGACGGAATTGAATTCCGTTCCCTTCATTCAGGTGTAGTTATGCATTGTGCGACCTGGTCCCATGGCCCAAGCCATCATTGACAACCCGGATAAAAAACCATAAATTACAGACATGGGCGGAAGCGAAGCGCCTTCCGGACCTGGAACGTAACGTTAAACTTAAAAGGAGGTAACCCGTATGAGCAGTGTTCCACTCTACAAGGCATTTATTGAAGTCGGCGCATCGGAGGAGAGCGCAACCAAGGCATCGGAGGACGTCATTCAAGTGTCACAGCTACCGCAACTGGCAACAAAGACCGATATTGCAAGGTTGGAACGCAACGTGGCGGCTGATATTGGAAGGCTGGAAACCAATATGGCAAAACAGGAATCCCGGCTTATCAAATGGATGGTCGGCTCTTTGTTCGTTTTTGCCACCATCATCATCGCCAGCGTTGGCATACTTTTCCAAATCTTGTTATCCCCCGGAGTTGCCCAGTAAGTTGTAACCAACAATGTGTTCCCGTGTTCCGCATGGCCCAAGCCATCATTGACAACCCGGATAAAAAACCATAAATTACAGACATGGGCGGAAGCAAAACAGCTTCCGGACCTGGAATGTAACGTTAAACTTAAAAGGAGGTAACCCGTATGAGCAGTATTCCACTCTACAAGGCATTTATTGAGGTTGGCGCATCGGAAGAGAGCGCATCAAAGGCGGCGGAGGACGTTATTCGAGTGTCACAGCTGGAGCAACTGGCGACGAAGTCCGATCTGAAAAGCGAAATTGCAAACCTGGAAACCAGGCTTATCAAATGGATGGTCGGTTCTTTATTCGTTTTTGCCGGCATCATCATCGCCGGCGTTGGTATACTTTTCCAAATCATGCTGTTCCCCGGAGTTGCGCAGTAAGCTGCCGTAGAAATAAGTCTGCCCGCTTTTTCAGGTGAGGCAGATAACAGGCAGTCTTTTTTTGCCGGAAGGGGAGTTACCTGGGATCAGAGTACGTTACTCTGGCCCCTTCAATTGCGTATTGTATGTCCCCAGAACTCCCGTTGGTTTGAGGCATGCCGCTTTGCCGCAGATGTAATGCTTACCTGGCTTAGCGGGTTGTTTTTGCGGCCAGAAAGTGCGTTTTAAGCCTTAAAACGGGCGTTTAATCATCCCTTTATGCTGCATGAGCAATGGGTTATGATGGTCCGACCCCATTCCCAGACAAGCCGATACCTTCCCTGACCCCGTGTTCCCCTAAAAGCAATTTATGGGTGTCCCAAATTTACGACCCGTCACGGTATTGCCTCTCCAATTCTGTGCATTGTGCGACCTGACCCCGTGTTCCTAGCGTGGTCCGACCCCATCCCCTCTGTCTCTGAATACTGGATAGTCCTGCTTCTCTATTGCAGTCCTGGCCGGGGACAGATTTCAAATCTGTCCCCGTATTTCGGAATGTTGTGAGGTAGGGACGGCTGGGTTGACTTAGGAGAAAATGAAGTCGCTTTCGGTAGCGTCGGAGGTTACGCCCAGGACGGTAATCGTTCCTCCGCCGAAATTGGACAGGTCGATCACGTAATTACCGTCAACTACGGGATTATCGCCTGTGATATCCGAGAGAACCAACGGACCACCAGCATCGTTCGTAAACGCTCTCAGGTCGATCTTCTCACCGCTGTCGAAGTCCATGATGTAGTCGTTGCCATGGCCGGGTTCGAATACGAAGGTGTCGATACCGGGGCCGCCGTCCAGCCAGTCGTCGCCTGCGCCGCCGTTGATGATGTCGTTGTCCTCGCCGCCGTAGATTTCATCGTCTCCGGCGCCGCCGTTGAGGATGTCCCTGCCTTGCTCGCCGTAGATGGCGTCATCGCCGTTCCCGCCGTTGATCTCGTTGTTGAAGCGATCACCCATATTGCCGCTGATGCGTTTGGTGTAGAAGATGAAGTTGTCGGCGGTTAAAGTGTCGGATGTAACTCCGTTCAGCCTGATCTCACCGTTGCTGGGCAAATTTATCTCTACAGCGGTACCTGTAACGGATATTTCTCCATTACTGTTATTAGTATCCCTCAGGTCTTCCAAGGAGGCGATGGAAGTGAAGGCGCTCAGGTCGATCTTATCGACGCCGTCGGTACCGAAATTGGTGATTTCATCATCGCCATCGCCGGGGGCGAACACAAACGTATCGCTGCCGCCGCCGGCCTCAAGGGTATCATCGCCCCTGCCGCCGGTGATAATGCTGCCACCAGTGTGGGCAGTCAGGTTATCGACATATCGGGAGCCGATGACGTTTTCGATATTGGTGAGAGTATCTCCGCTGGCGTAACCAGTTGATGTTTGGACGCTACCACTGCCTACACTGCCTAGCTCCACTGTAACACCCTTGTCTGATCTCGCGTAGGAGACGGTGTCATTGCTTGTGTCTCCAGCATCACCTGGGCCACCAGTTGTAGGGCCGCCGGTGATGTGATCAGGATCGTCGCCGGCGATGAAGATATCTGCGTGGTAGGAACCTACGTACTGCTCTATGCCGTCAAAGCTGTCGCCGGCCGCATCACCCCGGCCACTGTTGCCGCCACTCAGGTCAACCGTCACCCCTTCCGTGGCGCTGGCGTAGGTGGCGGTATCCACGCCCGACTCGGCTTCAGTGCCGCCGCCTTCAAGGTCGTCCCCGCCGGGGCCGCCATCCAGCATATCGTTGCCGGTGCCGCCCTTGAGGTTGTCATTGCCGGCGCCGCCCTTGAGCGTATCAGCGCCGTCGCCGCCGGTCAGTCTGTCGTTGCCGCCCATGCCGCGCAGCTCGTTGGCCGCGTCATTACCGGTCAGGGTGTCGCCGCTGCCGCCGCCGATGACGTTGACAAAGCCGGTCGCTATGTCGCCTGATGCATCACTACGGCTGACTTTGATGATGCCCGGCACCTCCACCGGCGTGCCATCAGTAGTGAACCGGTCCGCTTCGGTCTGAGATAAATCTCGAGTGGTCAGGTCGCTTAAGTCCACGGTCACTCCGGAACTGCCTTCATAGGACAAAAAGTCCGCGCCAGAGCCCGTAAGCCTGTCGCTTTGAGAACCACCTTCCACTTTGTCGCCATCACCACCGCCAGTGATTACATCATAGCCACTGCCGCCTTTGAGCGTGTCCGCTCCGCCGCCGCCCGTTATTGTGTCATTGCCGCTGCCGCCATCAATTACGTTAGCTTGGCTGTCGCCAGTGAGATTATCATCACGACTGCTACCGATGAGGTTTTCGAAATTACCGTCGTTCGTAAAAGTATCCCCACCCGCATAAGTGCCGGGGCCAGCGGCAGATGTATTCAAGACTACAGTAACACCTGTTATGTAAGGATTATCGTCGGTATCTAGAGTATCATCATTAGGCTTTCTGCTGCGTTGGGTTGAACCTGCATAAGACAAGGTGTCGCCGTTCTCTTCACCACCTTCGCCACCATCCAGCGTATCGCTACCGGCGCGGCCCTCAATGGTGTCATCTCCGCCGCCGCCAAAGATTCTGTCAGCATTGTTGCCGCCTGTCAGGCGATTGTCGCCCGCGCCGCCCAGGATTGTGGTATTTCCTCTTGTACTATCTTGACCTGTCGGACTATTGTCTGTCAGTTTGACATAGCCATCCGGGTTGAAGTCGAAGTTGGCGGCAGTCAGCTCATTGATTCCGTCGAGAACAGTGACGTCATCAAATGTAACCCGGTGGCTGCCAGACGTGATAACGAGTTTGTTGTTATTGTTTTCATCGAGCATGTAGTTCAAGTTCAATATACGGGAGGAGCTGCCGAAGCTCAGCTTGTCGCCGTCGTTGCCTTCCGTAAAGTCTGTAATCGTATCCCTGCCACTGATCACGAAGGTATCCATGCCGCCACCACCGGTCAGGGTATCGTTGCCGCTGCCGCCGATCAGCGTGTCGTTTCCACCGCCGCCGAGTATTGTGTCGTTACCGCCGCGGCCGTCGATGACGTTGTCATCGCCGTTGCCGGTCAGCATATCGTGACGCAATGTTCCGCTATCATCGTAGCCGGCACTGGCGGAACTGGCGT
>JAPOQU010000102.1 GCA_026710545.1 Gammaproteobacteria bacterium | reverse complement strand
GAAACGAACTATGCCAAGACATCAAAACACAAGGGAACATGCTCCGCCAGGAAATCAAAGCGCAAGGCGAACGTTCCGATAAACGCACCGATGAGCAGGGCAAGGATATCAGGACATTGATCGCTGAGGTTTCCGCCCTCAGAGCCACGGTGGAAACTTTCTTCCGGCTGCGCGTGGACCCGCCTCAGCCACCGGACAACCCCGGCGCCGCCCAGGCCAACAAGGCCGCTTGATAATGATGCCAGGTTAACCCTGATATCGAATCCCGGTTTTTTTGTTACGTAGCCCGCGCCATTTCGTGGTTACGGGAAGGAATCTCTTTTAACGCTTTCCCGATTTTCTTTTGCGCAAGACGCAGTTCATAGCTCTTCTGCAAATTCAGCCAGAACACCGCCGATGCGCCGAACCATTTGCCAAGGCGCAATGCAGTGTCGGCCGTGACATTTCTGCGGCCGGCAATAATCTGTGTGATGCGATTAGTCGGTATTTTGAGTTGGCGCGCCAGCTCCGCGGCGCTGATGCCAATTTCGGCTAATTCTTCTCCTGAAATTGTGCCTGGATGTATTGGAGTTCTACTCATAAGCGGATACTCATCATCAGTGGCAGTCGGTTATCTCAACATTTTCAGGTCCATTCCGGGACCATTCAAAACAAATTCGCCATTGTCTGTTAATGTATGCTTATGGGGACAGGTCGCACAATGCACATGTCTGATAAGAATTGTGCATTGTCAGAAGTCCGATTGACATACATGAACCGCTTATGATAGCTTTGATTCCAGGTTGTCAGGTGGCGACCTTTATCATATCAAAGGAAGAAGGGAAGCTTGAAAGTACGGTATTACATGGACCCGGAAACAGGACTGCCGCATATCTATCAACATGGCGTTTCAGAACAGGAAGTTGAAGAGATATTAGAGTGGCCTGGTACAAGCGTCGTCGAAGAAAGAGACAATGAAACAAAACAAGTTTCCTCCGGGTTGGAACGATAAACGCGTCAAACAGACTCTCATCCATTATGAATCGCAAACAGAGGATGAAGCCATAGCAGAGGATGAAGCGGCTCTTAAGGTTGCTGATCAAGCAACGGTGGAAATTCCTCCCGAGACTGCCATTAAGTCCCCGTAAATTTATTGCCTGAAATCCGGTCAGAGCACAATCAGGCGACGCCGCCAGCCGTATTGCCTCACGGATGACCCGGCGCAGAGTATTTTCAAGGGGTAGCTGCTTGGATACACGACAAACAGAACTGCTGGCAAGTTTTACCTAAATGTCTGAAGCGGCCTCTTTTTCTGACACCTACGAGACTCTCTCACCCGTTGCCCAACTTGTTGCCCTGGTTTACGGCGTCGTTTATCCGTACTCCGCGACTACCGCGCGGGTCGCGGCAGTGCTTGCTTCCGCCGGGTTCGACTCCGGCGGGCGACGCGTCCAGAACACCCACGCCAAGGCAGCCGGGGAGGAGCTGTTAAAAGCGAAACTGCTATACCACACCCAGGCGAAGAGAGAACTCAGGGCCATGAGCTCCTGGGCGCCGTGGCTTACGTTGGAAGCATTTCGCAACCGATCCCTGAACAGGATCATGGATGCCTTCGACCATGAACAACCGTCTTACTGGCGCTACTACAATGATCCTGCCAGAACCGCGATGCAGTTACGCTGCTTTGCCGTCGCGGGCCGTTTTAAAGATATTGACAAGAACTTTCCCGATATTCGTGCGGATGACTGGCGTTTCCTGGCCGAGCCCGGCGTTGCCGAACTGTTGCCGACCTTGCCCTCGAAGTATCTGGTTTCCGCGCTTGCCGGCTGTTTATCCCAGGTCATTGAGACGCTGGCGCCGCCGGACCTGATCATAGACGCCTGCTATAAGCTGGCCTCGGATCTATCGCCGCACCTCGCAGAAATAGCGTTCGTCCGCATTCTGCAGGGCCGCCTGGACGAGGCCGTGTCGGTCTTCGATGAATTTCAGGGAGAGACACACAACATTAAACAGGTCAGAACCGACCTGGCCGCCACTCGCGCGTTCATTGCGACCCTGCGCGGCGACGATGACGAGGCGGCCCGCTTCATCCAGGCTGCTATTGCCGAAGAGAAAGCGGGAACGCGCAAACGCAACGTGTTCCCGGCGGCGCGCGCATTCGCGCTGTCCTTGTTGTCCCTGCTGCGAAGCAATACGCCTGCCAGCCTGACCATGCTTGAACAACTCATCCGGGTTGCCAATCGAAAACAGATCCGGCCGTTTATGGTGGATGTGGTCGCAGCCGCCTCGAGGCAGGAAAACGAAAGGGGATACTATGCGACAATGCCTCAAAGCATGTTGCTGCATTCGCTCTTGCAGGGATTCCTGTACTGCTGGACAAACGAACCGGAGCTGCTCAACCGGAAGACCCTGACCGGGATCATGAACCGCGCCCATGTCCATGGATTCAAGTGGGCTGAGGCGGAATGTCTGGAGATCATCCGGCAGGGCGAGACCGGCCGGCACGCCGAAAATTCTGCCGGACTGTCCGCCGAAATGCACGCCGGCTTGGGTACGGCAAGCCTGGTATCCCTGGTCAAGCCGGCGCCGGAGTGGGAGTATCCGCTCAAGGAAATCGAACGGTTCGCGTACGAAACCAGGAACAGGAAAAAGCCGGCGTCTGAAAAAGCCGCGCCGGATCACCAACGCCGCCTGGTGTGGGATTTTGACTTTGACGAGTACGACGACATTTCGGTTACCCCGCGCGAGCAGCGCGCCAATAAAAACGGTACCTGGAGCCGGGGTCGGTCGGTGGCGCTGAAACGCCTGCTGGAGAAAAGGGACACGATGGACTTCCTGCTGGAGCAGGACCGCGCCGCGGCCGCGAAGGTCAGGCAGGAAAGCTATGGCTGGCGCGGTCATAAGCACTATTACCTGCCGCTGGCCGGCCTGTACGAACTGGCCGGTCATCCTTACGTCTTCCACGCTGACGGCGAACAGGTGGACATCGTCCGGCGCGAACCGGAGTTGCTGGTGGATGAGAACGCCAGAGGCATGATAGTGGCGCGGGTCGAACCCCATGGACTGGACGCCGGCGGGTCAGGCTATTACGCCCGGATGGCCGGGAAACATCGCTGTGAGGTAACCCGGTTTACGGCCGGCCATAAGCGCTTGTTCAATATCATTCCGCCGGAGGGACTTGCATTGCCGGCGCCGGCCAGGGAGCGGCTGCTGGAAGCTGTCTCGGACCTGGCAACTGAAATACGGGTGCAAGGCATTATCAGCGACACCGCCGCTACGGTGAACCGGGTTGAAGCAGATCCGCAACCCTGGGTGAAACTCGAACCGAAAGGAACCGGCCTGGTCCTGGAGCTGGTGGTAGAGCCGGCGCCGGAGACCGGGACCTACTTCGACCCGGGCGTTGGCGGAACAACGGTTTTCGCCAACCGGAAGGGTGAAACAGTTCAGGCGCGGCGCGATCTCAAGGCTGAGCGCGCGGCCGTTGCGGGACTGGTTTCCGCCTGCCCGGTGCTTGCCGCGCTGGATAGCGGGCAAGGGTCACTGACTTTGCCTGAGCCGGCGGATTGCCTTGAACTGCTGGAGCAGGTCCACGCTGCCGGCGCCCGTTGCCTGTGGCCCGGCGGCGAACCGTTCAGGGTCGTGGCCCGCGCTGAGACGGCGGCGCTCAAGTTGTCCGTCAAGTCCGCGGACGACTGGTTCCGGGCCTCCGGCCAACTCAATATCGACGAACAGCGGGCGCTCGACCTGCGCCAGCTTTTTGCTTTGCTGGACAAGGCCCCCGGGGAGCGTTTCCTGGAACTCGACGACGGCGAGTTTGTTGCGTTGACGGCCGCTTTCCGCCGCCAGCTGGACGACCTGCGCAGCCTGTCGGTTCCCGCCGCGGAAGGCTCAATCCGGCTTCATCCCATGGCGGCGTTGGCCATGCAGGACTTTATCGAACAAACCCGGCTTGACGCCGCTGCATCCTGGCATGACCAGTGCGCCAGACTGCGGGAGGCGCAAGCCTTTGAACCCCAGGCGCCCAGCACCTTGCAGGCCGAGCTGCGTCCCTATCAGCTGGAAGGTTTTCGCTGGCTTGCCCGCCTCAGCCACTGGGGCGCCGGCGCCTGTCTTGCCGATGATATGGGGCTGGGCAAGACCGTGCAAACCCTGGCTTTGCTGCTGCAGCGCGCCCCGGACGGCCCCGCGCTGGTCGTCGCGCCCACTTCGGTCTGCGCCAACTGGATTGACGAAGCGCGCCGCTTTGCCCCGACCCTGAACGTCATCCGCTACTCCGGTGCCGGCGCCACGCGCGTGCAATTGTTGGATACCCTCGGCCCCTTTGACGTGGTGGTTGCCACTTACGGCGTCTTGCAGGTCGACGCCGGCAAGCTGGCTGAAGTGGAATGGCACAGCGCCGTGCTGGATGAGGCCCAGGCAATCAAGAACCCGGCGACCAAACGCGCCCGGGCGACCCGAACGCTCAAGGCAGGCTTCCGGCTGGTCACCACCGGAACGCCGATCCAGAACAACCTGGTTGACTTGTACTCGTTGTTCAGCTTCATCAATCCGGGCATGCTGGGTCCGCTGGAACAATACCGGCGCAACTTTGCGCTGCCTATCGAAAAAGACGCCGATGCGGATGCCCGGGCGCGCTTGCGCCGCCTGGTTGCGCCGTTTGTATTGCGCCGGCTGAAGACCGAGGTCCTGGACGACCTGCCGGCGCGTACCGAGATTATCCTGCACGTTGAAATGTCGGCGGACGAGGCGGCTTTTTACGAGGCGCTGCGACAACGGGCCGTAGAAGACCTGGAGGCCCTGGCCGGTGGGCAGGCCGGTGACGGCGAACACAGGTTACAGGTCCTGGCTCACCTGACGCGGTTGCGTCTCGCCTGTTGCAACCCCAGGCTGGTTCAGGAAACCAGCGCGCCGGGAAGCTCAAAACTGGAGACGTTCGCAGAAACCCTCGATGAATTACTCGCCAACCAGCACAAAGTGCTGGTTTTCTCACAATTCGTCAAACACCTGAAACTGGTCGAGGAGCGCCTGGTCGAAACCGGGGTCGCCTACCAGTACCTGGACGGCAGCACCCCTGCCGGGACACGGGCAAAACGTATCGCCGCGTTCCAGGCGGGACAGGGAGACGTGTTCCTGATCTCGCTGAAGGCGGGCGGCATTGGCCTGAACCTGACCGCGGCCGATTACGTGATCCACATGGACCCGTGGTGGAATCCCGCGGCGGAAGACCAGGCGTCCGACCGCGCGCACCGCATCGGCCAGACCCGGCCGGTGACGATCTACCGGCTGGTCACAAAAGGCACTATTGAAGAACAGATCGTCGAACTGCACCACCACAAGCGCGACCTGGCCGACCGCCTGCTGGAAGGCGCGGACGCGCCGGCCCGGCTGAACGCTGAAGAATTACTGAACCTGCTGCGCCAACCTGAGGCCTGACATCTTCCAAGTGATTGCAGGGTTGCAAGGGCTCTGACCCCTCTCGCGGGCCATATGATTCTGAGTTGACCAGCGGCAGGTTCAAGCTTCTTTTTCCAAAACAAGCCTCTCCACCAGTGGCGACCGGTTACACCCCCTGGTCACAAACCCCTGCCATTTTGACGGCAACTCATGAAGAACCCCTTCGGCCTGGTCCCGTTCCGGAAACGCGGCGAAAACACTCGCCCCCGTGCCGGACAACCGGCCATCCGCGCGGGCATTCAGCCAGTCCAGCGCCGCTGCCACCTCCGGACACATCCGGCGCACTACCGGTTCGCAGTCGTTGCGGCACCTGCCCTGGAAGAAGTCGCTCAGTGTGACCCCGGGTGTTGCACGCGGCAGGTCGGACGCCCTGAATATGTCCGCGGTGACGACCGGTGTGTTGGGATAGACAATTAAAAACCAGTGTTCCGGCAGTTCCACGGGTTCCAGTATCTCTCCCACACCCTCTCCCCAGGCAGCGAAACCGCGCACGAATACCGGCACGTCAGCGCCGAGGCTCAACCCTGCCTCGGCCAGCTGTTCTGTTGTCAGGCCGGTTTCCCACAGGCAGTTCAGGGCCGCCAGGGTCGTAGCCGCATCGGAACTGCCGCCCCCCAGTCCTCCGCCGATGGGGATCTTTTTATCAACGTGTATGTCTGCGCCCTGGGAAGTACCGCTGAGTTCCTGCAGCAGTTTTGCCGCCTTGACCACCAGGTCGTCCTGCTCCGCCACTTGCCGGTAATTACGCCGGCACCTGATGCGGCCGTCACCGGTTACGGCAAGATGCAGTTCGTCGGCCAGGTCCAGGAACTGGAACACGGTCTGCAACAGGTGGTAGCCGTCGTCGCGGCGCCCGGTGACGTGCAGGAAATGGTTTATCTTTGCCGGGGCCGGCCAGGGCTGGGAGGCCATTCAGGTGTTATCCATTGTTACGCTGATATACAACCGTCAGTCCAGGTTCCATTCACGGACGGACAGGCGCACACGCACGTGTTCGTTTTCCAGGTCAAGCCTTCCCGGCATACTTGTTCCTTCAACGCCCATATAGCGTTTGTAATGGATCGACCAGCCGCCCTGGTTCAGGGCGCTCACCCGGTTTTCCTTGTCGAGCAGCAGGCTGTCGACCTGCAGGGCAGGCGCCGGCAATCCCCTGATCCAGTAGACCAGTTCGGAGACCGGGAAATACCACCCCTCGGTCTGCCGGAGCAGGGTTTCCGCGTCTTCAGCCTGCAGCGTATTCCTGTCCGGGGTGCGTAACGTGACATTGCCGGCTCCGCCGGATAATTCATAGACCCGGCCGGATAGCGGCGCAATGACCCGAATATCGAACATATCCCGGCGTTGCGTCCATAACAGGGAGCCCGACCCGGATTCGTTTTGCGTTCGCACGCCTATCCTGCCTTTGAGATCCCAGTTTTCCAGCCGCATTAATTCATCCCTGCGGGTATCCCATGAGGGTGTAATTCTCTGTTCAACCGGCGCCTGGGCGCACCCGGAGAGTACGAATGCCAGCAGTATTAATGACGGTATTATGGGCTGGGTTCCCGCTTGCGCGGGAATGACGAACAACAGGCATTTGCAGAAATGCCGGTTAAGGAGCAAAGCGTTCAATCACGTCCAGCAGGCGGGTGTCTTCGGGCGTTTGCCGTAAAGCCGCTTCCCAGACTTCTTTCGCCTGTTCCCGTTCGCCCCTGACCCACAGTACTTCCCCCAGGTGGGCAGCGATTTCCGGGTCCTGCCTGATGTTGAGGGCCTTCCTCAGGTAATCTATGGCCTCGTCCAGGCGTCCAAGCCGGTACAGGACCCAGCCCATGCTGTCCAGGATATAGAAATCCGTGGGCCGGAGTTCCAGGGCTTTCTTTATCAACTCATAGGCTTCGGCGTGACGGTCCGTGGCATCGGCCAGGGTGTATCCCAATGCGTTCAAAGCCTGTGCATGGTCCGGTTCGTGCCGGAGTATGGTCCTGAGATCCGCTTCCAGCAACTCCAGGTTTCCGGCTTTTTCTGCCGCCATGGCGCGTGCGTACAGCAGGTCGGCGTCGTATTGATCTTCAAGGGCCGCACTGTAAACCGCGACAGCCTCTTCATAACGTTCCGCCTCGAGCAGCAACTCACCTTCCGCCTGGATGATTAACCGCTGCTGTTGTTCGCTCTGCGCCCGGATGGTGCCGAGGTGAGCGCGCGCCTCATTCACCTCTCCCTTTCTCGCCAGCAGCATGGCAAGCCTGATCTGCGCGTCAAAATAGTGCTCACCCTTGTATACGCCCTGGTACCAGTCGCCGGCTTCATCATAAAGCCGTTTTTCTTCCGCAATACGTCCCAGGTAATAATTGGCGGTATCCGTCAGGTATTCCTGTACCGACAGCTTCCTGAACAGCGCTTCGGAATCATCCAGGCGGTTGTTCTGCAGGTACAACAACCCCAGGGCATACAGGACGTCCGTGTTTTCGGGTTCCCGGGCGGCCAGCAACTCGAACTGGTCGAGGGCCTTGTCATACAGCCTGAATTCCATCAACAGCCGCGCGTACGCCATGCGCAGGTTGAAGTCATTCCCCTCGTGTCGCGGCAACTCCGCTTCCAGCCATGCCAGCGCTTCCTGCTCCCGGCCCATGCGCTGCAGGATGGATATATAACTGAGTGCGACATTGATATTGTCCGGCGCCAGGGCCAGCGTGTCTTCCAGCAGTTCCCGCGACCGCTGCAGGTCCTCCAGCTTGGCGGCAACATGGGCGAAAGCGTACATCGCGTCAGCGGAATTGTTCTGGGATGCGACCAGTTGTTCCATGACATCCAGCACCGCGTCCTTGTCCTTTTCACTACCCAGCAGGTTGGCGATCATCCATAACTTCTGGTCCACTTCTCCTTCCGAATAGGCGAAGATATCCTGTAAATGTGACGCGGCCTGTTCCAGGTCGCCGCTGCGTAATTTCATGACCGCCAGCACCTGGTGCGGGTCGGGATTGCGCGGGTCGAGTTCCACCCATAACCCGGCTGCAGCCAGTGCGGCGGCATCGTTACGGGCGTATACCGCGATGCGCGCCGCGCGCTCAACGATGCGGTGGTCCCTGGTAGTGCGCGCCAGGTCCAGGTAATTGTCAACCGCGACATCCAGCAAGCCCCTGTGCCCTGCAATTTCCGCCATCAGCAGTTTGAACAGCAGGTCTTCGGTGAGCGGGATTTTCGGACGCACCGGCTCCACGCGGGTAATCTTCACCCGCTCGTCGGTATCCTCCACGACAATCCCGGGCTCATCCGCTGTTACCGAACTCACGTTGGTCCGGGCACAGGCCGCAACCATGAGTGCAACAATACCCGGCAGCACGAATCCGGCAAGACGGCAGAGTAGCTTTATATGCTGTTCGTTGCGCATCCCCGCGATTATATCCTGAAATGAAAATACGACAACGTGCTAGACTATAAACCCGGAATGGCAAGCGAACAGGTGTAATATCCGGGTTAACAATATGGCACTTCTGGCTTTCGGTCTCAACCACACAACTGCACCCCTGGAGGTACGCGAAAAAGTGACCTTCGACGAGGGCATGCTGTGTGACGCCCTGAACGAGTTAACCGGGGAAACAGGCATTGACGAAGCTGCCATCCTGTCCACCTGCAACCGCACCGAGATTTACTGTACCCTGGACGCCGTGGACCAGGAATGGCCCATCGACTGGTTTTCGGGCTATCACGGGTGCAGGAAAAACGAACTCCACGGCTATCTGTATACCCACCCCGATGCCGGCGCCGTCCAACACGTGTTGCGCGTAGCCAGCGGCCTGGATTCGATGGTCGTTGGCGAACCCCAGGTCCTGGGACAACTGAAACGGGCATACCGGACGGCCAGGGAAGCAGGCAGTATCGGTAAAATGCTGAACCGGCTGTTCCAGCACTCGTTCAAGGTGGCCAAGGACGTACGCAGCAACACCATGATAGGGAACCACCCGGTCTCTGTCGCCTACGCAGCGGTCCGTCTGGCGAGGCAGATCTTCGGCGACCTGTCCAGGCACACGGCATTGCTGATCGGCGCCGGTGAAACCATAGAACTCGCCGCAAAGCACTTGCACGACAGCGGCCTGCACAAGATGATCATCGCCAACCGTTCCCCGGAAAGAGCGCAGAAACTGGGACAGCAATATTCCGCTTACGCCGTCACGTTGAATGAAATACCCCGGCACCTGGACGAAGCGGATATCGTCATCTCTTCCACCGCCAGCCGCCGGCCATTGCTGCGCAAAGACATGATCGAGGCCGCGGTCCTGGAGCGCAGGCACAAACCCGTGTTTATCCTGGACATCGCCGTGCCGCGGGACGTGGAACCCGAGGTGGGCGAACTGGAAGATGTCTACCTGTATTCGGTGGACGACCTGAAAAGCATCATCGATGATAATATCAAAAGCCGGCGCGAGGCGGTCAAACAGGCGGAGCAGATCATCGACACCGAGGTCGCGCAGTTCATGGACTGGGTTAATTCGCAGGATGCCGTTGCGACCATCCGGGCACTGCGCAACCAGGCACAACGGGTACGGGCAGACGTACTGGAAGCGGCGCTGCAAAAACTGCGCCTGGGTGCGGCGCCGGAAGACCTGCTGCACGAGGTGACCCACAACCTGACCAATAAACTGATCCACCCCCCCAGCGCCAGGCTGAATAAATATGAAGGTTCGCAACAGGATGACCTGCTGAGAGCCGTGCGGGATTTGTACAACCTTGCGCCGGATGATTTGCAATCCGGTGAAGAGGAATGACAGCCCGGGGATAATTTGATTGATGAAGGAAAGTCTGCAACTGAAACTGGAAAAACTGGGTGAGCGCCAGGAACAGATCTATGTGCTGCTGGCGAACCCGGAAGTTATCAATGATCAGAACCGGTTCCGCGACCTGAACAAGGAAGCGGCGGAAATCAGTCCCATCGTCGACTGTTTCAAAAACTACCGGTCAACCCTGCTTGCCCTGGAAAATGCCAGGACCATGCTGAAGGACGGCGACCAGGACATCCGCGAACTGGCCGCCGAAGAAATGGAGGTTTCCCGGCAACGTATCGGGGAACTGGAACTGGAATTGCAGAAACTGCTGCTGCCCACGGACCCGGCAGACAAGAGCAACATCTTCCTGGAAATCCGCGCAGGCACCGGCGGGGAAGAGGCGGCCTTGTTTTCGGCCGACTTGATGCGCATGTATTCCCGCTATGCAGAGAAATCAAACTGGGAAATCGAACTGCTGAACACCACGGAGACCGGCCTTGACGGCTATAAGGCCATTATCATGCGCATTCTCGGCAAGGGCGCCTATTCCAGGCTGAAATTCGAGTCCGGCGCGCACCGGGTGCAGCGTGTGCCGGAAACCGAGTCCCAGGGCCGCATCCACACTTCGGCCTGTACCGTGGCCGTGCTGCCCGAAGCGGACGAGATTGGCGAAATTGAAATCAATCCGAACGACCTGAGGACGGATACCTTCCGCGCTTCCGGCGCCGGCGGCCAGCACGTCAACAAGACGGATTCGGCCATCCGCATCACCCACCTGCCCAGCGGGATCGTGGTGGAATGCCAGGACGAACGCTCCCAGCACAAAACCCGCGCCCGGGCCATGTCCCTGCTGCAGGCCAAGCTGCTGGCCGCGGAAAAGGCGAAGCAGGCTTCGGAAATAGCCGAAAACAGGCGCAACCTGATCGGTTCGGGAGACCGTTCGGAACGCATCAGGACCTACAACTTTCCACAAGGCAGGGTCACGGACCACCGGATCGGCCTGACCTTGTACCGGCTGGAAGAGATCATGCAGGGCGAACTGGATATGGTAATCGACCCGCTGGTCAACGAATACCAGGCCGACCAGTTGGCCGCACTGGCCGGGTAACCGGGGCTTATGATGCAGACCGTCAGGCAATTATTACGGACAGCAGCAGGACAATTGAATTCCTCGGACAGCCCGCAGCTCGATGCCGAAGTGTTGCTGGCGAACGTGCTCGGGACGGACAGGAGCCGCTTGTATGCCCACCCGGAAATGACGCCATCGCGGACCTCGGCGGCGGATTTCAAGCGCCTGCTGAACAGCAGGCGGGCTGGCTGCCCGGTAGCCTACCTGACCGGGTCCAGGGAATTCCGCTCCATGGTATTGCGGGTAACCCGCCATACCCTGATCCCCAGGCCGGAGACGGAACTGCTGGTTGAAGCGGCGCTTGAACGTATTCCCGGACACGGCCGGGCCGGGATCCTCGACCTGGGGACCGGCAGCGGCGCGATCGGCGTCGCCGTGGCTGCGGCCCGCCCGTATTGCACCGTCACGGCCGTTGACCTGAGTACGGATGCGCTGGCCGTCGCCCGGGAAAATGCCGCGGCAAACGGCGTCGCCAATATTTCATTCCGGCAGTCTGACTGGTTCGGCAACCTGCACAACAGGCGTTTCGACGCCATTTTATGCAATCCTCCCTACGTGGAATTTCCCCGCTCCGCCTTGCCGCCCGGGGAAATACGCTTTGAGCCGCGCCTCGCCCTGGATGGCGGGCACAACGGCACCGACTGTATTCGCATCATCATCTTCGGCGCCTTGAGACACATCAACCAGGGAGGCTTCATGATCATCGAACACGCCCATGACCAGGGTGATTATGTCAGGCAACAATTCAGGATAAACCATTACCGCGACATCAGTACCCGGCGGGACTACGCCGGGCTGGAGCGCTATACCTGCGCCTTGCGACCATGAACGACGAACAACTGTTACGCTACAGCCGGCAGATCATGTTGCCCGAAATCGATGCTGAAGGGCAGTTGCGCCTCGCCGAGGCGACCGTATTATTGATCGGCGCCGGGGGATTGGGCTCCGCCTGTTCCATTTACCTGGCTGCCGGCGGGGTCGGACACATTATCCTGGTCGACTTCGACCGGGTCGACCTGTCCAACCTGCAGCGCCAGATACTGTTCAACACCGCCGATATCGGGCGGCTCAAGGTGGAGTCCGGCGCAGACCGCCTGCGCGCGCTCAATCCCGATATCAAACTCACCTTGCTCGACCGCGCGCTGGAGCAGGATGAATTGCTGGAGTATGCGCAACAGGCGGATATCATTATCGACGGCAGTGATAACTTCACAACCCGGTTTGCCGTCAACCGGGCGTCTGTCGCCACGAGAACACCGCTGGTGTCCGCGGCGGCCATCCGCTTCGAGGCGCAAATCAGCGTATTTAACCCGACAGATGAAACCTCTCCCTGCTACAACTGTCTGTATAAGGAAGGTTCGGAGGTGGACGCGACCTGCACCGCCAACGGCGTGCTTGCACCGTTGCTGGGAATTGCCGGAAGTATCCAGGCGACGGAAGCGATGAAACTGATCATGGGCCTGGGCAACAGCCTGCAGGGACGCCTGCTGCTCCTGGACGTCATGGCAATGGAATGGCACAGCGCGATCCTGCCGAAGGACCCTGCGTGCCCGGTGTGTGGTTAGCTACCGGTTGGCAGTTTTAGCGGGCAGCGATACCAATAACTGAAAACTGACAAGCAAAAACCCATATAATGGCCGGAATTGTAATCGGCCACAGGGTTATTGAGTAATACGAAATAAAATGCGATTTGTCCTGACAACCATCAGCGCTGTCCTGTTGCTCTGTTTCCTGTCTGCGTCAGCACAGGAACAGGAGGGGACACAGGTCTCCAAGGAATTTACCAAGACCTACCGCGCCTACAACAATGCGTATGCGCAACGGAACTACCCGCGCGCCGCCGAACTGGCGCGCAAGGTGCTGGACCTGGCGCTGGCGGACCTGGGGCCCGAGCATGAAAAGATTCCCGTTCTGCAGGTCAACCTGGCCCATACCCTGATCCTTAACGGGGAACTGGAACAGGCCGAACCGCTCCTGCTGGAGGCAAAAGACAGGATCATCAAACAACACGGCCCCGAGCACACAGACCTGATTACCGTACATGAGGACCAGGCCAAGATCTACGTCAGCAGAAAGGAACTGGAACAGGCGCGCGGCGAACTGGATACGATCATCTCCATCATCACCACGCATTCCGGCGACAGGACGCCGGGCATCGCCAACGTCCTGGTCCAGAAAGCGGCCATATTCATCGCCGAGGAAAACGTGGATGAAGGCGAGGCGGCCTACCGCGAGGCCCTGACAATCTACGACGAGAATTACGGCACGGACAACATACGCTCGGCAGACGTCATTTCCCTGCTGGGGGATGTGGACCTGTCCCGCCGGGAGTTCGAGAACGCCGAGCAGAAATACATGGATGCACTGCGCATATACGAGGATAACCTGCTTGAGGACGACCCGATAGTCGTGGCAAACCATTCCCGCCTGGCGAAACTGTACGTGGCTTTGCGCGACGACAAGTTTGCCGGCCATGCCGACAAGGTGATCGCCCATAGCCCCGACCAGGACGGCCCGGCAGTGCCGCTGTTCGTGATGCAACCCAAGTATCCGGTATTCCCGGATGGTGAAAGACCCGCGGGATGGGCCCTGGTGGAGTTCACGGTCACGACGGACGGGCGCGTGTTGAATCCCAGGATCATCGAGTCAAAACCGGGCAGGGTATTCGACCAGGTCACGCTGGACGTCACCCCGCAGTGGCGCTTCAAACCGAAGGTAGTGGAGGGAGAGCGTGTGGACCAGGAAAAAACCCGCGTGCGCCTGGTATTCGTCCAGGATAATATCGAGGTTTATTTCGGGGAATTGAAGCTGTAGCCCGCAATATTTGGAGTATTTGCTGTGTAAATTCGGGGACAGAATTAATTCTGTCCCCAGCAAGCTGAGTTACATGCCGTCGGGGTGTGCAGAGACCTGATCATGAGAGTTTGGGGTCAGAGTAAAAATACGTTTAAGTTGGTAACAGGTACCAGATAATATCTGAGTATTTTTACTCTGACCCCAAATATTCTGGACTGGCGTTCAGCTTACCAGCCCCAGGCGTTCATGCCATTCAGACAGAGCCTCTTCCGGGTAGTACGGGAAGGTCTTGTCATTGCCCCTGACATCTTCCTGCACCCAGCCGGCCTTGCTGCCCAGCATGAGGTGGGTGCGCTCGGGCGGGGCGGGCAGTTCAGTGTCGATGACCGAGGCAAAAGGATGCACCAGGTCCGCCCAGCGCGGGTCCCAGACCCACAGGGCGCTGGCGCATACCCGGCAGAATGAGCGCTCGGCAGGGCTCTCCCGTATCTCTCCCGTCTCCCCGTCTTTAATCCTGGCCCGGTAGACCGAGACATGTTCCTGCCCGCCGACCTCAAGCGTTGCAAACTCTGCGCCGAGATTGATGGCGTACCCGCCGCCGCCTGCCGTTTTCCGGCAAACAGAGCAATAACAGAAATTGAACGGGTAGGGATGGGGAGAATTAACGCTGAAATTCACGCTGCCGCAATGGCAGGAACCGGCCAGTTTCATGGGGATGCCTCAATCAGGTTAAAACAACAGGACCAGTGCCCAGACCACGGCAACGTTGCACAAGGCCAGGAATACGGCCGCGGATGCAATATCCTTTGCCTTGCCGGACAGTTCATGGATTTCACCGCCGAACCGGTCGACGACGTATTCGACGCCGGTATTCAACAACTCGACCATCAGAAGCAGCAGGACACTGCCTACCAGCAAGGCCCGCTCCACGCCGGTATTGCCCAGCCACAGACCCAGGGGCACCAGAACCAGCGCCAGCGCCAGTTCCTGCCGGAACGCGGCCTCGGACCTGAAACAGGCGATCAGCCCTCGGTAGGAATAGACAGAAGCATTGATGAGACGTTTAAACCCACTCTTGCTTTTTGTTGTCATGGATGGTTAAGGTCAGAAAATTGATATTCATGTTAATCATTGAAGATGACAAAAAGTCTATCATAAATCAATGACCTGACCCCATCATTCAAACACCACCAGGTGGTCGATTTCCGGTCGGATGCCTATTTTTTCTCCTATGGCGTGGTCGTGGTGGCTGGGGACCAGGCTCAGTATGCGGGTGCCGCTGGGGAGGGCAAGGGTGTAGAGGAACTCGGCGCCGCGGAACACCTTGTCGCGTACCGTTGCGGTCTTCAGGCTGACATCGTCGTGTATGATGTCATCCGGGCGCACCAGTACGGACACCTCTGTGTTCGGCGCGCGGCCGTGGGGGATGTCGCTTATCAGCACGCCCAGTTCGGTTGCCACCTCCGTAGCGTTTACCGCGGTGCCGTCCAGGAACACGCCTTCCCCGATAAATTCGGCAATCTGCGGTCCTGCAGGCCGGTGATAGAGGTTGAACGCATTGTCCCATTGCAGTAACGCGCCGTCCCGGATAACACCGATCTCGTCCGCCATGGCAAACGCTTCAAGCTGGTTATGGGTCACCAGTATCGTCGTCATCCCGGCCTGTTTGAGGATCATGCGCAGTTCCCGGGCAATCTGCTCCCGTAACTCGACGTCCATGTTGGAGAAGGGTTCGTCCAGCAATAGTATGTCGGGTCGGGGCGCCAGCGCCCGCGCAACCGCGACCCGTTGTTGCTGCCCGCCCGATAACTGGTGGGGATGCCTGTGCTGGAAATCGGCAACCTCCAGCGTCCGGGCTATTTCGTCAATCCGGTCCTGCCGTGCCCGTCCTGCCAGTTCATGCAGGCCGAAGTCGATATTGTCGCGCGCCGTCAGGTGCGGAAACAGGGCGAAGTCCTGGAACACCATCCCCACGCCCCTCCGTTCTGCCGGGACGGGCGCGGCAGGCCCGGTTACGCAGCGTTCGTTGATGCGTACTTCACCGCTTCGGGGTTGCACGAATCCGGCTATGGTGCGCAACAAGGTGGTCTTCCCGCAACCGCTGGGACCCAGCAGGCAACCGATGTCGCCCCGTTCAAGACGCAGGGAGATATCCGAAACGACGGACTTGCCGTCGAGCATCACTGTCAGGTTTCTGACTTCAAGCATTGGCGGAGCGGGATTGCGAAATGGCCCGGCTGAGTATGATAACCGGAATAATGCCTGCAAGCACGATTGCCAGGGCCGGGAACGCGGCGTCGGCCAGCCTCTCCTCGTTGGCCAGCTCAAATGTGCGCACCGCCAGTGTATTGAAATTGAACGGCCGCAGTATCAGCGTAGCCGGCAGTTCCTTCAGTACGTCGACAAATACCAGCAGCACGGCGCTGAGCAGGCTGCCGCGCAGGATGGGAATATGGACCCGGCGCAACAGGCTGAAACTGCCGAGGCCCAGGCTCCTCCCCGCTTCGTCCATGGACGGCTTTATCTTTGCCAGGCCGGCGTCCACCGTATTCAGGGACAGGGCCAGGAAACGCACCAGGTAGGCAAACACCAGTATGGTGATGGTGCCGCTCAGGAGCAGTCCGGGGTCGGTATCCGACAGTAACGCGAGCCAGTCGCCCAGGTGGCGGTCCAGCCAGGTGAAGGGGATCAATACCCCTACTGCAATCACGGTACCCGGAACGGCGTAACCCATACCCAGCAGGCGGTTGAACGAGTTCGTCAATATGCCCGGTTGCCGGCGCCGGGCGTAGGAAACCGCCAGCGCCAGGAGCGCAGCAAGTAGGGCGGTGACGAGCGCCAGTTCGATGCTGTTCACGACCAGGGTGAAAAAACCGGCGTCCAGGGATGCGCGCCAGGTTTGCATTGCCCATGACAGCAACTGGCCGGACGGGATCACGAACCCGAACAGGACCGGCAACGTGCACAGCGCCAGGGCAGGCACCCCGCGCCGGCCGCGCAGGTGTTTCTGCTCCAGCCGGTCATGCCGGGTGCCGGTGTCATGGTAGCGGGACTGCCTGCGCGAGTATTGCTCCAGGACGACCAGGAACAGCACGAACAACAGCAGCAGCGCGGACAATTGCGCGGCGGCGATACTGCTGCCCAGGCCGAACCAGGTCTTGAAGATACCGGTAGTGAACGTCGCCACGCCGAAATACTGCACGGTGCCGTAATCCGCCAGGGTCTCCATCAGCACCAGGGACAGGCCGACGATGATCGCCGGCCGGGCCAGCGGCAACACCACCTGGAAAAACACCCCGGCCGGCCTGGCGCCCAGGGTCCGGGCAACCTCGACCATGCTGGCTGATTGTTCCAGAAACGCGGCGCGGGCCAGCAGGTAGATATAGGGGTATAACACCAGGGACAGCATCAGGACCGCGCCGGGCAGGGAGCGGATATCGGGAAACCAGTAATCGCCGTACTGCCAGTCAAACGCGGCGCGCAACCAGGACTGCAGCGGCCCGGCCACGTCCAGCATGCCCGTGTAAGTATAGGCGATGATGTACGCGGGCATGGCCAGGGGCAGCAACAGGGCCCATTCCAGTTGACGGCTGCCGGGGAACCGGTACATTGTCACCAGCCATGCGGGGACTACGCCAAGAGGCAAGGCCAGGCAGCCTCCGCCTCCCGCCAGCAGCAGCGAATTGATAACGTATTCCGCGAGCACCGTGTCATACAGGTGCTGCCAGATGTCGCCGCTGGAGAGGAAGACCGATGCTGTTACAACGATGACAGGTAGCAACAATACTGCAGCGGCGAGAATGGTCAGGGCTACCCATGGGGGGGGAAGCCTGAGCCGAAGCATGTCAGCCTGCATATCTCACCGGACCAGCTTGCGGGCTATTTCCAGCCGGCACGATCCATGGCGCGTACGGCTGCCTGATTTTGTTCGCCCAGTATTGCCAAATTCAGATCGTCGGCCTTGAACGCGCCCCAGGATTGCAGGATGTCGTCCCCGGCAACCCCTTCCCGGACCGGAAATTCGCGGTTGGTTTTTCCATACCACTCCTGGGCCGGGATGCTGACCAGGTATTCAAGCAGGCTTATGGCGGCGGTCTTGTGCCGTGCCGATCTCGTGACACCGGCGCCGCTGATATTGACGTGCGCGCCCCTGCCTTCCTGGTTCGGCCAGAACAGTGCGACCTGGTTCGCCGCGTCAACCTCCGCATCGATGCCCGAACTCAGCATGCCCGCCAGGTAGTAGGTGTTGACCAGCGCCAGGTTGCATTGTCCTGCCGCCACTGCCTTGATCTGGTCCCGGTCGCCGCCTTTGGGGTCCCGGGCGAAATTACCCACCAGCCCCCCGATCCAGCTTTCCGTTTCCTCCCGGCCGTGGTGGGCAAGCATGGAGGCAACCAGTGACTGGTTATAGATGTTGGAGGAAGAGCGCACGCAAAGCTGGTTGTGCCAGACGGGGCCGGCCAGGGCTTCATAATCGGATAACTGCGCAGGCTCGATTCTTGTCCTGGAGTGCACTATGACCCGTGCCCTGATTGACAGGCCGTACCAGTATCCCTGGGGGTCGCGATAGTTTTCCGGCACCACTTCATCGAGTACGGCGGACGAGGTTACCTGCAACAGTCCCAACTCCTGTGCCCGGTACAGGCGTCCGGCGTCCACGGTCAGCAACAGGTCCGCCGGGGATTTCTCGCCCTCAAGCTCCAGGCGCTTGATCAACGCATCCGCCTTGCCCGTGACCAGGTTGACCCTGATCCCCGTCTCCTTCGTGTACTCGTCGAACAGCGGTTTAATCAGCGCTTCCTTGCGGCCGGAGTAGACATTGACTTCTTCTGCCGAACTCGCAAGTGGAAACAGGCCAAGTAGAACTGCAAGAGTTATGTATCTCATATTGTTTATCATTAAAAAAAGGGGGCGTACTGGAATATACGCCCCCGTTCCTGATACGACAAGAGTCACGTTGCTGAGAGTTTGAAAGTACTTTTCCCGACCCACGTTTCCGGCCAGGAAATACGCGGGTCATCCACTCTTGCCGCCCAAGAAACTAAAACGTGATGCGTACGCCTCCCGTGAAACTCCGGCCCTTGTTGGGCCGGGCGCCGTAAGGGTGGCGCCCAAGGATATCCTCATCTCCGGTCACGTTCTCAACCCGCCCGAACAACGCGAGCCTGTCATTGAACAAGTAGTGACCGGCGATATCGACCGTCAGCGTGTCGTCGGTGCGCTCAAAGTCGGCGCAGGAGGCGCGCACGCATACTCCGTCCACGTAATTCGCGCTGATGTACGCTCTCCAGCGTGTTTGTTCGATACCTGCGGAGATGCGCAACTGGTGTTCCGGAATGTAGGGAATGGGGTCGCCTTTACTGACGTCGCCGAAAAAGTCCGTGTCCGCGATGTCCGTGTCGAATTCAGAGTCTATATAAGTATAAACAAACGACAGCGGTATGCTGAAGGACCGGTAAGGGGTGAGGTCGGTCGTCAACAGCGCTTCCACGCCGGCGACCGTCGCCGCATCGCCGTTGAATGCGTCGCCTGCCGTACAGTCGGTGCCGGATGAGGACGTGCATTCGCCGAGGATATTGTCGTAATCACTGAGGAACCCTATTACCTCGGCGTGCAAGCCGTTGCTGACATAACGCAGGCCCAGTTCATAATTGACCGCCTTCTCCTCTTTCACGTCCGGCGAGTTGCTGGGTGCGGTAAACCCTTTGTGAACACCTGCCAGCAGCGTCAGGTTGTCGCTCATGCGGTAGAGTATGCCTGCGCCGGGAAGCCACACCCCGGTTTTGTTCCTGCGGCTGTCCCGGAAGACAGTGCGCGCCCCGGCCTGTTCGCCCCGGTCGCGCCAGCGGGTACGTTCCTGGTCGATGTCCTCGTAACGTATCCCGGGACTGAATACCCAGTTGCCCCATTCAATTTGATCATAAATATGCACGGCGATTGCCTCGGCTTCCTGCAGGCGGTTGCCGGCATTGCCGAGCAACCCCACGTCGTCCAGGACCAGCTTGCGGTTTGCCTGGTGGTAACTGCTGTTACGCTGCAACCGGTCCTCCTCGTCCTCATGGAAACGAAAGCCGATTTCCAGGTTATGGCGGGTCGCGCCGATATCGCCGTTCCAGTTGAGGTTTAACTGTACGCCGCGGGAGAAATATTCCCGTGCGTTGGAGCGCAGTTGAATACTGCCGGGTGCGGTATCTGCCGTTCCGTCCAGGATCCCCTGCAGTTCCAGCGGGGTCAGCGGGCCCAGTGAGTTGCCCTGGTTTACCGCCCGGATGACGTTGAACCAACTGATCCGTCTTAATTCCCCGGCATTCGCACTGCCGTCCGGGTCCAGTCCCTCGGTCTTGAACCAGTTGCGCTCGTGCTCGTTGTTGTAACCGGTCGCGACCAGGGTCAGGCTGTCCGTGAGTTCCAGCTTGTAGCGCAGGATGTATTGGTGGTGCTGCGTGACGATATTGTCCAGTTCCGACACGCCGTAACGGCGATAAGCGTCCTTCTCGAAATCTGCATCGGTCAGCCCCAGGTAGCTCTGTTCGGAATCCTGGTCCGCGTACTGGAACTTGAAGTCAAGCTGGTGGCGGGAATCCGGCGAAGCATAGCGCAGCTTGAGCGTATAGTCCTCCAGCCTGAGGCCGGTATCACCACCGCCGTTATCCAGGTCCTGGAAACCGTCCGACCCCCACTGGTGGGTTTCGACCAGGAAGCCGAGGCCGTTGCCGAAACTGCCGCCGTAGTGGGCATGGACCCGGTAAGTCGCATCCTCGCCGCCCTCTGCCATGACCATGCCCTGCAGTTCATCCGGCACCGGTGTCGAGATCATGTTCAGGGCGCCGCCGATGGTATAAGGTCCCTGGGTGATGGCGGCAGGGCCTTTCAATACCTCGAATGCATACATGCGGCCCGCGGTGGGGAAGTAGTAGGCCGACGGCGCCGAATAGGGCGCCGGTGCAATCAGCACGTTGTCTTCCAGCAGGGTGATACGCCCGCTGCGCTCGGTGGCAACGCCGCGGATACTGATGTTGGGACGCAGGCCGTAACCGTCTTCCACCTGTATCGAGACACCCGGCACCTCGCGCCCGATACGCTGGATATCGGAATAGGTAAATTTCTCCAGTTCCTCCTGGCCGATGAAATGGGCCGAACCGGCAACCCCCTGTGCCCCGGTCTGGCTGCCGACAACGGTGATTTCCTCGTCGATCTTATGGTCGTCGGCATAAACCGGGACCACAAAAGCGGCTAAAGCCAGGATAGCAACGGCCCGTACGCGGCCCGGGCTACGAAATTTACTGCTCTGTCGCGGTTTCGGCAGGCGGGATGCAACCGGCATGAGACTTCTCCTTATTCTGATAATGTCAGGTCTGATAGCGATTTTATCTTAATGCTGGACATGATGCAAATAATAATTATTCTCATTTGCATTTGCAATACCAGCATGTTTTTTCCAGTTTTCCCTCGAACGGGGATTGAAACTCCGTGCCTGCCGTGCACAGGAGAGCGTTTTATGCAGAAGTGTTACCGGGGAGAGGGGGGGTGCGGAAACAATCTAGTCGGCGGCTACGGCCCTCAACCCGGGGGAAGCGAACATGAATGCTTCGGCAAGATAGTCTTCCAGGCAGTCGTCGCAGGAACCGCACACGCTTTCGGCGTCCAGTTTTTGCCTGACCTGGCACGCCGTCAGGGCGCCTTCGTTAATGGCTTGCCTGACCTGTCCTTCCGTTACCGCGTTACACACACATACGTACATCTGACAGCAATCTCTACATGAAAATTGGTTGGTAACACGAATTGTAAAACAAATGAGAATCATTTGCAACTAAAATTTGTTCTGGATTTGTGGCTTCCTGCTTGCGCAGGAATGACGACCACTTGCACGGGCGGGACTAAGGTGTAGTGAAGGCTACATCTTTGACTGCTGGTAATTCTCCAGGCCGACCTTTTCTATCAGTTCAAGCTGGGTTTCCAGCCAGTCCACGTGTTCCTCCTCATTTTCGAGGATATCTTCCAGGAGTTCGCGGCTGACATAATCCTGAGCAGACTCACAACAGGCTATGGCCTCCCGCAGCAGCGGTATGGCGAGGTGTTCCTGTTTCAGGTCGCATTCCAGCATCTCCACGGTATTTTCACCAATATATAACCTGCCAAGGTCCTGCAGGTTGGGCAGGCCCTCCAGGAACAGAATCCTTTCGATAAGCCTGTCGGCATGTTTCATCTCATCGACGGATTCATGGTACTCATGCTCATTCAGTTCCTTCAGGCCCCAGTCCTTCCACATACGGGCATGGAGGAAGTACTGGTTGATTACCGTCAGTTCATTCTTGAGCACCTTGTTAAGATACTCGATAATTTTCTTGTCACCTTGCATAATTCACCTCTAGAATAAAAAAAGTTAACTCGATACCGGTCATCGCTCACAGACAGTCTGTTTTTTTAATCCGAATAGCGGTAACAATGCATGGATAATAGCATTCACAACCTTGCATGTCAAACATAACTTATTGATAATAAATGAAAATTATTATCATTTACACTACCATGACATGATTCCGTGTAACCCGGCTGCCGCAGTCTGAAAATCAGCGCCAGAATAATGACGAACATGCCCCACGCTTTGTTTCCGTTAACCGGCTCACTCCGGCAGGACCCGACTTGCCTGACTCCACAACAAGACAGGAAACCCCGATAACCACCCGATCCCCCAGCGCCATGGTCTGGTATTGCGTTCGCAGCAAGGCGATAGCACGCCACAGCGGTTGGATCGGGAACATTTCCATCCCCGACCTGGTCAAGCATGCCGGCGCGCGTCGGGGGGATATCATCGAAGTGTGCGTATGCGATGACTTTCGACCGGTCACCGCGGATCGGTTCTCACGGGTTTTCTACCAGCGCGCACGCGGTGTTAAGGGCTTGGAGATCAGCTTTCGTGGTGAGACTGCCCGGTTTGCGCCTACCTGGATACTCTCCGCCAACCTTCGTTTCAAACGGGCGCTGGACAGGTTCCTGCAGCAACGGGAGATCAGCGTAGAAGAGTTTGCCGCTGAAGGGAGGCTGCGCACTTTTTCCGCCCGCCAGTTTCTGTTGCCGGTCGGTGATGAAGTTGAAAAAGTAGACTTGTTTCGCGGTTCAATCCTTGTTGCCGCTACGCCTGCAGCCGGCGAGAAGCGCGCTGACGACCTCGCTGACGGCATCGGACAATGGCTGATGAGCAACCTGACCACCGAAGGCGGGTTGCCATACAAGTACTGGCCGAGCCGGGGCGAGGAATCGCCGGCCGACAACGCCATACGCCGGTTTCTGGCCACGCTTTCACTTACGCGTCTGGCGAAGCTGCGCCAGAGCAAGGAGCTACGCGAGGCGGCACACCTCAACCTTCGTTACAACCTGAAGCGGTATTTTCAGGATATCGGTGGCGGGCGTGGCGCTATCGTGGAGAGCAGGGGAGCAAAACTTGGCGCCGCAGCCATTGCCGCGCTGGCTATCCTTGAAAGTAGCGCACAAAAGGAATTCAGCTCTGAACTGACCATGCTGGCGGCCGGCATTGATTCGCTATGGGACGGGGACACGGGCTTTCATACGTTCTTTTTCCCGCCTGAACGGGATGGCGATAACTGGAACTTTTATTCGGGTGAGGCGCTGTTGTTCTGGGCCGAGGCCAGACGCCGAGGCACAGGTTTCGCGCCGACGCTGGCGCGTTGCGCGGAAGCTTTCTCACGTAGTCGAACCCGCCACTACCGGTCCCGCAACCCGGCCTTTGTACCATGGCACACACAGGCCTGTACGTCACTTTTCAAACAGACGGGGCGACGTGAATTTGCCGACTTCGTGTTTGAAATCAACGACTGGTTATTGCCGATGCAACAATGGGACGGGCTGGATCCTGATCTGCGCGGGCGGTTTTACAACCCGCAGCGGCCGGAGTATGGCCCGCCGCATGCGGCATCGACGGGAGCATACCTGGAGGGACTGGCTGATGCCCTGGCTTTAGCCCGGGCGCTGGGGGATACGGCACGCGTTGCCGCTTATGAGCGCGCGCTTAACCGGGGGTTACGATCCTTGCGGCAGTTACAGTTTCGCGACGGGTACGACACCTTTTATATTTCAAAAAAACAGCGTGTGCTGGGCGCGTTGCGTACTGAAGTTTACGACAACTCGGTACGCGTGGATTCAGCCGCCCATGCACTGGCTGCTGCCATCAAAATATTGCAGCCGGAAACATTTTAGCTTGAAGGCTGTCAGACGTAATACCCGCGTCCCGGCGCGGGTAAAACGTCAAAGATCAAATGTACGCGCGGCGTAGCGGAAGGATTTCTGGCCTGGTGTTCGGACTTGTTGTCGAATATCCATAATTCACCTTCGCGCATAACGATGGTTTCGCCTGCGCAAGTCAACGGGCTGCCCGCCGGGCTTTGCAGCACCAGGTGATAGCGATCCCGGATCCGGTAGTATTCCCCCACGTCCGTGTGCGGACGCACCCAGCCTCCCGGTTGCAGGGCGACCAGGGTGGCGCGCCCGAGTTCACCATTCTCAAGGTCGGCAACCTGCCGGCACAAAGCCAATGTCCCGGGGAAACGCCTGGCGGTTTTGGTGGTGCGGCTTTCATGGACATCGTTGGCATTAGTGGCGCCTTCCGGCAGGGGCTTCTTCGCGACGCGTAAAAATATGTTCTGTGTATCCCGCTGGCAGCGGATCTTGCGCTGGCGGCTGGTGTCGGCCAGCCACATCTCCGGCTCCGCAACCAACTCTGATACCAGCGGCACTATGTCAATGCCGCAGGCGACCCTGGTAAAGTATGATGACTCTGTTATCGACACGTTTCCCGCTGCCCCTCACGCACATGGACGATGCAAATCAAAACATGAAGTCCGTTGCATCCAGGTCGGCAATGGCGAAGCCCTCCAGCATAATCGTCCCACCGTGCGGCGCCGGCAGGTGTATCTTCACACCGTCTGAAACGGACTCCAGGGCCAGGTCATCGAAGCCGGACAACGCGAAAGATGTAAGGTCTATCCGGTCCTCACCATCAGTAAAGTCAGCGATGACATCCTCTCCATCCCCGGCATGGAATACAAATATATCACTGCCAGGACCACCGATCAGCCTGTCATTGTCTGCACCGCCGTCCAGCACATCATCGCCCTCGCCGCCGTAAAGCGTATCATCGCCCGCTCCGCCTTCCAGCACGTCGTCACCCCCGCCAGGCCCGCCGTACAGGATGTCATCGCCAGCGCCGCCCCGGATTGTATTATCTCTCCTGTCGCCGGCAAGTATATCAGCCTGGGCAGAACCGATGAGGTGCATGATGTCGGGGAGCTCAACCTCTTGTGTTACACCAAGTTCATCTGTGTACTCGACCGTCACCGTACCGGCAAACGTGTCGCCTTCAGCATCACCCCCACTCGCGGACATAGTGTGGAGACGCACCGTGACACCCTCTGACGAACCCGCATAAGAGGCGGTATCTTCACCACCTCCACCCGACAGCCGGTCTACCCCAGCGTCACCGGTCAGCACGTCATCGCCCGGACCGCCATCCAGGACATCGTCGCCATCGCCACCCCGCAATCCGTCATTTCCTGAACCGCCGTTCAGCACGTCATTTCCCAAACCGCCGTACAGGGTGTCATTGCCCGCCTCGCCTTCGAGCAGGTCATCGCCCCCTGCGGGACCACCGTACAAGACATCATTGCCGGCGCCGCCCCTGATTATATTATCCCGGCGGTCTCCGGCCAGCACGTCAGCCTGGGGAGACCCGGTAACATGCCTGATATAAGGAAGTTCCTCCTGCTGCATCTCACCAGCTTCATCGACATACGCATACATCACCGTTTCGGTATAAGTATCGTCCTCGGGATCGTCTTTCCTGACCGGGGTTGAATGCAGGCGCACCGTAACTCCTCTTGTTGAAGTTTGATAAGAGACGGATTCGTCGCCATCTCCATCGCCATCGCCATCTCCATCGCCGTCTCCATCGCCATCGCCGTCACCGTCCCCATCACCGTCCCCATCACCGTCGCCATCGCCGTCACCGTCGCCGTCGCCGTCCCCATCTCCATCACCGTCACCGTCGCCATCGCCATCGCCGTCGCCATCTCCATCCCCGTCACCGTCGCCATCGCCGTCGCCATCTCCATCGCCGTCTCCATCACCGTCACCGTCGCCATCGCCGCCTGTCATATCATCGTCGTCATCGTCATCGTCGTCGTCATCGTCGTCGTCGTCATCGAGGCTGACAAAGTTAAGATTCTGATCAATAAGAGGATTGGTAACGCCATCCAGCAAGTCCATTTGAACGCCTTCCCAAGATAAATTGACCGTGAGATTCAATGGGTAACTCGAAGAATCAGGTATGACCAAGCTGAGGTGCTCGCTAATTTCCTCATCAACTTGCATAATAGACCCCCCTGAAAAAACAGTCATGGATAAGAATATCTGGACTGCTTTGACTAAAGATGTACGGATTTACAGGTTATACATAGCAAATAAAATGCTTTGAGTCAAATATAACTTCTTGATTTTAAATGAAAATTATTCTCATTATCAGTATCAGAATATGACTAATCCGTTACTTGAGAACCTGACCCTGCCGGCGTTCAGCCGGCTCAGCCCGGAACATGTGGAGCCGGCCATCGATCAACTGCTGGACGAACACCGCGCCCTGGTGCGGTCCGTCCTGGACAAACCCGGTGAACACACCTGGGAAACGTTATTCCAGCCCCTGGAAGACAAGGACGACCAACTGAAGCGCGCCTGGTCGCCCGTCAGTCACCTGCACTCGGTGGCCGATAACGATGACCTGCGCCAGGCTTATAACGCCTGCCTGCCCAAGTTGACCGATCACGCCACCGAACTGGGACAGAACGAAGACCTGTTCCGCGCCTGCAAGACCCTGGCGGAGGGAGACGAATATGCCCGGCTGGATATCCCCCGGCAAAAGATCATCAGCAATGCCTTGCGGGATTTCCGCCTGTCGGGCATCGACCTCGGACAGGAGGACAAAAACAGGTACAAGGAATTGCAGCAACGCCTTTCGAAACTGCAGACCCAATACGAAGAGAACCTTCTTGATGCCACTCATGGCTGGACAAAACTGGTGACGGACGAGTCGCTGCTCAGCGGTTTGCCCGAGACCGCGCTCGAACTGGCGGCCGAGACCGCGCGCCGGCGCGATCAATCCGGCTGGCTGTTCACGCTGGAGTACCCTTCCTACCAACCGGTAATGGCCTACGCCGATGACCGGGAATTCAGGCAGGAAATGTACACGGCATATAACACCCGCGCCTCGGAACAGGGCCCTGATGCCGGTAAGTGGGACAACGGACCGCTGATGACGGAGATCCTGTCGTTACGGCAGGAGCTTTCCGCCTTGCTGGGGTACGGAAACTACGCGGAATACTCACTGGCAAAAAAGATGGCCGACACGCCGGACGACGTCATGGCCTTCCTGCATGACCTGGCCGCGCGCAGCAAGGCGGTCGCGCAACAGGAACTGGCAGGTCTGGAGAAATTTGCGGATGAGGAATACGGTCTGCAGGATTTGCAGGCCTGGGACATACCTTATTATTCGGAAAAACTGAGACAGAAAAAATTTGATTTTTCCCAGGAGGAACTGCGCCCCTATTTTCCTGCAGACCAGGTGGTCGAAGGGCTGTTCGCCGTGGTCAACCGTTTATACGGCCTCAGCATTACACAACGGGAAGGGGTCGAAGCATGGCATACGGACGTCAACTACTTTGAGGTCCGGGACGAGGGCGGCGCGCGGCGCGGCGGGTTCTATCTTGACCTGTACGCCCGGCCGCACAAGCGCGGCGGCGCCTGGATGGACGAATGCGTCACCCGCAAACTGAACAACGGTGCGCTACAAACACCGGTGGCCTACCTGACCTGCAACTTTACCCCGCCGGTATCCGGTAAACCTTCCCTGCTCACCCACGACGAGGTGCTCACCCTGTTCCACGAATTCGGTCACGGCCTGCACCACATTCTGACGCTGATTGATTACGCCGCGGTGGCCGGGATCAACGGCGTCCCCTGGGATGCGGTCGAACTGCCCAGCCAGTTCCTGGAAAACTGGTGCTGGGAACGGGAGTCCCTGGACCTGTTCGCGCGGCATTACGAGAACGGAGAACCGCTTCCGGGCGACCTGTTCGGGAAGATGCAACAGGCCAGGACGTTCCATGCGGGCATGCACATGGTCCGGCAACTGGAACTGGCCCTGTTCGACTTCAGGCTGCACTATGAACGGCGCGGCCGCGACACGAACGACATACAATCCCTGCTGGACGAGGTCAGGGGGGACGTCGCCGTTGTCAAGGCGCCGCCCGACAACCGGTTTCAGCATGGATTTGCCCATATCTTTGCGGGCGGTTACGCCGCGGGGTATTACAGCTACAAGTGGGCCGAGGTGCTCTCCGCGGATGCGTTCTCGCGCTTTGAGGAAAACGGGATTTTCGATCCGGTAACGGGCCGGGACTTCCTTCATACCGTCCTGGAACAGGGCGGTTCACGGGAACCCATGGACCTGTTCGTTGAGTTCCGGGGCCGCAAGCCTGTTATCGACGCGCTGCTGCGGCACTCGGGCATCACGCCCGCAACACCGGTTCACCCCTGAGGCGACACCCATGTGGACCGTTGCCAGCTGGAACGTCAATTCCCTGAAGGTGCGCCTGCCGCAGGTGCTGCGCTGGCTGGACGACCACAAGCCCCACGCACTTGCCTTGCAGGAAACCAAGACCCAGGACGGGAATTTCCCGGCACAGGCCTTTCACGAGGCAGGTTACCAGGTGGTTTTCTCCGGACAGAAAACCTACAACGGGGTCGCCATCGCGAGCAGGTCCGCGGTCGAGGTATTGCATACCGGTCTGCCCGGCTTTGACGATCCGCAAACACGCGTGCTGTGCGCCCTGGTGGATGACGTTTGCGTGTTGAACCTTTACGTGCCCAACGGTTCCGAGGTCGGCTCGGAGAAATACGCCTACAAACTGGAATGGCTGGCCGCACTCGACGCGTTCACGGGAGACCTGCTGCAACGTCACGACAAACTTGTCCTGCTCGGCGATTTCAATATCACGCCCGCCGATGCCGACGTTCACGACCCGGCGCTATGGCGCGACAGGGTCCTGTGCAGCCGGCCCGAGCGGGACGCCCTGTCCGGACTCGTTCACCGGGGTTTAACGGACACATACCGGTTGTTCGGACAGGAAAAGGATTCGTTTTCATGGTGGGATTACCGTGCCGGGGATTTTGCCCGCAACCGCGGCTTGCGCATCGACCTCATCCTGGCGTCAGCTGAGCTCAGCCGCCGTTGCGCCGACAGTTGGATTGATATCGTGCCGCGCCGGCAGGAACGCCCCTCCGACCATACTCCGGTGGCTGCCGAATTCAGATTATAGTCACAGGGTAGCTGTGCCCCGGGTGGTAAAACAAGGTTGCACGGCGCGGCTGATTCCTCTACAATTTGCGCCCGGAAATGAAACAGGGGTAACCGATGAAAACCGACATTCACCCGAATTACAATGAAATCAAGGTCACCTGCAGTTGCGGCAATACGTTCGCAACACAGTCAACCTACAAAGGCGACCTGCACATAGAAGTATGCTCGCTGTGCCATCCGTTTTATTCGGGCAAACAGAAGATCCTGGATACGGCCGGCCGGGTGGATAAATTCAACCGCAAGTACAGCATGTGATTTCACCGCTTATGGGCGGGTGCAAATGCATTATGGGAGACCGTACTCAGCGCCCCGCCAGTAATGTTTTACATGTAAGTTTAGCGCGCTTCTTTGATATGAATTCTAGGTTTAAAAACATAACTACTTGTCATACTTGAAGATAATTTGTTATCCACATTTTTTGTGGATAACTTTGTGGATACAGTGGCTGGGCAGGCCCTGAAATACGGAAAAACACTGGATTTGTGACAAAACTGTTAAAATTTAAACAATTTCATATTTCTCTTATATTTCAACAGGTTAGCGTAATTTCGGCGTTTTCCTGGCATTCCCGGCAGGGTCATGCGGTCGAAAACACCGCTAACTCCCTGATCTGTGCATAAAAATCCCGTCCCGGCACTGATCCGGAACTTTTTCAAGACCTGCGGGTCTTAATTATCACGGGAAGAATATTCCCTGCTATCAGAAAAGCGTGATAGTAAACGAATCCCGGTTTTCCCCAACCGGGTTACCTGGCCCCGGTGGACTTCCCTCCCCCTCACGACACCGGGGCCAACTTATTGTAAACACTACTGTTCAAACCACTCATCCAGCGTGCGGCACAGGTCCTCGATACCCTGCTTTTTCAGCGCGGAAAACAGCTGGACGCTGCTGTTCTCACCAAGCTTCCCGCCGACCGTAACCAGGGCCTGCCCGGCTTTGCCGCGGGACAGCTTGTCGGACTTGTTCAACAGTACGTGTACCGGCAGGGGTTTATTTTCACACCAGGTGAGCATTTGCCGGTCGAGGTCGGCCAGGCCGCGCCTGATGTCCACGATCAGGACCAGGCCGGCAAGACACACGCGCCGTTCCAGGTAGGCATTGATGAGTTCTCCCCAGTGCTGCCTCAGCGAGATCGGCGCCCTGGCGTAACCGTAACCCGGCAGGTCCACGAGACGCGTATCATCGTCGACGGCAAAAAAGTTAATCTGCCGGGTCCGGCCCGGCTGTCTGCTTGTCCGGGCAAGTTTCTTTTGTCCGGCAAGCGCATTGATCACGCTGGATTTGCCGGCGTTGGAGCGGCCGGCAAAGACAACTTCCCTGCCTGTGTCAGCCGGTAGCTGCGCGAGCGTGTGTGCGCTGAAAAGGTAAACAGACTTACGATATCGGTTGTCGCTCATGGGTTCCGGCATAAAATAATGTTCTTCAGGCTATCCACTTTTTTCAATTATTCTGTAAGATAGCGCCATTCGCAAAAAATAATTCGTATTATCAAGGCAGAACCGGATGTTAAACAAACTGATCAGCGGACTGGTCCTGGTATTGTTACCCGCAGCCCTGTTCGCGGCGGGGAACATTGAGGCCGGCAGGCAGAAAGCGGCAATATGTGCCGTTTGTCACGGCACGGACGGTAACAGCAGCAACCCGTCGTGGCCCAACCTGGCCGGCCAGCACGCTGAGTACATCATAAAACAATTGCAGGATTACCGGGACGGGCGCCGGAAAAACGACCAGATGGCTCCCCTGGCAATGGCCTTGAGCGACCAGGATATCGCCGACATCGCGGCGTATTACGCTGCCCAGAAACCCGCCACAGGACAGACCCGACCGGAAAACCTGGAAACCGGCGCACATCTTTATCGCGCAGGTGACGTAACCAAAGGACTGGCCGCGTGCATGTCCTGCCACGGTCCTACCGGCATAGGCAACCCTGCGGCCAACTACCCGAGGATCAATGCACAGCATGCAGCCTACACGGAACTTCAGCTAAAGGCTTTCAAGGCCGAGGAGCGGGCCAACGATCTCAACGGCATCATGCGCGATATCTCCGGCAGGATGTCCAACGATGCTATCGAGGCGGTTGCAGATTACCTCCAGGGCCTGCACTGACGGCCGGGCAGCATGTGCCCCGACACAATGGCTTGACATGCCCGAAACATACACAGGTTCCCTTACCAGGTACAATCCCGCCCGCGGGATGCCGGCGTAACCGCCCTGCGGGGTACAGTGGCACTCACTCCCAGCAGGCATAAAACCGTCAGGATGCTCGGGTTTCTCGGCTCGATGAACCTGGCCGTCACCCTGCTCGTGGCGCTGGCGCTGGCTTCCGTAATCGGCACCATACTCAAGCAGAACGAGCCATACCAGAACTACATAGTTAAATTCGGTCCGTTCTGGCACGGCATATTCGAAAAACTGGGCCTGTACGATATCTACTCGAGCAGCTGGTTCATCCTCATACTGGCCTTCCTCGTGACAACCACGAGTATCTGTCTTTACCGCAACACACCCAGGATACTCGCCAGCCTGAAGCAGTACCGTGAAGACATGCTGGAACAGCAGCTTGTCAACATGGCGGACCACAGCCGGCACCGCACATCTGTTGCACACGACGAGGCGGTTGCGACGCTGGCGCATAGTTTCAGGAGCCTGGGTTTCAGGACCCGGACAAAACGGCATGGGGAGACAACCACAGTTGCGGCCATGAAAGGCGCTGCCAACCGTTACGGTTACCTGTTTACCCACTGTGCGGTGGTGATAATCTGTATCGGCGGATTTCTCGACAGCAACGTCCCGCTGAAAGTCAGGACCCTGCAGGGGTCGCTGCAGGCGGAGACCCGGGAGATACCTGTCAGCCGGATACCGGACAGGAGCAAGCTGCCGGTCGACAATTCCTCGTTCCGCGCCAGCGTTTCCATACCCGAAGGCCGCGCCACGAGGGCCGCCTTCGTCAACCTGGGAGCCGGTTACCTGGTCCAGCCCCTGCCTTTCACCATCCAGCTTGAGGAATTCCGGGTGGAACACTACCCGAGCGGGCAGCCCAGGTCCTTTGAAAGCGACCTGGTTATCCAGGACGGCTCACAGCGCATCGAACAAACCATCGCCGTCAATCACCCGCTCAGTTACAAGGGTTACACCATCTACCAGGCCAGTTTCGGTGACGGGGGATCCGAACTGGATTTCAAACTGCATGACCTGGCATCAGCGGCAGTTCTTGACCATTCACTCAAGGTAAACGGTGACCTCGTCCTTGATCACAACGGCGTAGCATACCGGCTGGAAATGGATGAATTCCGCAAGTTCAATATCTTCGCCAACGAGGATCCGGCAATAGACAAGAAGTTCCGTGACTTCGGCCCCAGCGTGAATTTCAAGGTTCGCCTGAAGGACGGGCGGGCGAACGAATACCTGAACTACATGTATCCCATCACCCTGGAGGGCCGGGAATTCCTGTTGAGCGGTGTACGCTCCTCGCTGGAGGAGGACTTTCGCTACCTGCATATCCCTGCGGACGACGAGGGTTCACCCGGGCGTTTCTTCTCTTTGCTCAACCTGCTGCACGATGACGCGCGGCTCAGGCGCATCTATGCGGCCGGGCAGTCTGCCCTGCTGCCCGGGAACAGCGTGGACGGAAACATCACGGAACAGGACGTGGGCAACGTGACACTCAGGTTGATCCGCTTGTTCCTGGACGGGGGGTTTCCCATGCTGCAGCAGCAGATCGACCCAGCCATGGATGAGGACACCGCCCGCACGGTGAACAGCGCGTCGATGAAAATCCTGCGCTTCGGCCTGGAGCAGGCATACACTGCATCATTGGGCGATGCCGGCCTGGACGTTGCGGAGATAAGCGAAAGGGACATCCAGTTTCTGAACGACGCGATCGTCACCCTGTCGGCCCTGCACCAGTACGGTTTCCCTTACTACCTGCAACTGACCGGCTTCGAACACGTGGAATCGTCAGGTCTGCAAATCGCCCGCGCCCCGGGCGCCAAGTGGGTTTACCTGGGTTTCGGCCTGTTGATACTGGGCGTGTTTTTTTTGTTCTACGTGCCCCATGAGCGTTTGTGGGCGGTCATCAAACCCGCAGGCACGGGCTCTGAAATGGTGCTGGCCGGCGCGCGCACGCGCCATTCCCGCGATTTCAGTCGTTACTTTGAACAGATTTCACGTACAATAGAGCGATCATTTCCAGCGAACTAATTCAGGCGATATTCGTCATATAAGCCATGCGCACCGATGTCATGACATCCGAGGCCCCGGCAGACCTTGCCGGGCTGACAGGCAAGCGCTTCTCACTGCGGCCGGTTGATTACCTGTGGTGGGCGTTGCTGCTGGGCGGTTTCGGTTTTGTCTACCTCAATTACCGGCACAACCTGAACGGGTACGAGTGGATTATCTTTTCCTGTAGTACCCTGGCGCTGGGTTATGCCGGCACCGCCTGGACGGAATTCCGGCGCCTGCTGCTCATCGTCGCGGTGCTGGCATTGCTCTCCATACAGCTCTATGACGCCACGCTTGCCCGGGCCGGTGAACGTTTCCTGTTGCAGTATTTCCTGGCCAGCCAGTCGGCTGTCATGTGGATGAGTTTTCTTTTTGTACTGGCGACCCTGAGCTATTTCTTCGCGCTGTTCACCGGCTCGGCATTTTCCGCCGCGGTCGGCACCGGCCTGACCTGGACCGGCGCCGCTATGGGTTTGACCGGCCTGCTGGTACGCTGGCACGAGTCCTACCTGATCAGCCCGGAGATGGGCCACATTCCGGTCAGCAACCTGTACGAGGTCTTCATCCTGTTCTGCGTCATCACTGCAATCATTTACCTGTATTACGAGAGACGCTACCGGATCCGGGCCCTGGGTGGCTTCGTCCTGCTGGTTATCAGCGCCGCCGTGGGCTTTTTGTTATGGTACACCTTCGACCGCGGCGCCCACGAAATACAGCCGCTGGTGCCCGCGTTGCAGAGTTACTGGATGAAGATCCATGTGCCGGCAAATTTCATAGGTTACGGCTGCTTCAGCATCGCCGCCATGCTGGGGCTGGCTTACCTGGCCAGGGGTGATGACGCCAACCCGCGTCCGCTGCTGGCGCGCCTGCCGGTTCGGGCGGAGATAGACGATATCATGTACAAGGCCATCGCCCTGGGGTTCGCCTTCTTTACCGTGGCAACCATCCTGGGTTCCCTATGGGCAGCCGAGGCCTGGGGCGGTTACTGGTCATGGGACCCGAAGGAAACCTGGGCCTTGATCGTCTGGCTGAATTACGCAGCCTGGCTGCACATGCGCATCAGCAGGAACTGGCAAGGTCCGGCCATGGCCGCCTGGGCGATAATCGGCCTGTTCGTGACCCTGTTTGCGTTCCTCGGCGTCAATATGTTTCTGTCCGGTTTACATTCCTATGGTGAGTTATAATGCGCTTATTTCGACTACTCATTAGCTGCGTTTTCCTGGCAGGGCTCATGGTGGGCCCGGCACAGGCGCAACATCAACATTCCGATACAGCCTACACCCAGATCAAGCCCGCCCTGCCCACACAGTCAGGCGACAGGATCGAGGTCGTTGAAATTTTCTGGTACGGCTGCTCCCATTGTTTCAGCTTCGAACCGCACATCAAGGCCTGGCTTGAAACCAGGCCGGAGGACGTTGTTTTCCGCCAGGTGCCCGGGGTGCTGAACAGCCGCTGGGCGGTTCATGCCCGGGGCTTTTTTGCGGCTGAGAAAATGGACGCACTGGAACAGTTTCATACCCCGCTGTTCAACGCGCTGCACGTAAAACGGCGTAATATTTTTACCCGTGACAGCCTAGTTGATTTCGCCGCAGACCTGGGTCTGGACAAAAAGGAATTTGCCCGGCACTACGATTCCAACGAAACCGAAGTCAAGATGAAGCAGGCTTTCCTGATGGCCCGCGACTCGAAGATTACCGGCGTACCGTCCCTGATCGTAAACGGCAGGTACCTGATCTCCGCATCCTCGGCCGGCTCCTTTGAAGTGATGCTGGAAACCCTGGATGACTTGATCCTGGAAGAACGCCGGCGCTGACACCCTCGCCGTTACGCCGGCGCCGCCTGGGTAACCACCGGTTCGTCCCTGATGGGCCAGTGCAGCAGGGCGGAAACGATGCCCAGCATAATGGCCAGTTGCCACATAAGAGCGTAGGAGCCGGTCACCTCAAAGAAATAACCGCCCAGCCAGGCGCCCAGGAAACTGCCTATCTGATGGCTGAAAAAGACGATCCCGAACAAGGTGCCGCCGTAACGGACACCGAAGATCTCGACGACCAGGCCGCTGGTTAACGGTATGGTACCCAGCCATAACAGACCCATGGCTGCCGCAAACAACATCACGGTCACGTCGCTCAAGGGCAGGGCGATAAACACGGCAATCACCAGTGCGCGGCCCAGGTACAGACCGCTCAGCAGATATTTTTTCCGGTAACGCCCCCCATACAGGCCGGCCAGGTAGGTACCAAGTATATTGAATACACCGATCAGGCCGAGTGCGAACGCCGCGCGCATGGGTGAGATGGCAGAGTCACTCAGGAATGCCGGCAGGTGTGTGGCGATAAAAGACACATGGAACCCGCAAACGAGGAAACCACAGTTCAACAGCCAGTAGCCGGAATGGCCCCGGGCGCTCCTCAAAACCTGCGCCAGGGTTTCCCGGGGCATATCAGGTCCGGCAAATTCATCTTTTGACTGGCGCTGAAAAACCAGGGCCAGCAATGGCACGACCGTGACACATCCCGCCAGGATAATAAAAGCGATCGACCAGCCGTACAGGCCGATGAATAACTGACCCAGCGGCACAAAGGTAAACATGCCGATGGATCCGCCGGCGGAGACGATGCCGAACGCCAGGCTCCTTTTTTCCGGCGCCACCAACCGGCCTACCGCGCTCAATACCACCGTAAACGTCGTTCCGCTCATTGCCAGACCGACCAGCATCCCCAGGCTCAGGTGCAGTCCGGTAACAGATGAGGTATGCGCGGTCAGGATCAGTCCGGCGATGTACAGCAGGCTGGAGAGGATCAACATCCGGAAGCTGCCGTATTTGTCCGCCAGCATCCCGGCAAACGGCTGTGCCATACCCCAGATAAGGTTCTGAATGGCAATGGTGAGCCCGAACGCGGTCCGGGTAAGCTCCAGGTCGGTGACCACCGGTTGCAGGAACACGCCGAAGGATTGGCGGATACCCATGCTGACGGCAACGATTGTGCCGCCGACCAGCATCAATAGAACAAATTTAGACTGGCGCATAGACAGGCCTGTTTTTCTTTATACTCGTGTGTCTGAATTGGTAAGCGGCTGGAAGTTGAAAACAGTATAACAGAGTAAGAGTCAGTTTCAGCAAGTTGAAATCCAAGTTGAAATCCAAGGCAGCATGGCGGGTTCAAACACTGACTTATGACGAATCAAATTACGATATCTTATCGATCAGCGGATGAATCCGAGTATCTCTACATATTCTGGAAACCAGGTATTACAAAATCGGATTGGTTATACTTTTTGTCCCCATCTCGTCCGCACCGGCTACCGCTACAAGGGCCATTTCATGAGAAGATGCCTGCGTCTATATGGAGCAACTTGATACGGTCATCTACGGTCATTGAATGAAAACGCATCCTGGCGAACTTGTATTGGAAACCATATCATGACAAAGGTATCATACTCTTAATTCAGTTCTACCCTGGACAATCTGCCGGTAGAGAACGGCATACTTGCTGTAGTACAGGCCAACGCCGTCAAGCGTGTCTTTACCTCGTAAATCGATCGGCCCTGCAGCCGGGGAACAACCCGGCAAAGCCGAAATGGTTCGATATATGAACGTATGAGTATATTCTGGCCACGACAATTGAAATCCTGCGCGGAGTGAGGCTTTTTACATGCTGAGGATATTAACGTGTATGGGTTGGATTCTCTTTTTCACCCTGCTCCTGACCGACGGCGCGGTAGAACAACGGCGCGCGCCGCCGGGCATCGCCTATGCTGCACCCACAACTTCTGCTACTGAAGCTGTCGAGCCGGTCCCCCGGTTCAACGATGTACACTTCCACTTGCTGAACTACGTGCAGCGTGGCATTACGGCGCGCGCATATCTGGACCTGGTCGGCGACCGGGTAGGCCGAGTGGCCATGTTTGGCATTCCGTTGCAGCAGAAGTGGGATTACTTCGTATCCGGCGAGCGAGCGCCGGATTATTACCTGCGCTCGAATGCTGCGCTTTACTATTATTCCTTCGTCGATGCGGCGATTGCCAGTGAGTACCTGACATTAACTGACGCTGAGAAACAGCGCGTGGACCCGATGATCACCGGGTTCAATCCCACGGACATGTACGCTACCGACCATATCAAGCGCGTCCTGCTTACCTTTCCGGGTGTATTTTCCGGTATCGGCGAGTTCAGTATTCACAAGGAGTTCGTGTCATCGAAAATTACCGGGCATACGGCCAGTCTTCACAACCCCGCGCTGGACCGCATCCTGGCCACAGCCGCCGAGATCGGGCTGGTGACGATCCTGCATTGCGACATCGACAACGTGCGTCCCGGCGGTCAGCCGGACCATTACGAAGACCTGTTACGAGTCCTTGCGGCACATCCGCGCGCTGCCATCATCTGGGCGCACTCGGGGCTGGGCCGTTTCGTAGCTCCGGCCAGAGAACATCTTGACCTTCTGGGTCGTATGCTCAACGAGCCACGCTACGACCATGTCGCACTCGATATTTCCTGGGACGAAGTCGCCAAATACGTCGTTGGGGACAAAGAGAGCGTAGCAGCGTGGGCAGCGTTGATCAGCAAACACCCGACGCGGTTCCTGTTTGGCACAGATTCCGTAGCCCCGGCGAGCTGGGACGTATACGCCAGGACGCATACGTTATACCAACCACTGTGGGAGCGTCTTGGCCCCGATACCCGCGCCCAGGTTGAGCGCCTGAACTACAAACGTATCTTCGACACCGCCCTGCCGCGCATCCGCGCCTGGGAGCAACTTCAACTCAAGGACGGTGATAGCGTACAATGAGGCTTGGCGAACCATATATGAGAAATCCGGGTTAGTGTGACGCCCCAGTGTCCACCGTTATCCGGATGACAGGCATTCCCAAACCTATTACAATTTCCGGCAAGTTGGGTGATGGGCGAGGCATCATAATCGAAGGAGACAAACAATATGGCAGGATCATCTCATCGCGCGCCGTTATCGGACGTGCAGCTTCGGGTCAGGGCACTGGAGTCCTTGTTGATAGAAAAAGGCGTGGTCAACCGGGAGACGCTGGACGGTATCATCGATCACTTTGAAAACAAGGTAGGTCCGCATATCGGCGCCGGCATTGTCGCCAGGGCGTGGACCGATCCTGATTTCAAGGCCCGCTTGCTGGATGACGCCTCCGCGACACTGGCGGAACTGGGATATACCGGGATCGAAGGCAGCCACATGGTGGTGGTGGAAAATACCGACAGGATTCATAACCTGGTCGTCTGCACGCTTTGTTCCTGCTATCCCTGGCCGGTGCTGGGCCTGCCCCCCAACTGGTATAAAAGTACGCCTTACCGGGCAAAAGCGGTGCGTGACCCGCGCGGCCTGTTAAAGGAATTCGGGCTGGAATTATCTGAAGAGACCGAAGTGCGGGTGTGGGACAGCAACGCCGAGATAAGGTACCTGGTACTGCCCAGACGTCCGCAGGGAACGGAGCACATGAGCGAAGCGGAGTTGCAGGAGATCGTCACCCGTGATTCCATGGTCGGCACCGGGCTCGCCCTCCTGCAGCAATAACAGGTGGAGAACAGCATGTTATGAACAGCATTCACGACATTGGCGGTATGGACAATATCGGGCCCGTGAACATCGAAAAAGATGAACCGGTGTTTCACGATGACTGGGAGAGGAAGGTATATGCCATGACCCTGGCTACCATGGGCGCCGGTATATTCGTCACCGATGAAGTGCGCTACATGACGGAAACCATTCCACCCCGGGACTACCTGACCTTCACCTACTACGAAAAATGGTTGTACAGCCTTGAGCAGATGATGTTGCAAAAAAACGTGGTTGCCCGGGATGAACTGGACTCAGGCAGGGTAACGGCGCCGGAAATGGCGGCGGGCATTGAGGCTGCCTCGCTGGAGCGCATGCAGTACGGCATGAATAACCGCATCCCGGTGTTTGTGGATACCGACATCCCGCCAAAATTCAAGACAGGTGACGAGATTATCGCCAGAAACATAAATCCACTGCATCACACGCGCATACCCCGTTATATCAGGGGCAGGCGCGGAGTGGTGGGAATGCATCACGGCATCTTTCTCCTGCCCGATACCAATGCCCATGGCGGTCCCGACAAGCCGCAGCACGTCTATAACGTCAGGTTCAGCGCCCGGGAATTATGGGGTGAAGAGGCGCCGGCCAACGATTCCCTCTACATCGACCTGTTCGATGATTATATGGATCCCGCCGGGTAAAGCGGCCGGCCATGCAAGCGCCTGATCTTGATTCCCTGGCGGGGATACCCCTGGATGAGGAAGGACCCGTGTTCAGGGAACCATGGCAGGCTCAGGCCTTTGCACTGGTCCTGAAACTGCATGAACAAGGACTTTTTACCTGGGCGGAGTGGGCTGAGCGGCTCAACCGGGCCATTGCCGCGGCACGCGACCAGGGCGATCCTGACCTCGGCAATACCTACTATCACCACTGGCTGGCGGCACTGGAAAGCATTGCCGCCGACAAGGACCTGGTTACGGCCGAAACGCTGGCGCGGCGCAAGGATCAGGTGCGCGAGGAACACCAGCGCCTGCACGGACACAGCCATTAATATTTTAGGGTCAGAGTAAATTAATCGATTTTCATGCCATAACCACAGATAACGGATGTTACTCTGACCCTGATTATGGGCAACAGATCGCTCCTCATTGAAGACCAGCCATGCAGCCCGGTATAACACCCCCCCGTGAAACGATCATAGAACTGGTCAAAGGCTGCCTGCGCTCCCACGAGAGCAGCTGGAGCAACGGTATTTCCGGCGCCATCGCCGAGTTCATGTATGACCCCGGCGAAACCATCCGCTTCGGGGAAACTGACAACAGCTTGCATGCCGTGACGGATCGGGGCGCCATAACAGTCAGACTGCCTGAGGAACTTACTTGTTTTGCCTATGAGGAAATCTCGCATTGCACGCGTTCATGGACCCAGACCATTGCCCTGGCCCTGCCGGACGCGAACTCAAGGATATCCGTGAACCAGGTGATAACGGCCCTGGGCGCCGACCGGGAAGCAGTACGGCCCCGGGACAGGCACAAACAGTTATTCGACCTGGGCCTGGGATCGGACCAGGCCCGGTTCTGTGTGCGGTCCGGTGACCCGGGTTTCGTGAAAGAATTGAATTCACTCTGCGGACAGGCGCTGGCGGACAAGATGCACACCATAGCGGGTTTTCTGCAAAGCGCTTCTCCGCAGCGCGTCGTCGTCTCGGCTCTGGGCCGTATCGAAGTCTGCACTCCCATCCCGCAACAGGGCGGCGCCACGGAAGCCGGTCCGCATACGCACCTGTTGCCGTACCTGCTGGGAAAAAACAAGGCCGTCATCCCGCCCGGATACTCGGCCGTCATGCACGTCTATCCGCCCCACCCGACGCATGACAAGTACGGCGCGGAAAAACCGTTTGATCGCGCGCGCTACGACGCGTTTCAGGACGTCCTGGAGAAAGTGGGCATCGAAGATTACCGCGAAGCAAAAATCAGCGCCGCGGAAATGTCCGCTGCGGACCCCGTCAACGACTCACTGTGGTATGATATCGCCCGGCGGGTTGTCGACATACAGTCCGCTTTTTTATGCAGCCGGACCGGGTGAAACGTAAGTCCTGCTGAATGACCTGGTGAAAGTACATCCCTGTACCGCTGGTAACTCTGATAATCAGAGATCCCTTCATTCACTGACTGTGAGGTGTTAACCATGAACTCGAAAAAGGATAAGGTGTTTTTCTATAACTATTCTATTGTGATCGGCCTTCTGGCCGTGATGATCATCATATTTCTGGTGCTGGCGCTGTATCTTGGCGTTGATGAGGACGCCGTTGCGCTTAAACAATCAACCAAAGTATCCGCGAATACCGTTCCGGTAGGCGTGGTGAACGTGCTTGATGAAACAGCAGAAGATGTGGATGTGGCTACCGTTGCAGCGGTAGCCACCACTGAGGAACCTGTAGACATGGGCAAGCGGGTTTACATGGGACTCTGCATCAGCTGCCATAACGGGTTGCCGAACATCCCCAAACTCGGCGACAAGGCCGCCTGGGAAAGCCGTATCGCCCAGGGCATGGCCTTGCTGTATGAACATTCCATCAAGGGATTTATCAGTGACGGCGGCCTCATTGCCATGCCGCCCAAGGGGGGGAACATGAACCTGACGGACGAAGAAGTCAAAGCTGCCGTGGACTACATGGTAGCGAACAGCCAGTAATTCATGAATGGGGAAAACAGAAGTTTTGTGACATGTCCTTTCGGCCTGCAATACACGCCCTGCTAGTATTTTTCACTGTTTTCATAAGCGCCATCCTGTTTGGCGCCCTCCTTGCGTATCCCGTATACGAGATAGTTTCCGAATTCACGCAAGTCCCGTTCAGAAAAACAGTCTCCCGGACGACACTGCTCAGCGGCCTGCTGTTCAGCCTGCTTTATTTCTACCGTATTCACGGACTGTCATTGCAACAACTCGGCATCCGTTTCCATAAATTCCATATCCGGCTGCTCCAGGGACTCGCGGCCGGACTTGCCGTCATAGCGGTTATCGAGGCCAGCCTCCTGTTGCTGGGCATTCATAACCTCGACAACGAACAATTATTCTCGCTCGGCGCGTTATCCGGGCTGGTATTCAGGGGCCTGGTGCTGGGCCTGGTTGTGGCCAGTGTCGAAGAGATCATGTTTCGCGGCGCGCTGCAGGGCGGTTTGAGCCGCCGCGCCAACAAGGCCGTTGCGCTGGTCGCGGTCAGCCTGGTCTACAGCGCCGTACACTACCTGAAATTCCGCGACCTGCCGGCGGACACCGTCGTTAGCTGGTACACCGGCGTGACAATGCTGCCGCCGGCGCTGTTCCAGTTTGCCGACCCGGTGCGCTACGACACCATGCTCACCCTGTTTTTTCTGGGTCTGTTGCTGGGACTGGTACGCCTCCTGACCGGCAACCTCGTGCTCTGTATCGGCATTCATGCAGGGCTGATCACAGGGGAAAAGGTCATCCAGCAGGTCGCCGGCTTCGTTCCGCACAATCCTCATGCCCACCTGGTAAACCGGTACGACCCCTTCATGGGGGATCTGGCCTCCGCGTGGCTGCTGTTATGCTGCGTAGGGTTTTATTTTTACTGCCGGCGCAGACCGGATCGCAGCTACCGGTAGCCAGTCCGCACAATCACTTGCCCAACGCCTCGGAAGTTAGCCTGTGCCATGGCTGGTAGGTCTCCTGGAACGCCAGGTAGGCTTCATAGACGCGCTTGAATTCAGGGTCCTTTTCGGCCTCACCTTCCAGGGTCTGTCTGGTGATGACGCGCAGTTCTTCCATGACCTCTGCCGGAAACGGCAGCACCTGCACGTTCTTTTTCGTGGATAATTCCTTCAGCGCCTGGCTGTTAAGGTATTCCAGCGCGCTGAAGGTCCATGCGCTGGTAGCGGCGGCAGCCTGTTTGACGATCTGCTGAAGGTCGGCCGGCAACCCCTCCCAGCGCGCCTTGTTGACCAGGAGTTCCAGCTCCGTGCCCGGCTCATGCCAGCCGGGGTAATAATAATACCTGGCCGCCCGGTTCAGCCCCAGGCGCAGGTCGTGGAGCGGGCCGACCCACTCCGTGGCGTCTATCGTGCCGCGCTCCAATGCCGTGTAGACTTCTCCCGCCGACATTAATATGGGATTGCCGCCTGCGCGGTCCAGCACCTTGCCGCCGAGTCCGGGAATACGCATGCGCAAACCCTTCAGGTCGGCGATGGTCTCTATCTTCTTGTTGAACCAGCCGCCCATCTGCACCCCCGAATTGCCTATGGGCAGGGCGATGACGTTGAACGGTTCGTACAGCTCGTTCCACAATTCCAGGCCGCCGCCGTGATACAGCCAGGCTTCCACGCCTTTCTGTTCCATGCCGAAGGGGACCGTGGAGAAGAACTGCGCGGCCGGCACCTTGCCTGCCCAGTAATACGCAGAGCCGTGCCCCATCTCCACCGCGCCCTGGGATACGGCGTCAAACACCTGCAATGCCGGAACCAGTTCGCCGCCGGCAAAGACATTGATATCCAGCCTGCCGTTGCTCATGATCCTGACATTTTCGGCAAACATTTCCGGCGCCTCCTGAAACACGGGAAAATTCGCCGGCCAGGTAGTCACCATCTTCCAGCGATGGATCTTCCCGGTATCGATCACTGCGGTGCCGCTCTCAACCGGTGCATCGGTCCCGCAGGCGCCGAGAAACAAGGCCAGCAACAGACATAACGACCCGCGCGCCGCCGGAATTATCAAGGGAGTGTTGGTATTTTTAAGCACTGTTTTTCTCTGTGTACTCTGTGGTTAAATCAGTCACCGGCACCGCCCGGTTCAGGCCGGCTGCAGGTTTGCGTAAGCCAGCACCAGCCATTTTGCGCCGGCCCTCTCGAAATTGACCTGGATCCGGGCATGGCTGCCCCGGCCTTCCAGGTTTAACACCGTGCCTTCACCGAAGCGGTTATGCACCACCCGCTGGCCGGGACCGAAAGGCGTATCGGAGTCGGGTTCCGCCTTGTTGAAAAAATCACTGGTTACCGCACCGCCCAGGCGAATGTCATCGATGAGTTCCGCCGGGATCTCGCCCAGAAAACGCGACGGTTGCGGATAGAATTCCGCGCCGTGCATACGCCGGTGCCGGGCGTAACTCAGGGTCAGTTTTTTACGCGCCCGGGTAACGCCCACGTAGCAAAGCCGCCGCTCCTCTTCCAGTTGCGCCGGGTCACCGGAACTGCGTTGATGGGGGAACAGTCCCTCTTCCATACCGACCAGGTAAACCCGGTCGAACTCCAGCCCCTTGGCGGTATGCAGGGTCATCAGGTTGACTGCGTCGGACCCGGCATCAGCCTGGGTGTCGCCGGCATCCAGCGCCGCCTGGGACAGGAATGCCGCCAGGGGGTCCATCTCGCCGTGCACGTCCTCATCCACCTCGAATTGCCCGGCGGCGCTGACCAGTTCCTCCAGGTTCTCAACCCGGGAAAGTCCCCGCTCTCCCTTTTCCTTGCGGTAGTGCTCGACCAGCCCGCCGGCGCTGATGGCGATGTCCATGGCTTCATCAGGTTCCTTGCCCGCGATGGATTGTGCGGTCTGCTCGATCAACCCGAGAAACCGCTCCAGTGCGGCCAGGGAGCGGGACGGCAGAAGCTTGTCCGTCACCAGCGCGCAGGCAGCCTGCCACAACGGTATGTTTTCCCCCCTGGCCCGGCCGCGGATTTCTTCCAGGCTGCGCTGGCCGATTCCCCGGGGCGGCGTGTTGACGATACGCTCGAAAGAGGCATCATCATCCCGGTTGGCGGCAAGTCGCAGGTAAGCCAAGGCATCCTTGATTTCCATGCGTTCGTAAAACCGCATCCCGCCGAACACGCGATAGGGCACCTGGGCCTGCATCAGCGCTTCCTCCAGCACCCGCGAGGTGGCGCTGACCCGGTACAGGATCGCGTTGTCCTGGTGGTTGACGTTGTTCTGCCGGGCGGCGCTGATCCTTTCCACCACAAAACGGGCTTCGTCATGTTCGTTGTAGGCCGCGTACAGTTCCAGTTTTTCGCCTGTCCTGCCTTCCGCCCACAGGTTTTTTCCAAGCCGGGTCCTGTTGTTTGCGATCAGGGCATTGGCGGCATCCAGAATGTTGGTGGTTGACCGATAGTTCTGTTCCAGCCGGAACAGGGCCGGTTCGGGAAAATCCTGCCGGAAACGCTGCATGTTTTCCATCCGGGCGCCGCGGAAACTGTAAATGGACTGGTCGTCATCGCCGACGGCAAAAAGGTGGTTGTCCGCGCCTGCCAGCAGGCGCAGCCAGGCGTACTGCAACGTATTGGTGTCCTGGAACTCATCCACGAGGATGTGGCGGAAGCGCTGCCGGTAATGCTGCAGCAGGTTGTCCTGGTCACGAAACAGTTCGTGGGTTCTCAATAACAGCTCGGCAAAATCAACCAGTCCGGAACGATCGCAGGTCTGCTGGTAATTGCGGTAAATCGCGACCATGCGCTCCAGGATGTGGTCGCCCTGTAAATCGATGTGCTGCGGCCTTAGACCCTCTTCTTTTTTTGTATTGATAAACCATTGCGCTTCCCTGGGGGAGTACTGGTTTTCATCCAGGTTCATGCCCCGGATAATCCGGCGCAGGGCGCGTAACTGGTCCTCGCTGTCGAGGATCTGGAAACTATCCGGCAACCCGGCTTCCTGCCAGTGCAGACGCAGGAAGCGGTGGGCAAGCCCGTGAAAAGTCCCCACCCACATACCGCCGATCGGCCGCTTCAGCAGGGTCTCGATACGGGCGCGCATTTCCGCGGCGGCCTTGTTGGTGAACGTGACCGCGAGGATACCGAAAGGCGCGGCCTGTTCCGTCTGCAGGTACCAGGCGATACGGTGTACCAGTACCCGGGTTTTTCCGCTGCCTGCGCCGGCAAGCACCAGGATATTGCCGGCAGGGGCGGCGACAACCTCGCGCTGCTCCGAATTCAGCCCTTCTAACACGCTGGATACGTCCATCGGTTAATTGTACTCCGTGCAACAGTGTTAGAATAGTCAACGTTAAATATTTGGGGTCAGAGTAAAAATACAATCCCTGGCGCGCCGGGGACGGATTTCAAATCCGTCCCCACTGCCTGCGTGTATTTTTTCTCTGACCCCAAATTCGAAATATCGGAAATAACAATGCAAACACATAACGAAGATGCCCGCGCACTTATCGACCAGACCCTGACCCTGTGCCGCAAGTTCGGCGCGGATTCCGCCGAGGCCGATATCAACACCGGACACGGTCTGTCGGTCAACGTGCGTATGGGCCAGGTCGAGACCATAGAACACCAACGCGACAAAGGTCTTGGGGTGACAGTCTATATAGGCGGAAGAAAAGGCTCTGCTTCCACGACGGATTTTTCCGCCGGCGCCGTGGAAGCCAGCGTCAATGCCGCCTGCACCATCGCCAGGAACGCCAGCCGGGACGATTGCGCCGGCTTGATAGACCCCGAATACCTGGCAAAGAATATCCCCGACCTGGACCTGTGCCATAGCTGGGATATCACCCCCCAGGCAGCCATTGACCTCGCCGTTGCATGTGAAGATGCGGCGCGGCGCACGGATAAACGTCTTACCAACTCCGACGGGGCGCTGGTGGCAACCTATACGGGCTCGCACCTGTACGGCAACACCCACAACTTTATCAACGGCTGGGACTGGTCGTCCCACAATATCGACTGCACGGTCATTGCCGAGGAGAACGGCAGGATGCAACGGGACGGCTGGTATTCCAAGGCGCGGGACCAGCGTGATCTCGACAGCGTCGAGAGCGTAGGCAAAGAGGCGGCCCGCCGTACCCTGTCCCGGCTCAATGCAAGGAAACTGGGCACGCGCAGCGCTCCCGTGGTCTACGAGGCGCCGGTCGCCCGGGGCCTGTTCGCCACTCTCATCACCGCGATCTCGGGCGGCGCGCTGTACCGGCGCGCATCGTTCCTGCTGGATAAACTGGGTGAACAGGTCTTTGCCCCGCAGGTGCTGATCGAGGAACAGCCTCACCTGCCAAGGGAACTGGGCAGCGCGCCGTTTGACGACGACGGCATGACCACCCGGCGCAAGCACCTGGTCCGGGATGGTGTGCTGGAGAGCTACGTATTGAGCGCCTACTCCGCCCGCAAACTGGGACTGGCGCCAACCGGGAATGCCGGCGGAGTACATAACCTGGTGGTGCCGGCTACCGGCCAGGACCTGGATGCGCTGTTAAGGCAGATGGACACCGGCCTGCTGATCACCGATATGATCGGTTTCGGCGTGAACCAGGTCACCGGCGATTATTCCCGGGGAGCATCGGGCTTCTGGGTCGAACGGGGAGAGATCCAGTACCCCGTGGAGGAGATCACCGTGGCCGCCAACCTGAAGGACATATATAAAAACATCGTCTGCATCGGCAACGACGTGGACAACCGCGGCAACATCAAAACCGGTTCGGTACTGATCGAAAACATGACCATTGCCGGGGAATAGGTAAATCCCGCGTGAGCATAGTGTGCAGCAGTTCCCGCTGTACATAACCAGAGGGGACAGATTTCAAACCTGTCCCCAGTGCCCATGTAACAGCCCTTGTCCGATGATACTAAACCCGGATTCGCAGCGGGAGCCCTTACATGATATGTTAGTTTCGGTATACTCAGCTTATGAGCACTATTAACCTCTACCAGATACTGAGGAAAATTCCTGACGTTACTGACGAACAGGCTGTTGCTGGTGCTGAGCAATCAGAGCGCTACCTGCCAGACACATCTCCAGAAAAGAAAAAGAATTCAAGCAAAGATAATTTTGGTTTCCGCCCTGTTCCATCTCGCGGCAATGTCGTAACCAACCAGCACACCGTTACACGCAAGGCGCACCCGGCATTTTCAAGTCGTCAGAATGGGGCCAGCGTGAGTTCTGTCAGAACTGCGGTACCCAGGTGTTGTTCAGAAATACCTCAGACAAAAAAACAGTTGACCCTAATTTCGTCACCTTGGACGACCCCGAACAATTGGAGCCTGCATACCATATCTATACGGAAAACCAACTGAAATGGTTCAAAATTGCAGACCACTTACCTCGGCACAGGCGGGATATCCCGTAATAATGGGGACTGTGACAAACGGATGGGGCTTGTTGCCTTCACCTTCTACAGATATTTATCATGCTCCTGGCCACTAACCTCTTGATCCTCGCCAATACCTTCAATGGAACGAAGACGTTTGCGTGGAATTGTCTCTACAGTCTCTTTGCGGTACTTGTCCAAGTCCTCATCAGTCATTTCCTCAGGAGAAACAAGACGATAATGTTTCTCCTCATTGATAACCACCCCCTTTTCCCCTGTTTCAAAGATGAAGAGTGCTATCAAATTATCTTCCATAAACTGTGCCGCTACAGGACGGCAAACAAGTTGCGGAAATTTTGCGGCGCACAAGGCAAAATCCTGCTCTACCTGGATTATTCCGAGTTGATCTGATCTCCCTTTGGCCTGAACAGGGAAAACATACTGAGCGCCATGTTTGTTCACGCCTATATAAACCTCATCTGTTTCAACTTGTCCCATGTCTGGCACGGTTGTGCGCAGGTGGTTTTGCAGGGAATAACACGTCACCCCTGTGAAAATATCTATAAGCCGGTTATATCGTATTTTTGCCAACAGCGCCTGTTCATCATTAAGTGCATATCTGGTAATGATTCCAGGTGTCGCATCCGGGATTTTTATCTCCGCCAGAAGCGAATTCGGAACAATATGCGGCATGGCCGTCAACGAAAATTTATACTTTGCCTGACCAACTGAACGGATAACCCATTCCAGACCGTCAGGGGCAAGTTCCCGAATTGATTCCGGTAATGCAGTCCTGTAACGGAAACTGTAAATGACATCACCAAGATTCTTGGGCAGAGCTATATCAAGTTCCTTTGCAGCGCTGACCAGATCTTCGCGCCGGAAGTTCACCTCCTGCGCCTCACTCCTGTAATTCTCGAGAAAGATATATTCGATCAGTTTTGAATATCGGTTGCCAGCCTTAGCCATTCTGACTCTCTTTATTGACACCCGGGCCATTGCAGTACAACCACTTCTTCCCGCATCTGTTTGCGTGTTGCCGTGGCAAGGCGGGTGCGAAACAGGTCGATACCGATGACCCGGTATCCCAGTGATCTGGCTATGTCCGCAAGTATTTGGCCGGTGCGAATCATGACTTGCAGGTATGAAGCCTGATCTCCCACAACATAACCAAGATATGCTCCCGGTTTCAGAAACGGTCGTAATTCGGCCAGGTGTCGAGCCATGCCGCCGAAATACAATCTGGTCACCTTGCTGTATTGTCTTTCAAAACCGGATGTTTTGCCCAGCGTAATTCTGCGTTGTTCTATCTCCTCGGCTATTGCCTGTATCTCTGCATGTCCCGCGACCCATCCATCATCATCGTCTCCCTTATATACATTACGTGAATTGGACCTGAGCAGGCTTTTCTTCAACCTCCGCAATTCTTCCCTGTTTTTGATATACCCCAACATCACGCTTTCCAGCCGTGTGGTTCTCGTATAGTCTTTCTCATTCGGATAAGGTGGGGACGTAAAAACGGCGCTGATACTTTCAGGGGATAACAGCGAAGCCAGTTGCCGTGCATCTGCATGATATACCGTAGCGGGCGCATTTCGGCATGTTTTCAGACGCAAATCCGCTACGATTTTATCCACTTCAGTCAACCAGCTTTCGATAACCGGCGCATCTGCTTTTTTTGTTCGCCGTACCCCTACTTCCGGGCCAAAATACAGGTTGCTGGTGGAGAAAACCAATGATTTTGCCAACGCAAGCAACTCATGCCGTTGGTACCCGACGCCCCCATTCTCGTCGATTTGGTCCCGTAGAACCAAAGACTTATGCAGCGGTAACGGACTGATTGACCCGTTTAATAACAAGTTGAATGACTCTTCCGGCAAGGTTCGAAGGCATGCACTGCTCGATGAATCAATAATTTTCTTTGCCTTCCGCGCCAGTGAATGGGAATGTTCCCTCAATCCGGCAGGATCAACATCCCAATCTGTTTTTACGGAACAGGCAAAATGCGCGATCGCGTTTGCTTCAATGCCTATACTGGGTATGCCGTGACGTTTTGCCTCGACCAGTGTTGTCCCGGTGCCGCAAAACGGATCCAGTAATACATCGCCCTCGTTCAACTCAAACCTGCTGAGATATTCACGAACAAGATGCGCGGGAAACGATAGGACGAATCGATACCAGTCGTGGAAGTGTCTGTCATCAAAATCCAGTCTGTTTATATTGCCGTTGCTCCTTGGCAACGCTGTCAGGGCTGCATCTTCGGGGAATAAACCTGTTTGCAAAGCGCTCTCCTTTTCTCTCGATACCCGTGTAAGGAAATCCTTGAGTATTTTACTTGACTCCAGTGGAATATGAAATCGAAGTCTCCCTTTCCCCGGCATACAGGCGGGAATACACTCCATCCATATCAACCAGTTGAGAATGTGTGCCGGCCTCGACCAGCCTGCCGTTTTCCAGGACGAATATGTGATCCGCGTTTTCGATGGTGGTTAACCGGTGGGCTATGATAATACAGGTCCGGTCCTGCCTGATTGATTCCAGGGCCTGTTTAATGCTGCGCTCCGATTCCGTATCGAGGGCCGACGTTGCCTCATCCAGGATCAGGATGGGGGCATTTTTCAACAGCGCCCGCGCCAGCGCAATGCGTTGCCGCTGGCCGCCGGACAGCAGCGACCCGTCATTGCCGATAACGGTGTCAAAGCCATGTTCAAGCGCCTCGATAAACGCCAGGGCGTCGGCCAGGCGGGCCGCTTCCCTGACCTGTTCCATGCCGGCCGTACGGTTGCTGCCGTAAGCGATGTTATTGAACACCGTGTCGTTATACAGGACCGTGTCCTGACCGACCAGGGCGATATTCTCACGCAGCTGGGCCAGTGAAAGCGCGCGAATATCGTGCCCGTCCAGGCGTATCTCACCGGCGGCGGGGTCATAAAACCGGACAATTAAATCCACCAGCGTCGTTTTCCCGCTTCCGGAGGGCCCTACAACGGCTACTGTCTGGCCGGGCATGACGCGTATTGACACCTTGTCGAGCGCCGGCGCGCCGGCCTCGCCGTAGGCAAAACCCAGGTCGTGTAGTTCAATTTGTCCTGTCAGCCTGCGGACGGTAATGCTGCCGTCGTCGTGCTCGGCTTCCTGGTCTATGAATGCGAACACGCTCTCGCTCGCGGTCAGGCCCTTCTGCAAGTCTTCGTTTATCCGTGACAATCTCCGCAGCGGGCTCAACAGCATCAGCAGCGCGGCAAAAAAAGAATTGAATTCGGCTACGGTTATCTGTCCGGCCGCCGCGTGGTCCGCGGCTGCGTACACGATAATGCCCAGCACGATCGCCGTGATCAGGTTGATCGCCGGCGTGCCCAGTGCCGAGGCCGCAACAAATTTCATGCCGGCGCGGCGGTTGGCGTTGGCCTTGTTTCCGAATTTTTCGCCCTCCTGTTCCTGCCCGGAAAAGATCTTGATGATGCGGTGTGCCGCTATGGCCTCGTTAAGCGTATGGTGCAGGTCTGCCATGGAATCCTGTACCAGCCGGCTTATCCTGCGCAGGCGCGAGCGCAGGAACAGCAATACCAGCAAAATCACCGGTCCGGCCAGGAACGCAACCAGTGTCAGCAACCAGTCGATATAGGCCATCCAGGCTACCAGTCCGATTATGGCGAGGGTGTCCCTGCTCAGGGTGGTGATGACATTGGTCGACGCCTCCTTCAACTGCGTCACGTCAAAGGTGAATTTCGAGATCATGCTGCCGGCGGTGTGCCGGTCCAGGTCGGTGCAGGACAGCTGCAACAGGCGCTTGAACATCTCCACGCGCAGGTCCATCACCAGCCTCTCGGCGACCCAGGCGAGGGCATACCTGCTGACATAGGAGGAAACTGCGGCGACAAAAAACACCAGGATGAGCGGCAGCACCACGCGCCTCATCAGGTCGACCTCGGCCTGCTGGAATACCCCTTCCGTTATGTTCTTGAATAACGCGGCAATGGCCGGACTGGTCAGCGCCAGGACAGCCATGGCAACAACGGCCACGAGGAAAATCCTCAGATAGGGCTTTACATAGGACAACAAGCGCAAGTAAAGTACGAGATCAGTGGGTTTCTTTTGCTGCATGATGGCAAAATAATTAACAAAACCGGCCCTGCCGGGAGAAAGTATACCGTATCATCTCCCGGTATTGCTGTTTTAAACAATCCTCACGATCCATTTTGCAAGGGGAGTCATGTCAAATAAACACCCCATCATCGCGGTGACCGGCTCATCGGGGGCCGGTACAACCAATATCAAGGAGGCATTCGAGAAGATCTTCAACCGCCAGGGGATCAAGGCCGCCGTGGTGGAAGGTGACAGCTATCACCGCTATGACCGCGAGGAAATGGAGCGCCTGGCGAAACAGGCCATACGCGAGGGCCGGCGCATAACCCACTTCGGCCCGGAGGGAAACCTGCTCGCGGAGCTTGAAGCCGGCTTCAGGGAGTATGCCGCGCACGGTACGGGTAAACAGCGGCATTACATACACAATAATGCGGACGCGGCGCGCCACGGCGGATCGCCCGGCAAGCTGACACCCTGGAAACCCCTGCCTGAAAATACGGATTTAATGCTGTACGAGGGCCTGCACGGCGGTTTGATCACCGATGAGGTCAACATCGCCCGGCACGTCGACGTGCTTATCGGCATCACGCCCATCATAAACCTTGAATGGATCCAGAAAATTCAGCGGGACCGGGAGGTGCGGGGCTACAGCATCGAAGATGCGACCGGCATGATCCTGGAACGCATGCATGATTACGTCCACTATATCACCCCGCAATTTTCCCGCACCGACATCAACCTGCAACGGGTGCCGACTACCGACACCGCCAATCCGTTCGGCGCCGTGCACATTCCCTCCAGCGATGAGAGTTTTACCGTGATCCACGTGCGCAACCGGGACAAGCTGGCCGTTGACTTCCTTTACCTGCTGGAAATGCTGCACGGTTCCTTCATGTCCACACCGTATACGATCGTGATCCCGGCCGGCAAAACCAACTTCGCCATCCAGCTGATCATAGAACCCCTGATCAAGCGGATTATGGCGGCCAAGACTACCTGATTTCCACCAGCGCGCCTGTTGTGGCTGCGGCTTGCGGCGCGGCGCTCGCCAGGGACAGGCCTTGCTCGTAACAGGTCCGCGCGGCTGCGTGTTCACCCTGTTGCTCCAGCAGGCTTGCCAGTTCCCGGTAGCTGCCGGGATCGGGACGCACGCGTACGGCCTGTTCCAGGTAGCTTCTGGCCTTTCCCCACAGGTGGCTTTTCCTGCACAGGCGCCCAAGGGTCAGCAACAACGCCGCGTCCCCGGGATACCGCGACAGGCAGTTCTCGGCAAATTCCAGTTGCCGTTTCAAGGACTTGCCTTCGACCAGCCCGTACAGTTCGGCCAGTACCGGGTCCCATTCTCTCTTGAGGGCGCGCCGTAACATAGTCTCGCAGCCACTACCGTCACCAAGCCGCAGGCATTGCTTCACATAGGCGCCAACCAGGGCGCTGTCCCGCTTGAGCCGGTACGGAATATCGCGCCAGACATTATCCAGCGCCACCCGGTCCTGTTCGCTCCCGACCTGTTGCAGCAAGCCGGCGTAGAGGTCCAGTTGTTTTGCCCGGGCCTGGTCCGCCGACATCAGTCCGCGCCGCCTGCATTCCCGCAACAGTCCGGTAGCCCTGGACCAGTCCTGCATTTCTGCCGCGGTTTCCAGCAACATGAGCTTTACCTGTTCATGTCCCTGTTCGAGCGAGTTCAACGTGTCATCAGCCTCTGCAACCTGGTGCTCATCCATCTGCAGCCTGGCGCGGGCGAGGCCCGGGGCCGGACTGCCCGTATCGTTGTGCTGCTGCGCAAGGTCCAGGTAACGGCCGCATCCATCCGCATCCCCCCGTCTGTAAGCGGCCTGCGCCGCACCCAGGTAGTTGACCAGCGGCGCCCGGGAGAAGGCGGCGCCTTTTCGAAACGCGCGTTCAGCAGCAGGCCAGTTGCCTTCAACCATCGCCAGCAACCCCTGGTTCAGAAATTGCTCCGACCGGCGCCGGCGCCGGTATTCCGACCAGCGCCGGAAATCCGCCGGCAAATGAGTTAACGTCCGCAACAGGCGGACTAAAACATACACCAGGATGAACAGGACGATGAACAGCAGCACGAATACAACCAGGCTGGTCTGGACTGTCCAGTCTTCATAGGTAAACACCACTCCACCCGAGGACTGTTGCAGCAACCAGCCCAGGCCGACGGCCAGGAGCAGCACGGAAAGCAGGGTGAACAATATTCTCACTGCAGTAGTCCGCCACCGGTCACGGTGTTACCGATTCCTGCCAGGTACTCGTCAAAGGCGTCCAGTGTCGCGTCGATAGACGGTACGGATTCAGCAAAATCGATCGAACCTGCATTTTCCAGTGAGTCCAGCGCACTGCGCACCCGTGCGTCGCCGGTATCGAAGTATTCATTCAGCCACTCCGTACAGGCTGCTACGGAGATCCGGTACTGGTCCTCATCCCTGAGCAACAGCGCCATACGGCTCATCTCCAGTTGCAGGCGTAAATTCCGGTATAAAAAGTAACGCTCCTGCGGCGCCAGCAGTGCAGCCGTGTTGTTATCGGTGCGGGAGATGACCACCAGGGATTTCAACTCCTGCCACAGGTCCCGGGCCAGTCGCTGCCACCTGTTATCCGTTGCAAGCGGCTCGGTGTCAGCCGTCAATGCCGCCGGGTCTGCGCTCCCGCCAAGGTTCAGGGGCAGTTCATCGGCGCGCACGGACAGGTCGGCCAGCATCAGGGCCAGGCCCGCGTAGTCCGTGTTCCGGGCTGCCTGCAAGCGGTTAATATCCGCAATCAACCGTTCGCGCACGGGAATCAGCGCCGGGTCTGCGATCTCCACCAGTCTTGCATCGGCAGACTGCAGGATGGCCTGTGCCGTAGCCACATCCCGGGCAAGCGCCAGACGCTGGGAAGCGATCAGGAACAGGTATTTCACCTCTGCCAGTTGCCAGCCGATATCGCTGTTCCTGTGCCGGTACAGGCTGTTCAGCTCGCGTAACATGCCGGTGAAGCGCTCGTCGATAGCGGTCAGCCGCTGGTCGAGCAGGCGGGTGTCTTCCGCCAGGGATGCATGACTCTGTTGCAGCGCATCCACCCCGGCCGCCAGGGAGCGAAGCTTTGCCTCGTCGGCTTTGCGGCCTTCGCTGATGTCGAAATACAGGTAGCCGGCTGCACCGGCAGCTATGGCAAGCAGTGCAACCAGGAACAGAACCAGGCGCCAGCGGCGGGCGGGCGGGCGGCGCTCGCGGACGTCCGGCGCAGCTGCCGTTTCACCGTTATCCGCCGGTTCCTGCGCCGGTGTCACGGATTCTTCAGTAGCGCCGGGGCCTGCCTGCCCCTCAGTTCCACCGTTGACCTCTTCGGCGGCCTTCGTCCCGGCCGTTTCATCAACCTTTTTATTCACTGTCAGCTACTCTCGTTCATCTTCAGCAAGGCATCGAGCAGCCCCGCATCGCTGTTATCCTGCGCCACTGCCACACGGGTAAACCCCGCTGCCAGCGCGTGTTGCCTGATGCGTTCACTCATCACCACGGTGGCGGTTCCATGCAGGCGCACGCCCTCGGGAGCCGGGGTCATCTCGACCAGGTTATCCAGCGCGGCCAGGCTGGTAATAACCAGCGCATCCGGCGTCTCATCATGCCAGAATTTCGCCATGTCTGCCTGACTTATGTCGGGTTTCCCGCGCCGGTACACTTCCAGGTAATGCACGCCGGCGCCGCGTGCGAGCAACCCGTCGCGCAATGCCTCGCGGCCGCCCTGGCCGCGTATGATGAGAACGCGTTTATCCGTTATTTCCGTCCCGGATAATGACGGCAACCCAAGCAAGGCCTCGGTTCCGCCCGAGTCGACGCAATCAACCCGCTCGAGCCCCAGTTCCTGCAGGCTGCGGGCCGTTGCGCGCCCGGTGGCCAGGACGGTCTTTCCCTGCAGCATATCGATAATATGCGGAAACCGGTCGCGGGCATAGACAACGGCATTTTTGCTGATGAAGATCACGATATCCGCCAGCGCCAGCCGGCGCATGTTTTCCGCGCTGCCGATCTCCTCCGGGACAGGCCGTATCACCAGGGCGGGCAAACTCAGCGGCCGGCCTTGCCTTGCCTCGATCATCCTGCACAGTTCCGCCGCCTGTTGCGCCGGCCGGGTAACCCAGATTTTTTTCCCCGACAGGGCCGTATCACTGTTCCGCATTACCCATCACCTCCGCCAGAATTTCCTGCGCCCCCTGCTGCAGCAAGCGCTCACCCAGTTCGGCGCCCAGCCTCTCGCCCTGGTCCGCGGCGCCGCTGATGCTGTCTTTCACTACCCGGGAGCCGTCGGGGTAGCCCACCAGCGCGCTCATGGAGAGGTCTGCGCCGGACGTCTCTGCGTAGGCTGCGACCGGCAGCAGACAACCACCGTAGAGTCTGCGGGACAAGGCCCGTTCCGCATCCACGCATGTGCGGGTCGGTTCGTGGTTCAGCGGCAGGACAAGTGGCCACACCCGCGCATCGTCCGTCCTGGTTTCTATGCCCAGCGCACCCTGCCCAATCGCAGGCAGCATCTCGTCCACGCCGAGATACAAGCTGATCCGGTCCTCCCGGCCCAGACGCTTTATCCCTGCGGCAGCCAGGACCAGTGCATCATAAGCCCCGCCGTCCAGTTTTTTCAGCCTGCTCCCCACGTTACCGCGTATGTCCTTCAGGACCAGCCCGGGCCAGGCCGCGTTGAGCTGGCATTGCCGGCGCAGGCTGGACGTACCGACCACCGCGCCCGCAGGCAACCCGGCCAGGGACGAATAGCGGCTTGATACCAACACGTCCCGCGGGTCTTCCCGTTGCATGACAGCGGTGATGGACAGGCCGGCGGGCAGGTCGACGGTCACATCCTTCATCGAATGTACGGCCAGGTCGGCAGTACCGTTCAGCAGCGCCTGCTCCAGTTCCTTGACGAACATTCCTTTACCGCCCATCTGCGCCAGGGATTTTTGCTGGAAACGATCGGCGACGGTCTTTAGCGTTGTTATGTCAACGTCAAGACCCGGGTGCGTGTCCTGTAAACGGCCGCGCACAAACCGCGCCTGCCATAAGGCCAGGGGACTTTCTCTGGTCACGATACGTAACATTGATCCAATCATTAGCGCCGGTTGCCGAATTCAAGAGACCTGCAGGCCGCGTATTAGGGCTTTGACCTCAAATACAATCTGGATACACTAACAGGGTAGACTACACTTATTCAACATTGCCGGGGTTTTGCAGATGAAACTGGGCGTAATCATGGATCCTGTTGCCGGGATAAAGGTCGAAAAAGACACGACCCTGGCATTGCTGCTCGCGTCCCAGCGCCGGGGCTGGGAGATATATTACATGGAGATGAAGGACGTTTATCTCACCGGCAACACGGCGCGGGCCGACACGCGCGTCCTGACGGTCGCGGATGATAAAACCTGCTGGTATCAGTTCCAGCAACGGTCCGACCTGGCGCTGTCCGAACTGGACGTGATCCTGATGCGCAAGGATCCTCCCTTCGATATGGAATACATTTATGTGACCTATATCCTGGAGCACGCCGCGGCAGGCGGTACGCTGGTCGTAAACGACCCGGCCGCCTTGCGCGACGTGAATGAAAAAGCCTTTATCACCCGCTTCCCACAGTGTATCGCGCCCACGTTGATCAGCCGCGACCCGGAACGGATACACGCGTTCATGGAACAACACGGGCAGGTCGTGCTCAAGCCCCTGGACGGCATGGGGGGCGCCTCGGTTTTCCGCGTTGACGGGGAAGACGCCAACAAAAACGTCATCGTGGAAACCTTGACGCACAATTCGCAGCGCTTCATCATGGCGCAACTTTACCTGCCCGCAATAGAACGGGGTGACAAACGCATTCTGCTGATTGACGGAAAGCCGGTAAAACACGCACTGGCGCGCATACCGAGGTCCGGGGAGATACGCGGCAACCTGGCCGCCGGCGGCATCGGCAAGGGCGTTGACCTGTCAGACAGGGACTACTGGATCTGCGAGCAGGTGGGTCCCGAATTGAGCGCCATGGGACTGGTGTTTGTCGGCCTGGACGTAATAGGAGACTACCTGACGGAAATCAATGTGACCAGTCCGACCTGCGTCAGGGAACTGGAACGGATCTACGACATGGACATTGCCGGGCAGGTAATCGACTGCATTGCCGGGAAATCGAGGCTGCCGGCTTGAACAACACTGCGGCAATGCGCCGGAAGTTCAACCAGCTTGAACTGGCTTTAATGCCGGGCGGCGGCGCCACGCGCCCGGTGCTGAAACCGGATGACCGCCTGAGCCTGACGTTTTGCCTTGCCCTGATTTTCCACGCCTTGATCATACTGGGCATTGTTTTTGCGCCGGAAGACAAAGCCAACCCGCGCTACGAGTACATGGAGATAGTGCTGGTGCAACAAACCAGCGAGCCGGAAGAAGATGCGGATGTCCTGGCCCAGGCGAACCTGCGCGGCGGCGGGGAGATAGCGGACGAGTCCATCCAGGCATCGCCGCTGCCGGCCCTGCCCGACCAGGATCAACCTGACATTGCCCCGCCGGCAGAAGCACCGGCGCATGAAGCGCTGACGGAACCCGATCTGCCCGAGCGCGCGACCGAGCAGGATGCCGTCGAGCATGTGGCCGCCGAGTCGCAACAGGCCGCAGCAGCAGCCGAGGAAAACCCGGATAAACCGGAGGCGCGGCAGCCAAGCGCCAGCGAACTCAGGAGCAACAGCCTGAAGATGGCCGCCTTGAGTTCGGAAGTCCAGCGCAAACTGGAAACCAGGGCCAAGCGCCCGAAAAGGAGGTTCATTTCGGCCAGCACACGCGAATACAAGTACGCGGCTTACATGGAAGCATGGCGCGCGAAAGTGGAGCGGGTAGGCAACCTGAATTACCCGGAGGAAGCCAGGAGGCGCAATATTTCCGGGCAACTGGTGCTGGACGTGGCGTTAAACCCGGACGGCAAGATAAACCAGATCACCATCCGCCGGTCCTCGGGCCACAAGGTGCTGGACGACGCCGCCATCAAGATCGTCGAACTGGCTGCGCCGTATGCGCCTTTCCCGGAGGCCATCCGCGCAGAGACCGATGTCCTGCACATCACCAGGACCTGGCAGTTTCTCGATCAACGGGGCTTCCGCTAGCCCGGGGCAATCCCTGTTAAAACCCTGAAATAACCGCTTGTCTAATTTCAGGGTGGCAATCTGCCGCTGATACCGATACTATTACAGTCACGGTGTCCGGTTCTACCAAGTCACCAGGCTCCAACCTGGCATGGCAGTTACCTGACCAAACAAGAACACTCTTTTTTGCGCCGTTATCGCGCTCCGAGGTGATTTATGCAGGCCAGTAACTTTTCCAACCAGTTTCTCATTGCCATGCCCAGCCTGAGAGATCCCAACTTCTCTCAAACCGTGACATACATCTGTGCGCACAATGAAGACGGCGCCATGGGACTGGTAATCAACCGCCCGGCCAACTGCGACCTGGGAGAGATCCTGACGCAAATGGAGATGAAACCGGATGATCAATCCATTTCCAAGATACCCGTTTACCAGGGCGGGCCGGTGCATACAGACCGGGGCTTCGTCCTGCACGAACCGAACAACGAATGGGATTCATCGATCAACGTCAGCGAATTCCTGAATGTGACGACTTCCCGGGATATCCTGCACGCCATCGCGGAACGCGCAGGACCACAGAACTACCTGATCGCGTTGGGTTATGCCGGCTGGTCCGCAGGACAACTGGAAGAGGAAATAAAAGAAAACGCCTGGCTCAATGTGTCCGCAGACCCGGACATCATCTTCAACACGCCCTGCGAACTGCGCTGGTCCTCGGCGACAGCCTTGCTGGGCATCGATCACTACCAGATATCGACCGGTATCGGGCATGCCTGATCCTGGTTAACATCAGTGCCGCAACCAGCCACCCTGCTGTGCTTCGACTTCGGAACAAAGCGAATCGGCGTGGCGGTGGGTCAGACGCTGACTGATACGGCAACACCTGTTGAAATCATCCCGGTCCGCAACGACCGTCCTGACTGGGACCGGATCGGCGCACTTATCCGGCAATGGCAGCCCCAGGCGCTGCTCGTGGGCAATCCGTTGAATATTGACGGCAGCCGCCAGCAACTCACTGAACGAGCCGATAAATTCGCCGGAAAACTGCAGGGGCGTTTCCGCCTCCCCGTGTTGCGCGCCGATGAACGGCTGTCGACTGTAGAGGCCAGGTCCAGGCAAACAGGCAAGGAACCCATCGACCATGTTGCGGCGCAGGTAATCCTGGAAGGCTGGCTGCAACATGTCCGGAACCCGCAGAAAATGCTATAATGCCCGGCGCACGAGGTGATCGCTGAGAAATGCCGGAAAATAATATTGATGTCCAGCAGCTTATCCGGACTTTGAAATCCGGCCTGGACCAATATTTACAGGAACACGACAGAAACGACCCCTTGTTCGTCGGCATCCATACCGGTGGCGTATGGATAGCGCAACGCTTGCACACACTGTTCAGCTCCACCCACCCCCTGGGCGCACTCAATATCGCATTTTACCGGGACGATTTCAGCCGCATCGGCCTGCATCCGCGGGTGACGCCGTCCAGCCTGCCCTTCGATATCACCGGCCGTCATGTAATCCTGGTCGATGACGTGCTTTACACGGGCCGTACGGTGCGCGCCGCGATGAACGAACTATTCGACTACGGCAGGGCGGCGAGCATTTGCCTGGCGGTTCTCGTGGACCGCAGCGGCAGGGAACTGCCCATACGGGCCGACGTTACGGGAACATCCCTCGCCCTCAACGCGGACCAGCATATCAAGCTCTCGGGCCCCGATCCCCTGAAACTGGTAGTCAGCACGACAGCATGACGCCCCATACTATTCAACTGGACCAGCACGGGCGCCTCAAACATTTCCTGACAACGGAAGGACTCAACCGTCAAACCCTGACCAGTATCCTGGATTATGCCGAATCGTTCGCCGGGGTAAGCGGTCGCGCGGTAAAAAAGGTGCCGTTGTTGCGCGGCAAGACCGTTGCCAACCTGTTCTTTGAATCGAGCACCCGCACCCGAACGACATTCGAACTGGCAGCCAAGCGCTTGTCCGCCGACGTGTTGAATATCAATATCGCCACGTCGGCCACCAATAAGGGCGAGACGCTGCAGGACACCCTGCATACCCTGGAAGCCATGCATTGCGACATGTTCGTGGTGCGTCACGGCAACAGCGGGGCCGCGCATTTCATTGCCGGCCAGGTCGCCGAGAACGTCCATGTCATCAACGCGGGGGATGGCCGCCACGCCCACCCTACCCAGGCCATGCTCGACATGTTCACCATCCGCAGGCACAAGCCGGATTTTGAATCCCTGCGGGTAGCCATCGTCGGGGACATTGCCCACTCCCGGGTGGCCCGTTCGGAAATTCACGCGCTGAACATTCTCGGGGTCAGCGACATTCGCGTCATCGCACCCAAGACCCTGATCCCTGACAATATTGAAAGCCTGGGGGTACGGGTATTCCATGATTTGACCGAGGGCTTGCAGGATGTCGACGTCATCGCCATGCTGCGGCTGCAACGGGAACGCATCAAAAATGCCGTTCTGCCCAGCGAAGAGGAATATTTCCGCTGTTTCGGCCTTACCGGGACGCGCCTGCGCGTGGCTAAACCGGACGTGATCGTTATGCACCCCGGTCCGATTAACCGGGGAATTGAGATAGACTCGCAGGTGGCCGACGGCGACAGGTCGGTTATCCTGCAACAGGTCAGCCACGGCATAGCCATACGCATGGCTGTCATGGCCATGGTCATGGGCGCCGCGCCCGATAGCTCAGGGGGCGACAACTGATGCGCATTGCCGTCAGCAACGGTCACCTGGTCTGCCCCGGGCAACGGCTTGACGGACCGGGCAACCTGTACATCGCAGACGGCCGGATCGTCTCTGCCGGCGCGCGCCCGGACGGCTTCACCGCTGACCTTGAAATAGCGCTGGACGGCCAGTACGTCTGCCCGGGGATAGTCGACCTGAGCGTACACACCCGCGAGCCGGGATTCGAACACAAGGCCACCATTGCATCAGAGACCGCTGCCGCGGTCCGCTCCGGGGTAACCAGCATGGTGTGCCCGCCGGATACCCGTCCCGTAACGGACACGCCTGCAGTCGTCGAGCTTATCCACCAGCGCCGGCAGCGGCTTGACAAGACGCGCATCTACCCGCTCGGCGCGCTGACCAAAGGTCTGGATGGACAACAATTGACGGAAGCGGCCGCCCTCAAGCGCGCCGGTTGCGTCGGTCTGTCGAACGTCGACAAGCCGATCGTCGATACGGAAGTGCTGCGCCGCGCGTTTGAATACGCGGCCGGTTTTGACCTGCCCGTTTTCATCCACCCGGAAGACCATTACCTGAAGAACCAGGGTGTCATGCACGAGGGCAAAATCAGTACCCGTCTGGGCTTGCCCGGGATTCCGGAGACCGCGGAGACCATCGCCATCAGCCGCTCCCTGTTATTGATCGAACAGACCGGGGTAACGGCACATTTCTGCCGTTTATCCTGCGCGCGCAGCGTGGAACTCATCGCCATGGCCAAACAACAGGGCCTGCCGGTCACCGCGGATGTCGGCATCTGTTACCTGTACCTCACGGAACTCAACGTAGACGGGTTCAATTCCCAATGCCGCCTGTGGCCGCCGCTGCGCGCCGACCGGGACAGGCTGGCGCTGCTGGAGGGGTTGATGTCGGGCGTCATCGACGCGGTCTGCTCGGACCATCAGCCCCATGATGAAGATGCCAAGGCCGTGCCTTTCAGCAGGGCCGAGCCCGGCGCATCAACGCTGGAAGTCCTGGCGCCGCTGGCCTTTAACCTGGTTGCCACCCGCGGCTTCAAGCTGGAACAGGTGGTGCGTTCCCTGTGCACAAGGCCTGCCTCCATTATCGGCATAGCTGCGGGGACCCTGGCTGAGGGCGCGCCTGCCGACCTGTTCATATTCGACGACAACCGCCAGTGGACGGTCGCGGCGGAACAACTGGCCAGCGCCGGGAAAAACACGCCTTTCGACGACTGGGAGATGAACGGCAAGGTCACCCATACGATCGTCGGCGGCAAGCCGGCGTACCAGGATAACTAACCCGTGCCCCACCCGCACACCCGCGACACGATCTTTGTCGAAGACGCCGCGGTCCTGCAACACCAGGCGCTGGCCGCCGGCCAGTATCTCCTGCGCCTGGCAGCCCCCGCTACTGCCGAGCGCGCCTTGCCCGGCAGTTTTATTCACCTGCGCTGCCACGAAGACCTGCCCATGCGCCGGCCGATGTCGATCATGCGGGCAGACCCCGGCGCCGGCTGGATTGATATCCTGTACAAGGTCCACGGGCAGGGTACGGATAAACTTGCCCGGGCGGGAAACGGTGACACCGTTAACCTGCTGGGCCCCATCGGTAACCCGTTCAAACTGCGGGGTTACCGGAATATCCCTTTGCTCATAGGGGGCGGTGTAGGCATACCGCCCATGGTGTTCCTTGCCGAACACATGTTGAAACAGGCCGGTACCGTAACGCCTTTTGCCGTCCTGGGTTCCGAGATCCCATTTCCATTCAACCCGAGGCCCTCAGGGATCATGGTCGACGGAATCCCGGACGCTGCCATCGCCTGCATGCCCCTGCTGGAGGACTGGGGCATTGCCAGCCGTCTCACCAGCAGGCAGGGCTATGCCGGTTGTTATGACGGCTTCGTAACCGACCTCGCCCGCCATTGGCTGTCAGGGCTTGATCAGGAACAACGGCAGCAGGTAGAGATATTCAGTTGCGGTCCCACGCCCATGCTACGGGCCGTTGCCGCCCTGGCCGCGGAATTTTCCCTGCCCTGCCAGGTTTCACTGGAAGAATACATGGCCTGCGCGGTAGGGGGTTGCGCAGGCTGCACGGTGCCCGTTTATAAAAACGGGGCGGCATCCATGCAACGGGTCTGCGTGGACGGCCCGGTGTTCCAGGCCGATGAAGTGTTTCCTTAACCCTGGGAAAAAAGACCAGCCAAGGCCGTGTTACCCGCCAGGAAATGGCGGTTTAATGGTTGGCAACAACCAGAATTTTGAATAATTACAACCAGTTTTATGAACCATGCCGGAACCACATACATTTGTCCTTTACCTGCATGACGGTATAACTCATTGATAAATAGCGATAAATAAGGAATTATAAAAATTGCACCGATTCTGGCACGGAACCTGCATTATTTAAAGCAACAAAGTTTTAACCCTTAATATCAACCAATTGGAGAAAGTAAAATGAACTGGCAAACTCCTGAATACAGCGACATCCGCTTCGGTTTCGAAGTTACGATGTACATCAACAACAAGTAATTAATAATTACAAGTTGCATGAAAAAGGGTCCTCTGGACCCTTTTTTATTGCCTGCGTTCCGGCTAACCTTACGCCATGTCCAGTGTTAACCTGCATGAGCGCCTGCAATGCGTACAAAAGGAGATTAAAGAGGCGGAGCAACGCTTCGGCCGGCAGCCCGGCAGCGTGAGGTTGCTCGCCGTGAGCAAAACCCGCACTGCCGCCGACATCCTGGCGCTGGCGCAACTGGGCGTTGCGGATTTCGGCGAGAACCAGGTCCAGGAGGCGCAGGCTAAAATCGAGCAATTACGCGGGCATCCCCTGACCTGGCACTTCATCGGCCCGATCCAGTCAAACAAGACCCGCCAGATCGCCGAAAATTTTGACTGGGTACATTCCGTTGAGCGCAGCAAAATCGCCGGTCGGCTACATGCGGCGCGGCCGCCTGATCTGCCTCCTCTCAATATCTGCATCCAGGTCAATATCGATGCAGAACCCTCCAAGTCCGGAATTGATCCCGGGGAGCTGCCACAACTGGCGGAGCGCCTGCTGCCGCTGACGCGGCTGAAGCTGAGAGGGCTCATGGCCTTGCCCGCACCTACGGATGATTTCAACGCGCAACGACGCGCGTTCATGAAACTGCGCCTGCTGCAGGAGCAGCTCTCCGATTCGGGCTGCCAGGTCGACACCTTGTCCATGGGCATGACCAACGATATGCAGGCAGCCATCGCGGAAGGAGCAACTATCGTGAGGATCGGGACGGCGCTGTTCGGACCGCGCATGCGGTAAATTCCTGATATCATTCAGCCATGATCCAGGATCAGAAAATCACTTTTCTCGGTTGCGGCAACATGGGAACCAGCCTCATCAACGGGCTTATCGCCAATGGCCACCCCGCAACCAACCTGCACGCTATTGACCCTGACGAGAAGCAACGCACCAGGGTGGAAACCCGCTATGGCATCCGTACCTCGGCTGAGGCTGCCGCAGCAGTCCCAACGGCGGACGTCGTGGTTCTCGCGGTCAAACCGCAAACGGTCATGGCCGCCCTGGCGCTAACCAGGGATGCCCTGCAAAACAACAACCCCCTGGTCCTGTCCATCGCGGCCGGTGTTCGCACCGATGCGATCAGCAACGCACTCGGCGGCGCCTGCCCGGTGGTGCGCGCCATGCCCAACACGCCGGCATTGCTGCGTAGCGGCGCGACCGGCCTCTATGCCGCCGGGGACGTCGATGCATCCCGGCGCGCAGCGGCGACAAATATCATGCAGGCAGTCGGTGTCGTGGTCTGGCTCGATGATGAATCACTGCTGGACACGGTAACCGCCGTCTCCGGCAGCGGCCCTGCCTATTTTTTCCTGATTGTTGAGCTGCTGGAAAAGATCGCGGTCGACATGGGCTTGTCCCGGGCACAGGCACACCTGCTCAGCGTTGATACCGCGCTGGGCGCGGCAAGGATGCTGAAGGAATCCGGCGAGGACGCGGCCACTCTGAGGCAGCGGGTTACCTCGCCGGGCGGCACTACCGAGAAAGCGTTGCAGGCATTCGAGGAGGGGGGTCTGGAGCAGTTGCTGCGCACGGCGCTGACGGCCTGCCGGTCCCGTTCGGTGGAACTGGCAAAGCAGGCGGATTGAGCAATGGGCGGCTCCTACCTGACCGATGCACTGCTGTTCCTGGTCAACACGATTTTTTCCATCTACATCCTGCTGGTGGTCCTGCGTTTCCTGCTGCAACTGGTCCGGGCCGATTCCCGCAACCCAGTTTCACAGTTCCTGTTATCGGCCACCGGCCCGCCGCTGCGCCTGTTGCGCCGCTTCATCCCGGGCTTTGCCGGGGTCGATTGGTCGTGCATCGTCCTGATGCTGGCCCTGCAGGCCATCGAACTGTCCCTCAGCAGCCTGCTCAGCTATGGCGCTTCTTTCGCCTTTGCCGGCCTGCTGCTGCTAAGCAGCGCCGCATTGCTGAAGCTGATCATCTATATCTTCATGTTCGTCATCTTTGTGCAGATCATACTCAGCTGGATCAACCCGGGTACGTACAACCCGATCACCGTTATCCTCTATCAACTGTCCGAACCCTTGCTGAGACCGGCGCGCAGCATATTGCCTGCGACCCACGGTATTGATTTCTCGCCCATCCTGGTATTTGTCGTTCTGCAATTGTCCCTGATGCTGCTGGTCCGGCCCCTGGCCGACCTGGGACGGGCACTGGCAGTCTGAGCCCTGAACTTCCCGGTTGCCAGTCTCGCAACGGGTATAGTATTCTAACTGCTCCAGCAAAAAGGAGTAACTGATGCCCCGCATAATCACCGCCCTGTTTGCACTGTTGTTAATGACTGCCGGACTGACCGTCAACGCCGAGCAGTCAAAAACCTTTGGTGACTACACTATCCATTACGCAGCATTCACTACCGACATGCTGTCTACGGAAGTTGCCCGTCAATACAAGATCCGCCGCAGTAAAAACCGGGCCATCCTCAATATTTCCGTACTCAAGAAAGTCATGGAAACGACGGGTCAGCCGGTCAAGGCACAGGTTGAGGCCACCGCGACCAACCTGAGCCGGCAGTTGAAAAACCTGACCACCCGGGAGTTGCAGGGAAACGGGGCGATTTATTACATCGCCGAGACAGCCGTCAACAACGAGGAAACCCTGGACTTTAACCTGAGCATCACCCCGGAAGGCGAGTCCGTGGCATTAAGCTTCTCGTTTCAGCAGCAGTTTTTTACCGACTAGCCTGCCGGGTACAGCCGGCGTCAGCGCACTGCGTGCGCTATATTTCGTATTCGACGGTCAGCGGGGCATGATCCGAGAAGCGCTCATCCTTGTAAATGGAAACGGCCTTTATCCGGTCCGCCAGGCCGGGGGTCACCACCTGGTAATCAATACGCCATCCCACGTTTTTTGCCCAGGACTGGCCGCGGTTTGACCACCAGGTATATTGCTCAGCCTCCTGGTTCACCACGCGGAAGGCATCGACCATCCCGAGTTCGCCGAACACCTTGTCCATCCAGGCCCGCTCATCGGGCAGGAAGCCTGAATTTTTCCGGTTGCTGCGCCAGTTCCTCAAATCGATTTCCTTGTGGGCGATGTTCCAGTCGCCGCAGAGTATGAATTCGCGCCGCTTGCGGCGCATTGCAGCCAGCACCTGCTCGAAGCGCGCCATGAAATCGTACTTCACCGCCTGGCGTTCGTCACCGGAAGTGCCGGACGGCAGGTACAGGGACACGACGCTGAGGCCCTGGTAATCCGCCTGGAGAAAGCGCCCCTCCCGGTCCGCAATGTCCCAGCCGAGCCGATTACTTACCTTATCCGGTTGCCGGCGAGAGTACAGGGCAACGCCGCTGTAGCCTTTTTTCTCGGCGCTGTTGAAATACCCGCAATACCCATCCGGTTGCAGCGTCATGGCGTCCAGTTGTCCGGTCTGCGCCTTTATTTCCTGCAGACAGACCACGTCTGCATCCTGTTTCAGCATCCAGTCGAAAAAGCCCTTTCTGCCTGCCGAACGGATCCCGTTGGCGTTTAATGTGATAATCTTCATGCTGAGGTATACTGACCGGAATATCTGAAAAATCAATCGGTTCATCACGCTTGAAAGGAGGACAGACCATGCCTGTCTACGAGAATGCCGACCCTGACATCAAGTCCATGAAAGGTATCCATGTGTACCATTACTTCCTGTCGAATTGCGCCCAGCGCGTGACCCTTGCGCTGGAAGAAAAAGGGCAGGACTGGACACCCCACGCAATAAACCTGTTTACCCAGGAAAACACCGCGGACGAATATTTCAGGATCAACCCCAAGGGACTGGTGCCGGCGCTGGTGCACGACGGCGTGGTCGTCACCGAATCGATAGACATCCTGCGTTACATCGAGGAGCAGTTTCCGAACCCGCCGCTCTATCCGTCTGATCCGGAACAACGCCGGGAGGCGGACAACTGGATGGATGCCGCGACGGAAAACCATCTGCGCGTGGTCAAGACCTTCATGTACTCCACGGTGCTGGGCGCTTCGAAGAAACCCGGAATGATGGACGGCTACACCAGGAAGCAGAAAGACCAGGAACTGATTGACTTTCACCAGCAATCTCTCTCGGGGTTCGATCAATCCAGGGTGCTGGAAGCCGAGCGCAACCTGTTTGCCTTCTACGACGACATAGAAAAGGAACTCACCCGGCATAAATGGCTGGTCGGCGATGAGTTCAGTTACGCGGACATCGCCTGGTTCGTCACGTATTTCATGAACCGCCGCGTCGGCGCGGTGGACTTTCGGGAATATCCCAACATCCGCCGGTGGGGGGATCGCATCGTGCAGCGGCCGTCGTTCAACGGCGGTGTTGCCAGACTACAACCCTGGTATGCCCCGCTTGTCTGCCTGATGCTGCGGGTTAAATCCCGCTTGCAAAGAGGCGGACCTGCGCCCTCCCGGCCGCGCGTGGCCGCGCACAGTGTATCGTGAGAGACTATCAAGCCGAATTTATCGACTTCGCCATCCGCAACGAGGTGCTGCAATTCGGCCGCTTTACGCTGAAATCGGGCCGCATCAGCCCGTATTTTTTCAACAGCGGCCTGTTCAACGACGGCAGCAGTCTCAGGCAACTGGGGACATTCTATATGCAGGCCATCGAACATGCGGGCCTGCAGTTCGACATGTTGTTCGGGCCGGCCTATAAAGGCATCCCGCTGGTGGCCGCGGTTGCCATCGCCTACTCCGGCGAACGCGGCCGTTCACTGCCCTACTGCTTCAACCGCAAGGAGGAAAAAGACCACGGCGAAGGCGGCACGGTTGCCGGTGCGCCCCTGCATGGCTCGGTGCTGATTATCGACGATGTTATCACGGCCGGCACCTCGGTCCATCTTTCCATGGACCTGATCCGACGTAACGGCGCCCGGGCTGCGGCCGTGGTGATCGCCCTGGACCGGCAGGAACGCGGCCGGGATGATGCGGAAATATCCGCCATTGACGAGATAGCGCAGCGCTACGGCATTCCGGTCGTCCCCATCATCACCCTGGACGACCTGGTCGAATTCCTGCGGGACGACCCGGCCTATTCAGCGCCGCTGGAGGATATCCTCAACTACAGAAAGGAACAGGGAATCCGGCGCCGGCGCAATAACCAGACCGGTGTTCCCCGGTCGTAACCGGATTCGAGCGCCGGGCAGTCAGGTGCCGGTAGCCGGGACGGGGTTTTTTGAAACGTGCTGTAACGCCTTTTTACGGGCAATACTGTACGTTTAATCCATCAAAAAGGCAGCTGCAAGGGCGTGTCCGCCGTCGCCTGCAACAAGCGGCGAAACCGCTCCTGCACCCGTTCCAGTGCGCCCTGGTTATCCGCTTCAAAGCGCAGGGTGAGCACGGGCGAAGTATTGGAGGCCCGCACCAGGCCCCAGCCATCCTGGAACTCAACCCTCACGCCATCGGTATCGATCACCTGCGCGCCGGGGAAAACGGCGTTGGCCTTGAGTTTCTTCATATAGGCCCGGTGCGAATCCTCCGGCAGCCTGACCCGCAATTCAGGTGTCGAAACCCCCTCCGGCATTTCCGCGAACAAGTCCTGCGAACCCATCCCGCGGCGGACCACGATCTCCAGCAGGCGGGCGCCGGCATAAATCGCATCGTCAAACCCATACCAGCGCTCCTTGAAGAAGATGTGGCCGCTCAACTCGCCGGCGAGTGGCGCCTGCATTTCCTCCATTTTGCTCTTGATCAGGGAATGACCTGTTTTCCACATCAGCGGTACGCCGCCGCTGTCCCTGATCACGGTTTCCAGGTGGCGCGAACACTTCACGTCATAGATGATGCTGGCGCCCTTGTTGCGCGACAGTACGTCCCTTGCCAGCACCATCAACTGGCGGTCCGGCCAGATAATGTGCCCGCCGCTGTCTACCACGCCAAGCCGGTCCCCATCGCCGTCAAAGGCAAGTCCTATGTCGGCCTGCTGTTCCCTTACCTGTGCGACCAGCGCGTCCAGGTTTTCCGGTTGACTGGGGTCGGGGTGGTGGTTGGGAAACGCCCCGTCCACCTCGCAATACATTTCCACTACCTGGTGGCCCAGCGCGCGCAACAAGCGCGGGGCCACGATGCCCGCTACGCCGTTGCCGCAGTCCACTATGACTTTCAATGCCGTACCCCCTGTTGCAGGGACGACATCGTCACAAATGCGCTCGATATAGTCCGCCCGGACGTCCGCGCTTGACAGGTTGCCCTGCCCGGCGCTGAATTCCCCTGCAACAATGCGCCGGTAAAGGGTCTGCAGTGCGTCCCCGAACAGGATTTTGCCGGCCATGATCAGTTTCATGCCGTTATATTCAGGGCCGTTATGGCTGCCGGTCACCATCACCCCGCTGGTCGCCGGCAGCCAGTGCGTGGCAAAATACAGTAACGGCGTCGGCACCATGCCGATATCCACCACGTCCCGCCCGCTCTCGCGCAGGCCCGCAACCAGGGCGCCGGCCAGTTCCGGGCTGGAGTGCCTGCCGTCACGCCCGACGATGATCGCCTGTTCACCCCTGGCCCCGGCCTCCGCGCCGATGCCAAGCCCGATGTAACGGGCGATGCCGGCAGTCAACGTCTCGCCCACTACCCCCCGAATGTCGTAGGCGCGAAAGATGGAAGCGGGTACTGCGGAATGGATCACCGGGTCAGTCTGACACTTCAGTTACGGCGGGCTTGTGCGATTGCTCCGAAGTTTGTTCCCGATAGCGGGCAACGATTATTTCCAGCAGTTGCCGGGCCAGTAACTCCTTCGATGCGGTCCCCAGCGACTGTGACCCGTCCCGCCAGTAGACCTCCAGGGCATTCCGGTCGCTGTCAAAGCCAAGTCCGTCACCGACCCGGTTTGCCGCTACCATGTCCAGGTTTTTTTTCGCCAGTTTCTGTTTCGCATTGCGTGCAAGATTTTCCGTTTCCGCGGCAAATCCTACGGTAAAGGGAGGATTAGCCAGCGCCGCGACTTCGGCCAGGATATCCGGCGTTTTCTCCAGGCTCAGCGAGATGCCCGCGTCCCGTTTCTTCATCTTCTGCGGCGCCTTCTCGCGGCTCCGGTAATCCGCCACCGCTGCCGCCGAGATAAAAATATCGCAGGACCTGGCCTCTGCCAGAACCGAGTCATGCATCTGCGCGGCGCTGACCACCTCAACGACCCGGACCCGTGCAGGCGGCGCCAGGGTGACAGGCCCCGAGACCAGGGTGACGGACGCGCCGGACTGCTCGGCAGCCCGGGCAACGGCGTAACCCATGCGGCCGGAACTGCGATTGCTGAGATAACGCACCGGGTCGATAAACTCGCGGGTCGGCCCGGCGCTGACCATCACCTTGACGCCGGCAAGCCGGCTGGTCCTGCCGGCGGCGATGATCGCAGGGACGATCTCATCGGGTTCAAGCAGGCGCCCCGGTCCCGTCTCGCCGCACGCCTGGTCACCGCTGGCGGGGCCAAGCAGGGTAATCCCCCGGGCCTGCAAACGGGCGACGTTCTCCTGCGTGGCCGGATTCTGCCACATCTGCTGGTTCATTGCCGGGGCAACGAGCAACGGCGCGGCCGTCGCCAGGCACAGGGCTGATAACAGGTCGTCAGCCATGCCGTTGCTGAGGCGTGCGATAAAGTTCGCCGTGGCCGGCGCAACAACGACGGTATCGGCCCAGCGGGCCAGTTCGATGTGCCCCATGGCGGCTTCCGCCGCGTGGTCCAGCAAATCGGTATGAACAGGATTGCCCGACAGCGCCTGCAGCGTCAGCGGCGTAATGAATTCGGTGGCTGCCGGGGTCATGACCACCCGCACCTCAGCGCCTTGATCGCGCAGCCGCCGGGTCAGTTCCGCACTCTTGTAAGCGGCTATACCCCCGGTAATCCCCAGCAGAATTCGTTGATTGGCAAGCGATTTCATGGCGTCAGTTTAGCCGATATCCGCTGTGAATGCATGTTTGCGTCCGGGCGCTGCCACCTGTATACTCAACTGACAACACATCCCGAAACCGCGAACAAGGAGGTTCACCATGGCAATACGCCACTGGCCGCAGGCCGAACAACCCCGCTTCAAACTGATGCACAACGGGCCGCACAGCCTGTCCGATGCGGAACTGATCGCCATCTTCCTGGGTTCCGGCTACAACGGCCACAGCGCCGTGGACATGGCCAGGAACATGCTCACCAGGGCCCAGGGGCTGCGGCCGCTGCTGGAACAGGACCGCAAGACCCTGCTGAATACCAAGGGGCTGGGTGAAGCCAAATGGGTATTATTACAGGCCGCCCTGGAGCTGGGCCGGCGCTTCCTGGAGGCGGAGGTGCGGGCCAGGCCTGTATTGAGCAACCCGGACAAGACCAAGAACTACGTCAAGGCCTGGCTGTGCCGCTTCCCGCACGAGGTGTTCGCCTGCCTGTTCCTGGACAACCGGCACCGCATCATCAACAGTGAAATCCTGTTTACCGGGACCATCGACGGCGCCAGCGTCTATCCGCGCGAGGTGGTCAAGCGCTGCCTGGAATTGAACGCCGCGGCGATAATATTTGCCCATAACCACCCTTCGGGGATTGCCGAACCCAGCCAGGCCGACCGGCAGATCACCCTGAAACTGACCCAGGCATTGGCCCTGCTGGACGTGCGCGTGCTGGACCACCTGGTGGTGGGAGACAAAATGGTAACTTCCATGGCGGAACGGGGCTTGATGTAAGCGGCAAGATGGGTGTATAATCCGCATCCTTTTGTAACGTTTTGAGAGCACTGCGATGTCACGGGTCTGTCAGGTAACCGGAAAAAAACCCATGTCGGGGAACAATGTGTCCCACGCCAACAACAAGAGCAAACGGCGCTTCCTGCCCAACCTGCACGAGCGCAGGTTCTGGGTGCAAAGTGAAAACCGCTGGGTGAAACTGCGCGTCAGCACCAAGGGACTGCGCACCATCGACAAGCTGGGGATCGACCAGGTGCTGGCTGATGTCCGGTCACGCGGCATAAAAGTATAGGAGACGACAATGGCAAACAGCGCACGCGACAAGATCCGCCTGAATTCCTCCGCCGGCACCGGGCATTTCTATACCACCACGAAGAACAAGCGGAATACGCCGGACAAGATGGAAGTCATGAAATACGACCCCGTGGTACGCAAACACGTGCTCTACAAGGAAGGCAAGATCAAATAGCTGCGTGACCTGCGGGGCAGGTTCGTACTGCCCCCGTATTCTGGTAGCGGTTGGATTCAGTTTGGTAGGCAGAACGAAAAAACCACCTGCAGCAAGACCGGAATATGTCCCTGAACGAAGCCGATACTTGCCGAATCTACGTAACTCCCAAACTGCTCGGGGCGGGTTGGGAAACTTCACCCCATTCACTCACTGAGCAATACACCTTTACCGATGGGCGCGTGAAGCTCACCGGAGAAAACGTTGACAGGGAAGAGCGAAAACGGGCAGATTACCTGCTTCTTTACAATCGCGATTACCCCATAGCAGTTGTCGAGGCAAAACCGGAAGGAGACTCTGCAGGGAGTGGTATGCAACAGGCCAAAGACTATGCTGAAATCCTTGGCCTGAAGTTTGCCTATGCCACCAATGGGAAGGACATCCTGGAGTTTGATTTTCTCACCGGTCTGGAACAGAAAATCGCTGACTATCCGGCGCCCACAGAGCTTTTCGCGCGCTTGAAACAGGCTGAGGGTCTGTCGGACAACATGTCCAACGCGTTATTGTCACCCTATCACCATCTCAGCGGCCTCACACCACGCTATTACCAGCAAATTGCCATCAATCGCTCGGTACAAGCGATATTACAGGGAAACCGGCGCGTGTTGCTCACCATGGCGACGGGCACAGGGAAAACATTGGTGGCATTTCAGATCTGTTGGAAACTGTGGAACGCCCGTTGGAACCGTGCTGCCCAATATCGCAAGCCGAAAATCCTGTTTCTCGCGGACCGTAACGTGCTGGTTGACGACCCGAAGGACAAAACCTTTACCCCTTTCGGCGAGGCTCGCTACAAGATTGAAAACGGGACCATCAGCAAAGGCCGTGAAATGTATTTCGCCATCTACCAAGCGTTGGCCAAGGATGCCCGCCGGCCGGGGCTGTTTAAAGAGTTCGCGCCGGACTTTTTCGATTTAATCATCGTGGATGAGTGCCACCGTGGCAGCGCCAGGGACGACAGCAACTGGCGGGAACTGCTGGAGTACTTTGAGCCGGCCTACCAGGTCGGCATGACCGCCACACCGCTTCGGGAGGATAATCGCGACACCTACCGTTACTTTGGCAACCCCATATATACCTACAGTCTTCGGCAGGGAATAGATGATGGTTTCCTCGCTCCTTACCGGGTTCATCGGGTAATCACGGACGTGGACGCAAGCGGCTGGCGGCCAAGCAAGGATGAACTTGATCGCTATGGGCGGGAAATTCCGGACGGCGAATATCAGACCAGGGATTTTGAGCGCATCATCGCATTGCGCGCCCGAACCCGGGTTATTGCCCGTCACCTGAGCGATTTTCTGAAACGTAACGACCGATTTGCCAAAACCGTGGTCTTTTGCGTCAATCAGGAACACGCAGACGAAATGCGCCGCGAGCTCAATAATCTCAACGCCGACCTCGTGAAAATATATCCGGACTATGTGGTCCGCGTCACGTCTGAAGAAGGACAGGTAGGCAAAGGACACCTCGGCCGTTTCCAGGAGATTGAGACCATATCTCCTGTTATCCTGACCACATCCCACCTGCTGACTACGGGAGTGGATGCCCCTACCTGCAAAAACGTGGTGTTGGCGCGAATGGTTAATTCGATGACGGAATTCAAACAAATTATCGGGCGCGGGACTCGTCTGCGCTCAGATTACGGCAAGTACTGGTTTAACATCATTGATTACACAGGCTCAGCAACAAGTAACTTTGCCGACCCGGATTTTGACGGTTTTCCTGACATCGACGAAGAAATCCATATTGACGATCAAGGTCATGTCATTGAAGGAGGAGAAGAAGCAGAAACAACCGATCAACTGGACCTTGGCCCCGGAGAGGATGCCCAGGCAGAGGAGGAAGGAGGATATATTAAATTGGGAGATGATGATCATACCCCACGAAAATATTACGTTGATGACGGCGTTTTCGAAATCGCTTCTCACCTGGTTTATGAACTGGATACCGACGGGACACAACTGCGCGTTATTCAGTACACCGATTACACTGCTGAAAAGGTTCGCACCCTGTTCGTATCCGACGAGAAGCTACGCGACCTTTGGGCCAATCCGGTACAACGCGAGGATATCCTAGCGCTTCTGGAGGAACGCGGCATCGACTTCAAGCGCCTGGCGGAAACCACCAATAATCCCGATGCAGACCCCCTGGACCTGCTCTGCCACCTTGCCTTCGATGCGCCATTGCGAACCCGTCGCGAGCGGGCTGACTACCTGCGCAGGAACAATCCCGATTTCTTCGACCTGTACGGTCCGGAGGCGCGTGAGGTACTGGACATATTGCTCGACAAGTATGTTGAGTTCGGACCCCGACAATTTGAGATACCGGATAGTTTGCAGGTGCCTCCCATATCCGAACGGGGCAACGTCATGGAAATAACAAACTTCTTTGGCAACGCGACAAGGATGCGGCAGGCAGTTGACCAAATGCAAACATTACTATACGCGCATTGAAGATTCACATGGCAAAAAAGTCAGACACAGAGCAACCGATGACAACGGCCCGGCAACTGGCGACCATCATTAAATCATCGCGCCAGATCATGCGTAAGGACAAAGGGCTGAATGGCGACCTCGACCGCTTGCCGATGCTCACCTGGATCATGTTCCTGAAATTCCTCGATGACCTCGAACAGCTGCGCGAGACCGAGGCGGTCCTGGAGGGGAAGGCTTTTCAGCCTGTCATTGAGGCGCCTTACCGCTGGCGCGACTGGGCGGCGATTGAGGGAGGCATAACCGGCGATGAGCTGGTCGCCTTTATCAACAATGACGAGGCCATGAGGCCGGACGGCGCGCGCGGTCCCGGCTTGTTTGCCTGCCTGCGGTCATTGCAAGGAACCGGTGGCGGCGACCGGCGGGACGTGGTCGCCACCGTATTCAAGGATTTATACAACCGCATGATCAACGGCTACCTGCTACGGGACGTAATCGACAAGGTCAACAGTATCCATTTCAACGCATCCGAAGAAATCCACGTCCTGAGCCGCCTTTATGAAACCCTGCTCCGGGAAATGCGAGATGCAGCCGGCGATTCAGGAGAGTTCTACACGCCGCGGCCGGTGGTGCGTTTCATGGTTGAGGCAACAAATCCAAAACTGGGCGAAACGATTCTTGATCCCGCCTGCGGCACAGGAGGCTTCCTGGTGGAAGCCTATAACCACCTGGAACGACAATGCCGCATCGTGGAGGATCGGGAAATACTCCAGGACAGAACGCTTTTCGGCGGGGAAGCCAAATCGCTTCCCTACCTGTTGGCGCAAATGAACCTGCTGTTGCACGGGTTGGCGTACCCGCGCATTGACCCGGAAAACAGTCTGAGGCATCCGCTACGGGAAATCGGCGACAAAGACCGGGTGGACATCATCCTCACCAATCCTCCCTTCGGCGGCGAGGAAGAAAAAGGCATCCTCGGCAATTTTCCGGAAGATATGCAGACCGCCGAAACCGCGCTGCTGTTCCTGCAACTCATCATGCGCAAGTTGAAACGACCCGGCCACGGAACAGAACGAGGCGGCCGGGCCGCCGTGGTAGTGCCCAACGGGATGTTGTTCGGTGACGGGGTTTGCGCGCGCATCAAGGAAGAATTGTTGAAGAACTTCAACCTGCATACCATCGTTCGACTGCCCGAAGGTGTGTTCTCGCCCTATACCGATATCCCGACCAACCTCATGTTCTTTGACCGATCACGCCCTACAAATGAAATATGGTATTACCAGATTCCACTGCCTGAGGGGCGACGTAAATATACCAAGACCATGGCTATGGAGTACGCCGAGTTTGCTGATTGTCTCAAGTGGTGGAAAAACCGAAAGCAGAATGAACACGCTTGGAGGATAGATACTAAGGATCTGATTCAGCGAGACGAACAAGGTCGCGTGGTCGCCTGCAATCTGGATATTAAAAACCCTCATTCGGTTGAAGCTACGGATCAACGCGCCCCCGCTGAGATTATAGACGCCATAGTCGAAAAGGAACACAACCTTCTGGACCTTATGGGTGAGATCAGGACCTCGCTGGCGGAAGGAATTCGATGAATTTCAGAGAAGTACCCATCAGACTTTTCCTCCGTAAATCTGATAGCTGGATAGAGCCTTTACCCGATGAAACATATAAACAAATCACCGTAAGACTATGGGGGAAGGGGCTCAGCCTTCGAGGGAAGATTCACGGATCGAAAATTGAGGCAACACGTCAAATACGGGTAAAAGCCGGACAATTTTTGGTTTCTCGGATTGACGCACGTCACGGTGCGTTTGGTATTGTGCCCCCTACACTTGACGGAGCTTTAGTGAGTAACGACTTTCCGTGCTTCGAAATCAACCGAGAAATCGTGCTACCGAACTATCTTGAATGGTACGCCCGTACATATGATTTTGTAGATTTGTGTCGCCGTGTAAGCGAAGGCTCGACAAATAGGGTTCGTCTGAAAGAGACAAAATTTCTTGATATGACTATTCCTCTACCTCCGCTCGACGACCAACGGCGAGTAGCTGCCAAACTTGAATCGCTGATAGCCAAAATTGACAAAGCCAAGCTACTACAGTCGGAAATCCAGGCCGATGCCCAAATAATGTTATACAGCGCCTTTCAACAGATAATTGAGTGCGCCGAATACTACCCCATAGCCGAAGTGGCGCCTATTGTACGGCGAAAAGTTGAGGTTGAGATGGATTGCGAATACCCGGAATTGGGTGTCCGATCATTTGGCAAGGGAACTTTCCATAAGCCTGTCTTGAATGGAATTGACGTAGGAACGAAAAAGCTCTACAGCATTGAGCCCGGTGATCTGGTATTTAGTAATGTCTTCTCATGGGAAGGCGCGATCGCCGTCGTACAACCGGAAGATGAAGGCCGGGTTGGTTCTCATCGTTTCATTACCTGTGTGCCGAAAGCTGGCATCGCAACGGCGGAATTTTTGTGGTTCTATCTGCTGACAGGTGAAGGCATTGAAAAAGTAAGGGAAGCATCACCAGGCGGCGCCGGACGTAACCGCACACTTGGCCTCAAGAAGCTGGAGAAAATCGAGGTCCCGGTCCCCAATTACAACAAACAGCTATGGTTCGACAATTTGCAATCCAAATCTGCCACGATCAAACAAGCTCATTCAGAAAACCAGACTGAACTTGACGCTCTGCTCCCCGCCATACTCGACAAGGCATTCAAAGGCGAGTTATAAATTCTACGAGGACCAGAATAGCCAAGCTTAAGATGACGCTGCTTTGAGTCTGAAAAAAGCGTGGTACAGTTCGATGGAAGATGATCCTGCGCGCGGATGGTCACTTTCCCAAGTACACGGTTCCTTGATTATATTGGATGGTTCAAGGTGCTGTTCTTGTCGGCCCTTACCGGTGAGATACCGGTTTATACCAGAGACAGCAGCGGCTGCTTGGCCGGATATAAGGTATCCCACCATAAAAGCGACCCTGTGGTTTCGTCCATACTGCCCGGTTTGAAAACGATCAATTCCTGAAATCACATACAAACGGCAGAGACTGGCGTGGTTTCCCGCTATTCGTTTACATTCTATAATCGCATGGGGGTCGTGCACCTGAAATTTTAAACGTATTTCAGACATCAATATTGGTATGTCCGTCCTACCATCTGGCGTCAGAATTTCCGGTCGCGAACGAGACTCTGTTCCCGGGAGGACAGTCATCTCCCTTCTCCACTGAAACTCATTCCTGTCCAACGCTTGCCGCATACCATCACGGAGACGTTCAGTAATCTCCACTTCTCCTGCATCAGCATGTACCTCAGGGTAAGCAGTTGCAATTTCCCAACCGGCTTCAAGTGTCAGGAGAATTGCGGCAGCGATCTCATCCGAGAGAGGGATTAATCCTTGACCAAATGTGACCTTATCTTCGTCTGGTATCCTCACATGGTCATCCTTGTAATGCTTTCTGCAATAACTGTATCCGCATCTTCCAGCCCTGATACACCCAGCCAATGCCGACGTGCCGCAGGTTTTATGATCACAACTTCATCAGGGCCGTATACTCGTAGTTCCCGCTCACCAGTCAGCGAGTCGGTGAGTGAGACATTAAGGCGTTCGCTGATTTGTAATAGAAGTTCTTTTAGTGGGGCATGCGGTTTAATTATTTTCGCCTCGGAGGCACCGGGCCTATCTTCAAGGATAAATCGAACAACTCTAAGCGGGTCATGTTGGGAAAGATTGAATATCTCAGCACACATCCGTTTCCGCTTGCGTGCAGACAGCCAAACGCCGATTGTGGAAAGGAACGCGTGGGCATAGTCAGACATGTGATCTTCAATACCGGCAGGTTTAACCGATGCAAGACGGCCCTGCTTCCATTCCCAGCTTGCGCGAAAGAAGCCGTCACGTACAACAATGCGATCAGGTTCGTCCAGTCCGTATAAATCAAGAACAGATTCATCAAGCGTTTTCCAATCACTGTCACTCAAGTGGGTTCGTTGAAAGGTTTTCATAAGCCGCAATATGTTTTTACCAGCATCAGACTGCGCGGCTTTTTCCAGATCAGGCGTTGGCAGCCTGGCTATATCCTTAAGCAGCATGCGCCGCATCCATAATCCAAAAGTGGAAGCTGTCATAATAAAATACCAGGAAGCAAGCGAAGAATTCAGGATTGCTGCCAGGAGGTGGGCAATGTCAATTCTATCAGGAGACAAGGCGGCACCATAATATGCGTCAGTGAACACAAGATCATGATTTGCCACGGCCGCGACAAGACGCGGTTCCCCTTTTATTAATAATTCTTTCACTACGAGCAGCGGAGCTCGATAGATATCGCGTTTGCGGGGTCTTTCGGCATCGTCTTCGTAAAATAAAGCCAAGCTGTCAATAGATACGAAAAAACGTTGTTGATCTTGCCTGTGAAGCAATGGCAGGCCCTTGAGGAATGTTGCATCGCGACTCCTGTCGCCAAATTTCAGGCCCGCACTGAGTTTTGTCTGTAGCGCCTCAAGCTGGTGGCTGAGTGTAGCATGAGTGGTTGTCAGCCTATCCAACAGCGAAAGATCCCGACGACATCCACAAATCGCTGCTTTTAATCGCTCCGGCTGACGTTTCCAATCAGTGAATGACAGCGTCATAATGTCACTACGAGCAATCTTAAAAGTATGACTCTGATTCCCGGTTGGTGTCCATGGAACCTGCACAAGAGTTACCCGGTCTTCAGGTTGTTGGGGGCGGTGTCGCGCAAAGAATGCGACTGCCGGCATAGTGGCCTTTGGAAACAGCCAAGAAGAAAGGTTGGATAAATTAACCAGAGTTACCGGCAAGAGTGACTTGATAATTTGTTGTGAAGCATTCAAACCTGTTTGGCTACGCGAAAAAAATGGAGTTGCACTGAGTATCAGGCCGAACCGCGTATCGTCATGAGAGAATTCCATCGCTCGTCTGACAAAATCAAGACCTTCGCCGCGAGGTTGCTGAGGAATGTTAACTTTTCGACTTCGGCGTATACTTGTGCCCTTCTTTCCTCTGAAACTCCACGGCGGATTACCAACTATGACATCAAAATTCCTCAGCCCGGTTTGTGTGGTAAAAACCTTTTTTCCATCAGGTGTGTTTTCGACATCATGTGCATCACCTACAAAAAGAGTTTTACCTATCAAGGGGGCGAACTTGAGGGCATGAGGTGGTCGAGGATCAGGATCAAGTTCCAAGGCCGCCAAATAAAGGCTGAATGCTGCTATACGTACCGCATTCTCGCTGATATCCACACCGTAGATTTGTTCGTACAATGTCGATCTGATCAATTTGCGATCAGGTGATGAATCGTCCGATTTAAGCCTGACAAGTCTTCGCAACGCTTCTACGAGAAAAACGCCCGACCCACAAGTAAGATCCAGTACGGTTTCTTTTCCTGTCAGACCATCCATCACTTCGTCAAGCACTAGGGAGACGACCGGCAAACGGGTGTAATAGACACCCATCTGTCTGGCACTGGAGCGGCTGTCGTTCCCTGCCGACTGTTTCGCTTCCGTATGCACGAATTGTTCGTAAATGGCGCTGATAAGTTCGACTGGAATTACGTCAAACTGGTACGGAAAAAACGTGGTTTGTCCGGTTTCGGGGTCCACCGCTTCAAGGAATTTTGCTATCCTTTCAAGATGGCGGGTGGCGGGTGTCATCGCAGCAGACGAAGGGAACATGTCACCATTAAAAGTTTCACTGAGCCATGTAAACAATTTCTTCGTAGCCCTGCGATCATGCAAAACCTCAGGCAAAGTAGAATAACCACAGATAGCCTTTAGCTTGCTCTCACCAATTATTTCCCGGTCAATCAGGTACTGTGTAAAAATAGTTCTCCCGATTAATCCCTGCGCTTCAATATGCTCAAGTCCTGCCAGATCGCCCTCCAGAAAAGCAAGGTCTGACAGCAACTTATGGTCAACACTTGTTTTTCGAGTGACTGAAGGCGCCTGGCTCCAGAACTGGCCGGTCTCCATTGCAAGACGGCCGGCGAACTGGTCAAGTTTATCCAGCTCGGCAACGATGTTGCGGAAAGTTTTCAGGCGATTTACGTCAGCATCAGCCGTCTGTTCAGGAAGGGCAAATCCATTATAGAGATCAATCCGGTCAGGAGAGATTACCCATAGGAGCGGGGCAAAACCTTCGTTCCAAATCTCCTGTCTCCATATACCGATCTCCTCGCCTGACGGCCTTGTAGATGCATACTTGAAATAGACGGTAAGAGGGGTAGATTTACTACGCCATAAGGCGTCAGGAGAGAATGAACGGCGACCTCGACGTTCCTGCTGGGTATCTTCTCCGAGATAGACACCAGGAGCGGGCTGCCCATCCGGCAGAAGATAACCGGTTGCTTCCAGAACGCTATGTAGGGGAGGAGAGATCACGTTCCCTGCTTAATCTCATAGATCGAAAACAATAACGCCAGCTTACTTAGATTCCGTGCCGTAGTTTCGTAACTGTATGATAACATTAATTTATTTGCGGTTATGACAACAATCACAAATAAAACAATAGTTTGTCAAATACTAACTAGCATTGGCTTATTCTATAATCTTCATTTTTTTTCGTCAAAATTAATTCTGCAAGGTGGTGGATTCACAAGCAAAAATCAGCTATTTTTGTATCGTAAATACAACCCCAAAACCATATGCCATAAAGTCTATCCTATCTGACCAAGGCATTTTCATCACAACCTTGGAAACCTGAATATTATGCTGACTGTCATCTCCCCCGCGAAGACGCTGGATTTCGAGACCCCGCCCAAAGTTCCGGCATTCTCCATCCCGGAGTTCCTGGATGATTCGGCGGAACTTATCGACGAACTGCGGGGCTTCGAACCCCACAGGCTGAGCGATCTCATGGGCATCAGCCCGAAGCTGGCCGATCTGAACTCAAATCGCTACCATAACTGGTCCCTGCCGTTCACCGCCGACAACGCCAAGCAATCCGTGCTGGCGTTCAAGGGCGACGTCTATGCCGGGCTGGATGCCGACAACCTGAGCGCCGACGACCTGGAGTACGCCCAGGAACACCTGCGCATACTGTCGGGCCTGTACGGCGTATTGAAACCGCTCGACCTGATGCAGCCCTACCGGCTGGAAATGGGCACAAGCCTGAAAACCCGCCGTGGAGGCGACCTGTATGCTTTCTGGGATGACCGGATCAATGCGGCCATCAACAGGGAACTGGCCGGGCAGGACAACCCGGTGCTGGTCAACCTGGCGTCCAACGAATATTTCAAATCCGCGCAGCCGGGAAAGCTTGATGCGCGCATTATCACCCCGGGTTTCAAGGAAGAACGTAACGGGGAGTACAAATTCATCTCGTTTACAGCCAAGAAGGCGCGCGGCCTGATGAGCCGTTATATTATCCGCAACCGCGTGGAGGACCCGGAAGAACTGGAAGGTTTCGACCTGGAAGGCTACCGCTACAACGCAGACCTGTCGGGGGCTGACAGGCCGGTGTTCACCCGCCCCGGCAAGTAGTCAACAGCAAGGGGACGGATTTAAATCCGTCCCCATCGTTTCCGTTGTTTCGGTCCTCAGAAGTCCCAGATCGCCCTGAAGTAGTAAAACCCGCCGTTAAAGCCGTACGGCGAGGTCTCGGCGTATTGCATGCCTGAGGGGTAGGGCGAGGCATTATTCCTCTGGTTGGTGGGGGTGGTATCGGCGAAGTTCTCGGCGCCGGCCACCAGCGTGATGTTGTCGTTCAACGAATAACCCAGTTCGGCGTCCATGAGGAAGCGTGAACCGGCATTCAGGCGGGCGCTTCCGTCATCTGTAGAGAATTCCACGAAGCCGTCATAGAAGCGTCCCCGCAGCAGCATGCTCCAGGGCCCCTCGGTGTGGTTCAGCGTGGTGGTGAAGCGGAATTCCGGATTATTCTTTTCCAGTTGCGTGACCCTTTTGTCGTTGATCAGTTCAGGATTGCGTTCGTCCACTTCCGTCTCGGTCCAGTTGCCGGCGAAGCTGAGGTTGGAATTGCCGCCGGCCATCTCGAATGGCAGGGTGGCGACGATGTCGATGCCCTGGGTGGTGGTCTCGAAATCATTGACGTAGAAACGAACATTCGTGAACGCGAGCGCATCCGCCACGCCTTGAGACAGCAGCGTTTGACGGTTTTCGTCCGTCAGCGCTTTATCACTGCTGCGGGAGATGCGATCTTTCACGTTAATGTTGAAATAGTCTATGGTTACATCCATATCGCCCACGTTGAACACCGCGCCAAGGGTAAAGTTGGTGGATTCCTCCGGTGTCAACGCCTTGCCTCCCACCAGGGCCGAAGCCGGGTGCGTGGGGGGCAACGTGGCCTCATCCGCCAGCATGCCCTGCGTGAAGGCAGTGGTCACATTCTGTACATTGGCCTGGCCCACCGTGGGCGCCCGGAAACCGGTGCTCACCGCGCCGCGCAAGGCCAGCGCATCCGTCACGTCAGCGCGGGCGCTGATCTTGAAATCCCAGGTCTCGCCGACGCCCTTGTGGTCCTCATAGCGTCCCGCCGCGCCCATCACGATGCGGTCGGTAAGCTCGGCCTCCACGTCGATATAGCCGGCGTAGCTGTTACGCGACCACGTTCCGGAAATGCGCGGGCTGAACCCGGTAAAGCCGTTGGAGCCGATGCCGAAGCCCTGCGCAGCAAGACCTATTGTGCTTCGGCCCGGCATAAAATCGTCATTATCAATGAACCATGAGTTCTCGCCGCCCGGGGTTACCTTGAACTTCTCCTGGCGATGTTCCAGACCGAAAGCCACGTTCACCGGCGCATGGAACATGGGCAGGTCGAGAAGCTTGCTCACGTCCAGGTTGATGGAGTAATCCGTTTCCGTGTAAGTCCCGGGCACGTACTCGATAGGAATATTTGCCGCGGTAATATCGGGCTTCGCCAACAGTTGCGGGTTAATCGTATGGCGCATGAAGTACGACGCCTTGTGGCGCCCGTACACGCCGCTCACGTCCACGTGCCAGTCACCGGGCAGGTCTCCACGCACCCCGAAGGCCGCGCTGTAGTCTTCCATGGTGCCGCCGAAGCGGGGCACGAAGCCGCCGGGAAAACGGGTGATGAACGATTCGCAGTTAGGGTCCGCCTCGACTGCGGCAATGTCCTCGGGGCTGGCCACGTTGTCGATGATACGGATGTCCGGACAACTGCCACCGACACCGATACCATCTATGTCCGCTACCTTGACGGTGTCGTAGGTTACCCCGTCTACTGTGATTTCCGGGCCATCGAATACGCCGCCGCGGGTGTGCGGGTTACGGAAGTAGAAACCACCTTCCACCTTGCGCTTGGCGTAGTTGCCGTAGCCGTAGGCCTCGAAGCTGTCGCTGAGGTCAATGCCCATGTTGCCGAAGAACTTGTATTCATACTCGAACTCCGGCGCGCCCCAGACCATCACGGTAGGATGAAACAGGTGGTCATAACTGGGATCTTCAATATACGGGTTGCCGGCGTCTATAAGGGCCTGGGCGTCCGAGCGCTGGACCGCGCGGCTGGTGGGGTCGGCCTCCTTGTATTCCATGCTGAGGTTGAGAAAGCCGCTGTCCGCCAGCGGCAGGCCGACATTGCCGGCAAAGTTGTAACCGTCACCGTCACCCTCGTAGTGCTGTCCCCAGCGGGCCTCCACGGTGCCGCCCTCGGCGTCATCCTTCAGTTCAAAATTGATCACGCCGGCGATGGCGTCGGAACCGTACTGGGCGGCGGCGCCGTCACGCAGAACTTCCACCCGCTTGACCGCGATGGAGGGGATAACGGAGACGTCAGGCCCCTGGGAGCCGTCGGCCACGCCGTTGCCCAGGAAGGTGATCACGGACGCCCTGTGGCGGCGTTTGCCGTTCACCAGCACCAGGGTGGAATCCGGCGGCAACCCCCTCAGGGTGGCCGGGCGCACCAGGGTGGCCGCGTCGTTGATGGCCTGCGTGTCAACCTTGTAGGACGGGACCAGGTTGGACAGCATGGCATCCATGTCGGTGGAGCCCATGTTGGACAGGTCATCACCGCCGAACACGTCCACCGGCACCAGCGAATCGACCTGGGAGCGCCCGTCCTGGCGCCTGCTGCCGATAATGACAATCTCCTCGATGACCGTGGCTTCCGACTGCTGGGCCTGGGCGGTCGGGAGCATTATCGGTGATATGGGCAGAACTGCCAAAAGAAAATAACTTAATCTCTGTGATATTCTCATTGCCATTTACCTTGATTTTAAGTAGGGTTGTAAGAAATTGTCAGATGCAAAAGAACGAATGTCAGGCGGTGTTATCCAAAGTGTGGTCACCCGATCCTCCGCCAACCTGACCTCAATAATATTGATACCCCCATTTTGACCACAACACTAAGAGAATCACACACATATCTTCTAATAAGGCGCTTATTATATCATCTTTTCCAGTAAGAGTAAAACTGAATGAGTTGGGAAAACACATTCATCATTGTGAGTTTTTCGGGAAATTTGTGAAAAATCCACACGATAGACCGCTACAGTTGGAGCCCGTTCAGATTATTGAGGCAGAATTCGGCCTCAAGGCCTTAGGCATCCCGTGTTGCACCGCGTTTTTGCGCAGGGTCCGGGAGGGCAGATGACGCATCGCAATGACATCACGCGCGAGAACGTGGCGAGACCCAGGATTTCGTCAGTGCCGGTTTCGCCCCGGCGGCGCGTTCCCCGTGCGCACCACCGGGTCTCAACAGGCCGTCGTTGCCGGTCAGTCTGACAACTGCCGCGAGGGTTGTCAAAGGGGGGGAATACTCTCCCCCGTCGGCAACGGTTTTGACCGATGATACCATGAAAATATTGTATAGAAATGCCGGAATTACCCGAGGTTGAAACGACGCGGCGAGGTATTTTCCCTCATATCGTCAACAAGCCGATCAGGGATATTGTAATTCGGCAACACCAACTGCGCTGGCCTGTTCTGCCGTCATTGGGAGACGAGATCATCGGCCGGCAAATCACAGAAGTCGGCCGGCGCGCGAAATACCTGATTTTTTACCTTGAGCACGGCTGCGTCATCCTGCACCTGGGCATGTCCGGCAGTCTCCGTATCCTGGATCCGGCAGTCCCGGCAGACAAGCATGACCATGTTGACATTTTATTCCGCGATGGTACCTGCCTGCGCTTCCGCGACCCCCGGCGTTTCGGTTCCATCCACTGGACCAGCCGGGATCCGCTGGAACACCACCTGTTGCGCCACCTGGGGCCGGAACCTCTGGGTCCGGCATTCACCGGCGCGTATTTACACGCGCGTTCCCGGCGCAGGACGCAATCCATCAAGACGTTCATCATGGACAGCCGTACTGTCGTCGGCGTGGGTAATATCTATGCCAATGAGGCCTTGTACAAAAGCGGCATCCACCCGTTGCGCAAGGCGGGAAATATTTCCCCGGCGCGCTACGCTGAACTGACCGGTTCCGTCAGGAACGTACTGAACGCGGCGCTGGCAAAAGGGGGGACCACGTTACGGGATTTTGTCGGCGGAGACGGCGCGCCCGGCTACTTCAAGCTGGAACTTGACGTTTATGATCGCGCCGGGGAACCCTGCAACACCTGCCGGGCCGGTATCCGGCAGATCCGCCAGGGCCAGCGTTCAACCTATTACTGCCCGCAGTGCCAGCGTTGAAATGTGTCGCCAAAGGCGACTGATGGTTTACTGGGTTCCTGCTTCCGCAGGAACGACGACGGCCAGACCCTCGCCCCTGGGGTCGCTGGCGCTGTGGACACGGTTTTCCGTTTTGTCCCACAAAATGGCTTGCATATTGCCGTAGCGGCGGGAAATCTCCCTCAACTCATGGCCCAGTCCGGCGAGGCGTTGCTGTTCAAATTCAGTCAGCCCGTGCAGTTCAAACTGCACCTGATCCGGTTCGTACTGGTGGTGGAAACGGCGCAGGGCGACCCAGGATTCGGGTAAGCGGCCGTCCACAAAGTCCAGCGCCGCCAGCAGCACCATGCTGATGATTCGGCTGCCGCCCGGCGTGCCCACGATACCGACCCGGTCCGGCAACTCCAGGAACGTGGGCGTCATGCTGGACAACGGCCGTTTGCCCGGTGCAATGGCGTTGGCCTCATTGCCGATCAGTCCGTAGGCATTCGGGGTGAACGGCTTGATGGAAAAGTCATCCATCTCGTTGTTGAACAACACGCCCGTGCCCGCCGCAACAAAACACGCTCCGAACAGGGTATTGACGCTCAGCGTACCCGCCACGCGGTTGCCTTCCCTGTCCATGACGGAAAAATGCGTGGTCTGCGTGCCGGTCTGCTGCAGGGCAGGGCCGCCGCCGATGACGTCGCTGGGCGTCGCCTTCGACGGGTCAACCGTCAGCGCCAGTCCCTCCAGGTAAGACCTGTCCAGCAGGCGCGCCACCGGAACATCCACGAAATCCGGGTCTCCCAGGAATACCGCGCGGTCGCGGAAGGCGCGCCGCATGGCTTCGATAATATGGTGTTTGCGCTGTACGTTGCTCATGCCGTCCAGGTCAAATGTCTCCAGTATCTGCAGCGCCTGCGCCATGACGATGCCGCCCGATGACGGCGGCGGCGCGGAAACTATTTTCGCGCCGCGGTAGTGGGTGACGATCGGCTCCCGTTCGACTACCCGGTAAGCCTCCAGGTCCTTGAGACTCCACACGCCCCCGTATTTGCGCGACTCCCGCACCATGGTCTCGGCAACCGGTCCGCGGTAGAACCCGTCCCGTCCTTGCTTAGCAATGGCGTCTATGGTCGCGGCCAGTTCCTGCTGCCGGACCAGGTAACCTATGCGCGGCGGTCTGCCGTCCTGCAGGAATATCTCTGCCGCGGCCGGATTCTGCCGCAACGACCCGGCTACGAAACCGGCCAGCTGGTGGTAACGGGAACTTACCTCGAAACCCTGTTCGGCGTAGCGTTTTGCCGGCGCCAGGGATTGGCCCAGCGGCAGGCGGCCATAGTGTTCGGCGAGGTGAACCAGTCCTGCCGGCAGCCCCGGGATCCCGGCCGCCAGGGGGCCTTTCAACGAGGCGTCCTTGATCACGTTGTCCTGCGCATCCCGGTACATCCGTGCGTGCGCCAGTCCCGGAGCGGTTTCCCTGGCGTCGATCATGACCTGTTTGCCGTCGCCGGCCCGGTGCACCAGCCAGAACCCGCCGCCGCCGAAACCTGAGCTGTACGGTTCAACCACTCCCAGCGCGGCGCTGACCGCGATGGCCGCGTCAAAGGCATTTCCTCCTTGCTGCAGGATTTCAACCCCTGCCGCGGTCGCCAGGGGGTGTGCGCTGGCAACGGCATGGGCCGGCGGCCCGGCGGCGAACCCGGGTGAAACGGTAACAACGATACAGGCTGTCAGGATGAGTATTTTTTTTGTTATGGACATCATAGGGCTATGCTGCGGTTGAGAGGTTTTCGATAAAGTCGTTGTCCGACTCCGGCCTGTTGCGGGCTGTTCAGGTTTCCCGCTTTGCGTACAGCGCTTCGCTGACTGCACCATGGACAAACCGGGTTATGTCACCGCCCAGTACGGCGATTTCCCGCACCAGGCTGGACGAGATGTAGCTGAGGTGTTCGGCAGGTGTTAAAAATACCGTTTCCGCCTCTTCGTACAACTGGCGGTTCATGCTCGCCATCTGGAACTCGTACTCGAAGTCGGATACGGCCCGTAACCCGCGTACGATAACCCTTGCCCCGCGCTGCTTGGCATATACCGTCATGAGACCGCTGAAGCTCGCGACCTCCACGTTGCTGATGCCCGCCAGGGCTTCCCGGGCCAGGGCAACACGCTCCTCGGTGGTAAACGTGGTGGATTTACCCGTGCTCCCTGCGATCGCGACAATGACCCGGTCGAACATGCGCGCAGCCCGTTCGACAATGTCGGTGTGGCCATTGGTGATCGGATCAAACGTGCCCGGATATATTGCCGTTGTGTTCATTCAAGGAACCTCGTATTGATACAGTCTGTATTCAACCTGGCCCGCGCGGGCCTGTTTCAGCGCCGTCAATCCCGGAAGCCGGGACGGGACTCCCGGTTCGGTTTCCGTATAGACGCAGGCAGCAGGCGCCAAGTGTCCCCTGTTTGTCAGCAGGGCACAAGTAGTTTTCACGAAATCCTGGTGAAACGGCGGGTCGAGAAAGACGACATCGAACGGTTCATGGCTGTTTGCCAGCCAGGTGACGGCGTCCGCGTTGACGACTTCCGCATCCCGTGCGTTCAGGGCAGTCCGGGTTTGTTCCAGTTTCCGCGCCAGTTGTTTATTTTTTTCCACCAGCACCGCGCACCGGGCGCCGCGGGACAGGGCTTCGAAACCCAGTGCCCCGGTTCCTGCAAACAGGTCCAGGCAACGGGACCCGGGTACAATCTCCGCCAGCCAGTTGAATAACGTTTCCCGGATCCGGTCCGGGGTCGGACGCAGGCCGGGATGGCCGGCTACCGCCAGCCTCCGGCCGCGCCACTCCCCGCCGATGATCCTGACTTTTCCTGCGCCCCGCATTCCTGATCGCTGCTTGTCCTGCCGTCTCCCGGGCAGGGTACGGCTTCAGTCCGCCTCCCGGGCGGCGGGCGGGTTCGGCCCCACCATGACGGTTACGAACCGTTCCGGCTGCAGGCGCCGTTTGAATGCGTCCCTGATCTGTTCGATCGTCACTGCATTCACCTTATCGACAAACGTATCCAGGTAGTCCCGCGGCAGGTCGTAAAACCCTATCATGGCAATGTAACCGAGAATCTTGCCGTTGCTGTCCAGGCGCAGGGGAAAGCCGCCGCTGATGTTGTTTTGCGCCGCCTCCAGTTCCGCCTGCGTGGGTCCCCGGTCTATAAAGTCGCGGATCGTATCCCGCATCACCTGTAACGCCTGTTCCTGTTGGTCGCCGCGGGTCTGCAAACTCGCCGTGAACGGTCCGGGTCCGCGCCGTGGTGAAAAATAACTGTACGCGCCGTACGACAGCCCGCGCTTTTCCCGCACTTCCTCGTACAACCGCGAGACAAACCCGCCGCCGCCCAGGATGTGGTTACCCACGTACAGCGGGAAATAATCCGGGTCGCCGCGCCTGATGCCGGGCTGGCCGAGCAGGATGTGTACCTGCGACGAAGGGTGCTCGACACGGATCTCGCCCCCTTGTTCCACCGGCGTTAACGCCGGAAACGGTTCCGGCGCCCGGCCCCGGGGCAACCCCGCGGTCAACTCCCCGGCCAGTGCCTCAGCCTGCTCCCGGTCCAGGTCTCCGACGATCACCAGCCGCGCATTGCGCGCCCCGTACCTGTCACGGTGGAAATTGACGATATCACGGCGCTGCACGGACATGACGCTGTCCAGGGTGCCGTCGTTAGGCAACGCGTAGGGATGGTCTCCGTATATTGCCGCGTGGTACGCGTCGCGGGCTATCTCGCCCGGCGACTGCCGTTTGCGCTCGATAGCCACCAGCAGGCGCTGTTTCTGTCTCTCAACCGCTTTCCCGGGGAATGCCGGCTCTGCGACAACCCTGCGCAAATTCTGCAAGGCCGGCTCCAGCAATGCCGGGTCTGATAATGAGCGCACGCTTACGGAGGCATAATCATAGCCCGACGCCGCCCCGTATTGCGCGCCCAGACGCTCGAATTCAAAGCTGATGGCGGTGGCGTCCATCTCGCCGGCGCCCTCATCCAGCAAGCTGTTTGTCAGGACCGCCAGCCCGTTCCTGCCGGCAGGCTCCCGTACCGTGCCTGCATCGAACAGCAGGCGCACATCGACCATCGGCAATTCATGGGATTCCACAAAAAAGACCTGGCTGCCCGCCGCGGTCTGCCAGTGTTCCAGTGTCGGGGCCGGGCGGGCGGCCTGCGCGCCGAGCAGCAACAGTATCGCCGCAACTGCCGGTATGAGGCTGCGCCCCTGCAGGCGGGCACCTGCCGCGTTGCGCGCCGTCACCCCGTTATCCACCCGCATGCTGATCCCCGCCTGCCGGCCGCCGCACAGTGCCCGGGGCCTGCCTGGACTGTGGTTCAAGCACGGCAACCGTCAACCCGTCATCGCGCAAATACTTGTCTGCGACCTGTTTTACCTGCCCGGCGCTGATTGCCTGGATGCGCGCCACGTACTCATCCGCCAGGCGCCAGGGCAACCCCGTCGTTTCAAAGATGCCCAGTATCATGGCCTGGTAAAACAACGAGTCCCGTTCATAGACGTCACTCGACACGACCTGCGCTTTCACCCGCGCCAGTTCCTGCTCGCTGATTTCCCCGCTAACGATGTTATCCAGTTGTTCCCTGACGGCCTGTTCCACCTCGCCGACAGTCCGGCCCCGCGCAGGCGCCGCCTGGATGATAAACAGGCCGTCCAGCCTGCCGGCCAGGTCGTAGGAAACGCCGATACTGGCCGCCACCTCCTCGCCCCGCACCAGGTGGGTCGCCAGCCTGGCGCTGTTACCGCCGTCCAGCACGCCGGCCAGGACTTCCAGCGCATACGGCTCCCAGGATGCGGGCGCTGCGGCCTGGTCCCTCAATACCGGTGTTTTATACGCCATGAGCAGGTGCGGCAATTCCGCGGGGCGCTTTACCGTGACGCGTTTCATGCCCTGCTGGGTAACTTCCGGCAGGGTGCGCGGCGCCGGCACCATGCTGGCCTCAAGCGGTCCGAAATGTTTCTGCGTCAAGCGGTGGACAAGGTCAGGTTCGACGTCGCCCGCCACCACCAGCGTGGCGTTATTCGGCGCATACCAGCGGTCATACCATGTTTTCAGGTCGCCAATCTGCATGGCGTCCAGGTCCGCCATCCAGCCTATTATCGGGTGGCGGTAGGGCGCGGTCTGGAACGCCGTGGCCAATGCGGTCTCATACAGGTATGCAACCGGGTTATCTTCCGTGCGCAGGCGCCGCTCCTCCTTCACCACCTCGATTTCCTTCCTGAATTCTTCCTCCGACAGCAACAGGTTGCGCATCCGGTCGGCTTCCAGTTCGAGGCTGACTTCAAGCCGGGATTTTTCCAGCATCTGGAAGTACGCGGTGTAATCCTTTCCGGTAAAGGCGTTTTCGTTGCCGCCGTTTTCCGCGATGATCCTGGAGAACTCCCCGTCGGGGTATTTTTCCGTTCCCTGAAACATCATGTGCTCCAGCGCGTGGGAGATCCCGGTGATGCCGTCATGCTCGTAGCTTGACCCGATCCGGTACCAGATCTGGGACACCACCACCGGCGCCCGGCGGTCTTCTTTTACCAGCAGCTTCAGGCCGTTTTCAAGGTTGAATTCATGTACCTGGGAATGGGTTGACGGGGCAGCCGCCAGCGCTGCAACCAGGTAAAAAACATATACCGCGTATCTCATCATTGCATCCACACCATATAACCAGCTAATAGCATCGTTAGACTGTTTTATTCTTCATTGGTTTCTGTTCCATCGCGATCACGGCGGCAGGCCTTCATGTGCTATCATTTCGCCCGCATGAAGACCATCACTGCAGAAACATCACATTACCATGTTACCTTGCCTCTGTCAGATATACGAGATACCGGCAACAGGCGAAGCGATTAACCAGCCATGGCGCCGGATGCCCGTTCCGTGAACCGTTCCCTTAACAGAATTACGGCCCCGCCCTGCTGAGCCTGAACTACCATGAGTGAAGCCACCGGACGCACTCCGGGGAAGACATTTTTTCGTCGCCTGGCAAAAGGCCTCGAGAAAACCCGCGCCCGTTTACTGAGCGGGAAACCCGGCCTGATAAAGGGCAAACCGGCCCTTGATAAAACGCTGCTCGAGGACCTTGAAATGCAGTTGCTGGGCGCGGACATCGGCGTCGAAACCAGCGCCGACATCCTGGCCGGTCTTGAGCAGACCCTGAAGCAGCGCGCAACCGGGCAGCCGGATTTAACGGCCGCGCTGTGCGAAAGCATGGTATCCGTCCTCAGGCACTCTGAACAACCCCTGGCGATACCCGGAAAAAAACCGTTCGTTATCCTCGTTGTCGGCGTCAACGGCGTGGGGAAAACGACAACCATTGGAAAACTGGCCCATCTCCTGCAACAGGATGGCCTGTCGGTGTTGCTGGCAGCCGGCGATACGTTCAGGGCCGCCGCCATTGAACAGATTCAGCACTGGGGGGAACGGGTCGGCGCACCGGTGATCAGCCTGCAACCGGGAGCGGATTCCGCCGCAGTGTTATACAATGCCTTGCAGGCAGCCGTCGCCCGGGGAACGGATATCGTCATGGCCGACACCGCCGGTCGCTTGCATAACAAGGACAACCTGATGGAGGAGCTGAAAAAAATACACCGCACCATCCACAAGTTTGATGCCGGGATAGTCGTCGAGACCCTGCTGGTTATCGACGCCGGCACCGGCATGAACGCGCTGGTACAGGCCCGGCGGTTTCAGCAGCTTGTCAGCGTAACCGGGGTGGCGCTGACCAAACTCGACGGCACGGCAAAAGGGGGGATGGCTTTTGCGCTGGCACAACAGCTTGCATTGCCCATCCGCTATATCGGCATCGGTGAGGGCATCGACGATCTTCAGCCTTTCGATGCCGAACAGTTCGTACAAGCCCTGCTGGACCTGCGCCCGTGATCAGTTTCAGCGACGTATTCATGCACTACCCCGGCGGCAGGGATGTCCTGAAAAACATCAACCTGCAGGTGGAGCAGGGTGAGATGGTTTACCTGACCGGCCATTCCGGCGCCGGGAAAACGACCTTGTTGCGCCTGGTCGCGCTGGCGGAGCGGCATTCCCGCGGCCAGATCGTCGTCAACGGCCAGAACCTGGCGCGGCTCTCGGGCAGGCGCATCCCGCTGTTCCGGCGCAATATCGGCTTCATGTTCCAGGAACACCGGTTACTGAACGACCGCACCGTGTTCGACAACGTGGCCCTGCCGCTGACCATTGCCGGGTACCGCTACCAGGACATAAGAAAACGCACCCATGCCGTCTTGGAAAAGGTGGGCCTGCTGTCGAAGGAAAAGGCCCTGCCCAGCGCGCTGGCCACGGGAGAACAGCAACGCGTCGGTATCGCCCGGGCCGTGGTTCACCGGCCGGCCCTGCTGCTGGGTGATGAACCCACGGGCAACCTGGACCCGGCGCTGTCCTGGGAAACCATGAAGTTGTTCGAGTTGTTCAACCAGGTCGGCGTCACCGTACTGATTGCAACCCATGATCTTGCCACGATCGGGAAGATGAACAAAAAAACCATTGCCCTGCAGGACGGCTGTCTGCTGCCCGGCACGGCATAGTGAGGGGGGATGAAAAAGCAGTCCGACAGGAACAGACCGGGGCATTCGCCGGGCAGACACGCCAGCCAATGGGCTCTGCAACACCTGCGCGCGCTGTTTCTCAGCCTGGGTCAGTTATACAAATACCCGGGAAACTCGTTGTTCAGCATCTCCGTGATCGGCATCTCCCTGGCGCTGCCGGCCGGATTTTATTCCCTGCTTGAAAACGCGCAACGCATCACCTCACACCTGGATGCGGCCTCTCACATATCCCTGTTCCTGGTCCCGGATGTCGATGAGCAACGCGCGCTTGAGCTGAGCGGGGTGCTGCAGGAGCGCGCCGACATTGACGGGGTTGAAGTGATCGACCCCGGGCGCGCCCTGGCCGAATACAAGGAGAACTCCGGGTTTGCCGCGGCGCTTGATACTCTGGGACAAAACCCGCTGCCCTATGTGCTCGTGGTCCGGCCCGGGGTCAAAACCCTGGTGGCGCCCGGTAACGCGGCGCTGCTCGAAACGCTGCGCTCACTGCCGCTGGTGGATTCCGCCCAGTTCGACTGGCAGTGGGCACAGCGGCTGCACCAGATTATCGAGGTGTTCCAGCGCGCGGTGCTGATAGTGGCAGCCCTGTTCGCCTGCGCCGTCGTCCTGGTCGTGGGCAACACCATACGCATGGCTGTCTATAACCGCCGTCAGGAAATTGAAATACACAAGTTGTTCGGCGCCACCGATGCGTTCATTACCCGGCCTTTTCTTTACTCGGGGATGCTGCACGGCGCTGCCGGCAGCCTGCTTGCCTGGCTCATGCTTGAGGTATCCATGGTGTTGTTGCAGGGACCGGTCATCCGCCTGTCGGAGTTATACGGCAGTCCGTTTACGCCGGCTTCCCTGAACGCAACAGAGGCGCTTTGGCTGGTATCGATCGGCGCCGGACTGGGTCTGGCCGGTTCCTGGCTGTCGGTAAAACGCCACCTGCGCGCCATCGATCCCATATAGCCGATAACCCGTATTTTGCACAACCACACGCGGGAGTGTAAAAAACTGTTAGCACTCTGATAAGAAGAGTGCTAAAATAGTGCCATGATTTTTGTGGAGGTACCGTTATGAACAACATTATGGCCCTGCAACCGGCGTTCCCGATCGGTTCTATCGAAGCGTATGTCCATGCGGTAAACGAGATCCCCATGATCAGCGCAGAGGAAGAACAGGCCCTGGCCCGCCGCCTGCGAGACGGTCATGATCTCGAGGCAGCACGGCAACTGGTCATGTCCCACCTGCGTTTCGTGGTCAGGGTCGCGCGCGGCTACCGCGGTTACGGCCTGTCCCAGTCAGACCTGATCCAGGAGGGGAACATCGGCCTGATGAAGGCAGTGAAGCGTTTTAACCCGGAACTGGGCGTGCGCCTGGTTTCCTTTGCGGTTCACTGGATACGTGCGGAAATGCACGAATTCATCCTGCGCAACTGGCGCATTGTCAAAGTGGCGACCACCAAGGCCCAGCGCAAACTGTTCTTTAACCTGCGCTCAAGCAAAAAACGCCTGGGCTGGATGAACCAGGACGAGGTGAACGCCGTTGCCCGCGACCTGGGGGTCAGCGCCGCCGACGTGATTGAAATGGAAAAACGCCTGGGCGCCTTCGACGCATCTTACGACGGCCCCGTTGGCGACGATCCTGAAACCGATAATTTCAGGCCGGCCGGTTACCTGGAAGACGGGCGCGTCTCCCCGGAGGAACAGCTGGCAACGGACCAGGTCGATACCCTCAACCGGCAAAAACTGACTACGGCTTTACAGTCTCTGGATGAGCGCAGCCGGGAAATCATCAGGCATCGCTGGTTAAACGAGGAGAAGACCACCTTGCACACCCTGGCGGCGGAATACGGCGTCTCCGCAGAGCGCATCCGCCAGCTTGAGTCGAATGCAATGGAAAAAATGCGCCTGGCTTTTGCCGATTAACCGATCTAGCCGGGGACAGAATTCAATTCTGTCCCCTTTCTGTTCCCTCTTCCTGTTTCCCCCTTCCCGGGTTGATTACAGCACCAGCTGCGCCAGCGCGGGAATGTAATGGTCTACCAGCAGGACGGCAAAGAGCCCCATTAAATACCATATGGAATAGCTGAAGGTGCTCATGGCCGTTGCCTCTTCCGGCCGCCTCATCAGTTTGACGGTAAAATAGAGAAACCCGCCACCCAGCGCCAGCGCGCCGCTCAGGTAAGTGATGCCGCTCATCCCTGTCAGGTACGGCAACAGCGTGACAATAAACAACAGCAGCGTGTATAACAGGATGTGCAGCCGGGTGAACTCCAGCCCATGGGTTACCGGCAGCATGGGGATCGCCGCATTCTCGTAGTCCTTGCGCCTGGCAATGGCCAGCGCCCAGAAATGGGGCGGCGTCCAGGCAAATATGATCAGGAACAGCAGCAGCGCATGGGGTTCCAGGCTGCCGCTCACGGCGGTCCAGCCAAGTACCGGGGGCGCGGCGCCCGCGGCCCCGCCGATAACGATATTCTGTGGTGTGGCGCGTTTCAGGAACATGGAGTAGATCACGCCATAGCCGATCAGCGAGATAAATGTCAGGAGCGCCGTCAACATATTCACCCGGAGAACAAGGATAGCCATGGCAATGACACAGAGAACTGCCGCAAAACAGATGGCGTTACGCGCGGACAGGTCGCCCTTCGGTAACGGCCGTTTATGCGTGCGCGCCATCAGCGCGTCTACTTTTCGGTCAACAACGTGGTTGACAGCCGCGGCGGACGCCGCGGCGAGGCCAATTCCCAGCGTTGCCGGAACAAGCAGGGAAAGCGCCACCGGGCCGGGGGTCGCCATCAACATACCGACCAGCGCGGTAAATACGATCAGGCAGACAATCTTCGGTTTGCACAATGCGACATAGTCGCGCCAGGTGGAAATCGCCGCAGCCATATTCTTTATTCGCGAAATCCGTGGAATAACAGCTTCGCCTGCTCGACCCGGGCATACCGGTACAGGGTCAGCAACGACAGCATCAGCAGCGCGGCAACGGAATTATGCGCCACTGCAACGGGCAGGGGCAGACGCAGCATTACATTGGCGATACCCAGGGACGCCTGCAGGCACAGGAGACATAACAGGATCGCCGCGTGCAGGCGCAGGACCCGTCCGCCCCGGCCAAACGCGCGCAGCGCCACGTACAACAGCACCAGGAACGTCAGCGCCGCGCCCACCCGGTGGGCAAGGTGTATCGCCGTGCGCGCCGGCGCATCGAGTATCCCCCCTTCGTAATCAAGACGGCCGTCACGCCAGACGGTAAATCCCTCCCTGAAATCCGTGTCCGGCCACCACGACCCATCCCGGCAGGCAGGAAACTCCGGACATGCCAGCGCGGCATAATTGGCGCTGGTCCAGCCGCCCGAGAACATCTGCGCGGCGAGCACGACCAGTCCTGCCAGCGCCAGCTTGTCCACACCGGGCGCAACACCCGGCCCCGGGCTGTTACGCGGTGTATTCCTGAGTATGATCCAGTAGAGCAGGCCCAGTATCATCATGCCTCCCAGCAGGTGGGCCACGACGATAAGGGGCTTGAGCAGTTCGGTGACCGTCCACATGCCGAGCAGGGCCTGCAGCGCAACCAGGCAAAGGAGAATACTGCAGGGGACCCTGTCGCCGTGTCCCCGGCGCCAGGACAACAGGGCCAACAGCAGAACCAGCATGCCCAGCGCCCCGGCGGCATAGCGGTGCGCCATTTCCTTGACTGCCTTGTCTCTGTTAAACGGCCGGGATTGATACTCCTGCTGCGTTGCCGCCGCCTGCAGTTCTTCGGTAACCACCATCCTGCCGTAACAGCCGGGCCAATCGGGGCAACCCAGGCCAGCGTCGGACAGGCGCACGTATGCGCCCAGGATCACCACGCAAAACGCCAGCAGGAAACAGGTAATAGTAAGCGTAAGAAAGCCCGTTCTCATCCGATGCGGGAATATTTGAGCAGCCGGGTCAGATCCTTGATGATCCCGCCCGGCGGCGCCGCGGCGGAATAGGTCATCATCAGGTTGCCCAGCGGATCAACCAGGTACAACCTGCCCTCGGCGAGCGGGAGGTCGTCCGGCGCGAGGCTGAACAGGGACAGCAGGCTGCCGCTGTCAATTCCCTCAGGGTACACAACGAGCTGGCCGGGGTAATCGGTCAACTGTTCCTGCGTCAGCGCACTGCGGTCGTTGTTGACAACCAGCACGGCCCGCTGCACACGCTGGGCGTACTTGCCGGTGGCCAGCCGCAACTGGCGCATCCTGTACAGGTTCCCCAGACAGGCTTCGCCGCACTTGCCGTCGAGCAGGTATACCAGTGTCCACATGCCGTGCAGGCGCCGGTCCGTTTCGGCGTTATCCGCCGGGTTCACCAGCGGCCAGTCGGGTACGGGTCTGGGCGGGGCAACCAGCGTGCCGTGCGCGCCCGCGCCCGTCCCTCTGCCCAGGTCCGTGAAATTGTACAGGACCCAGGACAACAGCGGCGGCAGCGCAAACGCCGCCAGCAACAGGATCAACATTGCCTGTTTTCTTGTCATTGCGTTTCAGTCGTTCCCCGGTCCCGTTCGTTTCCTCAGGTTCACCACCAGGTAAATTACCAGCAATGTGGCTGCCAGGGCAAACCACTGAAAGGCGTAGCCCAGGTGCCGCTCCCTGCGGAAGCCGGGCTCTGAGCCGTTCCAGGTCAGCACGCCCGCAGCATCCGCATCCAGGCGCACTATGTAGGGCAGCAGGGACCATCCGTTGTGCGCGGCGATTTGCGCCAGGTCGATGCGCTGGACCCGCTTCAGGTTGTCCCCCAGGTTTTCGGCAATGTCTTCCGCCAGCTTTATCCCGGTGACCGGTTCGGGTTTTGCCACGCCTGTCAGGGCCGCGGGTTCGCTGCTCGTGTTTATCCGCGGCGCCTCGTCCCTGGTCCCGGGCGCCGCAATCCAGCCGCGGTCCACCAGCACGGAAGCGCCGTCTGCAAGGACAAAGCGGGTGAACACCTGGTAGCCGACGACCCCGCGCATTACCTGGTTGTCCAGCAGGTAGGTCGTCCGGGGGTCATAGGTCCCTGCCAGCCGGCATCGCCTCCAGTGCATCTGCTGCGCCTGGCCGCGCAGACCGGGAACCTGTCCCAGGTCTACGGGATCCGCATCCACCTGTGCCTGGTAACGCTGCTGTAATTCCTGTTTTTCATCTGCGCGCTGCAGTTGCCAGAAACCCAGCCTGGTGAGCAGCGCCAGCAACGCGATGGTCGCCAGGGTGGGCCACAGTCCGGGCTTGAATTGACGAAGCATCAGTCAGGCGGGGAAATCGATGACCGCAAGCCGTGAAAACAGGATATACTGGCTTCGGTCAACCACGAACACACGAACATGAGCGGCCCGGCGATATTTAAAATAGTTGTCGTCATACTCCTGGTAATCATCCTGATCTCACTGGCGTCAGGCCTGATTTTCCTGATCCGGGACAAGGGGAAAAGTGACCGAACGGTAAAATCACTTACGCTCAGGATCGTTTTGTCCATCGCCCTGTTTATCCTCCTGTTCATCGGTTTCTCGGCCGGGCTGATCACGCCCCACGGCATAAATCCGACGGCCCCTTCCGGAACATTACCCTGAACTTCGATGACTGCTCGCCGGCGCGCCCGGCCCGGCCGCGGCCGTACCTGTGCCCGGGTCCAGGCGTTACAACCAGTACACGAAAATGAACAGGCCCAGCCAGACCACGTCGACAAAATGCCAGTACCAGGCAACCGCCTCGAACGCGAAGTGATTTTCCTTGGTGAAATGCCCCTTGATGGAGCGCAACAGGATAACGGTCAACATGGTAGCGCCCATGGTCACGTGAAATCCATGGAAGCCGGTCAGCATGAAAAACGTCGAGCCGTATATGCCGGAGTTCAGGGTCAGCCCCAGGTCATTGTAGGCGTGGACGTACTCGGCGGCCTGTAATCCCACGAACAGGAACCCCAGGAACACGGTGGCAAACAGCCACCAGCACAACCCGGAACGCTGGTTTTTCTTCAGCGCCCAGTGGGCAAAGGTAACGGTCGCGCCGCTGGAAAGCAGGATCACGGTATTGAGGGCGGGGATGCCGAACGCGGGAATGATGTCCCTGATTTCCGTGAATTTACTGGACAGCCCCTCTACCGTCATGTCCGGGGTCACCAGCAGCGGCCAGATGTTGTCAAAAGACGGCCAGAGAAATTCGTTGGTGGCCGCGCCGGCGCCTTCGCCGCCGAGCCAGGGCACGGAGTAGACGCGGGCATAGAACAGGGCGCCGAAGAACGCGGCGAAGAACATTACTTCGGAAAATATGAACCAGGCCATGCCCCAGCGGAAACTGATATCCACCTGGTTGTTGTATGCCCCGCTGATGCTTTCATCTATCACGTCCCTGAACCAGACGAAAAACATGACGAAAACACCGACAAATCCCAACAGCAACAGGTGCGAACCGAAGCCGGGCATCGCGCCGGTGGCAAGGTACTGGTTAAACATGAATGCCGTGCCGCAAAAGGCAAGAAACAGGGCCAGGGAAAACAATACCGGCCACCTGCTCGGCTCAGGGATAAAATACGTGTCTTGCGAATTTGACATGAGTATTCCTCGAAATTATTTCACCATTGTTCGTTATCAGGAGTTGGCTTTTTGCGTCTGCTTCGGGGCGCCTGCCGCGTTGTCCCCGACGTCAAAAAAGGTATATGACAGCGTCAGCGAGGAAAACCGTTCCGGCAGATCGGTATCGACAATGAACCGCACCGGCATCTCCCTGGTCTCACCGGGGGCCAGGACCTGTTCGGAAAAGCAGAAACAATCCATCTTGCTGACATAGATGCCCGCCTGTACCGGCGACACGCTGGGGATCGCACGCCCCGTTACGGTCCTGCCGGAGCGGTTTTCAACCAGGAACACGGCCTCGGACAACTTACCGGGGCGAATCCTGGTCTTGTGCTGTTCCGCCTTGAAGGTCCAGGGAATGTCCCGCGTATTGGTATCGAAAACGACCGTCACCAGCCGTTCGTCATCAACGTCCCCCGCCCTGATGGCGCTCTCGCTCACGGCGGTGGTGCTGCCGCGCCCGGTCAGGTCGCAGTAAACCCGGTAGAGCGGCACCAGCGCATAGCCGAAGGCGAACATGCCCGCCGTCACCAGCAGCAGCTTGTACACGGTCCTGTTTACGTTTTTGTCTGTCATCAGGCTATAGATAGCTCAGTATGAAGCCGAAATACACCGCGACCGCAGCCAGCGCCAGGCATATGGCCAGGCGGATATTGGCCTTGCGGCGGCGGGCGATAAACTCGCGTTCATCTGTTTCCGGTTCCCTGTCCACACGCGTGCGCTATGAATGGGCGGTCGCCGCATCCACTTTCGGCGGGACGGTAAACGTGTGGAACGGCGGCGGTGAGGGCAGGGTCCACTCCAGCCCGCGCGCGCCTTCCCATACTTGCTCGCTGGCGGCCTTGCCCTCGCGTATGCACTTGATGACAACCCAGACGAACAACAACTGGCTGAGACCGAAAGCAAACCCGCCGATGCTGGAAATCATGTTCCATTCGGTAAACTGGACCGCGTAATCCGGGATGCGGCGCGGCATGCCGGCCAGCCCCACGAAATGCTGCGGGAAAAACAGCACGTTGACCGAGATGGTGGAGAGCCAGAAATGGAGCTGCCCCAGTTTCTCGTCATACATGTGGCCGGTCCACTTGGGAAGCCAGAAATACGCGCCCGCCATCAGGGCAAAGATGGCGCCGGTGACCAGCACGTAATGAAAATGGGCAACCACAAAATAGGTGTCGTGGTACTGGAAGTCGGCGGGAGTAATTCCCAGCATCAGCCCGGAAAACCCGCCTATCGAGAACAGGATCACGAACGCCAGCGCGAACAGCATCGGGGTTTCGAACGTCATTGACCCGCGCCACATGGTGGCAATCCAGTTGAATACCTTGACCCCGGTAGGCACGGCGATAGACATGGTCGCGTACATGAAGAATAACTCGCCGGCCAGCGGCATGCCCACCGTGAACATGTGGTGCGCCCACACGAAAAACGACAGGAAGGCGATAGCCGCGGTGGCATACACCATGGATTCATAACCGAACAGGGGTTTGCGGGAAAACGTCGGGATGATCTGCGAAACGATGCCGAACGCCGGCAGGATCAGGATATACACTTCCGGATGACCGAAGAACCAGAAAATATGCTGGAACATAACCGGGTCGCCGCCGCCGGCCGCAACGAAAAAACTGGTACCGAAATACTTGTCCGTCAACAACATGGTCACCGCGCCGGCCAGTACCGGCATGGACGCGATGAGCAGGAACGCGGTGACAATCCAGGTCCATACGAACAGCGGCAACTGCATAAAACCCATGCCCGGGGCGCGCATGTTGAATACGGTAGCGATGATATTAATCGCGCCCATGATGGAAGAGACGCCGAGGAAATGTACGGTAAAAATCAGGAACGGGAAACCGTCGCCTAGCTGTGTGATAAGGGGCGGGTACATGGTCCAGCCGCCCGCCGGCGCGCCGCCTTCCATGAAGAAAGTCGACAGCAACATGATAAAGGCAAACGGCAGGATCCAGAAGCTCATGTTGTTCATGCGCGGCAAGGCCATGTCCGGCGCGCCGATCATCATGGGCACCATCCAGTTGGCCAGCCCCACCCCGGCCGGCATGATCACGCCGAATATCATGACCAGGGCGTGCATGGTCGTCATGGCGTTGAAAAACTGCGGGTCCACGTATTGCAGGCCCGGCTGGAACAGCTCCGCGCGTATCACCATGGCCATGGCGCCGCCCACAAAGAACATGATCAGGGCAAATACCAGGTACATGGTGCCGATGTCCTTATGGTTGGTTGAAAAAAGCCAGCGGCCCAGGCCGGTCGGCTTGTGATCGTGATCATCGTGGTGACGTTCATGCGTTGTTCCGTAGCTCATACTGTTACCCTCGTTTACTCTCTGTTCTCGGTTCGCGCCGCCTCAGCGTTTGGCCGCAATCGTTGACGGCTGGACCGCATCTCCCATTTCATTGCCCCAGGAGTTGCGCTCGTAGGTGATGACCGCAGCGACATCCACATCATTCAGTTGCATGCCGAACGGCGCCATTGCCGTGCCCGGCACCCCGTTCATTACCGTGTCGATATGTGCTTCCACCGGCCCCGTGGTGACGGGACTGCCGACCAGGGGTTTGAATGCGCCCGGGATACCCATCCCGTTGACCTGGTGACAGGCGACGCAAAACGTACTGTACACCTGCTCGCCGCGCTCCAGTAACTCATCCATACCCCACTCGCGGTCGGCGCCGGCCTCAGCATCCATGGCCGCCACCATCATGTTTCCCGCCCAATCATAGTATTCATCTTCGCTGACGGCTTTCAGGACGATCGGCATGAAGGCATGGTCGCGGCCGCACAGTTCCGCACATTGCCCGCGGTAAGTGCCTTCCTCTTCGATGATGGCCCAGGATTCGTTTATAAACCCGGGGATGGAATCGCGCTTCCAGCCCAGGGCCGGCACCCACCAGGAGTGGATGACGTCAGCGGCCGTGGTCATGAAACGGATTTTATACCCGACTGGAACGACGACGGGATTGTCCACTTCAAGCAGGTAATTATCTATGGTGGCGGGGTCTACTCCCGACCTGAGTTGTCTGGCCTCGTTGCTGTCCGGGGCCAGCGAACTGAAAAAACTGAAATCTTCTTCTATATACTCGTACTGCCAGCGCCACTGGTGGCCGGTGATCTTGATGGTAATGTCTGAATCGCCGGTGGATTCAATCAGGATCAGGGACTTGGTGGCGGGAATGGCCATGAGTATGAGGATGACCATGGGGATGGCCGTCCAGATGATCTCCACCGTGGTGTTGTGGTGAAACTGGGCAGCCTTGGCGCCCCGTGATTTCCTGTGGTGGAAGATAGACCAGAACATGACGCCGAACACCACTGCCGCGATCACGCAGCAGATATAGAAGATCGTCATGTGCAGCTCGTATATGTTACGGCTGATCGGGGTCACACCCTCCGGCAGGTTCAGGCCGTACTCGGCCCAGGCCGGCTGTATCGCCAATAACAGCAGGGAAATAACCGCCCCCGCAAAAAGTTTCAAATTTCTAGCAGACATGCTGTTTTCCTCAGCGTCATTGTTATCATCTGATGCTCCGTACCATCAAGCATACTGTTTAATTGCAGATCGTAAAACCTCTGCCAGTCCCCTGCGTTCCTGTTCGTTGAGAAACCGGCCAACCTCGATTTCCACGCCGCGGGAACACAACAGCAACCGGCTCGGGTGCCAGGCATTCCAGTGGCGCCGCAACACGACCCTGGTCCAGTACCTCTGGAAGTCATGGCGTTGCTCCGGTCCGGTCCGGCCCGTCTCCACGTGTACGGAATCGTCGGTAATCGTGATAACCTCCCGCGCGCCGCCGCGCCAGGCGGTTGTGTAGAGCGCCGCGCCCAGGGCCAGCAACTCCAGCCCCGAGAACGGCAATACCAGGGTCAGTCCATGGACCCAGAAGTAACCCGCAATTGCAAGGGAAACCCCCGATATCGCACAATACGCCAGCAGTAATTCCTTCCACGACATCGACTGGTTGGGCGCAATCACAAAAGTACGCCGTTGATCCGGCGCGGCTTTTAATTCATGGATCATGCACTTATATCCGTCAATGTCAACCCGTTAGCCGCAGCGCGACATGATATTTTGGATTTTACTCTCGCTACAGTGGCAAAAGGATAATAACAGTTGCAGGATTATTCAAGCGTGGCGCCGCGCCGGCCGCGCCAGGTCCAGACGTTCGATCCCCAGCGCGGCGCCGATCGCGTCCGCTTCAAGCTGCTCCAGCCAGGGAATATTGCCCAGGAACGGCGCGGGAATTTCGCCGCACAGGTACGCCAGCGTTGCCTGCTGCTCCGCATAGTCCCGGCAAATAGCGTTGCCCAGCCATCCGGCGAACGGCAGTTTCGAGGCGAGAATGGATTCAGCCGTAAGCAGTGCATGGTTGATACAACCCAGGCGCAAGCCCACCACCAGGACAACGGCCAGGTCCAGGCGGCGCACCAGGTCTTCGGTCTGTATTCCGTCAGCCAGCGGCACCCGCCAGCCGCCGACCCCCTCAACGATGACCTTGTCCGCGCCATCGGCCAGGGAGTTATACGACGCGGCCAGCACGTCGAGTTCCACCTTGACCTGCTCATTACGCGCGGCAATATGGGGAGCAATCGGTTGTTCGAACGCGTAGGGATTCACCTGTTGATAGGCGGGTGGCCTGCTGCACCGGTTCATGATTTGCTCGGCGTCGGCGTTTCTCAGCTGTCCGCCTTTCCATTCGCTGCCGCTGGCCACCGGTTTCATGCCGTTTACCGCCAGGCCGGCTGACTGCCACCTCGTCATTAACCCCAGCGTTATCCAGGTCTTGCCGACTCCGGTATCGGTGCCGGTTATGAACAGGTTGTGCATGTGAACCAGTGCGTCACGTAGCCGTGTGCGCGCGGAAGGTAAGCGGATATGTCCCCGGCGCCGGCGTATCCGCCCGCTCCTGTTTCGTCTCCGGTACCCAGGCATGACCGTACACGGCCTCGAATGTGGCCGGCATCCCGTCCTGACCGTACCTGCTGCGGTATTCCGCCAGCATCGCCTGCAGTTTGCCTTTGCCGGTCACGGATCGGCGCCGGCCCGCGTTGACATTGCCTGCGCCGAGCAGTTTCAGCTCGCGCATCAGGGCCAGGCCGTCGTCGTAAACCAGGGTAAACGTCTCCGTTTCCAGCACCGGTTCGGCAAACCCCGCGCGCACCAGCGCATCACCCACGTCGTGCATATCCGTGAATGTGTTGACGTGCACGTAATCATCCACGCCTGCCCAGCTGTTTCGCAACTCCATGAGAGAGTCCGGCCCAAAGGTGGAAAACAGCAACAGCCCGCCGGGCTCAAGCGCCCGGTAAACCCCGGCAAATGCCTTGTCAAGGTCTGAGACCCATTGGAACATGAGGTTGGAAAATGCAAAATCCACGCTGTTGGCGGCCAGGGGCAGGTTTTCCGCATCGGCACAGAGGAGGTGCTGCCGTTCAGTTAACCTGTTGTTATCCCGGGACTTTATCAACATGTTGGCGGCCAGGTCCAGCTGCACGATGCGCGCCGCCCGGTACAGGCCCGACAAGCGCGCACACAGGCGGCCCGTGCCCGATCCGAGGTCGAGGATCAGCGCCGGTTGCAACCTCATCGGCTCCAGTCTTTCCAGCAAGCGTTCGCCGATTTCCTGTTGCAGCACGGCGACGCGGTCATAACTGTCGGCCACACCGTCAAAATTACGGCGTATTCCGGTTTTGTCCCGCTGGTGCGGCGCAGCGCTTGCGTTCATAACGTCTTTTTCAGTTGCGCCAGGGCGTCGAGCAGCCTGTCCACCTGCTCATCGCTATGCCCGGCAGTCAGGGTTATCCTGAGGCGCTCGGTGTTTTTCGGCACGGTGGGGGGGCGGATTGCGTTCAACCAGATGCCGCGGGAACGGGCATAATCGCTGCCCCTGACGGCAGCCTCGGCGCTACCGGCAAGAAACCCCTGAATGGGTGTGCCCGACGCCAGAACCGGCAGGTCAAGCTGTTTCGCTCCCCGGCAAAACCTGCCCACCAGGTCGCGCAGTCTTTCCCTGCGCCAGCTTTCCCGGGTGATTATGGCCAGCGACCTCCGGGCCGCGACGGCCAGGGACGGCGGCATCGCAGTGGTATAAATATAGGAACGGCCCGACTGGATAACGGCTTCCACCACCGCGTCCGGTCCGGCCACGAAGGCCCCCATTGCGCCGCACGCCTTGCCGAAGGTGGCCATCAATATTGGAACCCGGGATTGATCCAGGGAGAAATGCTGCAGCGCGCCGCCGCCGGTCTCCCCCAGTACGCCAAACCCATGGGCGTCATCCACCGCAAGCATGGCCTGGTGTCCTGTACAAACCGTGACAATGTCGGGCAACGCGGCAATACTGCCGTCCATGCTGAACACGCCGTCGGTCGCCACCAGTGCCCGCTTGCCCGTGCACAACCGTTCCAGCCCGGCAATGTCATGGTGCCCGTAGCGGCGCAGGCTTGCGCGCGCCAGCAATGCGCCGTCGACCAGGGAAGCATGGTTTTCCCTGTCCATCACAACGACATCCTCGCGGCGCGTTGCAAAGGTGGTTATCACGGCAAGGTTGGCCAGGTAACCACTTGAAAAAACCACCGCCCGTGAGCGGCCGGTATGTGCCGCCAGCGCCTCTTCCAGTTGTTCGTGGGCGCTGCTTCGACCACAGATCAGCTGCGATGCGCCGCTGCCTACTCCGTAGGTCGCTACCGCGTCCTGGACTGCCCCAACCAGCCTGGCGTCGTTAGCCAGACCCAGGTAGTCGTTGCTGGAAAAATTGTCATACCGTCTGCCGCCGGCATGGATGACGGCGCCTTGCGCGGAGCTGATGGTGCGCCTGGTCCGGAACAGGCCGGCGGATTTGATTTTGTCCAGCCTGCCTGTTAGAGAGAACGGATCGGCCGGCGCGGGGTGACGCATCAGTTTGTCTGTACGGACGGCGTACCCCCGGAAGCAATATCCGTGCTGGCACTCAGTCCCAGTCGCTCGAACAGGTCTTGATCCCGGGAAAATTGCGGGTTATCGGTGGTCAGGAGTTTCTCTCCGTAAAATATGGAATTCGCGCCCGCATAAAAACACAACGCCTGGGTCGTATCACTCATCTCGGTACGGCCTGCGGACAGGCGCACATGCGCATGCGGCATCAGGATGCGGGCAGCGGCGATGGTTCTTACCAGATCTATGGGGTCCGTTTCCTGCTCTTCCGCCAGCGGCGTGCCCGCGACCCGGACCAGGGTGTTGACCGGTACGCTCTCCGGGTGCCGGGGCATACAGGCCAGCGTCTGCAACAGGGCTGCGCGATCATCAACGGACTCACCCATCCCGATAATTCCGCCACAGCACACATTGATGCCGGCGGTGCGTACCCGCTGCAGGGTGTCAAGCCGGTCCTGGTAGGTCCTGGTGCTGATAATCGCGCCGTAGAAGCTCTCCGACGTATCGAGGTTGTGGTTGTAGTAATCCAGTCCCGCCTGTTTCAGGCGCTCCGGCTGCCCGGGCTTCAGCATGCCCAGGGTGACGCAGGTTTCAAGCCCGAGCTGCTTGACCCCGGTTATCATGTCGGCGACCTGATCGATATCCTTGTCTTTCGGACTGCGCCAGGCGGCGCCCATGCAGAACCGGCCCGCGCCCGATTCCTGTGCGCGCCGGGCCTCTTCCAGCACCTGTTCCCGGGACATCAGCACTTCGTTTTCCACGCCGGTCCTGTAACGCACGCTTTGCGGGCAGTACGCACAGTCTTCCGGACAGCCGCCGCTCTTGATATTAAGCAGGGTGCTCAACTGAATTTCATTGGGGTCAAAACAGCGTCTGTGGACCGTGTGCGCCTGGTGCAATAAATCATTCAGCGGCTGCCCGTAAAGTGCTATGATTTCTGCACGGCTCCAGTCATGTCTCGGAGCAGGCAAGGGATCGTTCTCCCGGATTGTTTTATCGGTAAGCATGGATCAATATGTTAGCGTTGTCTCGATAGTTGTCAACTGATGCCTTCCCTTTGGGTTGACAACTGTTTCAAACCGAAGCCGTGATGCTGATACCTCTCCCGTGTGCCGTTTGCGGCGCGGTTGACGGCGCTTTAGCGGACCAGCTGTGCCGGGCCTGCCTCGGCGATCTGCCGGCCCACCCCCCGGGGGTTTGCCAGGGCTGCGGTACTGTGTTGGGCGATGCGGCTGTCTGCAGCCGCTGTTTTGTGCCCACGCCTGCGTTTGATGGCTGTATTGCCGGCTGCATGTATACTTATCCGGTTAACCAGGTGATAAAAAAGCTGAAATACCAGGCGCGCCTGGACCTGGTTCGTCCATTGTGCCTGCCATTGATCGAAAGAATCGGCTATGAGGGTGTTGCATTGCCGGATTGTCTTGTGCCGACGCCGTTGCATGGCTCGCGGCTGCGCGCAAGGGGGTTCAACCAGGCCGGGGAAATCGCCGGCGTGCTTGCGCAAAACCTGTCCCTGCCGGTTGACGACCGCCTGGTGCGCCGGCAAAAGAACACCTTGCAACAATATAACCTGTCTCCCGAACAGCGGTCAACAAACGTCAGGGGCGCTTTTATATTATTAAAATCAATAGGTTATGAAAGGGTCGCTATAGTGGACGATGTCCTGACCAGCGGCGCGACCGCCAATGAGCTGGCGCTCTTGCTGAAACGCAACGGTGTTGCGCACGTGCAGGTCTGGTGCGCGGCGCAGGCCGCGCCTGCCGGCTAACCCGGAATTCTCATCAGGTGTCGAGGTTCTCGACCGTGAGGGCGTGGGTTTCGATGAATTCTCTCCTGGGCTCAACCTGGTCACCCATCAGGGTCGTGAACACTTCGTCGGCCGCAACGGCATCTTCGATGTTTACCTGATACAGGCTGCGCGTCTCCGAATTCATGGTCGTGTCCCAGAGTTGTTCCGGGTTCATCTCCCCCAGTCCCTTGTAACGTTGTACGTGCAGGCCATGGCTCGCTTCCACCAGCAACCAGTCAAGCGCCTGTATAACCGACTCACCGGAGAACTTTTTTTCTCCGCGCCGAATCGTTACAGTTCCGCTGAACAATTCTTCCGGCCCGACAAGACGCCTGTACTCGGAGGAAGCGAAAAAGCCCGGCCGGAAGACGTTGGCGGATGTCACCCCGTGTACGTCTATATCAATCCGGCCGCCGTATCCCCTTCCTCCGGCCCCGGCAAATACTTCTGCGCGGTATGTTGCGGTCCCTGAATCCCCGTCGCTCAGGCGGCCGCGCAATTCCTGGAACCATGCTTCCACGCGCCCCTTGTCGGAACAGTCGCTCTCAGTCAGCCTGGACATGCTGCAAATGGCATTGATGACGTCCGGATGGTAGCGCCGTGACAATCTAGACAGTTCCTGTTTCATTTTCAGGTACGCCGAACTCAATTGCTGTTTCTGCGCCTCATCGGCCTGTTGGTCTTCCCCTGTCTCCAGTTCCGTATCCGACATGGCCAGTTCCAGCAGGTATGCCTCCTTTTCAAGCTCGTCTTTCAGATAGCGCTCCTTTTTTCCTTTTTTTATCTTGAACAGGGGCGGCTGCGCTATGTAGATATGACCGCGCTCCAGCAGTTCGGGCATTTGCCGGTAAAAGAATGTCAGCAACAGTGTGCGGATATGTGATCCGTCGACATCGGCATCCGTCATGATGATCACCCTGTGGTAACGCAGCTTGCCGGCGTCAAACTCGTCCTTGCCTATCCCGCAGCCGAGGGCCGTTATCAGGGTGCCGACCTCCGTTGAAGATAACATCTTGTCAAACCTGGCTTTTTCAACGTTCAATATCTTTCCTTTCAGCGGCAGGATTGCCTGGTAACGCCGGTCCCGCCCCTGCTTTGCCGACCCGCCTGCCGAGTCCCCTTCCACCAGGAACAGCTCGGAAGCCGACGGATCTTTTTCCTGGCAGTCGGCCAGCTTGCCGGGCAGGCCGGCTATATCCAGGGCCGTTTTCCTGCGCGTCAATTCCCGCGCCTTGCGCGCCGCATCCCGCGCCCGGGCCGCATCGACGATCTTCTCACAAATCGTCTTCGCTTCGGCCGGCCGCTCAAGCAGGAACTCCTGCAGTTTCTCAGTCACCGAAGATTCCACCACCGGGCGCACTTCACTGGAGACCAGCTTGTCCTTGGTTTGCGACGAAAATTTGGGGTCCGCTACTTTGATGGAAAGCACCGCGGTCAGTCCCTCCCTCACGTCGTCGCCTGTTACCGGCACTTTCGTTTTTGCAGACAGTCCTGTTTGTTCCAGGTATGTGTTCAGGCTGCGGGTCAGCGCGCCGCGGAACCCGGCAAGATGGGTGCCGCCATCCCGCTGTGGAATGTTGTTGGTAAAACAGAAGATGTTCTCCTGGTAGGAGTCATTCCATTGCATGGCGAGCTGGACAACCGTTCCTTCACGGTCCACGTCAATATCTATGACCGTTTCATGCAAGGGTGTTTTATTGCGGTTCAAGTGCCCGACAAACTGGGCAATTCCTCCTTTATATTCAAACACATCCTGCTTGCCGCTGCGCTCATCCAGCAGTTCGATCCTTACCCCGGAGTTGAGAAATGACAGTTCGCGCAGACGTTTGGCAAGAATGTCATAATGGAATTCTATATTCGTGAAAACCAGATCGCTGGGCAAAAAGCGGATTTCCGTTCCGGTGAGGTCCGAAGGCGCCGTCTGTCCCAGCGGCGCCAGTGGTTTGCCTTCGCTGTATTCCTGCTTGTATTCGTACCCGTCCCGGCAGACCGTCAGTTCCAGGGTGCGGGACAAGGCATTGACTACCGACACCCCAACCCCATGCAAGCCGCCAGATACCTTGTAGGAATTATCATCAAACTTGCCGCCCGAGTGCAGGGTCGTCATAATCACTTCAGCCGCAGATACCCCTTCCTCCGCGTGGGCTCCGATCGGAATGCCCCTGCCGTTGTCTGCCACCGTTACGGACTCGTCCGTATGAATGATCACTTTAATCTCGGAACAGTACCCGGCGAGGGCTTCATCGACACTGTTGTCCACCACCTCAAAAACCATGTGGTGCAGCCCGGTGCCGTCATCCGTGTCGCCGATATACATGCCCGGGCGTTTCTTTACCGCCTCAAGCCCTTTCAATACCTTGATTTTCGATGAATCGTAACTGCTTTTGTCCACTATTTTACCTTCCGGGAAAAGTCACATTTTAACATGCGGCCATTGTTCACTGCAACAAAACCGCCCGAGCCTCCGGCACCGGTAGCGCTTGCTGGAATGTGGGTTCAGATACACTTTGCCGCCTTTGTCGCGACGGCTGCAGATACCTAAATCAGACACCCTTGTTTCACGTGAAACATCCTTTTTTGTATCTGCTTGTGAGACGGGATCTTTCCTGTTGTCGTGATAAACACCTGGACTCCCTGTCCCGCCAGAACCTCAACGACGTGGCGCTGGCCGGTCATGTCCAGTTCAGCCTGCAAATCGTCTACCAGGATGATCGGGGAACGTCCTGTCCTGCGCCTGAAAACGCGATCCTGGGCCAGACACAGGGCAATGATACACAGTTTTATTTGGCCGCGTGAATAAAAGTGACCAATCTCTCTCTCATCCTGGCGAATCACAATATCGCTCCGGTGTATGCCATGACGGGTCATACCTCGTTCCAGGTCCCCTTTCCGGTGTTCCGACAGAAACCGGTCCAGGTCAATGCCGGATTGCCAGCCGCGCTCATATACGAGTTCCGCCTGTGGTATGTCAAGCAGTTGCGAGGTGTTTGCCATTTCTTCCGCTATTTCCGCAATGAACTCATTCCTCTGCGCATTGATTGTCCTCGCCGACGACCACATTGCCTGTTCCCAGGTTGCCAACTGCTCAACATTGTTCTTCCGTAGCAGGTTGTTCCGGTTTTTCAGTGCCTTATGGTAATCCCTCCAGGTCTCGATATAGCTTGGTTTCACGTGAAACATCGCCCAGTCCAGCCATCGCCTTCGAAACACGGGACTGCCGGAAACCATTCCGTGGATATCCGGCGTGATAGTGATGACGGGAACCTGGGCCGCCTGCTCGGATACCTTACGTATGGTGCGGTTGTTATATCGAATAGTTATCGTGCCCCTGCTGCGTTCAACCCCCGTGACAACCAGAGACTGATCGGGTAAACGCAAGCCGGCGCTGATCTGCAATTCCTGTTGCTGGTGGCGGATGACGCGGTTAATTCCGGAGGTACGGAAAGAACGGCAACGGCTCAGGATATGAATAGCCTCCAGCAGCGCCGTTTTACCGCTGCCGTTTGGTCCGGAGATGATATTGAGCGACGGATCAGGCTCGAGCCGCAGGTTGGACAGGTTACGGACGTTTCTGACTTGCAGCCATTCTATGTGCATCGGCTGCACAGACACTGGTATTGCACGGGTTGCTCAATCTTTTACAGCAACAACGGCATAACGATATATTTACATTTCCCCCCATCCTCGGGCAATACCAGACAACCGCTCTTCGGCGAGGACACGGAAAGCCTGACCTTGTCGGTCTGGATGATATTGACGGCATCATGCAGGTAGGTCACATTGAATCCCACCTCCAGGTTATCTCCCGCATACTCCACATCGATCTCGTCTTCCGCCTGTTCCTGGTCAGGGCTATGGACAAGTGCCCGCAGCTTGTTCTGTTCCAGGGTGATCTTAACGCCCCGGTATTTGTCGCTTGAAAGGATAGAGGCGCGGCTCAGGCTTTGCTTGAGCGGTTCCCGCTCAGCCAGCACTACATTTTCGGAGAGTTCCGGTATTACCCGGTTATAGTCCGGGTATTTTCCGTCAATCAATTTACTGGTGAATACATAATTGTCCACTGTAATGCGCACCTGGTTTTTGCTCATGACGATTTGCATCTCGGCGTCGCTCTCTCCGACCAACCGCAACAGTTCCTGCACGCCCTTCCTGGGAAGTATCAACTGTCTTGAGACTTCCGTGGGGATGGTAACGTCGACATCACAAAGTGCAAGCCGGTGCCCGTCCGTAGCAACCGCGCGCAGCCGGTCCTGCTGTGCTTCCAGCAAAACACCGTTCAGGTAGTAACGCACGTCCTGCTTGGCCATGGCAAAAGCCGTTTGCTCAAGCAGGGATTTAAACACGTTCTGGGAAATGGAGAGCTGCACTTCGGTCTCTGCCGGTTCCACCAGGGGAAATTCCTGGGCAGGCAATGACAGTAATGAAAAACGGCTCCGTTCCGAGCTGACGTTGACCCGTTCGCCGTCAACGACTAGAGATATTTCCGCGGTCTCGGGAAGCGCCCTGCAGATATCGAACAATTTACGGGCGGGGATTGTGATGTCTCCTGCAGGGCCAAAGTTTCCATCAATCGAAGCGGTGAGTTCGACCTCCATGTCCGTTGCCGTCAGGCGCAAGCCGTCAGGGCCGACATTGAGAAGAACGTTGGCAAGGATCGCCAGGGTTGGTCTGGGGTCGACCACACCCGCAACCTTGCTTAACGCAGGGAATAAAATACTGTTATTAATATTTAGATTCATAGTTATAGCTGTTATTATACCAGGTTAACTCTGTTGACTCTTATTTTCTTCTTACTTTTCAATCAGTTGCGCTTGATTTTGGATTCGTTCATTGGTTGTTTCCTTTTGATTTGCTGTGGATAAGTTTCTCTTGCCGGGGAGGCTTTTATTTTAAATAGGTTGTCCACAGCTTGCTTGACGATTTAATAACATTCGATTGACGCCTCAGGTATGGCGTAAAAGTATAGCATACTCCAAAGGAGTCCAGGGTCTATACGGTTGTGCGGGGAAAGAATATTCCCGGTGCGGATCGCGCAGATTTGTGACGGCGCAGATGGTTGCAGGCTGTGCGTTCAGGCAACAGCCGGGAAAATGACGCAAATTGTGACTTTTCCCACAAACCAGGCCAACTTTGTCTTGTATGGCCCGCCGTTATTGTATAGCTTCAGATCGTGGTTCAGGAACCCGGAACATAAACAATCAAACAGAAGGAGACCATGATGCATATATTACGCAAACTTATAATCCTCATTTTTCTCGGCATGCCCATGACGCTTCTCGCCGCCGGCGAGGTCGATATCAATACGGCCGACAAGGAAACCCTGATGACCCTGAGCGGGGTCGGTGAGAGCTTCGCCCAGAAGATCATCACTTACCGGGAACGCAACGGCGGCTTTAAAACCGTGCAGGAATTGACCAATATCCGGGGTATTGGCCCTGGCCTGGTGGAGAAAAACAGGGATATTCTGACAGCCGGAAAGCCGGCAGAGTAATGCCGGCGGCAGAACGGCCCGCAATACCACTTGCCGTTGTATAAAAAAACTGCCCCTGTTTTGCCGGAAAACAGGGGCAGCGCATTGATGTGAGCCGGCCCGGGGAGCAAACGGCGGCACTTTTTGTGCTTGTTCGCACCAAGCCCTCTGCTGTATGCTTTGCCGCTCAATGCATCTGAACCGTACGAGATGGATATAGCGTATAAACCCCGGCAAATCGAAACCGAAGTCCAGGCAGCGTGGGAGGAAAACCACGCCTTCAAGGTAACGGAAGACCCCGACAGGGACAAGTTTTACTGTCTGTCAATGTTTCCGTATCCCAGCGGGAAACTGCACATCGGCCATGTGCGTAATTACACCATAGGCGACGTGATTGCCCGGTACCAGCGGTTACAGGGCAAAAACGTGCTCCAACCCATGGGCTGGGATGCGTTTGGCCTGCCGGCGGAGAACGCTGCGATAGAAAACCGGGTGGCGCCGGCGGAGTGGACCTACCGCAACATCGATTACATGCGCGCCCAGTTAAAGCGGCTGGGTTTTGCCTACGACTGGGACCGGGAAATCGCCACCTGCAAACCGGATTATTACCGCTGGGAGCAGTGGTTTTTTACTGAATTGTATAAAAAGGGACTGGTTTACAAGAAGACCGCGCCGGTCAACTGGGACCCCGTCGACCAGACCGTGCTGGCCAATGAGCAGGTGATTGACGGCAGGGGCTGGCGTTCCGGAGCGGCAGTGGAAAGGAAGGAAATACCGCAGTGGTTTTTGAAAATCACCGACTACAGCGAGGAGCTGCTGAACGAACTGGACAACCTGCCGGGCTGGCCGGAGTCGGTGCGCACCATGCAAAGGAACTGGATAGGCCGGTCGGAGGGCGTGGAGATCGATTTCCCGCTTGCGGGCGGGCACGACAAACTGGCGGTATATACCACCCGGCCGGATACCTTGTTTGGTGTCAGCTACATGGCGGTGGCCGTGGAGCACCCCCTGGCCGTTGCCGCCGCCGGGGACAACGACGTCGTTGCCGCATTTGTTCACAAGCACCGCAACGCAGGCGCGTCCGAAGCGCTGGTGGAGACCATGGAAAAAGAAGGCGTGCCGCTGGGAATTGAGGCAAGCCACCCGCTGACCGGGGAAGCGTTGCCGGTATGGGTAGCCAATTTTATCCTGATGGGTTACGGCACCGGTGCGGTGATGGGGGTGCCGGGACACGATCAGCGTGACTGGGAATTCGCGAAAAATTATGGCCACGCCGTTAAACCGGTGATATCCCCGGCAGACGGCAGCGAGTTGAACCTGGATGGCGGCGCCTACGTGGAGAAAGGCGTACTGATAAATTCCGGAGAGTTTGACGGCCTGGATTTCGAGCAGGCGTTCAGCGCTATTACAGGGAAGCTGGAAGAACGCGGCACGGGGGAGCGCAAGACCAACTACCGGCTGCGGGACTGGGGCATTGCCCGGCAACGTTACTGGGGCTGCCCAATTCCCATGATTGCCGATGAGAAAGGCAATTCGGCGCCGGTTGCTGCTGCGGACCTGCCGGTGGTGTTGCCGGAAGACGTGGAGTTCTCGGGCGTGCGCTCGCCGTTGGATGACATGGATGAATTTTTGCAGGCGCGGCACCCGGAAACCGGTCTGCCGGGACGGCGCGAAACCGACACCTTCGATACGTTTTTTGAATCGTCCTGGTATTTCGCCCGGTTCTGTTGTCCGGATAATCATGAGGCTATGCTGGATGAAAGAGCCGATTACTGGTTGCCTGTTGACCAGTATGTCGGCGGCATCGAGCACGCTGTGCTGCATTTGTTATACTCTCGATTTTTTCAAAAACTTCTTCGAGATCAAAATCTTACGAACTCAGGGGAACCGTTCAGGAACCTGCTGACGCAGGGAATGGTCGTCGCTGAGACCTTTTACCGGGAAGCGCGCGGGCGCAAGACGTATTACAACCGCAACGACCTGGAATTCGAGCGTGACGCCAGGGGCAGGATCAGTTCCGCCCGCCACAGGGAGGACGGCCTGCCTGTGACAATCGGCAACATGGAGAAAATGTCCAAGTCGAAGAACAACGGTGTGGACCCGCAGGACATGATAGATAAGTACGGCGCGGACACCGTGCGCCTGTTCGTCATGTTCGCCGCCCCGCCGGAACAGAGCCTGGAATGGTCGGATACTGGGATTGAGGGTGCGCACCGGTTTCTCAAGCGGCTGTGGAAATTCGCCCGGGACAATTATCGGAACAGCCCTGCGCCGGGAGCGGACACATATACCCGGGAACAGCGCGCGGCGCGCCGCAAGATCCACCAGACTATCGTCAAGGTCAATGACGATATCGGCCGGCGCTATACGTTCAATACCGCCATAGCCGCGGTGATGGAACTGCTGAATGTGCTGAACCGCATGGGCGGACAGACGGATAATGATCTTGCGGTGCGGCGCGAAGGACTGGAAGTCACAGTCCTGCTGCTGTCGCCCATCATCCCGCACGTCACCGATGCAATCTGGCGCGCCATGGGCAAGGAAACGGCGCTCATCGACGCCGCCTGGCCGCGTGCGGACACGGGAGCCCTGGTTGAAGACGAAGCCCGGCTGGTGGTGCAGGTCAACGGAAAAAAACGCGCGCAAATAGTCACAACACCGGACGCGTCCGACGCCACGATCAAAGCGGCTGCGCTGAGCGATGAAAACGTACAGCGGCACATCGCCGGCAAGCAGGTAAAAAGGGTCATCGTCGTGCCGCAGCGGCTGGTAAACATCGTTGCCGGTTAACTGCAATCAAGCCGGGCAGGCGCGGGTTACAGGTATTGTTGCCTTGCGCGGCGTAAACGCCGGGACCGCGTTTTCCTTGTAACGCAATTCGGAAATCCGTATCCTTTGTGAAAATGAGAATTTCTCCATGGTATGCCGTTCTGACCGTCATGATCCTGGTGCAGGGTTGCGGCTACCATTTGCGCGGCCAGGCCCCGCAAGCCAGGGCCAAAGGCGGATACAGTATTTATATCTCGGCATCCGGCGCCAGCCAGCTTGCAGCAGCGGTAGAAGAGCAAATGGCGGTTTCCGGGGTCAGTATCACGGACAGCAGGGACGGCTCGGATTACGTATTAAGCATCCATGCCGAGGAATTTGCGCGCCAGGTACTGAGCGTTTCACCCGCCACCGGCAAGGTTGAGGAGTACCAGGTTATTCTCACGGGCCGCATCAGCATCAGCAAGACCGGTGGCGAGGAACTTGTAACGAACCAGGCCATCAGGGTCAGCGGTGATTATGCCTTCGATGAAGATGCCGCGCTGGGTAAATTCGCCGAGGAGGAGACCATCAAGGAAGAGCTGGTCGAGCAGGCGGCGGCACGGATCATCCAGCGTCTGAATACACTGACAAAATAACCCGCGCATGCGTCTGAAGGCAGAGCAGCTTGCGGCGCACCTGGACCAGCCCGAACTCAAGCCGGTCTATTACGTCAGCGGTGATGAACCCCTGCAGTTACAGGAGGCGAGCGACCAGATCCGCGCCCGGGCACGCGCCCTTGGGTACGAGGAACGCGTTGTCCTGGATGTGGATGCCGGGTTTGACTGGGGCCGGTTGCATGAAGCCGGCGCCAACCTGTCCCTGTTTTCCAGCAAGCGCATTATCGAACTCAGGCTGGGCAGCCAGAAACCCGGCAGGGAAGGCGGCGCGGCGCTCACCGACTACACGGACGGCTGTTCTCCGGACAACCTGCTGTTGTTGACCTCCGGCCGTATCGACAGGAAAACCCAGCAGGCAAAATGGTTCAAGGCGCTGGACCGGAGCGGCTGCTGGCTTCAGGTCTGGCCGGTTGAACCGGCCGGGTTGCCGGCCTGGATCATGGCGCGTTGCCGCCGGCAGGATAAACGCATCACCCGGGAAGGGGCCGCGTTGATTGCCCAGCGGGTGGAGGGAAACCTGCTTGCGGCGCGGCAGGAAATTGATAAATTGGCGCTGCTTGTAGAACGTCCGGATATAGACAGCGACGATGTTCTGGGGCTGGTGGTGGACAGCGCCCGCTACGACGTGTTCGACCTGATTGAGAACGTATTCCTGGGCAATCCGGAACGTATCTCCAGGATGCTGCGGGGACTGATGAATGAGGGCGTCGAACCGCTCAACGTGTACGGCGCGCTGATGTGGGGTGTGCGCCGGGCCGGCACCATTGCGCACGAGATAGCCCGGGGCAAACCGAGAGAGCAGGTGCTCGATGCGTACCGGATCATGGGCCGCAACAGGAAAGGCCTTAACATGTTGCTGAGACGCTTCAGCCCGGGCAGCTTGTCCGCCCTGCTGGTGGAGGCGCTGGAGATTGACAAGGCCCTGAAGGGCGCGGCAGCGAATGACGGCTGGCAACTGCTGGAAAAGTTTATGTTCGCCCTGGCCGGACACAGGTTGGAGAAGGCACGATGACGGAGAATGTCCGAAATTACATTCACGCGATGGGACGGACCGCGCGGGGCGCGGCGCGCGCCATGGCGCGTGCCGAAACCGGAAAAAAAAATGCTGCGCTGAATACCGTCGCCGAGCGCCTGTCGGCGCGGCGGGAACAGTTATTCGAAGCGAATGCAGCCGATCTCGCCGCGGCGCGGGAAAACCGGCTGGCAGCGGCATTGCTTGATCGTCTTGAGCTGACGCCGGCGCGGCTGGAGGCCATGGCTGACGGACTGGGGCAGGTTGCGGACCTTGCCGACCCGGTGGGAGAAATTTCAGGAATGAACTACCGTCCGACCGGGATCCAGGTGGGACAGATGCGTGTGGCGCTGGGAGTGGTGGGGATTATTTACGAGTCCAGGCCCAACGTCACGGCTGATGCCGCAGGACTCTGCATAAAATCGGGCAACGCGGTGATCCTGAGAGGCGGCTCCGAAGCAATCAACTCCAACAGGGCCATCGCGGAATGTATCCGCGCCGGACTGCAGGCCGCCGGGTTGCCGGAGAATGCCGTGCAGGTTGTGGGAACCACCGATCGGGCCGCGGTGGGTGAACTGCTGGCCCTCGATGAATTTGTCGATGTCATCATCCCGCGGGGAGGCAAGGGGCTGATCGAGCGGGTCAGCAAAGAGGCAAGGATGCCGGTCATCAAACACCTGGACGGGGTCTGCCACGTCTACATAGACGCTGAGGCGGACATTGAGAAAGCGGTGATCGTCGCCTATAACGCCAAGACCCAGCGCTACGGCACCTGCTGCACCATGGAATGCCTGCTGGTGGCCGAACCGGTCGCAGAGAAAGTACTGGCGAGCCTCGGACCCATGTATGAAGAGGCCGGCGTCGAGATCCGCGGCGACGAACGTTCCAGGGAAATCCTGCCAGGAATAAATGCCGCGACGGATGAGGACTATTTCACGGAATACCTGGCGCCCGTGATGTCGCTGAAGATCGTCGGCGGACTGGATGAAGCCATGGAACATATCGAGCATTACGGTTCCAGGCATACCGACGCCATTGTGACCGAAAACATGAGTCATGCCAGGCGCTTCATGGCCGAGGTCGATTCAAGCTCGGTCATGGTGAACGCATCGACCCGGTTTGCTGACGGGTATGAGTATGGCCTGGGCGCTGAGATCGGGATCAGCACGGATAAATTTCATGCCCGCGGGCCGGTCGGACTCGAGGGCCTGACATCGCAGAAATTCATTGTTCTCGGCGACGGCCATATCAGAAAATAGCGTGTTGCCGGCCCCCGCAGACGAACAACTGACGAGTGAGTAAGGGAAAACCCATCGGCCTGCTCGGCGGGGCGTTCGACCCGGTTCACAAAGGCCACATACGCATGGCGCTTGGCTGCATGGAAACCCTGGACCTGCAGGAGGTCAACTTCATCCCCGCCAGTATTCCCCCGCTTAAATCGGCGACCGGCACGCCACAGCAACACCGGTTGGCCATGCTGGAGCTGGCGTTGCGCGGCTATCCGCGGCTGGTTGTCAACGACATGGAACTGAAACGGGGCGGCGTGTCTTACACGATTGATACCCTGATCGACCTGCGCCGCAGGAAACAGCAACAGCCCCTGTGTTTCATCCTGGGCCTGGACGCGTTCATCTCACTGCCGGCGTGGCGCCGCTGGCCGGAACTGACGGATCACGCACACCTGGTGGTCGTCGACAGAAAGTTGCAGCACGAAGGGTGCGGGGATGCGCGGCTACAGGCGCATTATGCCGAACGCGCCTGTTCTTCAGCGGCCGCCCTGCATGAGCACCCGGGCGGGTTTATTCTTAAAATGGATGTTTCCGTGCCGGATATATCGTCCACACAAATACGCAAACTGCTGGGCAGTCGCCAGGACACAGGGAACCGGCTGCCGCCCGGGGTCTACGACTATATCAAGGAGAATAATCTATACGCATGAACAAGTTCACCCGACAGATCAGCGCGGCGATGGAGGACCTGAAAGCGGAAGACGTGCAGACGTTCGATGTGCGCACGCTGACCACCATGACGGATTTCATGATCATTGCCAGCGGCCGGTCGGACCGCCAGGTCAAGGCCATAGCCGAAAAGGTCATAGAGATGGCGAAATCGAGACAAATCAGGCCGCTGGGAGTGGAAGGACAGCAACAGGGGGAATGGATCCTGATCGATTTCGGCGACGTCATTGTCCATGTCATGCGGCCGGCAACCCGGGTCTATTACCAACTGGAAAAACTGTGGTCGGTATCGGACAGGGCCGGGGCCGGCAGCCATTCATGACCGATCCGGACCAGCGAATCTACCTGGCATCCGGATCACCCAGGCGCGCGCAACTGCTTGACCAGGCGGGTATTTCCTATCAGGTGATAAGCGCTGATGTGGAGGAGCGCAGGGGTGACGGTGAGCCCGCGGCGGACTATGTTATCCGTGTGGCCAGGGCAAAGGCCGAAGCCGCGGCAACACGGATAACACGGCCGGTGCCGATACTGGCGGCCGATACGGAGGTCGTCCTGGATGACAGGATACTGGGGAAGCCACCGGACCGGCATGCCGCAGTTGAGATGCTCATGTCTCTGTCCGGCAGGACACACCGGGTGCTCACGGCAGTCGTTCTGCTGCATGAACGGCTTGACTGCAGGCTGAGCGAGAGCAGGGTCAGCTTCAAGCCGCTCACGCGGCGGGAATGCGAAACCTACTGTGATGCCGGGATGCCTTACGACAAGGCGGGCGGGTACGGCATACAGGACCGTGCGGCGCTGTTTATTTCAAGAATCGAAGGGAGTTATTCCGGGATCATGGGGCTGCCCCTGTATGAAACGGCCCAGTTACTGGAGCAACACGGCGGGCTCCGGGCGGCCTGACCCGGCGCCCCCCGGACGGCGTTCGCTACCAACCCGGGTCAAATCTGGTTGAAATAGCGCCTCAGGCAGATGCCGTGGTAATGGTCGACGATGTAATAGTAGATATCCGTCCAGCTCGGAGCGCCGTTCTCATCGGTGGGCCACCACAGTTTCCTGTTTATCCAGTAATTGTGGAAGTGGTCCGCGCAGTAATTGACGGTTTCCTCGTCATAGTTCAACTCCAGCTCGCCCGCCGCATGCTCCGCGCCGATAAAGTCCTGCATCACCTGTTTATAGGCGACGTTTAACCGCGGCCTGCCCGCATCTTCCAGTTCAGCCCGGTCGGCGCGCACGCCGTAGCGCTGCGCCAGGCCGTCCAGCCGCTCAAGTTTCCCGGCACCGGCCTGTGCGTTCGCAAAGCGCTCGCAGGCCACCTGGTCGCCCTCGTTACATTCCCGTTCCCATAAATCGAGCGCGGAAAACTGGTGCGGCTCATTGAGTACGGCAAATAAAATGAGCGAGGTAATGAACAAGGTTCAGTAACCGGGCATCAAAGCAACGGCACGATCAACAGGGCAACGATGTTGATGATCTTGATGAGCGGGTTGACTGCCGGACCGGCGGTGTCCTTGTAGGGATCGCCTACCGTATCACCCGTGACTGCGGCCTTGTGGGCTTCCGACCCCTTGCCGCCCAGGTTGCCGTCCTCGATGTATTTCTTGGCGTTGTCCCAGGCGCCGCCGCCGGTGGTCATGGATATGGCGACGAACAGGCCGGTCACAATCGTACCCAGCAACAGCCCGCCGAGGGCTACGGGCCCCAGCACCTTGCCGACGATGACCGGGACCAGCACCGGCAACAGGGAAGGGATGATCATTTCCTTGATGGCCGATTTGGTCAGCAGGTCAACGGCGCGGGAATAATCCGGTTTGCCGGTCCCGTCCATGATACCCGGGATCTCCCTGAACTGCCGCCGTACCTCTATCACCACCGAACCGGCCGCGCGGCCCACCGCTTCCATAGCCATTGCGCCGAACAGGAAAGGCACCAGGCCGCCGATAAACAGGCCGATGATCACCAGCGGGTCCGACAGCGAAAACTCCACGTGAATGCCGGCCTGGCCCAGGGCATGGGTATAGTCGCCGAACAACACCAGGGCGGCCAGCCCGGCGGAGCCGATGGCGTAACCCTTGGTAACGGCCTTGGTGGTATTCCCTACCGCGTCCAGCGGGTCGGTGATATTGCGGATCTTTTCATCAAGGTCCGCCATTTCCGCAATGCCGCCGGCATTATCGGTAATGGGTCCGAACGCGTCCAGCGCGACGATGATGCCGGTCATCGACAGCATCGACGTGGCCGCAATGGCGATGCCGTACAGCCCGGACAGTTCATAAGCGCCCCAGATACTGGCGCAGACGGCCAGCACCGGCAGGGCGGTTGCTTTCATGGACACGCCGATGCCGGCGATGATATTGGTGGCGTGGCCGGTTTCAGATGCGGCGGCGATGTGTTTGACCGGCGCGTAGTCGGTGCCGGTGTAATATTCGGTTATCCAGACCATGGCCGCGGTCAGCGCCAGGCCGATCAGTGCGCAACCGTATAACGCCCCGGCGGTCATCCCGGGAATAGCAGCCATCATATTGTTCGTGACCGGGTAAAACAGTGCGGCGGCCAGCACCCCGGCGACGATCAAGCCCTTGTACAGGGCGCCCATGATGGTGCCGCCCTCTCCGGACCTGACAAAGAAACAGCCGATGACCGAGGCAACGATGGAAGCGCCGCCCAGCGCCAGCGGGTAGAGAATGGCGTTTTCACTTCCCGGGACTACCAGGCTGCCCAGCAACATGGTCGCTATCACGGTCACCGCGTAGGTTTCAAACAGGTCGGCCGCCATGCCGGCGCAATCGCCCACGTTATCACCGACGTTGTCCGCGATCACCGCGGGATTGCGCGGGTCGTCCTCGGGGATGCCGGCTTCTACCTTGCCCACCAGGTCGGCGCCGACGTCGGCGCCCTTGGTGAAGATGCCGCCGCCCAAGCGGGCGAAAATGGAGATCAGGGAGCCGCCGAAACCCAGACCGATGAGGGCGTGGAGGATGGTGTCGCTGTCTGCCCCCAGGCTTTGCAGCAAGGCGTAATAGCCGGCTACGCCCAGCAGGCCCAGACCGACGACCAGCAGGCCCGTTATCGCGCCGCCCCTGAAGGCAACCGTCAACGCGGTATTCATGCCGCGGTTGGCGGCTTCGGCGGTACGCAGGTTGGCGCGTACGGATATATTCATACCTATGTACCCGGCGGCGCCGGAGAACACGGCGCCGATCAGAAACCCGAACCCCGTGTACCAGTCAAGCAGGAATCCCAGCACGACGAACAGGATCACGCCGACCACGCCGATGGTCGCGTATTGCCGGTTGAGGTATGCGGATGCGCCCTGTTGTATGGCCGCGGCGATTTCCCGCATGCGTTCGTTTCCTTCGGGCTGGGCCAGTATCCAGCGTACTGAGAAGATGCCATACAGGATGGCGATAACACTGCAAATCAAGGCGATGTCCAATGTCGACATAGTGATGCTCCCAATCAGTTTTAGTTGTCAGTTTATTGCGGGCTGTTTCGAATCAACACACCAAAAACCTGAAGCTGATAACCACAAACGGCAGTCCAGGCAGGCTCCTTGGTGTGCAGCCTGTTCAGAGAACGTGACAGTTTATAGATTTACCGGCGAAGTTCAAACCCCGAGCCGGTTTTTTTTGCAACGGGGGCGTTCACCAGGCGCACGTATTCCGGCATGCCGTTGCGATAGGGCGGGTAGTCTTCTCCCTGGATCAGGGGTTCCAGGTAGCTGCGGCATGCCCGGGTAATGCCGAAGCCGTCTTCACTGATGTAGTCGCCGGGCATGAATTTTTCCGCGTTGGCCACGTCTGACAGGTCTGCCTGGCCGATTTCCCAGCAGTACGGGTCGTCGGAGGTGCGGACTATCGCCGGCATGATCGCGCTGTGCCCGGCCAGGGCAAACTCCACGGCAGCCTTGCCCAGGGCATAGGCCTGTTCAACATCCGTCCCTGAGGCAATGTGGCGCGCCGCGCGCTGCAGGTAATCGGCTACGGCCCAGTGATATTTGTACCCCAGTTGTTGCCTCACCAGGTTTGCCACAAGGGGCGCCGCGCCGCCCAGCTGGGCATGACCGAAGGCGTCCGTGGTGCCCTGTTCCGCGAGGAAGCGGCCGTCAGGCCAGCGCGCGCCTTCGGAAACGACAACGGAGCAGTAATCATGACGCGTGACACAATCCCGTACCTTGGCAAGAAAACGATCCTGGTCGAACGGGACCTCGGGAAACAGTATCACCACCGGAATATCGTTGTCGGCATCCGCGGCCAGGCCGCCCGCGGCGGCGATCCAGCCGGCATGGCGCCCCATTACTTCAATGATGAATACCTTGGTGGACGTTTTTGCCATAGCCGCCACGTCGTAGGAAGCCTCGCGTACGGATACCGCGATATACTTGGCTACCGAACCGAACCCCGGGCAGTTATCCGTGACCGGCAGGTCATTATCAACCGTTTTGGGGATGTGAATGGCCTGTATGGGGAACCCCCAGTTCCCGGAAAGCTGCGAGACCTTGTGGCACGTATCGGCCGAATCCCCGCCGCCGTTGTAGAAGAAATAACCGATGTTATGGGCCTTGAAAACCTCGACCAAGCGCTCGTATTCGGCCCGGTTTTCATCCAGCCCCTTGAGTTTGTAGCGGCACGAACCGAACGCGCCGGAGGGTGTATGCCGTAACGCGCTGATGGCTGCAGCGGGTTCCTGTCCCGTATCGATAAGGTCTTCGGTCAATGCGCCGATAATGCCGTTACGGCCGGCGTAGACGTTGGCCATCCTGTCCGGGTGCCGGCGCGCGGTTTCTATCACGGCGCAGGCGCTGGCGTTAATCACGGCCGTTACCCCGCCGGATTGAGCGTAAAAAGCGTTTTTTGCCTCAGCCATCGAAAAATTTCCCCTGAGTCATGAAAAGGCGTTCAAAATGCGATATGTTACACGTTTATATCACGCTTCTCACCCGGGCATGCGGCGCCGCGGGAACTAAGTAAAGCGGGTTAACTCTATACAACATGATTAAGGACGTTTACCGACTGGCACAGACCGGGATCAGCCTGATCCTGATCGTATTCCTGTGTGCCCCGGCCGCCGCCGAAGTAACGACCCTGGACCTGCCTGATATCGGCGATTCAACGGGGGGGCTGCTGAGCCCGGAGTTCGAGAGGCGGCTGGGACAGGCGTTTCTCAGCCGGGTGAGGAAACAGGCGGATCTGGTAGCCGACCCCGAAGTCAACACCTATATCGAATCTATCGGCTACCGCCTGGTGTCCCAGAGCGATAACAACGAGCAGCAGTTTACGTTCTTTGTTATCAATGACTCCCTGATCAATGCATTTGCCGCGCCCGGCGGCATCATCGGCATCAACAGCGGCGTGATCCTGAACGCCGACTCGGAAAGTGAACTTGCCGGCGTGATGGCCCATGAAGTTGCCCACGTCACCCAGAAACACATGGCAAGGTCGGTCGAGATGTCAAAAAAGATGAGCATCCCGACCCTGGCGGCCATGCTGGGCGCAATCCTGGTGGCTACCCAGAATCCGGAGGCCGGACAAGCCGCGTTAATGGCGGTGCAGGGCGTATCGGCACAGGCGCAGATCAATTTCACCCGCACCAACGAGCAGGAGGCGGACCGCATCGGTATCCAGTTGCTGGCGCGTTCCGGGTTCGACCCCCGGGGCATGACGGGATTTTTCAGAAAGTTGCAGCAGAGTTCGCGATTTTCCGCGCAGGCGCCGGAGTTTCTCCGCACCCATCCGTTGACGACACGCCGCATCGCGGACGCAAGCGCCCGGGCAGCGGCCTATTCGGGTGCACTCGAGGTGGAAGAAAGCATGAGCTTTCCCCTGGTCAAGGCAAAATTGATCGTGTCGTCCCACAAAGCCCCCGGGGAAGCGGTCGAGTACTTTTCCCGCCGTCTCGCCGGCGCCGGCCGGGGGGGCGCCAGTGAGGCAGACCGCTACGGCTACATCATAGCCCTGACCGCCGCCGGCCAGTATGCGCTGGCGCGGGAACAGGCGCGGCGGCTGTTGTCCGGCGACCCGGAAAATGTCGCTTACCTGCTTGCCGCGGCGGACATCGAGGTCAGGCAGGGAAATTATGATGCAGCATTCGAGATATTCTCAAAGACGGAACGGTTGTACCCGGATTACCGGCCGCTGGTGCTGAACTTCGCCAATGCCCTGTTAAAAGCGGGACAGCCCGGCCTGGCGCGTGACAAGCTGCGGGAGTTCGGCAGGTTTCAGACGCCGGACATCACTTATTTTGACTACCTGACCCGGGCCGAGGCCGAAGCGGGCGACCAGGTGGAATCCAGTATAGCCAACGCGGAATATTACTTTCTTACCGGTGAAACCCGGGTCGCCATAGAACAGCTCAGGCACCTGTTACGCCAGCAGGCGCCCCGCCCCGACTATTACCAGTCGGAACGGATCAGGGCGCGGATGGCATTCCTGGAACAGGAACTGGAACTTGAACGCGCGATGAAGCTGAGGAAATGACCGGGGCGGTGCGCGGCCCGGGCAGTATGTTCCCTGCTGCGGCCCGGAAAGCACATCAAGGTATAGCGGCTTCCGTTTATCCCGCCATCTTCCTGTCTGCGGCGCTGTTGTTACTCTGCGCCTGCGAGGGACCTGCAGCAGGCTACTTCCCGCTGCAGCCCGGATACGAGTGGAATTATGATGTCAGCAGAACGATACCGCCGCTCCAGGGATTGGTTACCCAGAAGATCATCGTGCGCAATCTCCGCCCCCGGATCGAGGGCGGCAACACCTACTACCCGAAGATATACGCCAACGGCAGGATATATTTCTATACCAGGTCAGCGCAAGGAATAAGCCGCAGGTCACCTGGTGACGACAGTGTCGAACAGGTCATCGGGGTTCCGTTGAGCGAGGGCACCACCTGGAGCAGCGCGGCCGGGCTGCAGTTGTTCGACCTGCCGAAAAAACTGGAAGATGGCT
>JAPOQU010000101.1 GCA_026710545.1 Gammaproteobacteria bacterium | reverse complement strand
TCGATACTGGCAATAACAGGTGACGATATTGCAGCGGGCGGTTTCTCCGACATGGAGGATTTGTCCGCGTTCGTGCCGAACCTGTTCATGTCGGATTCGCTTACGGGTCAGAACCTTGTCATGCGCGGCATCGGCACCACCACTGCCAACGAGGCGTTCGAACAGGCGGTCGCTCAATTCCACGACGGGGTGTATTACGGCCGCGACAACATGAGCCAGAACAGCTTCTTCGACCTGGAACGGGTTGAGGTGATCCGCGGCCCGGCGCCGGTGTTCGCCGGCCAGAGCGCCACCGCCGGCGCGTTGAGTTATATCAGCCGCCGCCCCGGCGACGAGTGGGAAGGGGATTTTTCAGTGTCTTACGGCAGCGATGAAGAACTCAGTTTCATGGGCGCAACCGGCGGGCCGCTATCGGATACGTTCGGTATCCGCTTCGCCGGCCGTTATTACGACCTCGACGATGCCGGCTATAAACACGTGCTCACCGGCAAGGAACTGGGTATCAAGGAAAACTGGGGCATACGGGTTCTCGGGGTATGGGAGCCGACGGATGATTTTGAGCTGACGTTCAAATATGAACACCAGGACGTGCAGCAAATCGGCGTCCCGGCCGAATATACCCGCTGCGAAACACGGCCTGCTCTGAGTGCCTCCCATCCGGTCCTGGCTCCCTTCACAGGGGCCTTGTGCGCGCTGGACGCCGCGTACAACGGGATCGACCTGACCAGGCTGGACGGCGTGGTAGGTTCGGGTGGCGCGCAGGACGTACGTGCGGTGATGGATGAACTGAATGCCGCCAGCGGCGCCGTGTTCGGCAGTCCCAACTACTGGGGCGCGCCTTTCAGCCCGGTTTCCTACGGCCTGAACAACGCCCGCATATTCAACGAAGAGGAACGGCGCGAGCACCAGGCCAACGTCGGCCTGCTGGCGTTTAACTGGGATATCGGCGGCAGCGGTATCGTGATGAATTCCATCACGTCCTACGTGGAATACGACAAGTACGACATCCTGGACCCGGACATGAGTTCGTTCGCCGTGTTCGCCGATGAGCGAAATGAATCCTTCGAGCAGTTTGCCCAGGAGGTGCGCTTTACCTCGCCGGAGGATCAGCGGTTTACCTGGATGGTGGGCGTTTATTACCAGGAACACGACATGACGACGCAGGTCGACGTATTCCTGCCGTGGTTGTTTGACGTGCCGCACTTCCTCTCCATGGGCTTTGTCCCGCGCAACCCCCTCCTGGACCCGGCGGTACACAGCGCCATCAGCTTCGGCGGTCCGCTGGTTGAGGATTCACGCTGGATCTCCGGGTTTTTCAACACAACATTCAAGCTGACCGGGAATATCCGCATAAACGTCGGCGGGCGCTACGTGGATATCGAGAAAGACGGCACCGAGAACCCGCAACTTGCACTGCTGCCTGTCGGCGGAACCGAATTCGGCCCTTACATTCCTTTTGTACCCCCCGTATCCGACGAAGCCAATGCCGATGACTTTCTGCCGGAGGTCGGCCTGCAACTGGACGTGAGCGACAATATCATGCTCTACGGAAAATACTCCGAGGCATTGAAGGCCGGCGGTTTTGTCAAGTCCCCGCCCGTAACAGGCGGCGCGCCGGACCCGTTCTCATACAAGCCTGAGAAAGCGGAGGGTTGGGAAGGCGGCATCAAGGCGCTGTTGCTGGACGGCAGGCTGGCCGTGAACCTGGCGGGCTTCTACACCGACTTCAGCGAACTGCAGGTCACTGTTTTCAACAACACGACCGGGCAGTTCATTACCCAGAACGCTGCCGAAGCCCATACCACGGGTGTCGAGATCGACGGCCGCTGGGCCATCACCGATAACTTTTCCCTGGGCTTTGCCGGCAACTACACCGAGGCCGAGTACGACAGTTACAACGGCGCAGAGTGTAATTCGTTTGATGCCAAGCTGGCCAGGATTGCGGCAATGAGCCCGTTCGCTCCGTGCTTCATCGACGGATCAGGCGAAGAACTGCCGTTCTCGCCCGAATGGTCCGTGAACCTGCAGCCGAATTACCGTATGACCGTGGGCGGTTTCCAGGTCACAGCCAGCGCCAACCTTATCTTCAGCGACGGTTACCGCCTGTTCGGCATCAGCGGCGACCCGCTGGACCAGGTGGATTCCTGGGAGCGTCTCGACCTGCGGCTCGCCATTGCCCCGCCTGACGGCAACTGGGAAATAGCAGCTTACGGCAGGGACGTAACCGACGAGCAGCGCCAGATTATGGATGCGTTCGAGTTCCTCAGCACCAGCCTGGACGTGGTTCACGATGCCAACGGTGCCGGCCGCGAGCGCGGGGCGCGCTTCGGAGTACAGCTCAGCTACTCCTTTTAACATACGGGGTCGAAATTTGCTAATGTAAATTCGGGGACAGAATTAATTCTGTCCCCAGCAAGCTGAGTTACATGCTGTCGGGGTGTGCAGAGATCTGATCATGAGAGTTTGGGGTCAGAGTAATAACTCCTCTCATGGCGCGAACCACAGCAACAACAAGACAGGAGTTTTTACTCTGACCCCATATATAATCAGTCACTTATACGAGAGGTACATCATAAATGCTTAATAAAGTGGAACGATTCTACGCGCAGCCTCCCTATGCGCCTTTTCCCAGACCCGAGTTTGAGGACCGCGTGCGCCGGTTGAAAGAAGAAATGGTGGCGGCGAAGCTGGACGTGATGGTCATGTGGGGGGAAAACAATATCCGCTACTTCACCGGTTTTTTATCGAACCACTGGCCCCCGGTCACGGTGTGCCCCGCGGTATTGCTGGTCGCGACCGACAAGGAGCCGGTTATGATCGTGCCGGACTTTTTCCAGGGTGTGGTCGAGGGTTATACCTTTATCGATGATATCCGCTGCCAGCACCATCCCCACGTTACTGAAAACCTCAGGGGCATGCCGCGTGACGTGGCCGGCGTGGTAAAGGAACTGATGGGGAGCAGCAGCGGCCGGGTCGGCATCGAGGGCGGCATCAAGGGCGGCATGACCATTCCGCGGCCCGTAAACGACATCGATGAATTCCGGGCTGCCTTGCCGGACGTGGAGTTCGTCTACGCCGCCGACCAGATCTGGAACGTCAGGATGATCAAATCACTGCTGGAGGTCGAGGCGCTGAGAATCGCCTGCGAAGCCGATGTCAAGGCATATCACGACCTGGTTGCCAACTTTGAATGGGGCTGGACCGAGAAAGACGTGGGACTGTTCGTCCGGCAGCAACTGCTCGAATACGCGGACGAATGCAAACCCTGTCTATGCATGGCCAGCCGGCGCGAGGTTTTCATGGCGGATATCCCGGCCTGGGATGAAGGTATCCCGTTGATGCCGGGTGATCGCCTGGTGCTGGAACCGTTGCCTGAAATCAAGGGTTACTGGGGAAGCTCCGGCCGTACCTTCCATATGGGGCCCGCGCCGGATGAGGAGATCCGCAAGATACAGGTCCTGGACCGCGGCCGGGAAGTCGCCGCGCAGCTCACGAAACCGGGGGTAACCACCGGCGAGATCATGGATGCGATCAACCAGACATTACAGGACGGCGGCCTGCACTGTTCCCTGGACCAGGGCGGGCACGGTGTCGGACTGGACGGCCAGGAGCCGCCGGCAATTGCTCTCGGTGAAAAATTCGTGGTGCAGGAAAACATGGTGCTGGCCCTGGAATGCTGGATGTTCGAAACCGATGAACATGGTCACCACAGGGTATACGGCGGGGAAGACTACGTGCACGTCACGAAAAACGGTTGCGACCTGCTGCCCACTTTCCCGACGGACATCGTCAGCCTGGGCGCCTGATATAACCGGCGGGATTCAACCGGGGAAAAACAAGCCATGAAAAAAGCCGTATTCGTCGCTCCGACAATCCACGAATATTCCGACCCGAACAACCTGCTGGACCTCGCCAGGTTAACCGAAGAGGCGGGTTGGGACGGTTATTTCATCTGTGACCATTTGCTACTGGATCCCGGGGGATACCTGGGGCTTGCCGACCCTACGGTTACGCTCGGCGCCATCGCCGCGGTCACCGAGAAGGTCATCATAGGCGCGATGGTCACGCCGGTGTCACGCCGGCGGCCGTGGAAACTGGCCAAGGAGTTTGCCAGCCTGGACCAGTTGTCGAACGGGCGCTTGCGCATCGGTATCGGACTGGGGGGACTGGACCAGGAATTCTCGAATTTCGGCGAAGACCCCGATAAAAGAGTACTGGCCAGGAAGACCGACGAGGGAATCGCCATCATGGAACAGTTGCATACCGGGGAAGCGGTGAATTTTGACGGAGAGATGTACCAGGTCAAGGACGCCAGGCTGCTTCCGCGCCCGGTACAACGCCCGCGCATCCCGGTCTGGGTCGCCGCCATGCTGCCGGCCAAACCCGGCCAGCGGCGCGCGGCGCGCTGGGACGGCATCATGCCCCACGTAATACCGGTGATCCTTGAAGAAAAACAGGATATATCGGGCCTGGACCTGCGCGTTGTCATGGCTCCCAGTCCGGACCAGATCCGGGAAGTGGTCGAATTCACCTCGGGACTACGCGAGACGGACGATCCGTTCGATGTCATTGCTTCGGGCATTACCTACGGACTGGACGCAAGCGCCGCCGGCGACAGGTTAAAGTCCTACCGGGACGCGGGCGCCAACTGGTGGTTCGAGTGGCTGGATTGCGGCAGGCCGGGAACGCTTGACCAGGTGCGTGAACAGATTAAGGCCGGCCCACCGGGAGCCTGAAGAGGATATCCGGTGATATTTGGGGTCAGAGTAAAAATACTTAATTTTACAGCAACACAATCTACAGGATTGCCCGTATTTTTACTCTGACCCCAAATATCAATAGCTCAACGACAAATAACATATCTCTACCACAGAAGGAGACTCTCATGCCTGTTCTTGCAATGGCAGTTCCGGTCCCGCCGGGGAAAACGAAAGCCCTCGAGCAACATATTGCAGAAGCTGTCGAACGCGAAGATTTTGACGAGACGCTCAGGGGTTTCGGCATAGCACACGAAAGCTGGCATGTCCAGGAGACGCCCCAGGGCGATCTGCTTATCCTGGTATTCGACGCCGACGACCCGTATTCCATGCTCCGGGAATTCTCGCTGTCGGAAAAAGACCTTCCTGTCATGCAGAAGAATTTTCTCAGGGAAACCCTGGGGGTAGATCTGTCCCAGCCTCCTCCCGGGCCTCCCTCGAGAGTGATCTTCAACTGGCCGGGTTAAAACCCGTGGCGTGGGAAGTCGTTCAGGACCTGGTCGTCCCCAAAAGCACGGGCAAGACGATGCGGGTCGGCAAAGGCCGGATATTCCGTGTTATTGAACATGAAGGGAAACAGGTAGTCGACCTGACTTTCCTGAACGCGCACAATTATAAGGAGCACTTCGCCGCCGAGTATTCCGCCATGCTGAACAGCCTGCAGGGCACAGGGGGTTATTACCGGCTCACCAGGCTGTATTCCAAACCTCCCTATGAGAACGTCATGGCGACCGTTGTCGATGACAAGGTCGGCGACGGGGCCAGGGGAGGAGAAAGAGCGGGTCATTTCATGATGTGCCACTGCTCAAACCGGTTACTGGAACATCTCGGACTCCCGGGAACACGGACCTGCAGCGATAATTTTGCCGATGCTTACCGCGAGATCGGCCTGAAGCAGGAAGATACCTACGACGAGACCATCTTCAACGTGTGGATGAACTCCTGGCTTGGCGAAGACGGCGCCATGAATTTTGCCCGCCCGCTGGCCGAAACGGGCGACCATATAGACTTCCTGGCGGAAATGGATCTTGTTGCCGTTTTCTCGGTATGTCCTGATGAAACCAGTCCGTGCAATGACTTTAAAGCCAAGGCCTTAAGGTTCCAGGTCCTGGAACAGAAGGGTTAACACGCGATGACCTCGAAGGTAATCAATGAATTCGTCATCCCCAGGTGTTCGGGCAAAGCGTTCAGGGTCGACAAGGGCCAGGTGTTTCGGGTAATCGAACACGAAGGCAAGCAGGTAGCCGGCCTGTTATTTTTTAACGCGCACAATTACAAGGAACAGTTCATGGCCGAGCTTTCCGGCGGCCTGAACTATTTCCACCCCGCCGGCATGGGCAGCCATTACAGGCTCAGCAAGCTCTATTCCAAGGTCCCGTACGAGAACGTCATGTTGACGGTTACCGAAAACAAAATCGGCGATCATTTCCTTGGCCCCCACTGCACGCGCACGATGATGGAAATGCTGGATGCGCCGGGTCACCGAAGCTGCAGTGATAATTTTACCGATGCACTGGCGGAATTCGGCCTGGAACTCGGCGATATCTACAGCCCCAGCGTGTTCAACGCATTTGCCAATGTCCGCATCGACCCCGGGGGTGACGGTACCGTACTTATCGAACCTCCCCGTTCCGAAACAGGTGACTACATAGAGTTTCTGGCGGAGATGGACGTCCTGGTGGTTGTTTCAGCATGCCCGGATGACCAGTCAGCAATGAACGACCACTCATGCAAATCCATAAGGATCCGGATTTCGGAAACGCCGCAATAAATACGTACTGCCGCTGACCCCTTGCTGCTGCCGCCCCCGGACAAACCGGAACCTGCTCCCTGGTAATAACTGCAGGTGGCAGGAGCGTTCATCATTCCCAATAGTAAGAAAAGCGGGTCAGTGGTGCTATACTTCAATCATGAACTATATTGGTATGTCCGGGGTCATAATAACTGACTGACAGATGTGACAATGTGATGAAACCCGGTTTATTTCAAATCAGAACAGCAGCTGCTTCCCTCTCCCTGGTGTGCCTGCCGTTTACCTTTGCCGCGCAAAACCCTGCGGAGGCCGAACTTGCCGGCGCCCCTGCACAGGCACAGTCCGATTCCCGGAAGTCCATAGAGGAGTACGAACAGGAGATCCGCAAACGTGAGGCCGAACACGGCGTTTACGACCCTGCAACCGGCGAATACCTGTTATCGGTCGGCCTGGTCTACCAGAACAACGGACAACACGATGACGCCGTCGATGCATTCTCCCGCGCCCTGCAGATAAAACGGGTTAACGACGGACTGCAAAGTACCGGTCAACTGCTGATCCTGGAGCAACTCGTCAAAAGCAATATCGCCAACGCCGACTGGGAGGAAGTGGATCGCAACTACCAGCAGTTGTTGTGGATACACAAACGCAATTATGATGCCGGCGACCCCCGCCTGTTGCCCGTCGTCGACAAGGTAGGGCGCTGGAAACTCAAGGCATACAAGGAAAACCTGCTGGACGGCAGCGCGATAAGGGTTATCGGTGAATCCGAAAAGCTGTTCAGGAATACGATTGATATCCTGGAACGCCAGTACGGTGAAAATGATCCGAGGCTGATCAACCCGCTCTACGGCAGAGCCCTGACCAATTACCAGTATGCCATCGAGGTTGCCAATACCCCGCAGGATGAGTTCCACGGCGCCGGCAGCCCGACCCGGACCCAGGTGGTCTGCCGTACCATTCCGACACCGAACGGCGGCGCCAGGCGTATCTGCAACACCATCCGGGTGCCTGACCCCAGCTACTACGCCACCCAGTCAAGCAACAAGGACTTCGCCCTGGGCCAGCGTATTGTAGCAGTAGGCAAAGCGCTGAAACACATTGTACAGATTCATGAGAGCAATCCGGATCTGCCGAAGGATTCCCACGCCAGGGCCCTGGTGCACCTGGGCGACTGGAGTCTCCTGCGAGGCAAGAAAACCACGGCCTACAAGCACTATAAAACCGCTTATCAACTGCTGGTTGACAGCGGCGAACACCAGGAAGTGATCGAGGAATTATTCGGCAAACCGCAGAACCTGCCGGCCTTGCGGCTGCCGTTACCGGAGATCGATGACAAACTTGAGGAAGAAAAGACAACAACCGTCCTGGCGTCGTTTGACGTATCCAGCTCCGGCCGCGCGAAGAATGTCCAGATAATCGAATCGGAACCCGCAGATGCCACATCGGCCCGCAGAAAAGCCAAGAAAACAATCCGTGCACGCCTCTACAGGCCGCGTTTTGAAAACGGTGAACCGGTGGCTACCGTAGGCAACAAGATCCGGATAGTAGATTAACTCCTTGGCCCTGCCGGCTGAAAAAAAGGGGACAGAATTAAATTCTGTCCCCTTGTATGTTACAAACGCCCCCTGCGTTACATAAAAACGGGCGCTGGGTTCAGTCTTGCCCGCTCAGTAATTCAATATCTTCCGTATCCGGCATCAGCACGAACTCGGGGTAGGATTCAATCCCCAGTTCCGCCGAATCCTGGCCGACTTCCTCAACCGCGGCAGATACCCTGACACCTATGGTCTTCTCAATGGCATACCAGACGGCCATGGAAACGAGGAAGACATATACCCCTACGGCAAGCACGCCGGTCAGCTGTACCATGAAGTTGCCGCCGGCTGCGATGCAGACCGCCATAGTGCCC
>JAPOQU010000100.1 GCA_026710545.1 Gammaproteobacteria bacterium | reverse complement strand
TGGGCCGCTGGGCCGCTGGGCCGCTGGGCCGCTGGGCCGCTGGGCCGCTGGGCCGCTGGGCCGCTGGGCCGCTGGGCCGCTGGGCTCTATTGTACAATCAGGAAATCGCCCGGTTGTCAAGTGCGGCAGGTGCGCATCGGGCGAGTGCGCCGGGTGTGTCCAGGGGTGTTGTGTCTGCATCGTCTTATCTCCTCAACCAGTCCGGTGTCACCCTGGCGTCACGACAGGATGGGGGCCTGAGAGCTTGCCCGGTACGGTGTGCCGTTCGCCATTGGTGATATTGATTTAGTTAAAAGTAAGTATATGTTATGTGACAGCGATTTATTGTGAGTTTTTCGGACAAAGTGTGAGAAAAACTCATAGAAGAGTCCGCGCCAGGGGACCGCTCTGATAGAATTACGGGGGAGTTACGAGGACAATACTTGCTTCTTTTCCCGGATGTATGGGGCCAGCGTAACGCAATCGACTGTCGTCTGACTGGACTCTGGTCCCCGCTCAACTCCATACGGAGACAGGCTTGCGCGGGAGTGGCGCGTAATCGGGGCAGGTCTTTCGCCTGCATATAATATAAAAGTATGCGGTTGCCCTGACGACAGGCATAGAAACAAAAAAAGGCGCCGGGAACTATTCCTGACGCGGGGACAAACCGGAAGCAGGAAATAAAAGCGGCTGAGACTACACCGCTTTGCGACCACCCTTTTGCGGGAGTACCCGGCGCCTTGCCAGACGCCGATTGCCCGCTTGTCCACCGCCGCCTGAGCGAAGCCAGCGCGACGGTAAATGGCCATGACTGCCTTTTTCAGAGTGTGGCATTTCACTCGTAACACAGGTCTAATCGGCAATTTGCTTACCGTGAGCCTTGCGGGCTCCGAATGGGGATTACCCAACCGTGCAGCGCATTGCCAAGGTCTTTTGGTTTGCGACCGCCGGACCGCCGAATTACCCGAAGGTTTCGGCCTTAAGCCACTTTCGACCCGTATCGAGGCACGTCTTTGCATTTATCAAAATGCTGTGGGAATCGAACCCACGACCTACTGCTTATCAGGCAGTCGTTCTAACCATCTGAACCAAGCATAGCATCCCACTGCGGCGTGCGCGCCCCGGTCGCTCCGTCGTCTTTTGGACCACGAAATACGACACGCCGAATGTTTTTCACCTACCGGCTACTCGACCGATGACCAGGACGCCGGCTATACACCGGAACCCCGGTCCTCTGCACAGTCGCACTTGCTTGTAAGGCTCGCACTGTACTGCACTATCCGTTGTCTCTCACGACTGACGATGCCGGTTGCGCGGGTTGCACCACCACGTGTTCTTTCAAATGACCTGCATTCCCGGTCCGAAGACCGGTGCGTAAATCAATCTACTTCCGCACATCGCTTGGTCGCTACTCCCGACAGTTTCCTGTCGAGAGCAAGGAGACCGGACTTGCCTGGACTGACCGGTTCCGAAGAACCGGCGGGATGCCATGGGCTACATCCCTTTCCCGCCGTTACCGACGGTTAGCAGGGCCAGGCCCCTGAACGCGCCTCGATCCGGGATCGATAGCAACGAATTCATTTGCCCTGCTCATACTGCCGCAGGGCAACACCGGGACAAAAAAAGCCCCGGTTGGTGAACCAACCAGGGCTTCTTTTGAAGTTTGCCCGGAAGGTTCGCTTATACAGCCTTCCGGGATTGTTATCCGGGAAGACTAATGCATGGGTTCACCGTTATTGATGATTCCATGCGAATCCAGATTATCGGACACCCTGTTCCGAAACAGGCCGTACCGAACCGCACTGCCCGGCCGCCTTGTATCAAGAATGGCGCCGGCAGCGGTGCATTGTGTCAATAGAATTTGCATAAGGGGGCGCACTATACACTACCAAATATCGCTGTCAACAGTTTTTTTCACAGGTACTAATTTTCCTCGAATATCATTATGCACTTATTTTCTGACGTTTCTGGGTGCTTGAACAGATTGCGGCAGCATAGGTTTTTTCTGCGTCTCATCCGCCTGCCTGTCAGGATTGTATATTTTTACCACCCCCGAACATCTCATGAAATCCGCCTCGTTGAGTGTGACTACAGTCAAGTCGCGAGCCAAAGCGCAGGCGGCTAACAAGCTGTCTATCACAGGCAGTTTATTGCCTTCCGCCTCCGAATATCCGCATAGTGTTGCCCATTTCTCCAGTACATCGTTATCAACGTCAAGGTTTCTATCCCTGAAGCGTTCTTCCAGTTCTTGTATCCAGGCGCTGATTTTCGCGGCTCGTTTGTTTTCTGGCGTGGAGGCAGTCCTGCGCTCCAATTTGTAATAGCCTTTTCGTAGTTCTGCAATGGTCAGGCAACTGATATAAAGGGAACGCTCATCCTGGGCATCAAGCCATTTAATTACTTTTCGGGAAGGTTTCTTTTTCAGATATTCCGAAACGACTGAAGTGTCCAGCAGGTACATCACAAATCAGCCAGGAGCGGATTTACAAAGAACATCCTGTACTTTGCCCCTACGGGGCCAGTCTCGCTGTGCTCGACTGTTCAAATCTGTTCCATACAGATTTGTGGACGTCCGAAGGACGCCCGCAGGGTGTGCGCCATGGATGGTGCACATCACAAATCAATGGTTCTCCCAGTGTCCGGGTTGCGTTCAAAAAGATCATCCTCTGACTCATCAAGGAGCGGCATAAGTAGCGCCGACGATAATTTGTTTGCCGGACGGGTCAGCCGTTGATACTCATGGAAAGACAAAAGCACGGCAGTATTTCTCCCATGCACCGAAATAAACTGGGGCGCGCCACTGTCTGCGATTTTAATCAGTTGGCTCAGTTTGTTCTTGGCTTCCTGCAGTTGCCATTGGCGGGGTAGTTTATTCATAATATGCATTAAATCTGGACAGTCTGGCCAGTTTAATTGCCCGGACAGCAGAAGTCAATATAATACATTCCCCGCGCTGGTAGTATTAAATTTTATCAGTGTGGGCCAGTGGTTCCGGCTAACCCAGGTCAGAATGACAACAATGCTACTTCCCGAACGGTGCGAATAATTGTTGTAAATCGCGGATGCCGGGGATTGAGCAGGTAATTCCTTTCCGACGGGACAATAACGCTGGGTACTGACAGTATCGCTGACTCCCGACCAGCCAACCACTCATTACCGATAAGCGCAGTCGATAACGGCGCCGGATACTCGCGCCAGTCGTTCGGTAGCGCATCATCCGGGAGCACCATCATATCCCTTGCCTCCAGGTCCAGACTTAGTAAGGCATAATGACTCAGTATGTGATAATCACTTATATGGACCATAATCTCGAGATGCCCCAGGGAGATGGAACTCGTAAGATAAATACATGCCTGTCCCTTGCTGTTCCACCGCCCTCCGAAACGTCGGGCGCCCTCACCGTCGAAAGCGGTTGCAGACTGCCGGCGCTTAACCAGCCGGCAGGCTCGAATCACGCAATAACTCCATGCTCCATTCGGCCGATCAGGTCTTCTACGGCGCTTGCTTCCGTTGCGCTACGCAGCATCTCTATGGGGGCCTTGCCGTTCAACCCGAAACTTGGATTTTTCATCCAGCGACATGCCCCGTTCTGGTCACCCTCAAAAAGATCAATAGCAGCCTTAAGAATTTCCGCGCAAACTGGTCTTCGGTCCGGAATAACAAAACGATTTCAGCCAGTGCGAACCAGCACTGCTTTATGATAGGCTTCCTGTTAATCCGACCAACCACTTGTCAAAACAACTGTCCAAATGTTCAAGGTAAAGATAGCAAGCAGCGGCGAAGTAATCACCGTCGGAGACGGCGTCAGGATCGTCGACGCCCTGGGCGAGCACGGCATCATTATCCCCGTGTCCTGTGAGCAAGGTATCTGCGGCACCTGCCTCACCGGCGTGCTGGAAGGGGAACCGGAACATAACGACGTGTTCATGACCGATGAAGAGCATGCGGCCAACGACCAGATGACACTCTGCTGTTCGCGCTCCAAAAGCGAACTGTTAGTGCTGGATTTGTAGGGCGTTTATCCCCGGGAAATGCCGGGTAGACCGACCCTGTAAAGCGGTTGCAGACTGTCGGCATTTAATCATATTGTTTGACTTATAGTACCGTTTTAGTACCATAATATAATGCCTCCTAAAATAAGGGATTTGATCAATGATTTGAAAAAATACGGATTTATAGACCGGAGAGGGAAAGGAAGTCATCGTAATTTCAGGCACCCATCCGGGTTGAATATTACTATCAGTGGCAAGGCAGGCAATGATGCGAAGCATTATCAGATCAAGGACGTAAAACAAGCTATCAAATGGGTTAATGATGAAGAAGGTTGATCAGTATCTCAAGATTGTAGAATGGTCTGAAGAAGACCAGTGCTATATTGGCCGGGTCCCCGGTCTGGCTCTCGGCGGGATACACGGAAAAAATGAGACTAAAGTTTTTGAGGAATTAAGTACATTAATCGATGAATGGATAGCGATACACGAGGAGGATCACATACCCTTACCGCCGGCAACGGCAGGAAAGAAGTATTCCGGCAAGTTTAATTTACGCGTAGGGCCTTATTTGCACGAACGTCTCGCTGTCGAATCCCTGAAGGTAAACGAGAGTTTAAACACTTACTGCATCAAAGTTCTCAGGGGTAAGGTTGAGTCAAGCAAATAGAAGTTGAATATGACCTTTCAGCAGAATGTTGTTTGGGGCAAGAATTAGCTGTTTATTGATACCGATAAGTCAACGACACCCCGTACATCTGCGGATCGCCGAACACGGAAACGACTTCGCCTCCTATGGCGTACAGGTGGGTGACATACTCTTCGTCAAGCAGGTTTTTACCCCATACGGCAATCTCCAGTGTATCGTTGGGACTGTTCCAGGCAAGGCGGGCATCGAACAGGTCGAATGAAGGTTGTATCGAATAGGGTTCGAGCTCGCCCCGCTGATCGTCAGTATAGCGATAGCTCAGGAGGGCAGCCAACTGGCCTCCCCCCGGCACGGGCAACACGTATTCTGCATTAATACTGTATTTGTTGCGCGGGGCATGAATCATCTCGTTGCCGGTCTGTACCGGGTAAGCGGAGTTCGGTACGATGGTATCGGTAAATTCCGCGTCCAGGAATGAATAGAAACCGGACAGCGTCAGGTTCTCTACGGGGACCCAGGTAAGTTCCAGCTCCACCCCTTTGGCCTCTGCATCGCCCGCGTTGAAAGTCTGGAAGCGGCCAAAACATTCAAGCAACTCCGTGGTCTGGTCTTCAACACAGCCAGGCGTGGGTCCAAAGGCTTGAATTTGTAATTCTTCGTATTCCGTGTAGAAGAAGGCGGTGTTTAATCTTACATTATCCAGCAGGTCTGACTTGAAGCCGATTACATATACCGGCCGGAAAGTAAATAACCGGTTGACGGCCAAGTTACGTACCGTGGGGCTGAGCCTTGATTCCTGGCTGGTCCTGAATATGCTGGTTTCTGAAGGCGGCAGGTCGATGGGAGAGATTGCGGAAGCGCTGGTATTGAACCTGCCGACGGCCACAAAACTCATCGACAGGATGGTAAATGACAACCTGGTGTACAGGAAACCGCACCATGATGACCGGCGCATTATAGAAATCTTCCCTTCAGACGCCGGCATGATACGTCATGAAGTAGCAAAAAAGCTGGTGGCAAAAGAACAGAAAGCCCTGAAAAAACTGATCCCGGACTTGGACCGGTTAATGGGAGAGCTTGTCAGGCTGAACCGGGACCTGGACGAGACCGGGAAATAGCAGGTTGCAAACGACCTGTCCCGAATGGAGTTCAGGTCTTTATCCCCGTCCCCCGCTGCAGCAGGTAAAGGGAAAGGTACGACAGGGCGAGGATAAACAGCAGGATTATGGCAAATGCGGTGTAAATATTGATGTCGGATACGCCCAGGATGCCGTAGCGGAAGGCGTTCACCATGTACAGTATCGGATTGCCCAGGGAGATCGTCTGCCAGATGCTCGGCAGCAGGTCTATGGAATAGAATACCCCGCCCAGGTAAATCAGCGGGGTCAGTACGAAAGTCGGGATGATGGAGATGTCATCAAAGTTCTTGGCAAATATCCCGTTAAGAAAACCGCCCAGGGAAAACAGGATGGAAGTGAGGATGACAATACTAATGACGATCAAGGGGTTGTAAAGCGACGGCATGCCGGTGAAGAACAACGCAATGACCGTCACGATCACGCCCACGATCAGCCCCCTCAGCACCCCGCCGGAAATATAGCCCGCCAGGATTATCCAGTTCGGCACCGGCGCGATGATCATCTCCTCGATATGGCGCTGGAAGCGCGCGCCGAAAAAGGATGAGGAGACGTTGGAATAGGCGTTGTTGATGATCGACATCATGATGATGCCCGGGGCGATAAACTCCATGTAGGAAAACCCGCCCATTACGCCGATGCGGGGACCGATAAGGTTACCGAATATGATGAAGTAAAGCGCCATGCTGATGGCCGCCGGCAGGATGGTCTGCGTCCAGATACGCATGAACCGGGTGATCTCCTTGGTGACGATGGTCTTGTAGGCGATATAAAAACGGTCAGACGTCATTTTCCTGTTCACTCTCGTCCAGCAACCGGATAAACAACTCTTCCAGGCGGTTGGCTTTATTGCGCATGCTGCTCACGATAATCCAGTGCTGCGACAGCATCTCGAATACGGCGTTGGCGTTCTGTTCCCGGTTAATGACTACCTCCAGGGTCATCGGGTCGATCTGGCGTATGTCCAGGAACGGCATGTCGGGCAGTTTCTCCAGGGGGCTTACCAGGTCCAGGATAAACGTCTCCGAGTGCTGTTTGGCCAGCAGGTCCTTCATATGGCCGAACTCGACGATCGATCCCTTGTCGATTATGGCGATTTTCCGGCACAGACTCTCGGCCTCCTCCAGGTAATGGGTGGTGAGGACGATGGTTGTGCCGTTGCGGTTGATCTCTTTCAGGAACTCCCAGGTGGAACGGCGCAGTTCCACGTCCACGCCGGCCGTCGGTTCATCCAGCAGCAGCAGTTTTGGTTCATGGACCAGGGCCCTGGCGATCATGAGCCGGCGTTTGAGACCGCCGGAGAGGTTGCGGGATATACCATTACGCCGATCCCACAGACCCAGTTGCCTGAGGTATTTCTCCGCCCTGGTGTAAGCGGATTTCCGGTCTATGCCATAGTACCCCGCCTGGTTCAGCAGGATATTGAGAGGGGTTTCAAATAATGAAAAGTTGACTTCCTGGGGGACTATGCCCAGGCGGGATTTGATGTCGATGATATGGGTGTCGCTGTCGAGTCCGAGGACCCTGACGTTGCCGGCGCTTTTGTTGACCAGCGACGAGATAATCCCGATCGTGGTCGACTTGCCGGCGCCGTTGGGGCCGAGCAGCGCGAAGAATTCGCCTTCATCCACCTCCAGATCGATTCCCTTCAATGCCCGAAACCCGTTCTTGTAGGTTTTTTCCAGGCGATTAATCTCCAGCGCTTTCATTCGTGACGGCAGTACCTCAACATCGCCGGCGGCTTCCCGTGCAACCGGCAAGTGCTTTTAAAGGTTGCAGAGACAGCTTATCAGTTCCTGCCCTTATAGGCCCGGACCGCGGAATTGAACAGTTCGCCGACAGCCTGCATTTCATCCACCATTTTATTGTAGAATAACTCGTTGATCTGTAGTTGTTCTTCCGTGGGAGTTTCCCCCCAGCTTGTTCTCAGACCATCCAGGCAAGCCAGGACTGCTTCGCCCTTGGCAATATAATTTTTTATACCCTGTTGCGCCTCGAGCATATCCTCCTCGCTGGCCTTCAGGCCGTTGGGGATGGAAGGCTTTTCCGGTAATGGACAGGTTTCAATCACTTCGGTCGATGCGGCTTCGACCTGCGCGAGAACGGTCTGGGCCGATACAATGCCGAAAATCAGTAAACAAGCTGAACACAGTGCTGACAACTTCATGAGTTTCTCCTATGGCGGTATGTTTTCAGATCATCCGGACGTATACTTGCAATATTATACGTCCGACCGGAAACAGCATTATATTTGGGGTCAGAGTAAAAACATACAGGTTTTTACTCTGACCCCAAATATTGGGTATTCTATGAACAAAGTCCTGATACGGCAATTCGGTTTGCGGGGATACCCGGGCGTCTACAAGGCAATGGCTGAGTTCACCAGCCGGCGCGACCCCGGGACGGCAGACGAGATCTGGTGCCTGGAGCACGAACCGGTATTTACGCTGGGCCTGGCCGGCAGGACCGAACACCTGCTGGACCCGGGCAACATCCCCGTGCACAAGGTGGACCGGGGCGGACAGGTGACGTATCACGGCCCCGGCCAACTGGTTGTCTACCCGCTGTTCGACCTGAAACGGCGCGGGATATCCATCAGGCGATTCGTCAACCTGCTGGAACAGTCGGTCATCGAGTTCCTGGCCGCCTTCGACCTGGAAGCGGTACGCCGCAAGGGGATGCCGGGCGTGTACCTGGCTGACAGCAAGATCGCAGCCCTGGGCGTGCGGGTGAGGAGAGGGTGCTGCTACCACGGCCTGGCTCTCAACGTGAACATGGACCTGTCTCCCTTCAAGCGTATCAACCCCTGCGGCTATCCCGGGCTGGAGGTAACCCAACTGGCAGACCGGGGATTCAGTTTATCGGCAGATGACGCGGCCGAGCAATTTTTGCCCTGCCTGCTGGAACAGTTCGGATGCGATGAGGTCGAAACGTATGATGAAAGAAATATTTCTTTTCCTGAAATCATGGCAGCAAGTGTAAAATAACACCCTGGGCTACCTGGTACCCGCGAAGATGACGACAACAGCATTGGAAAACCTGACAAAGGCAGAGCGGCGCGGAAAATTCAAAACCGCGCGCATCCCGATCAGGGTCGTGCCGATGGAAGGCAAGCCGCCGAGAAAGCCCCACTGGATCAGGGCCAAAGCCCCCACCGATCCCAGGGTACTGGAGTTGAAGCGGTTGTTGCGTGACCGCGCCCTGCATACGGTGTGCGAGGAAGCGTCCTGTCCCAACCTGGGCGAGTGCTTTGCACGGGGCACCGCCACCTTCATGATCATGGGCGACACCTGCACCCGGCGCTGCCCCTTTTGCGACGTGGCCCACGGCCGCCCGCAGCCCCTGGATGAAAACGAACCGGAACACCTGGCCGAAGCCGTCAGGTTAATGGCGCTGAAATACGTGGTCATCACTTCCGTCGACCGGGACGACCTGCGCGACGGCGGGGCAGGGCACTTCAGGGACTGTATCCGGGCAGTACGCCGCGAGACCCCTGAAACCAGGATCGAAATTCTGACACCGGATTTCCGCCGCCGCATGGATATCGCGCTGGAAAAACTGGGCGAGGCGCCGCCCGACGTGTTCAATCACAACCTGGAGACGACGCCGGCGCTGTACCGCAAAGCCAGGCCGGGCGCCGATTACCGCTGGTCGCTGGACCTGATCCGCAGATTCAAGGTGCAACACCCCGGGATACCGACGAAGTCCGGCCTCATGCTGGGATTGGGTGAACAGATAGAGGACGTAAAACAGGTGCTGCGCGACCTCAGGGAGCACGACTGCGACATGCTGACCCTGGGCCAGTACCTGCAACCGAGCCGCTACCACCTGAAAGTGGAACGATTCGTGGAACCGGCTGAATTCGACGAACTGGGTGAATATGCAAGAGGACTGGGCTTCACCAGCGTGGCCAGCGCCCCCATGGTGCGTTCATCGTACCATGCCGACCTGCAGGCCGCTGAGTACTAGTTCTTCGGATTGATCGGAAGCCGGCTACAACTCTGAGCTCATATCAGCTTGCGGTAATCGAAGTCGAGAATATGCGCTAACTTTCGGGCCAGCGTTTTGTCTATAGACCGTTTGTTATTTTCCATTTCAGAGAGGTGGCGCGGGCGGATACCTGCTTGACCTGCCAGTTGCACCTGGGTCAAGTCTGCCCGCAGGCGATACAATCTCAGGTAGTAACCCGCGGTTCTATAAGCATCGCCATAGCGCTGTTTGATTTCGTCATGCAACGTTTGCGCGGGTACAAGCTCATCCTCCAAGTATTTCTCTATGCTTGGGCTGGTCATATTTTTCAGGGGTACTCGTTCCGTTTTTCCGGCAGGCCCCACGGACACCTTTCTCAAATCGTGTTGAATATTCGATGTATGACTCATCTGTAAGCTTCCCGTCGATGCCCGATGTAAAATACTTCTATCCTCAAGGTATGTTCTGAGGTTATGCGATAACGCATTCGATACCTGTAATTCAGACGCAGGCGATATTCGTCTTTGCCGGTTTTCAAAGTGTCCCATCCCACAGGGTTAACACCCTGCTCCTCCATGCCAGTCACGGCAAGTTCAGCTAAAGCTTGTATCATTTGTGGCAACCTTGCCAGTTGTTTATTCGCCTTTCTGGTCAGGTAAACAGTCCATGTCATGGTGTAGATTATATGCCATCAATTGGTATATTACAAAAGCAAGCAACAGGGAATGCTCATCCTGAGTGTCCAGCCATTCAATCACCTTTATCGAAGGTTTCCTTTACAGAGATTCCGACACAACCGGAGTGTCCAACAAATACAATACAAGTCAATGGTTCTCCCATTGTCAGGACTTCTTTAGAACAGTTCATCCTCTGCCTCTTCAAGAATCGGCATAAGCAGCGTTGATGACAATTTATTTGCCGGACAGGTCAGCTTTTGATACTCATGGAGGGACAGGGCCACGGCAGTATTTCTCCCATGTACCGTAATAAAACGTTTCGCTTTTGGACTGCGATAAATTGTTTTCAGGTAGCGAACATTGCCTTTCCGGATATATGGCACAATGCAGGCATAATCATCTATCTCTACTATAAGTACTCGCTGGTTGGGATAACGTTCCTGCTCAGGATGGGGATAATCTCCAATATAGTCTCCACTTTCGATAGCAGTTTCAACGTCTTCAAAACAAAGTCCTCTTTCCTTCTTGAGGACTGCATTTTTCTCCGGACTCCATTCCAACCGCTCTGTTGTCATGTTGATAGTATATCGAATGTATGTCGGATATCAATATTATAAATCTGCATATCCTGTTCATCCTGTACATCCATGTTAAATCATTTATTCATTATCCGTGCTTATCTTATTTACGGTTGAGCGAATGCTTCCCTTTGAGAATCTGGTGCTTATCCCGGCGTTTTCCCGGAGTTGATCCGCCCTGCGCACAATGTTTTCATCTTCATCCGTGACGATGGCATAACCCCTCTCCAGGGTGGCAAGCGGGCTGACCGTCTTCAGTGAGTGAGAAAGAAAATCCAGTTGTTTTTCCCTTGCGTTCAGGCTGCGGGCAAGTTGGTTTTTCAGTTGTTTTTCCAGTTCAGCGCACCTTGTACGATAGCCGGCCAGTTGTTGCAGGGGGTTCCTGCTCCTGAGGATATCGGCGAACCGGTTCAAGCGCGCCAGGCGTAATGTGATGCCGTTGTCCAACGCGAGTCTCAGGCGGGTGGCAAGATCATCCGTGCGCTGCGTCATATTCTGTAGCAGGTAGGTGGGGCGGGGCAGGCGTTTACCCAGTTGTGTTACGTTGCGCAGGTGGTAGGACAGCAGTCCGGTGACGCGCAGGTGGAGTTGTGAATGAAGGTTATTCAGTGTCGATTTCAACGAAGTGGAGTCCGGACTGACCAGTTCCGCTGCCGCCGAAGGAGTGGGCGCCCGCTGGTCGGCAACGAAATCGGCAATGGTAAAATCAATTTCATGGCCGATGCCGCTGACCACGGGGATAACAGAACGATAAATCGCCCTGGCAACGGTTTCTTCGTTGAATGACCACAGGTCCTCCAGTGAACCGCCGCCCCTGGCCAGGATCAACACGTCACATTCCTGCCTCCGGTTTGCCACATGAATTGTTTCTGCAATCTGCTGTGCCGCGCCGTCTCCCTGTACGGGCACCGGGTAGACAATGACATCGGCGACTGCATAACGTCTCCCCAGAACCTGGATGATGTCTCTCACTGCCGCGCCTGTCGGCGATGTGACCACCCCGATAGTCCCCGGGAAGGCAGGGACCGGCTGTTTGTGATCTTCGGCGAACAAGCCTTCTTCCAGCAAGCGCTGCTTCAGTTTCTCGAACGCCTGCTGCAGGGCGCCGGCGCCGGCCGGTTCCATGGCTTCCACGATCAACTGGAATTCACCCCGGCCTTCGTACAGGCTGACCCCTGCCCGGACCAGTACTTCCTGCCCGTTCTCCGGGGCAAATCTCAGGTGGCGGTTAGCGCCCCTGAACATCGCGCAACGCACCTGGGAATGCTTGTCCTTCAGAGAGAAATAGATGTGGCCCGAGCCGGGCTGCGCCAGGTTGGATATTTCGCCGCGTACCCACAGGGACGGGGGGAAACTGTCCTCCAGCACCATCCTGGCCTCACGGTTAAGACGTGTGATCGTGTAGATATCGCGTTGTTCTTCAGTTATGCCGGTGTTCATTTCATTTTAACGGGGACAGATTTAAATCTGTCCCCTTTTTCTCTTTAATTCCTGATTCCTAATTGTATAATAGGTCATGCGAATAATCGAAGAGGCCCTTACCTTTGACGATGTCCTGCTGGTCCCGGCCCATTCCAGGGTCCTGCCCCAGCAAGTCAGCCTCGAGACACGCCTGACGCCGCGCATCAAGCTCAATATCCCCCTGATTTCCGCGGCCATGGATACCGTCACGGAATCCCGCCTGGCAATCGCCCTGGCCGCACAGGGCGGCATGGGCATCATCCACAAGAACATGAGCCCCGAACAGCAGGCCAGGGAAGTGCTGCAGGTGAAGAAATACGAGGCCGGGGTGATACGGGACCCGGTGACCGTCAGCCCCGCTACCAGCATCGGCGAGGTCATGCAGATCACGCGTGCCAACAATATATCAGGTGTGCCGGTCGTGGACGGTTCGGACCTGGTCGGCATCGTCACCAGCAGGGACCTGCGTTTTGAAACCCGTTTTGATGACCCCGTGGCCAAAATTATGACACCCCGGAAGCGCCTGGTCACCGTCCGGGAGGGCGCAGACACAGAGGAGATCATCTCCCTGCTGCACAAGCACCGGATTGAAAAAGTCCTGGTCGTTAACGAAGAGTTCGAGTTGAAAGGCATGGTCACGGTCAAGGACATTCACAAGGCGCAGGAATTTCCCAACTCCTGTAAAGACGAAGATGAACGCTTGCGCGTCGGCGCCGCAGTAGGCGTCGGTCCGGGTACAACGGAAAGGATTGCCGCCCTGGTAGGCGCCGGTGTGGACGCGCTGGTGGTGGACACCGCCCACGGGCACTCCGAAGGCGTGCTGCAGACCGTCAGCGAAATCAAGGCGGACTACCCTGACTGTGAAGTGATCGGCGGCAACGTGGTGACGGCGGAAGGGGCACAAGCCCTGGTGAAAGCGGGTGTGGATGCAGTGAAAGTGGGCGTAGGCCCGGGTTCGATCTGTACGACACGTATCGTGACCGGGGTTGGCATGCCGCAGATTTCAGCCGTGGCCAACGTTGCCGAAGGCCTGAAGGGAACAGGTGTGCCGTTTATCTCCGACGGCGGTATCCGCTATTCCGGCGACATCGCCAAGACCCTGGCCTCGGGCGCCTGGTCGGTTATGATTGGCAGCCTGTTCGCCGGCGCAGAGGAAGCGCCCGGCGAGGTTGAGTTATTCCAGGGCCGCTCTTACAAGACCTACCGCGGGATGGGCTCCGTGGGCGCCATGTCGCAGCAACACGGTTCATCTGACCGCTATTTCCAGAAGAACGACGAGATAGAAAAGCTGGTGCCCGAAGGCATAGAGGGGCGCGTGCCGTACAAGGGACCGCTGGATGCAATCGTGCATCAACTGGTCGGCGGTCTGCGCGCGGCCATGGGTTACACGGGTTGCCGCGATCTTCAGGAAATGCATGACAAGCCGAACTTCGTGAAACTGACCGGCGCAGGCATGAAAGAAAGCCATGCCCACGATGTAACCATCACCAAGGAACCGCCCAACTACCGGGTTTAAAGAGTTGCCGGACATTCACAGTGACAAAATCCTGATCCTGGACTTCGGTTCGCAGTACACCCAGCTTATCGCCCGGCGCGTGCGCGAGGCGGGCGTCTACAACGAAATCTACCCTTTTGACCTGGATGAGCCTGCGATCAGGCGCTTCAACCCGAAAGCCGTCATATTGTCCGGTGGCCCCGAATCGGTGACCGGTGATAACAGTTGGCGTGCACCCGACATCGTATTCCGGCTGGGTGTGCCGGTGCTCGGTATCTGTTACGGCATGCAGACCATGGCGCAGCAGTTGGGGGGACAGGTCGCTGCCTCCAGCCTGCGCGAATTCGGATATGCCAGGGTCAGGGCGCGCGGGCACTCGCGCCTGTTGCGTGATATCCAGGATGATACCAACGCCGAAGGTCACGGCCTGCTGGACGTATGGATGAGCCACGGCGACAAGGTGGATGAACTGCCTGAAGGATTCAAACGTATCGCCTCATCGGACAACTCGCCGATTGCCGGGATGGCGGACGAGGAACGCGGTTTCTACGGCCTGCAGTTCCATCCGGAAGTGACCCATACCCACCAGGGCAAGGCCATCCTGCAGCGTTTCGTCTGCGATATCGCCGGTTGCGACACCCTGTGGACCCCCGATAACATCATCACCGAGGCCATCGCGGACGTGCGATCCAGGGTGGGAGACGACGAGGTGTTGCTGGGCCTGTCCGGCGGCGTCGATTCTGCTGTGACTGCGGCACTGTTGCACCAGGCAATCGGAGATCAACTCACCTGCATCTTCGTCGACACCGGCCTGCTGCGCCTCAATGAAGGTGACCAGGTCATGGAGACCTTTGCCAGGCACATGGGTATCCGCGTCATCCGCGTCAACGCCGAACAACGCTACCTGGATAAACTCAAGGGCGTGGCCGATCCGGAAGAAAAACGCAAGATCATCGGCCGGGAATTCATCGCCATCTTTGAAGAGGAAGGTAAAAAACTCAAAAATGAAAAATGGCTGGCCCAGGGCACCATCTACCCGGACGTGATCGAGTCCGCCGGCGCCGGCACCGGCAAGGCCCACGTCATCAAGTCACACCACAACGTGGGGGGGCTGCCGGAACGCATGAGCCTGGAACTGCTGGAACCCCTGCGGGAACTGTTCAAGGACGAAGTGCGCAAACTGGGCA
>JAPOQU010000099.1 GCA_026710545.1 Gammaproteobacteria bacterium | reverse complement strand
TGCAGTGGCAAAGAGGGAAAGGCCAGCAATGGAACCGTGGTTTTGCCGGGGGGCGGGGGAGGGGGGGGCCGCTGCCTGCCCCCCCCCCTGCCGGCAGCATGCCGGGCCTGCCCCTGCAGTCACAGGCAGGCGGGCAGGCCCCTGCCGGAGCGCCGGATTTACCTGCGCCCGGTAGCGACGCAGGGGATACTGCGCGGGGCTTGCCCGGGCCTGTTGAAACTGCCGTTGTCGAAGATACGGCGCCTACCGGCGCATCGATCTGGCAATGGCTGACTTTCATCCTGGCCGCGGCATGGGTCATAACCCTCGTTTATATTCTGAAGCAGCGCAAGGCAGGCCCGCCTGCGGCAGGGCAGGCGGGCAACGGAAGGCTCGGTGAAGCGGAAAAAAACATCAAACGCGCCTGCCGGGATAATGATCCGCAACAGGCAAAAACGGCGTTGCTGGAGTGGGCCGGGGCGCACCCGTCCGGGCTGCCGGCTACCAGCCTGGGGGACCTGGAGAAATACAGCAGTGGCGAACTGGCGGTGGAGATCCGTAACCTGTCGCGGGTACTTTATTCCCGTACGACAGGCCCCTGGAACGGAGAGCCGCTGTGGCAGGCATTTGTAAAGGAAAGCAAAACATCCAGGACCGATACATCAGGGACCCGCGGCGAACTGGAACCGTTATACAAGCTGTAATTGTCCAGCGTCATGCCCCTGCTTCCGCAGGGGCAGGTAACCTATTCCTGCAGTTTCACGAACTTCATCGTCATCCGGTCGCTTTCGCCTATGGCAGCGTATTTCGCCCTGTCCTTATCGCCCAGTTCGTATGAAGGCGGCAGGGTCCAGACCCCTTCCGGATAGTCTTTGGTATCCTTCGGATTGGCGTTGATCTCCGCTTTATCGACCAGTTCAAAACCGATGCCTTCCAGGAGTTCGATCATGTAACTCTCGGGGACGTAACCTTTTTCGGCGGTTTCTTCGGCGTTACTCCCGGCTTCAGCCCGGTGTTGCACCACCCCTAATACCCCGCCGGGTTTCAGTACCCGGTAAAAGGAACGGTAGATGTCTTCCACGCCGCCGCGACTGATCCAGTTATGGGTGTTGCGGAACGTCAGCACCATGTCGAAACCGGCGTCCGTAAAGTCATCCAGGTAGCCCTCTCCGTGGAATGCGCCGATTTGCACTTTGCCGTAGATCTCCGGGTTCCCGTCAAACTTTTCGATTAACCTGTTGTGTATCTCGCGCAGGTATTCGACGGGATGGTCAGGGCCGAAACTCGCAACCGCGAGCAGGCCGTTATCCATCAGGTAAGGCGCCAGTATCTCCGTGTACCAGCCGCCGCCGGGCAGGATTTCCAGTACCTGCTTGTCCGGCGTAATGCCGAAAAACGACAGGGTTTCCCCGGGGTGGCGATAGACGTCCCTGGCAACGTTTTTTGCATCCCGGTGTTCTCCGGAAATAGCCGCGTCCAATGGGTTTCTCTCGTTTTTGGCACATCCTGAGAACGCCAGTGTGAACAACAGGAAACTAATTAGTCTGCGCATGAATATTTTCTCCGGGAATGTAACGGGTTTGAAAAACCGGTATTTTTAAAATTAAGATAAGCCAAGGTAGAAACTAATTTTCAATTGCATACCTGTTTCTATTACTCAACATTATTTCTTCAAGATATAATTCTCTGGAATCCCGACTTTTCTTGGTGTGGGATATGTTTCAATATCAGGTATCTCGTCCTTATTTAAATATTTTCTTGCGTCTTTGGTAAATACGGAAACCATTCCGCTAGCGGCGCATTTAATACCGACTGGACGAGTTGTGGTCATGTTTTTGTTGCTTCCTGTGATTCCATGCCATGGCTCACCGCGTAATCCCTGCCATTGTGCAAGGTAATACAGTGATCCGAATTGACGTGACGGAGGAGATAATGTGCCAGCACCTCCAGGCCAATTTAATTCTGGTAACTCACCTTTTTCAGCGCGACTGGCGAGTTGAGAATTCAAATCTCTTAGTTCCCGTCCAATTTTATGACATATTCCCAGTGCATTACCTGCACTTAATTGGCTATTATATTTTTTGCTGTCTCCAGTAAATACAACAAGCCAACCTGTACGAGTGCACATAAGAGGAGTTTCCCTCGAGGGTGTGATATCTAAGTCACCACCCAACAATCCTTGTAATTTAGCAAGGTAGTACAGTGTGCCATATTTACAGTTCAGTTCTTTGTATTTTTTAACAGCATCTTTGTGTGTACTATAAATATTAACAACTTCACTAATGCCGCCTTTCCAGCCTAATGAAGGCAACTCGCCATCCATTGCCCTTATGGCAAGTCCTGACTTCCTAAGGTAATATTTGCGACCGATCTCCCAACATGTAATCAATCCGCCGTCATCACTTTTCCAATGTTCATCATAGGTCGTTTCTTCACGGTTCGGTTCTGTAAATTTTCTGGTGACTCGCTGTAATGCAAGAAGACTCATAGGCCGATTATTAATCTTTAGGGTTATTTCTCCTGCACTTTCTCTGCTGCCAGGGTTTGTAGGGGAACAGGCGGTTGATGGTTGGCTATAAGTGAGAGAAAATCCGTCTCGCTGATGATTTTTATATCGTGTCCCCCTGAAATTAACTCTTCTGCTTTAATATGTTTGTTGCTTTTTCCCGAAGAAGATTTTATTGCAAAAGATTTTTGAATTCCACTGACTAATATAGTTGTCTTCTTGGATACGGAAGTACTAACCTTACAGCCCATAAAAGATGCATAGTTTGCGGCCTCAAAGCGAGGCATTCGTAATTCTCCTGTGAACACGAGTACCTCTCCGAAATATTCTCCATCAGGATTACCTTCCCAACTGACAGGTCCATGTGTTTGTCTTTCCCGCTTTTTCCCGTGGAAATTTCCTTTTTCGAATATGCGCAGCCAGTATTCTATATCGACATTGTGTTCACGACAGGCAACAAGTGTAATCTCTGCCGCAGCTACTGCATCTTCCAATGCATCGTGATGCTTGAATTCATATCCAATGTAATGTGCTACGTTCTTAAGTCCATATCCCCGCTGACCAAACTTTTCCGGCCATGCACGACGTACTACCTTGGCGCTGTCCAACCAATAAACTTGTAATTGGTCCAGTCCGTATTTATCCATAGATGTTTCGAAAGCGCTACGGTCGAAACTGGTATGTGAGACAAGCACCTGACCCCGAAGGCGTTTTCGTAGTTCCTCCCGGATTTCTGGCAATGTCGGAGCCTCTTGAACCTGCTTTGCTGTGATGCCGTGTATGCTGATATTGAAATCGTCAAATTCATCTTCAGGGTTTACCAATGTACTCCAGCGCTCATTTATCTGACCATCAACAACATGAGCTATTCCAATCTGGCAGATGGTTGAACGATCACTATTAGCAGTTTCAACATCCACAGCATTAAATGTCATCCCGCATCCAGCCACATCTTCCAGACACAATCCCTGTTTGCCCCTGTTTTCACGCAGGCTCGTAATGGTGGTATCAGGGTCATTGAGCAGGAATTTAAAGCTAATCATTGTTAATACTTTTAGTAAATTTCAACATGTTTGGCGTTGCTGACAAAATGACATAGGAAATGACCCTAGTTTGTAAATTGCGAAGTTATATAAAGTCACACATCAGCATATTGTGAATATGCATCTGACTCCAATCTGTTTTTCTTGATTCCTGAGCGTGACCAGTGTTGGTCCATTTCCTGAATAAAGGAGGGCCGCACCAGTTTTGCCCTCTTAATCAGCCAGTCAACACTCTCATATCTGATGCAGATGCCTTCTGCCGGTTCGATGCCAAGCTTTGACTCTGCAAGTAACGATTTAATTTCAACAAGAGTGAAGCGACCACGGGCAAGAAAGGGAACCTGTTCAACCAGCATTTTTTTGAATAAGATGTTTCGGTGGCTTACGATGAGAAAGTTCCCAGCTTGTTTGTCATAAATATCGAAACCCAGGAACCAGTCAGGCAATTGGTCATAAACAACAGAATGTTGAGCGTAACACCATTCCCCAAATAAAATATAGCGGTCGCTGAGGTTATCGAAAAAGATATCTGTCTTAGGAACTAGCCAGTTTGCCAAACTTTTCCATTGTCCCAATCCAGGAAGGCTCATGTAGTTTCCTCTGTTTTGGACACGAATGTTCCCATCAAAATCGAACGAGATACCAAGATTGGCCCCATCTACCTTTTCTTCTACGATGAGTTCATGCTGCAATAATTCATCACAATCAGCTTCTGACATAATTTTATCGTCTCTGACTGACATATCTCCGATAATAGCCAGATGGGGAGTAGATGGAAATTTGAAAAAATCGGACGATTTCACCTGCCTATCTTCTTTGAATATTTCTCTTGAACATAGTTCTGGCAGAGAAAACGGACGGCAACCCCAACTTCACTTAATGCGTCCTTCCAGCCCCACCATTTGCTATCAGTCGCCTGAAGGATGGGTGGTTTATCAGGATGGGCATTTGCCACTGCTACGAACTTCCTGTCTGACTTGTCAAAATTAACCAAATCATCGTGCTCGGGAAATTCAATATAAGTGTTATCAGAACGATTAATTGATATCCGTGATACCTTATCCGGGTTCCACTGGTAATCATGAACCCATTTCATGAATAGGTCTCCAAGTCCAGGCTCCCCCTTAAAAGAAAGGTACCTTGAGTATTCTTCGAAAATTTCGCCGTTGTCATCAATTACCAATCCACCCTTATTGACAACATGTTCAATGGCCTCAAGGCAGGCTTTTAAACATTCCAATGGAATAGTGTTCGTTTCATCATAATTGGTTGCGTGATTAGCAACTATCGGGACGTTGGTATCAACTACACACATATCTGGGCAGGGGATCATTCTTATTCCGACGGAGCAACAGTTTCTTGTTTCAATCGCCTCTTTAAAGCCCATTTAGCTTGTTCGGTAATATCTCCCATCTCATCACCGAAAAAGTGTTCCGGCCAGTTTCGGATATTTCCAAAACTATCGATATCTAAAGGCTCCAGTCCAGGTTGTTTGCTGCTAACGTTAGCAAAATAAGCCGATACTTTATCTTGCTCTAACTCTTTCTCGGCAATACGCCGTTGTAGTCTCCTGAGGAAATGCTCTGAATGAGTTTCTATTACAAGCTGAATGTTCCTGTCAGAATAATCTTCACGCGATTTAATTACATCAATCATCACATCTGCGAGAGCTGACTGGGCACTGGGATGGAGATGAATCTCCGGTTGCTCCATCAGGATGATCGAACCGGGTGGAGCATAAAAGCATTGAACGAGCACCGGTAGTACCTGGGAAATACCGAATCCAACATCGGGTAGATCCACCCAATCTGTAGAAAGCTTAGTCCTGACTTTGACTTCATACTCCTGTCGTTGATCGGAAATTGGCTTGATCTCAAATTCTTCGATCAATCCCATTTCAATCAGCTTCATAGCGATGATCTTCTCAAGAAGTATATTCCGTTTTCTAGGCCCGAGGCTGATGTTGCGACCCCGAGCTGCCAGCATGGCTCCTACCGCATTTTCACCTGCAAACCCCACGCTGTCCGGTTCTGTCCCTGACCAGGTATAAAGCCGTCCGGCTTTTGTTCGAAGTGGTCCGATATAGTAAAGCGACCGGAACAACTTTTCATGCTGCAGGTTCAATTCCTGAACAAAGTCCGCATTTTGGTGATATGCAACTACCTCATCTGGAAATCCATAAAAACGCACAGGAGCACCTGGCTGCCAAACGCGCCCTTGTTTGCGTATCAAGGGGTAATTTATGGCTTCAACCTGATATTCAGATTTAGTCATGTGTTTCATTCCAATTGATAAACTGCTGTTATTGCCATTCTGTAACTCGTATTTGAGAGCGCTCAGAACTGGAGTAGATTGATTGTTTTTTAGTCCTATTTCTGCGCTAAACCTTAGTTCATTTCCAGAAAATGACTTTTCAGAAATAGGATCTTCGAAGTTCAAAGCTTCCTGTAAAAACCACTGATATTCAAACTCAATAATATTCGACGGGTCGCGCCCGTATACCATTTCATGATAGGAACCGAGTTGAATTGCAGAGTTTGGACCACCCGGATAAAACACTGCTCTTCGGTCAGGCAATTCAACCGTTTGTTTTAACATCATCAGAAACTGGCCGATACTCGATTTACCCGAACTGTTGGCGCCGAAAAACAAAGTAATAGGGGCCATATCAATAGTCCCAGTATCCTTCCAGGCCTTGAAATTTCTAATTCGCAAACTTCTCAACATTTTAATTTTTACCGTTCGAGTTAACGGGTTCAATAGTCATCCAGAGGATTCCAATGATACTTGGCGAAATCAATTGTATCATCCTCCGAGAAAACGACACCTTCCGCTTCCAGCAGGATGCGCTGCAGGTGATGTCCATCCGAACCGGTGCGCAGGCTTATCCGGCCCTGGCTGTTGATGATCCTGTGCCAGGGTATATCGTCTTCGCCGCCAAGGGCCGCCATGGCATAACCCACCTGCCTGGCCGAACATTTCTCCGCCAGCCCGGCAATCTGTCCGTAGGTAGCGACCATTCCTTCCGGGACACGGCGCACCCATTGGTAAATCCTGGTGTAACTGCTCATCAATACTTGGGGTCAGCCCATCCGTGATTCGTAAAACCTGTCTATCCTGACCAGTTGTACCTGGTAGCCGGCATACCATTTCGAGCGCCCCAGTTCCTGGGCAGCCCGGTGTTCCGGGTGCGCCTTCCAGGCTTTGACGGCTGCCAGGTTTTCCCAGTAGGAAATCGTGATCTCGCGGTTTCCCTCCATCCTGTGGTACCTGCCGATGTAACCCCGTTGCTGCTGAACCAGTTCGTTCATCCGCTGCGCCATGGCGGCGTAACCGCTTGTATCCGCAGCCATCTCGGCGCTGAAAATCACCGCGTAATGGCTGTTATCCTTGTTTTCCATCAGTCCGGAGGCGGCTTGCCGTCTCTGTAATCAAGCGCCACGCCCGCTCGACGTGCTCCAGTTCGGTGCGGGTCTGGCCGATACAGATGCGCATAACGAAGCGGCCGTTCAGTTTCGTGTGGGTGAGGAATATTGCGCCGCTTTTGTTGATTTCATCCATGATCCTCTTGTTCATTTCATCGCTGCCCCGGTGGCGCAGGCAGACCAGGTTGAACGGCGCGGGCGCGGCGATTTCAAAATGCTCATCGGCTTCGATCCACTCTACCAGTTGCCGGCTTAATTCCATGTGGCGGCGGATATGGTATTGCAGGCCTTCCACGCCGTAGTAGCGCAATACGAACCAGAGCTTGAGCGCCCGGAAGCGGCGGCCCAGCGGCACCTGCCAGTCACGGTAGTCAAAGACCGCGCCGCTTTCCGTGGCTTCGTTGAGCAGGTATTCGGGCAGGATGGACAAGGCATTGATCAAGGCGGCCCGGTCGGCCACCCAGAAGCAACTGCAATCGAAGTTGGTGAACATCCATTTATGGGGGTTGAAGCAATAACTGTCGGCGTACTCGACGCCGTCATGCAGGTAACGGTATTCGGGACAGATGGCCGCAGTGCCCGACATGGCCGCGTCCACGTGAAACCAGATGCCTTCGGCAGCACAGATGCTGCCGATAGCGGCGATGGGATCCAGCGCAGTGGACGAGGTGGTGCCCAGGGTGGCGCAGGCGAATATGGGACGCAGTCCGGCAGCCTTGTCAGCCTTGACCTGTGCCGCCAGCCTGTCCGCATCCAGGGCAAAGTGCTCATCCACTTCAACCTGGCGCAGGTTGGCGCGCCCCAGGCCGGCTATGCCCATGGCCTTCTCCAGCGAGGAGTGGGTCTGGGTGGAGCAATAGGCCACCTGCCTGCCGTCACATCCGTCCCGGTTTGTGCGCAGCCCGGAATCCCGCTCGCGGGCCGCGATCAGGGCACAGAGTATGGCGCTTGAAGCCGTGTCCTGGATAACGCCGCCGCCGCTGCCGGTCGAGCGATACGCTTGCGGCAACCCCAGCAGGTCCGCCAGCCAGTCCAGCACCCTGGTCTCGACCTCGGTGCAGGCGGGGCTGGTGGACCATAACATGCCCTGTACGCCGAGGCCGGAAGACAGCAGGTCGCCCAGTATCGCGGGGCCCGAGGTATTGGCCGGGAAATAACCGTGAAAATGTGGAGACTGCCAATGGGTGATGCCGGGCAGGATTTTATCCCCTACATCCTGGAGTATCTGCGCAAAGTCCTCGCCCTGTGACGGCGCGGCGCCGGCCAGGGAATCCCCGATCTCCCCCGGTTGCAGCCTGGACTGGACAGGATAGTGCTCGACCTGTTCGTAGTAATCAGCTATCCAGTCGATCATTTCCTTGCCGTGGCGGCGGAAATCCTCCGTCGACATGTGATGGCTTTGTTTACTCATCGGTAACGCAACCGAGCGATGCGGACTTCACGTTTCGGATATATTTGTACAGGGTCCCGCGTGTCGCTTTGTATTGGGGCATGACCCAGTCCGCCTTGCGCTGCGCCATCTCTTCATTGGTGAGGTCAACGTTTAACTGGTTGGTTTTTGCGTTGATGGTGATCGTATCACCGGTCTTTATCAAACCGATGGGGCCGCCTTCCTGGGCTTCGGGCACCACGTGCCCGATGATAAAACCGTGGGAGCCGCCGGAAAAACGGCCGTCGGTAATCAGGGCAACGTCATTGCCCAGTCCGGCGCCCACGATGGCGGAAGTCGGGGTCAGCATTTCCGGCATGCCCGGCCCGCCCTTGGGACCCTCGTAACGGATCACGACCACGTCGCCTTTGTCGATCCGGCCCTGTTCCAGCGCCGCCAGCATGTCTTCTTCCGAGTTAAACACCTTGGCGGGCCCACTGAAGACTTCCCCTTCCTTACCGGTGATCTTTGCCACGGCCCCGCCCGGCGCCAGGTTGCCCTTGAGTATGCGGATGTGGCCGTTGGATTTGATGGGGCTGTGCAGCGGCCTGATGACATCCTGACCTTCATCCAGCGGCGCGGCCTCAGCCAGGTTTTCAGCCATGGTTTTTCCCGTAACCGTCATACACTCGCCGTCGATCATGCCGTTTTCAAGCAGGAACTTCATGACTGCCGGCACGCCGCCGACCTTGTGCAGGTCCTCCATCACGTAACTGCCGCTGGGTTTCAGGTCTGCCAGGTACGGGGTGCGGTCGCTGACAGCCTGGAAGTCATCGATATCCAGTGTTACGTCAACCGCGCGCGCCATGGCGATAAGGTGCAATACCGCGTTGGTTGAGCCGCCAAGTACGGTAACCAGGACCATGGCGTTTTCAAATGCGGCGCGCGTCATGATGTCCCGCGGTTTCAGGTCCAGTTCCAGGAGGTTTCTAATAGCCGCTCCGGCCCGGACGCATTCATCCGTCTTTTGCGGGTCAACAGCGGGTGTTGAGGAACTGTAGGGCAGCGACATACCCAGCGCCTCAATGGCCGAGGCCATGGTATTCGCCGTGTACATGCCGCCGCAGGCGCCGGGGCCCGGACAGGCCGAGCGCACGATAGCACTGCGGCTTCGTTCGTCTATACGCTCCGAGATGAATTCACCGTAACTCTGGAACGCGGAGATAATGTCTATTTTATCTCCCTTGTAATAGCCCGGCTTGATGGTGCCGCCGTAGATCATGAGGGAAGGGCGGTTAAGCCGTCCCATGGCCATGATGCAACCGGGCATATTCTTGTCGCAACCGGGGATGGATATATTGGCGTCATACCATTGGGCGCCCATGATGGTTTCGATTGAATCTGCTATGAGATCGCGGGATTGCAGGGAGAAACTCATGCCTTCAGTACCCATGGATATGGCGTCGCTGACACCGACGGTGTTGAAGCGCAGCCCTGCCAGGTCCTGTGCTTCCACGCCTTCCTTGACCCTGGCCGCCAGGTCCAGCAGGTGCATGTTGCAGGTATTGCCCTCAAACCATACACTGGCAATACCCACTTGGGGCTTCGCCATGTCCGCTTCGGTCATGCCGGTTCCGTAGAGCATGGCCTGGGATGCGCCCTGTGATTTTTCCTGGGTTATCTTTGCGCTGTAGCGATTTAATTTTCCAGTCATTATTTTTTATTCCTGATATTTATTGGATTGTTATGCTATCTCCCTGCCCGACGATAGACCGGTTTCAAAAGTACGCGTTCCCCCTGGAATAGAAAGCGGGAACGAACAGAAAAGAATATATTAAATAATTTTCATCTGCGATAATCTGCGTCATCTGCGGATTAATTCCGTTATCTCCGTATCGACAAACGCCAATATGATAACACTACCCGCATTCAAAGAGTCTTTCGCCGCGCTAGTGGCAGCGCCGACGGTGAGCAGTACCGACCCGCGCCATGACCAGAGTAATCTCCCCGTAACGGACCTGCTGGCAAACTGGTTTGCCGACCTGGGGTTCGCGGTCGAGACGATGCCCGTCTCCAGCACAGGAGACAAGGTCAACCTGATAGCCAGCCTGGGAACGGGCAGCGGGGGCCTGGTGCTGTCAGGCCATACCGATACGGTGCCGTATACCGAGTCCGCCTGGCGCCAGGACCCCTTCAGGCTAACGGAAAGAGACGGACGCTTTTACGGTCTGGGCACATCGGATATGAAGTGTTTCTTCCCTATCGTCATGCAGGTGTTGCGCTCCCTGGACCTGAAACAGACAAAACACCCGATCATCCTGCTTGCGACCTGCGATGAAGAGTGCACCATGGCCGGCGCCAAGGCACTGGTCGCTGCAGACAGGAGACTGGGACGCCACGCCCTGATCGGCGAACCCACGGGCCTGAAACCCGTAATCATGCATAAGGGAGTGATGATCGAGACCATCACCCTCAGGGGAAAGGCCGGTCATGCCAGTAACCCGTCCCTCGGCAATAACGCCCTGGAAGGGATGCAACAGGTTATGATCGCCCTGGCCGAATGGCGCGAGCGCCTGCAGGAATACGCCAGTGCAAAATTCGATGTGCCCGGCCCTACGCTGAACTTCGGTTGCATCCACGGCGGCGACAGCCCCAACCGGATCTGCGCCGAGTGTGAACTGAAGATCGATCTCAGGGTGTTGCCGGGCATGCAGATCGACGAGGTACGCAAGGAATTGCGCCAGGTGGCGACCCGGGCGGTTGCCGGCAGCGGCCTGGTTGTGGAGTTTGACGGGATCTTTCCCGGGACGCCTCCCATGGAGACCGATCCCGATAGTGAAATCGTCAGGGTGGCGGAAAAGCTGACCGGGCATGCCGCCGGTTCGGTCAATTTCGGAACTGAAGGGCCTTATCTCAATTCGCTTGGAATGGATACGGTGGTGCTGGGTCCGGGTGATATCGACCAGGCGCACCAGGCCAATGAATATATCGAGATGAACCGCATAGAACCCATGCAGGACTTGCTGCACAAAATGATCACGCATTTCTGTATGTAATAATCTGTCATAATATTACGGGGCAGGGAGACAGGTTTGGATGTGCTTTTTAGGACCCGCTGTGAATACGTCCCTGTACGCTTACCTTCCGCTATCCATGCGGAAGATAGTCCTAACAAATCTGCCGGGAGCAGATTTGGACGCCCGCAGGGCGCCCGCAGGGTTTGCGGCATGGATGGTGCAAATCAAAAGCACATCCAAACCTGCCGGAGATAATATGACATTTATAGTTTCTGCACATTGAGATGGTGGTATGGTCAAAACCCAATTCGTAAACTGGTTCCGTTCCGCTTCGCCCTATATCCGGATACATCGCGGCAGGACTTTCGTTGTCCAGGTCAGTGACAGAGCCCTGGATAGCAGTGGTTTTACCTCGTTGGTCCACGACGTGGCGCTGCTCACCAGCCTGGGGATCAGGCTGGTGCTGGTTTACGGCGCCCGCGCGTCCATAGATTCCTGCCTGGATGATAAACAGGCGGCTACCCGTTTTCATGATGGTATCCGCGTCACCGACCCTGACACCATGGAAACCGTCAGGACGGTTGCCGGACGGCTGTTGCTGAAACTGCAGGCGGGGTTGTCCATGGGACTTGGCAACAGCCCCATGTCCAACGCGGAAATCAGGGTGAACACGGGGAATTATGTGTCGGCAAAACCCCTGGGCATCATCGGGGGGGTGGATTATCAATTTACCGGCGCGGTGCGCGCGATCGATGCGGACGCCGTCGTCCATAAACTGGACAGGGGGGAAATCGTGGTATTGCCCCCGCTGGGCTATTCCGTGACGGGAGAGGCATACAACCTGTCCGCTCCCGCGCTGGCGTCAGGGGTGGCCGTGGCCTTGCAGGCGGACAAGCTGATTTACCTGGTGGAGAGTGATGATCTGTCCGGGTTGCAGGATGGCCTGCAGGTTAACCAGTTGAACCGGGAGGGAGCCCGGGAACTGTTAACCCGGATTGATGAACACTCAGGGGGTTATCGCGTCCTGAAACACGCGCTGGCCGCGTGCGCCGGCGGGGTTCAGCGCGCACACCTGCTGAACCGGGAGGAGGACGGAGCATTATTGAACGAACTGTTCACCCGGGACGGCGCCGGCCTGATGATTTCCACCTCTGCCTATGACGTGACGCGTAAGGCAACCGGTGATGATATCGGCGCCATCCTGGATCTGATCGAGCCCCATGAACAACAGGGGGCACTGGTAAAACGCTCCAGGGAGAAACTGGAACTGGAAGCGGACCACTTTACCATCCTGGTCCGGGACGGCCTCATCATCGGCTGTGTGGGCCTGTATCCCTATCCCGATGAAGGGATGGGAGAGGTAGCCTGCCTGGTGGTACACCCGGATTACCAGGATACCGGCCACGGCAACCTGTTGCTTGACGAGGTTGAGAAAGAGGCAATACGCCGGAACCTGGACTGCCTGTTCGTGCTCACCACCCAGGCGCAACACTGGTTCCTCGAGCGGGGCTTCAGCGAAGCCTCGCTGGACAGCCTGCCCATGGAAAAGCAGGACTTGTACAACTACCAGCGCAACTCAAAAATCCTGGTCAGGAACCTGAAACTTACCGGGGACAGAATTTAATTCTGTCCCCTTGAACTTTCTGTCCCCTTGAACTGTTCACTCCACCGGGCCAACCTCCGTCATGCTCCCGTCAGGATGGAGCTTCATAATCATGTTGTTTTCCACGATGATGGCATCGAAGCCCAGCCGGCGCTTCCGTTCCAGCTCCCTGGCAACGGCATAGTCCAGAACCTGCCCGATAAATTCCGCGTCCACGTCTGCTGCATTACGTTTAGCCGGCAGCTCATAAACGATGCCATCCAGTCCATAGACTTCACGTTGTTCTTTCACTACTGTTTGTTCACCCATGCCGGCCTGTCCCCTTATCGCGTCAAACAGTTCATTGTTCGCCACTATAACATCTGTTCCTGCCTGCCGGAAAATAAGCCGCCTGGGCCTGGCCGAATTATCAAAACATTCTGTTTCGGTACACAGCGGCGCGTAATGGGCAAGCAGATTTTTCAAGGATTTGCCGTAACGCCTGCGAATATCATTTTCAGGAATATTGTGTCCGCCTTGCAGGACGCGTTCCCGCACGCGGCTTAATGACGCTTCTACGCCGGGCAACCAGAGATAAATGAGATTGACGCGCCAGCCCTCAGCCGGCATACGGCGCACTCTTGACAGGTGAGATTTTCCGGAAAGGGTTGTTTCAAAGGCGAAATCTTCTTTTCTTTTTTGTGAGCGCTCAATTTCCTGCAGAAACAGCTTTCCGGCCTCAAGCTGTTTTCTCTCAGCGCTGAACGGCGCCAGACCGGCGGCAATCATGTCGGCGTTCAGAAAGATACTGCAATTGATTTGCGGCAGATACTTCAGTGCAAAGGTGGTTTTCCCCGCCCCGTTAGGCCCGGCTATGATTGTGCAAGTCGGTTTGTTCATTGCGCTTTGTCCAATTGATGGCATATTGCAGATAAAACACGGTATTGGGAATGTTAAAGCTCTATTTTATGACTTCATGAGCGACATATGAAGAGAAAAATATTGCTCGGGCTTTTGAACAGAGATGGTAATTTTTCGTCATCGGTGACGTTGAAACCCCGGAGTGGATTCCTCCTGGACGCCGGTATCAGTACGGACAATAAAATACGCATCCAGCCCGTTTTCCAGGGCCGTCGCATAGCCCTCGTCGGGACCCAGCACCAGCAGGCCGGTAGCCCAGGTATCAGCCAGCATGGTCGAGGGGTGCAATACCGTCACCGAGGCGAGTCGATGGGTGACCGGGCGGCCCGTGCGGGGATCTATTGTGTGAGAATAGCTGCTCCCATCTTTCTCGAAATAATTGCGGTAATCACCGGAGGTCGCCATGGCTGTGTTCTCCAGCCTGATAATTTTCCGCACGCTGCGCGCACCGGCGACGGGGTTTTCAATCCCGATTTGCCAGGGCTTGTTTTTATCATTTACGCCGCGGGCGCGGATTTCGCCACCGATTTCCACCAGGTAATTGTCCAGTTGCAGCCGGTCCAGGTAGCCGGCGATCTCATCCACAGCGTATCCCTTGGCGATTGCGGAGAGGTCGATATACATGCCGCCATGCGCTTTTTTCAGTGCGGGAGCCGCGGCGTCCAGGTGCAGTTTGTCATAGCCGACCAGGCGCCGGGCGTTGTTGACCTGTTGTTCCCCGGGAACAGTGAAATCCTGTTCCGGACCAAACCCCCACAGGTTGACCAGGGGGCCGATGGTCACGTCGAATGCGCCCCGTGTTGATCGGCTGATCTCCTGCGCCGCCTGTAACACGCGCAGCAGGGATGCACTGACCGTGAGCCAACCGGTGCTGTCCCTATCGTTTATCCGGGACAGCTCCGACTCCGGCAAATAGCTGGACATCGCCATGTTGACCCGGTTGAGAGTGGCATTGAACTCCGTCTGCATTTCCTGTCTCGAGACCGGCAGTTCACCTGCATTGACCAGGACGGACCATGAGGTGCCCATCGTAAGACCGGTAAATTCGTGCACCTGCGCCGGACGTTCCCACTGGCACGAAGACAGGGAGAGAAAACAGATGACGGGAACCGGAAAACGGCAGACAAGGTTCATTTCAAGGTGAACAGGGACCCCCGCCGATTTTTATATGCTCCGGATATCGTAACGGGATATTCCCGTCACATAACGGCGCTTTCCTGGTCTGCCGGTATTTCATGCCGGAAATACGGAATAATCAGTTCGATATCGCCACTCAGGAGTTTGTTCTTCACGCGGTTCCAGTATTCGGCCGTCAGCAGGTCCCCGTGGACTTCCAGGAACAGGGTTCGCAAACCTTGGTCCATGGATAAAAACTTGATGAACTCTTCCGGGAATATGTCGTTTTTGTTGACGTGAAACCAGACGTCGGAGCGCAATACGTCCTCATCGTCGTCGCTGTCCGGGATTTCGCGGAAATCGCATTCCGTTACCAGCGCCACTTCATCGTAATCATAGAAAACCACCCGCCGGTGACGGGTCACGCCGAAGTTCTTCAACAACAGGTCACCGGGGAAGATATTGGTATTTGCCAGGTCCTTGATGGTCTGGCCGTAATCCAGTATGACCTCGCCGGCATCGGTACGGTTTGCTTCTCTGAGATAAAGGTTCAACGGCCGTACCCGGCGTTCGATATAGACGTGGTCGATAATCAGTTTATCGTTCTTTACGCGCACGGTTTCGGCCGCTTCACTGAGCAGTTCACTCCGCAAGGCTTCGTCGAAGCGGTTTACCGGGAATTCCAGGTTACGGAACTCCTGGGTGTCGATCAGGCGGCCGGCCCGGTCATGCCTTGAAACCAGCCGGTACTTGCTCTGCACTTCCTCCCTGTTGATGGTCTTCGGGTAGCCGAAATTATCCCGGATGATTTTGAATACCAGGTCGTAGGAGGGCAGGGTGAATACCAGCATCACCAGGCCCTTGTCTCCTTCGGCGTGCACGAAATTGTCATCCGTGTTCTGCAGGTGGTGCGAAAAGATGCGGTAGCGCTCGGTCTTGCCCTGGCGCAACCGTCCCAGCACAGTGTACAACTCGTCTATGGGTTTGCTGGGCAGGATGGAGTGCAGGAAATGCACCGCCCCGATGACGGAATGGGGGTTGGCAAAATAGTAGGAGCGGGTGTAACTGAATACAACGCTGACTTCTTCCTCAGACAACAGCACCGCGTCAACCTCGATACCGCTCGAAGTGTTTTTCAGGGCAATGATGATGGGGTTGACGTGGTCCTGCTGGATCGTGCGCCCAATCAGGTAGGCGCGTGCCGATTGAAAAAATGCCGAGTTAATGAATTCGAACCTGACCAACTCGCCGTGTTCCCGCAGGTGTACCTGGTAATAGCGCTGGACTTCCTGGCTGAATGTCCGGGTTTCGGCGGCAATATTCCGGTACGGGACCTTGAAGGCAAAATCTTCCAGGATATTTTTGAATGTCTTTTCCAGCGAACCCCAATAGGGATAGCGGTTCAGGGTCAGGGTTTCCAGCGGGTTAAAGCCTTCGTCCGGCGCCGAGGAAACGAATTCAATCTCCGGGTCGGTCCCCACCGTGTTGAAAATACGCCGGGTTGTGGAATTGAAAAAGGTCTTCAGGAATCCGGCGTCAGGTACGTTATACAGGCGTTGGCCGAAGTACCTGCGCGTATTGTGCCAGAGTTTGCGGTCGACGACACTGGCCCCCAGGTTTTTGCGCAACGAGACGACGATGCGGCGAACGGATTTTTCATACAGTTCGACCCGTTCGATTATATCCTGTTGATGTCCCTCCCAGTCCCGCTGTTCAAAGCGGCGCCGGGCCCGTTCCGTGATACGAAAGAAGTTCTCGTTGTATTTCTGGAAGCCCTCGTAGACAAACTCCGAGATGCGTGCAATGGTCTGTTTACGTTGCTCGGCCATCGGCTGGAGAGAAATCCGGGCTACATATTGGCGATCAAAGCCTGGCCGAACTCGCTGCAACTGACCTTGTTTGCGCCCTCCATCAACCGGGCAAAGTCGTAGGTGACGGTCTTGGCGGATATCGTATTATCCATACCGGAAATGACGCGGTCCGCAGCTTCCGTCCAGCCGAGGTAACGCAGCATCATCTCGCCGGAGAGGACCAGGGAGCCCGGGTTGACCTTGTCCTGGTTGGCATACTTGGGTGCGGTGCCGTGGGTTGCCTCGAACACGGCGTGGCCGGTTTCATAGTTGATGTTGCCGCCCGGTGCAATACCGATGCCGCCGACCTGCGCCGCCAGGGCGTCGGACAGGTAGTCGCCGTTCAGGTTCATGGTGGCGATGACATCGAACTCCCTGGGCCGGGTCAATACCTGTTGCAGGGTGATGTCGGCAATAGTGTCCTTAATCAGCACTTTGCCGCCTGCCAGCGCCTCTTCCTGTTCCTTGTTGGCGGCTTCCGATCCCTGTGCCGCGCGGGTACGCTCCCACTGGTCCCAGGTGTAGGTGTGGTCCGGGAAGGAGTTTTCCGCCAGCGCATAACCCCAGTTACGGAACGCGCCTTCCGTGTATTTCATGATGTTGCCCTTGTGGACAAACGTCACGCTCTTGCGGTTGTTGTCCAGCGCATAGCGGATCGCAGCCCTGACCAGGCGCCCCGTCCCTTCCTCGGATATCGGCTTGATGCCGATGCCGGTCGTGTCGGGGAAGCGGATTTTGCGGTAATAGTTGGGGAAAGCCTCCTTGAGAAGCTCAAGGAACTTCCGGTTGTCTTCGGTTCCCTGTTCGAACTCTATCCCGGCATAGATGTCCTCGGTGTTTTCCCGGAAAATGACCATGTCCACGTCTTGCGGGTTTCTCGTCGGCGAAGGCACGCCGTTGAACCAGCGTACCGGGCGCAGGCAGACGTAGAGGTCGAGGATCTGGCGCAGGGCGACGTTCAGGGAACGAATGCCGCCGCCGATGGGCGTGGTCAGGGGGCCCTTGATGGCGACCAGGTATTCCCGGCAGCGGTCCAGGGTGTCGTCCGGCAGCCAGGAACCGGTCAGTTCGTTGGCCTTTTCCCCGGCATAGACTTCCAGCCAGTGTATTTGGCGCTTGCCGTTGTAGGCCTTGGCAACGGCGGCATCCAGCACCTGCCTGGTAGCCCGCCATACATCGGGACCGATTCCGTCTCCTTCGATAAACGGTATGACCGGGTTGTCCGGCACCTGCAACCGCCCATTCTCAATAGTGATCTTTTCCCCTTCAGGGGGTATCGATAACGCTGTGGCCACGTTGAATCTCCATGGTCTGTGAATTTTTGCAATAGCTTACCACATAAGCAGCAGGTGGTGCGGGTGAGCAGGGCTGAAACAGGGTAGTTACTTCGGATAGTACCTGATGTTGTTTAAACCCTTGAAATCTGCATCCTGGGTCCACACCAGGGCCTCGTATCTGTGCGCAGTTGCGTAAATAATGCTATCTGCCAGGGGTAGTTTATACTCAACTCCGAAATAAGCCGCATCCACAGCCAACTCCTCATTCAGAGGAACAACCTCCCCTTGTTCCATATGTGCAATGGCTCGAAGCGCTGCTGCTTCGCCTCGTTGACGCAGAATAATCCTGAACACCTCAGTCAGGGTGATAGTGGGAACCAGCAGTTCTCCCAATGATTTAATCGGTTCGGCAAAAGAGCGGGAATTTTTGTCGCTGGCAAAATAGGATAACCATCCAGACGAATCGACCACATTCATAGCCGATCTTTGTCACGCTCCAGAGTTGTATCAATGCCTTTCAGGAATCCTCTCAGGTTCTCCATCGGCTCTATCGGGATGAGTTGTATCCTGTTCCGGTAACTGATCATCTGAACTTTTTGTCCGGAGACGATTCCATTGGCCTCCCTGATTTCTTTGGGAATTACAATCTGGTATTTTGGTGAGACGGTAACGGTTGTCATGGGTAATTCTCCATCGAAAGCTATACCGTATTACGATAGCGCTATCGATGTAACCTGTCAAACGTTACTTTAACCCCCTTCATTACGAAAAACCGCTTCTGCTTCTTCTGCCAGCAGGGGACCGATGACTTCCACGGGCCAGGGCGCTTGTGAGAACACGCCGGCAGCGTGCATGGGCAGAGAGGGGGCCTCCGGGTCGGCATCAAACAGCCGGTATATCGCGTCCATGCCCAGGCCGAACACGACCCGTCGTATATTGGCCCAGACAATGGCGCCGGCGCACATGGGGCAGGGCTCGCCGCTGGCATACAGAGTGAAGGTCTTTAACTGATCGGTGTCAAATTTCCTGGACGCGGCCCTGATCAGGTTCATTTCCGCGTGCGCAGTAACGTCGCTGTCGGTGACCACCGAGTTCTGCGCCGCCAGTACGGGTCCGCCACCCGCATCCACCAGCAAGGCGCCGAACGCGTGATTGCCCCGTTCCCGCGCCCGTACGGCCTCCTTGAAGGCAATGCGCAGGTAATGTTCATCCACGTTCTTCATGCGCAAGAAGACACCTTATCCATCTGCGCTAATTAGATACAACGCTCGATGAACTCCTGCCCGGTCATCACGTCGCCGAACTGCTGGATGATGGATTCCAGCGTCGCCTGGTGTTCGCGGTCGGACAGGGTGGAGCAGCAGTCTTCGACCATGACCACGTTGAAGTCCATGTCAAAAGCAGTGCGTGCAGTGGTCTCACAACAGATGTTGGTCTTTGTCCCGGCTATCAGCAGGATCTCGATGGCGCGGCTGCGCAACACCCGTTCCAGTTTCGAAGCACCCGGTGAGAGACAGCCGTAACGGTTCTTGACCAGGTGAATATCGTCCTCATCCACCTCCAGTTCATGCCATAGCTTGCCGCCCTCCTGCCCGGGCGCCATGTACTGCATGGTACGCTCGCGCACCTCCCCGGACACCATGTTGCTGAAGAAATTCTCCCATTCCGATTTGCCGCCGTTGCAATGGAACTCGCTGACGATCCAGATCACGTCGCCACCCCGCTTGCGCAGTTCCTGTGCCAGCCGGTTTATGTTACCGACAGTCCCGCGGCTGGCCGGCACCTCGGCCGGCGCCCCCGGCTTGCAGAAGGCATTCTGCATATCGATGACCACCAGCGCGCATTTTGCCGGGTCAAAACTGTCATAAAGGTGATAACGCCCGCGGCGCTTCATCACCCGCTCAACGATCTCGTCACTTATTCGTATATTGTGCATAGCTTAAGAAAATTATATGTATCCGCAGATGACGCAGATTAACGCAGATGAAAAGATAAATCTTTTGATTTTGAGTAATTCTGTCTTACCACTATGGCCTGCCCCCTGACGTCATGACAGATTTGAATTTCTTTTGTTATTGAAACAAAATAATCTGCGTTAATCTGCGTCATCTGCGGATAAAATAATGTCCTCAATTTGGGACACCCATAAATTAACAATTATCGTCAATTTATGGGTGTCCCAAATTACATCATCAATTTATGGGTGTCCCAAATTTCAATTGCGTCATCTGCGGATAAATATCTGGTCATGCAGGTACGGGTCTCCCGTCATGGCAGTCTCCGTATCCAGCAGGACGCCGCAACCCGGACAGGAGAAAGAACGCAACACTACGTCGCCGCCGCTGGCGTAGGGTCCGCCCAGGCTTTGCATGGGCGTTTCCTGCAGGACGGCGAATTCCTTCCAGTTGCCGTCATCATCAGCCAGGCTTGCGCCGCAATGTTTGCAGGTGATGCGCGGGTTTGCGGCAGTGGCTGCCTGCCTGCCGTTTTTCCTGTACCGGATCAACCCGGCCCGCTTTTCTTCCGTCAGCGACTGATCGGCTTCTCCAGTCCCGGCGTCGATAACGACACCGTACACGGTTTCCGCAAATTCCGCCGAGGTCAGCCCGTCCCGCACGTCATGGGCCACGTCTTCCGGCGGGCGGGCCAGCGGGTCGCCGTAACCGCCGCCGCCGTTCCACCTGACGTACAGGGCATCGTCGCCCATCAGGGGGAACACCCCCCAGTCCACAACCTGCTGTTCTGGCGCTGCCGACCCTGCTTGCGGCGTATCCCCGGCGGTGCCGGCCTGCGCGCCGTTGTTCTTCATCCACATGTAGGCATTGGGCGAACCGGGATAGCCGCCGGCCAGACCCTCGCTCATGGGGAATTTGGAGCCTTTGCCCGATACCACGTAGTGCATGCCGCCGTCCGGGGCATCGTGGGGCACAAAGGACAGTTCCATGCCGACCCCGCCGCGGTAACGCCCCGGCCCGCCGGAGTCCCTGAGGCGCCGGCGGTACAGGTAACGGATGGGGAAGGTGTATTCGACGGTCTCCACGTTGGCCATGCGCGAGATGGGGTTCGGGATCTCGCCGCCCACCTCGATGCCGTCCGCCCAGGCCCGGGCGCCGCCGGCGCCGGCGAAGGTCTCGGTGAGGATGCCGATGGCCTGCTTGTTGTGCTGGTTTTGCCCGAACAGGAACACGGCAAAGTGGTTGGCATGCCACACGGCGGTGGCCTCGCCGGCGTATTTTTCGCTGGCGCTGAGCATCTTGCCGATGGTGGTGCAGGCGGCGTTGTTGACGGACTGTATGGCGCCCACGGTCGCCACGGAGACCGGCGCCGGGCGGGTGCAGTTCACAATGGTGCCCTCGGGCGCGATCATGGTGATCGGGCTGATCACGCCTTCGTTCCAGGTAATGTCGTAGCACAGCAGCGGGAACAGGGGCGCAAACAGTCCGCCCAGGGAGGCCCACCTGGTGCAGTTGATGGCATAGCGGCTCTGTTCGCTGGACCCGCTGAAATCGAAGGTCAGGGTGTCGTCCCGCTTGGTCATGGTCAGCTCGACCCGGCAGACCTCGTCCTCCACGCTCAGGTACTGGCGCGATTGCCATTGCCCGTCGGGCAGTTCGCGCAGGCGCGCGCGCAGCTTCTCTTCGGACTTTATGATCAGCGTTTTGCAGGTCTCATCGACCGTCTCGAACCCGTATTTGTCGATGAGGGCCAGCATGCGTGCGCGGGCGACGTTGTTGCAGGCGATCATGGAATTCATGTCCAGCGCCACCATGTCCGGCGAGCGCACCATGTTGAGGAAGGTGTCCATGATGGACCGGTTGATCTCGCCTTTTTCCACCAGCCGAATTCCGGGCGAACTGAATCCTTCCGTGTAGATGTTGTCCGCATCGGGGCAGAATCCGCCGGGATTGGTCGCGCCGATATCGTACACGTGCACGAAGCAGGCGCTCCACGCCACCAGTTCCCCCCGGTAGTGGATGGGCGCCACCAGGTACACGTCGGAGGTATGCAGGGCCGCGGTGTAGGGGTCGTTCAGCAGGAACACGTCGCCGGCGTGGATGTCGCCCTCAAAGCGCCGGATGATGGACTTGCACGCCTCCGCGGCGCTGGTCAGGTGGTGCAGGAACCCGACGCCGCCCATCAACAGCGAGCCGTCCGCCCGGTACAGGGACACCATCAGGTCATGGCCCTCGTTGGTGATGGCGCTGCCGGACACGTTTTTCAGGGTGATCACGGCCTCATCCACGACCCGGAACAGGCGGTGGCGGATGATCGAAAAAGTGATGGGGTCGATCATGTCAAGTAATCTCGATAACAATATTTCTATAGCCGTCCATTAACCCGTGCTGGCCGTCCTGGATCACGATGGTGGTGATCGGCGTATGGATAACCGCCGGACCTGCAATGATATTACCGGGCAGCAGTTTTTCAAAATCAAAGATGCCGGCCTCGGTCAGATTATCGTGGCCGTTGACGAATATCCTGCGCCGCCCCGTGCGGGCCGCATCCGGGGAAGCACCGGCCCGCGGCCGCGCGGCAAATTCCGGACGGTCTATCATGCCGGACGCGCTGAGGCGGAACCGGGTCATCTCAATGCCCGCGTCCCGGTAGGCGGAACCTTTGCCGTAGCGGCTTTCATACAGCGTTTCAAAATCATTGACCAGTTGTTCCAGTCCTGCTTTATCCAGCGGGGTGGCGGCGCGCACAGGTGTAATAATTTCATGGACCTGCATGGCGTAGCGGAACCCCACGGATTGCCTGAAGCGCATTTTATCTTCCGAAAACCCTTCCTGTTCCAGCGCCTGTCGCGCGGCGCTGATCATGGGTTCGTAGATGGCGTTGATTTCATCCACGGGGCACGGGGCGGATTTGGTCAGGGTGGTGCTGTAATCGTGCATCACGTCGGTGCTGGCCAGGCCGAAGGCGCAGTTCACCGATGCGGTATACGGCACGATAACGCGCTGTACGCCCAATTCCAGGGCAAACGTGCTCGCCAGCATCGGGCAGGAACCGCCGAACGCGTGCAGGACGAAGTCGCGCGGGTCCAGGCCCTGCTCGACGGTGATCTTGTGTATCAGGTCCGTGACCTGCGCGTTGGCCACGCGGAAGATGCCGATTGCCGCCTGTTCCACGGACAATCCCAGCGGCTCTGCGACCTGTTCCCGGAACAGCCGGACCGTGGTTTCCTGATCCAGGGTCATGGCGCCGTTGAGGAAGCGTTGCGGATCGATATATCCCAGCAATAACAGTACGTCGGTGAGGGTAGGTTGGGTCCCGCCGAGCCCGTAACAGATCGGCCCCGGCACTGCCCCGGCGCTCTGCGGTCCCACCAGCGGCGCGGCCGTGTCCTGTTCCAGGCTGATCAGGCTGCCGCCGCCGGCGCCGATGGAGGCCACGTCGATCTTGGGCACCGAGTAGTGGAACCGGTCTATCAGGGGTTCCCGGGCGTACTCGATCTCCCCGTCCTGGATAATGCCCACCTTGAACGTGGTGCCCCCCATGTCCGCGGCAATGATGTTGCCGTCGCCCATGCCGTCCCCGAGAAACTTGCTGCCGATGACCCCGGCAACCGGGCCGCATTCAAGCATGTGTACCGCCCGTCCCGCGGCCTGTTCGGCCGGCAGCAGTCCGCCGTAACCCTGCATGACCAGTACCGGCCCCCGGTAGTTATGTTGAGTCAGCAGGTTTTGCAGGTTGTTGATGTAACGGCTGACCACCTGTCCCGCGTACGCGTTGATCACGGTGGTGGAAGTGCGCTCGTATTCGCCCGGCACCGGCGCTATCTCGCTGGAAAGCGACACATGGGTCGCCGGGCTGTGCGCATTAATGATAGCGCGGATGCGTTGTTCGTGGACAGGGTTGGCAAACGACCACAGCAATGCCACGGCCACGGACTCTACCTGGCGCTCGTCGACCAGGTAGCTGACGGCCTCGGCAACCTCGGCCTCATCCAGTTCCCGGACAATCGCGCCCTTGTAATCCACCCGTTCCGTCACCCCGCGGATCAGGCCGAACGGGACCAGCGGCGCGGGCCGGTCCGTGGCGACCGGGTGTTTCAACCCCTCTTCCGACAGGCCCGACCAGCGCCCGTAGGCGCCCCGGGTGACCAGCAGCGTGTCCTCAAACCCCGCCGTGGTGATCAGGCCGGTGCGGGCGCCCTTGCGCTCCAGCAAGGTGTTGTCGACCACGGTGGAACCGTGGACGAACAAGGTGGTCTGCCGGAAAATGTCGTCCAGGTCCGCCTGCATGCCGTCAGCGGCAGAGCGAATCGAGGCAATAACGCCGCCGGCAAAATCCGGCGGCGTGGACAGGGCCTTGCCGATAAAGACGGAACGTCCGTCCTCGACGATCACCGTATCGGTACAGGTGCCGCCTACGTCAGTTGCTACAACGTATGACATATATGAGTTGATTTAATCCATACCAATGGAAAAAATCTGCTCCAGGTCGTGCTGCGAATAGGTCTTGAACGCGATCATGGTCTCGGTGTTTTCGATGCCTTCAATGTTTACCATGCGGTTGGTGACCATGTCCGCGATGGCCTCGTTGGTTTCTACCCGCAGGATGCCGACGATGTCGTAGCTGCCCCCCACTGAGTAAACCTCGGAAAATTCCGGCACGTCCGCCAGGGCCTCGGCGACCTCGTTGATCCTGCCGTGTTGGGTATTGATGAGCACGATTGCTGTAACCATTTAAATCACCTGTCGCTGAACATGTTAGTCATTGGGATAACGCCCGCAGTTTATGGCGCTGGATCTTCCCGGTCTGGGTCTTCGGCATCTCAGGTATGAATTCTATCGCACGCGGGTACTTATAGGGAGCGATGGTCTGCTTGGCGAAGTCCTGCAATTCCGTAACCAGTTCCGCCGATGCCTGAAAACCCGCGGCGAGCACGATATAGGCCTTGATAAGCATGCCCCGCTTTTCGTCGGGTATCCCGACGACGCCGCATTCACTGACGGCCGCGTGCGGCAGCAGCGCCGCCTCCACTTCCGCCCCGGAAATGTTGTAACCCGAGGAGATGATCATGTCATCGGTGCGCCCCTGGTACCAGACATAACCGTCCTCGTCCATGGTGCAGACGTCGCCGGTCAGGTTCCAGCCGTTTACCACGTAGTTCTTCTGCCGTTCATCGGCCAGGTACTTGCAGCCGGTGGGACCTTTCAGCCCCAGCCGGCCCAGCGTGCCCGGAGGCGCGGGTTCGTCATCATCGCCCAGGATGCAGGCCTGGTAGCCCTTTACCGCCTTGCCGACTGCGCCGGGGCGGATGTCTGCGCCGGTGGCGGAAATGAAAATATGGATCATTTCGGTCGCGCCGAAGATATCGATCATCCTGATGCCGGTTGCCGCAAGCCATTCCCGGTAAGTGGGCAGGGGCAATTTCTCGCCGGCGCTGGTGGTTTTTCTGAGGCTGCCCAGGTCGAACTCATCCAGGTGGTTCAGCAGCATGCGGTAGGCGGTGGGCGCGGTCGAACAGATGGTGGCGCCGAACCTGCCGATCGCTTTGCCCAGTTCCAGCGGCGGCGCGGCTTCCAGCAACACCACGCTGGCGCCGAAGTACAGCGGCAGGCCGACCAGCATGCCCAGTCCGAAGGTAAACGCGACCGGCGGGCTGCCGATAAAAATGTCGTCCGGCGCCGGTTGGACCGTATACGTCCCGGCGCAGACGCACATGGCCATGACCTCCCGGTGAAAATGCACGGTGCCCTTGGGTATCCCCGTCGTGCCGCTGGTGAAGGCGACCAGGGCCGGGTCATCACTTGCTGTTGCAACGGCGTTGAAAGCCGTTTCCTTGCCGGCCATCAGCCGCTCCAGTTCCGCCCCGGCGCCTTGTTCCCCGGAGCCGTTGAATTGCAGGGTCCGCTGTACGAATGCCGTGGCGCCGATGGCGGCGGAGAGTTCGTCCATGAGGCGTTCATCGCACAACGCGAACTGGATCTCCGCCTGGTTGATGACCGGTTCCAGTTCCAGCCTGCGCAGCAGGGGCATGGTGGCCACGGCAATGCCCCCGGCCTTTATCACGCCGAACCAGCAGGCGACCAGCATGGGATTATTCGGAGACCGGATCAGGACACGGTTGCCCGGCGCCAGGCCAAGGTCGTCGGCCAGCACGTGGGCAATCCGGTTGGACTTTTCATAAAGATCCCGGTAAGTCCAGACCTCGTTGGGGGTCAGGATGGCGTTGCTGTCACCGTGCCCTTGCGCAATTTTTTTGTCGAGCAGTTCCACCGCGCAATTGAGTTGCGCCGGGAACTGCAGTTCTCTGGTGGTGAACAGGAACTCGGGTAATTGTTCCGGCGGGGGCAGGTTATCCCTGACGAACGTATCCACGTGGCTGGTATGGCGGTTATTCATAGTTTTCTCAAGTGGACACTTGCATAATTCCCCAATACATATTATTAACCCGTAATGATTAACTCGTAAAGTAATTACTGCAGACGAATGTCTGCGGAATGGAGGAACCGGCCAGTGAAATTTAAATTACCCGACAGCAGTGAACTGAAACGGCTGGCTGCCGAACTTAACCTGACACTGGACGATACCAGGGCGGCTACGCTGCTCGAGTACATGCAGCCGATTGCCGAAGGTTATGAATTTATCGACAGTGTCGAGGACGAGTTGCCTGTCTCGCCCTGGACGGGGCGGGATTATTACTACCCGGAGGCAGAGGAAAACCCGTACGGCGCCTGGCTGGTGAAATGCCGGATCAAGGGCGCTGCCTCGGGCCCCTTGCTGGGCAAAAAGGTCGCGGTCAAGGACAATATCTTCGTGGCGGGACTGCCGCTCACCAACGGTTCGGACATCCTGGACGGATTCGTTGCCGATTTCGATGCGACGGTCGTGGACCGGTTGCTCAATGCGGGCGCAGAGATAGCCGGCAAGACCGCATGTGAGTACCTGTGCCTGTCCGGCGGCAGCGCCACCTCGGCCGCCGGCATCGTGCAAAACCCCCGCAAACCGGGGTACTCCACCGGCGGTTCATCCTCGGGCAGCGCCGCGCTGGTCGCGGCCGGAGAAGTGGATATGGCGCTGGGCACCGACCAGGGCGGTTCGGTGCGCATACCGGCATGCTGGACGGGCGTGGTAGGGATGAAAGCGACCCGGGGCGTAGTTCCGTTCAGCGGCGGCGTGCCCATAGAGGCGTCCATAGAGTACATCGGCCCCCTGACCGATACGGTGGCCGACAATGCCCTGTTCCTGGAGGTCATGGCCGATGACGGAACAGGGGCCGGACCGGACTATTCCAGCACCCTGGGACAGCCCCCGGCAGATCTCAGGATTGCGGTTGTAAAAGAAGGTTTTGGCTGGCCGTCTTCAGCAGCAGCGGTGGATCAATGTGTTAAATCCGCCGCCGCACACTTTGCATCCCTTGGGGCAACGGTGGAGGAAATATCCATTCCCGGGCACTCGACCGGCCCGGCTGTCTGGGGAGGCATTGTCACGGATGGTTTATGGCAGACACTCAAACTGAACGGCGTCGGATTTAACCATGAGGATATTTATTCGCCCGCGATGTATGCAGCAATGCGGGACTGGACCCGCCGCATAACTGACATGCCGATCAACGCGGCATTGATACTGCTGCTGGGCCGCTACCTGGAACAGTATCACGGCCGTTATTACGCCAGGTCAAAGAACCTGGCGCGGAAACTCCGGGCGAGCTACGATAAGCCCCTGCAGGAATACGACCTGTTGCTGATGCCCACCCTGGTCGACACGGCCGCCGAGAACCCCGATTCGCTGGAGCATGCGAGCGATGGCCGCATCATGCAAACGGCATTCGGCAATACGCTCAACACCTGCCAGTTCAACGCCACCGGGCATCCCGCCATCTCCATCCCCTGCGGGCAGGTCGACGGCCTGCCCGTGGGCCTGATGCTGGTGGGCCGGCACCATGGCGAACAGACCGTCTACCGGGCCGCCCATGCCTTCGAGCAGTCTACCGACTGGCAGGCGTTGTCATTTTGATCGTCCGGCGCAGCATGCGCTTGTCTTTTATAGTCATTGTAGCTATAATAGCTATATGAGAGAAATTGCTGCAAAAGAAGCCAAAAACCGGTTTGGCCAGTTAATAGACGCGGCCCAGCGCGCGCCGGTGTGTGTTACGAAACAGGGTAGAGCGGTGGGTGTAATGATGTCCTTTGACCAGTATGAGCGTCTGAGGGGCGCTGCATGGGAACGGTTAACGCAAACTATGGATCGAATCGGCAAGGAGGCCGCTGAAGCCGGTCTTACGGATTTTGAACTGGCTTCAATGCTCATTGATGAAAGCTGAACGGGTAGTTCTTGATACGAATGTCCTGATCAGCGCAGCACTGCAACCTGAAGGTACGCCACGAGGTGTATTGGATATAATACGCAGTCAAGGTGGTTCACTCCTGTTTTGTCAACAGACATTTGATGAATTTCACTCCCGCTTTAATAGACCGAAATTCGACAGGTATGTCAGCCGGAACAACAGAGAACTCTATTTTGTGCAGTTGGTGTCTGTCTCAGAAGTTATCGCAATCACTGGCTCCGTAATGGGATGCCGCGATCCGGATGACGATAAATTTCTGGAGCTTGCCCTGTTGGGGAACGCTGATTGTCTGGTAACGGGTGATCAGGATTTGCTGGGCATGGTCCCGTTTCACGGCATTGAAATCCTGAAGCCGATAGAGTTTCTATCGTTTTTCCCAAATCATCCGTAGTTGACCAATGTGTAAAAGCCGCAGTTCAACACTTCGCATCCCTTGGGGGCAACGGTGGAGGAAGTATCCATACGAATCAGTCACAAACCTGGCGTTCTAATCATCCCGCACCCCGAAAATCTGGTGGTAAATTGCCGCAGTAATGTGCAGGGCGAACAGGGGATAAATGATCACGGAAATGAAATGATGCGTTTCCGTGAACAAGTCGTACAGACCCTCGTGCCTGTCTGAAAGGCGCGGAATCTCGAATACGTCAAAAAAGGGGATCGCCGCGCCGCCGCTGACCAGGCTGGCGATGCCGGTGAGCGCCTGGCTGATCACGACAACATAGATAAGCCGGTGTAAATTTACCGCACAGAACTTCTGCCAGTTGCGTATATCGTAGGACAGCACCGGGTTGACGTTGGTACGGCGCCAGTACACCCGGATACCCATTACCAGCAGGAACACCAGGCCGTAGGAAGCGTGCCGGTGGATGAGTTCCATCTTTTCCGGGCTCGCTTCCATCTCTTCAAACGGCAGGGCAGTCACGATCATGGTCACCAGCAGAGCGACGCTGAGCCAGTGCAGAACCCGGCCACCCATGCCGTACTGGGTGGCCGAGTTTTTCCACCTCATCGGCATGGGGTTACGGCAGGACTATCTTAACGATGACCGGAACACCTTGATGGCCGCCAGGCCGAAACCAATCGTCGTGAGGGTAATGCTCGTCATGGTGAACAGGCCGATCGCCGGGTGATGCACTCCGGGTAGGACGGCCTCTATGAGAAACGCGGTCGGGTTGCCGATGGCGCCAATCGCAATCGGCCAGCGCACGTAGGCCGGCAGCGGGACGTGGGCGCCGTAGAACCCCAGCAGCAGCATGGTCATCATCAGGAAATCGAGGTGTGACGATAACAGCTTGTCCGGGTCCTTGAATACTTCCAATGCTATCGGCAGTTGCATCACGTGGGTGCCTACCAGGCACCAGGCCTCCACCAGCGCAATCAGCAGTGTGATACAGGCGACCCGCAATAAAATCACGTTACCGGAATGTCTGTCATCTTGTGGCATGGATACTCTCCTCTATATGTTGTTGTTATCAAATCATGGCTGGCGAGGCCGTGCCGGGGAGGCGTCTCAGTCCCCGTTCTTCTCCGTCGCCGGATTGTAGGTAGCGGTAATCCGCCCGGCTTCGTCGTAGAGGCCGGTCATCATGCTGATCATTTTATTGACCTCGTCGAGTTTTTCATCCACCCGGTCGATATTCTTCGACTGATCCATCAGGATGCGCCTGCGCAGGTCGGCGTAATTCTCGGTCAGTTTCCTGCCCCTGGCCGTCACCCGGTAGGCTGCGGTCTTGCGGCTGCGGTCCTTTATCCGTTCGCAGAAACCGGCCTTCACCAGTTTTCTCAGGCAATACTGGATATTGGGGATATCGTCCCGGTTCAACTGCCGGGCGATGTCCGTGGCGCTCTTGGGCCGGTCATGCATGCGGATGATGTGTATGATGACGGCCTCGATATAACTCAACTCGCCCATACCGGTTACGCCGGCCAGTTGCATTACCCATCTCTCAAAGGCCTGCTGAAAACGCAACATGCTCCATTCGAACTCCGTGGAGATGGCCTCATGGGATGAACTGGAGAGATGCCAGGCCCGGTAATTGGATGCTTCAAAGTTTTCCTGTTTTTTATTCACTGGAGGATTTCTCTCATCGATAATATTTGGGGTCAGAGTAAATACTCTGACCCCAAATATTACGGGGTTGGGAACAGGTTGTCGTCCTGGATGGTCTCCGGAGACGGGAACGCCCGTTTCGAGTGGGTCAGCCCCATGTCCAGCAACGCTTCACACAGTTTATAGGCGACCACGCCCGGGTTGAGCACGGGAACGGGAAGCTTGTCGCGCAGGAAGCGGTGCGACTGGTGCATGGTGGTGGAACCCAGGATGATGACGTCGGCGCCGTCTTCTTCAATGGCTCTCAGTCCCTGCTCCTGCAGTTTGTCGAAAACCACCTCTTCCTTTCCCGTCAGCAGTTCCTGGACGTCCGGCCGGGTATCGATATGGCGGATGGAGGCCAGCTTGTGCTCCAGGCCGTATTCCTTCAGCGTCTTGCGGTATAAGGCCTGCCACGGCTGCCACATGGTGAGGATGGAAAACCGGTGCCCGAGGGTGGCGGCGATATGGAATGACGCCTGTCCCGGCCCCACGACCGGGATATTCAAGCGGGAGCGCAGGGCATACAGCCCGGAATCGCTGACCGTATTGATACACACGGCGGCGCAGCCCTCTTGCTCCGCCTTCAGGCCGGCTTCGATCACAATGGAATCCATGATGTACGTGTCGTAATAACTGTCGGCCAGGGACATGAGTCTTTTTGAACCGACGAATTCCACGTCGAATTCCGGCCGGATGTATTCCGCCGGTATCTGGGTTTCAATCAGTTCCCTGGTATGTTCGTTGAGCGGCACCGGGAAGATGACCTTGATTTTTTTACCCATCAGGTTTTATCGAAGTTTTATTGAAATCTAAAGTGATATTATACTGGCAATTTCGTTGAATCAGGTAATATGGATGGAAACCCACATCCCCTACGGTGGTTACTGGACCACGCCGTTCGCCCGGTGGCAGGGCAGCCTGTCCCACCTGCACAGCATGGAATACGCCGCCCACGTGACCCGGCAGGTCATGGCCGGCCGGGACTTCGACGGCCGGCAGTTCGATTTCGGTGTGCTGGGGATGACCGTCCCGCAGAAGAGCTGTTTTTACGGCCTGCCCTGGCTGACGGCCATGGCCGGGCTCGGCCATATCGGCGGCCCGACGGTCAGCCAGGCCTGCGCCACCAGCGCCCGGGCGCTGGCGACCGCCACCGGGGAAATCCAGGCCGGACTGGCGCAATGTGCGCTGGTCATCAGCGCAGACCGTATCTCCAACGGCCCCCATATTTACTACCCGGACCCGCTCGGGCCCGGCGGCACCGGCGTGACGGAAGACTGGGTCATGAGCAATTTCACCCAGGATCCCTATGCGAACTGCGATATGACCCGCACCGCGGAGAACTGTGCGGGCAAATGGAACGTGTCGACCGCCGAGCAGCACGAAGTGGTCCTGCGCCGTTATGAACAGTACCGGCAGGCCCTGGCAGACAACGGGGACGGGTCGTTTCAGCAGCGATACATGCTGCTGCCCCTCGATGTGCCTGATAAAAAGTATCGAAAAACGCGCACTACCCTGACCGGGGATGAAGGCGTTACGGCAACCAGCATGGAGAAAATGGCCCGCTTGAAACCGGTGCATGAGGACGGCACGATCACGTATGCCGGCCAGACCCACCCGGCCGACGGCAACGCCGGGATGATCGTCACGACGGCGGACAAGGCCCGCAGTCTGAGCGCCGATGCGGATATCAGCATCAGCATCGTCGCCTACGGCCAGGCGCGGGAGGAACCGGCCTGGATGCCGGCCGCGCCGATCCCGGCCAGCCGCCGCGCCCTGGAGCAGGCGGGCATTTCCATCAGGGATGTCAAGGCAATCAAGTCCCACAACCCCTTCGCGGTCAACGACATCATATTTGCCAGGGAGATGGGTATCGACGTCATGCGGATGAACAACTACGGCTGTTCCCTGATCTGGGGACATCCCCAGGGCCCGACGGGGTTGCGCGCGATCATCGAACTCATCGAGGAACTGGTGCTGGCAGGCGGCGGTTACGGCCTGTTTCACGGTTGCGCGGCCGGTGACAGCGCCATGGCGGTGGTGCTGCGCGTCGGCTGACGATGGTACCGGCGGCCGGGGAATTGCCAGGAGTATTTCCCAGCGTAGTTCACGCGCTGGTGGATGCCGCGGCCCTGAGTCCGGACCACGAGGCCCTGGTGCTGGGCGAGGAACGGCTCGATTACCGGGACTACCTGCGCTGTGTCGCCGGTTTCAGCCGGGAACTCGAAGCGCTGGACCTGGGCGGTTGCCGGGTCGCCATGCTGATGGGCAATTCCATAGATATCTGTATTGCCATGTTCGCCATCCATGCCGCGCGCGCCGAAGCCGTGCCGTTGAACCCGATATACACGGCCGGCGAGTTGTTGCCCATGCTGGAGGACGCGCAGGTCTCCGCGATTGTTTACGACGAGGACCTGGACGGTACGGTGCATCTCCTGACCGGCCGGCTGGGGGTCAAACACCTTATCGCCATTGGTGAAACGCGCGGCAGACGCTTGACCGAGTGGCGCGGCCGCCAGGATGTCGACGCGCCGGGCGGCCTGCCCGCTGCGGAAGACCCGGCCACCCTGCAGTTCACCGGCGGCACCACCGGCAGGGCGAAAGGCGCCCGCATCAGCCATTATTCCCTGTCCGTCAACCTGAGCCAGCGCGAGGCCGTCTTTCCCACCCGGGACGAGGTGGAGAGAATGCTCTGCATCATGCCGCTGTTTCATTGTTACGCGGTGTCCATGTGCCTGCATGCCATGGTTTACCGGCGCGGTACCCTGGTTATCCTGCCCCGTTACCACCCCCGGGAAGTCATTGACGCCCTGGTCCGTGAAAAGATCACATTGTTCGGCGGCAGTCCCACCATTTTTACCGGGTTGTTGAACTACCCGGGTTTTGCCGGAACCGACTTTTCCAACCTGTACCTGTCGTCTTCCGGTTCGGCGCCCCTGGCCGGACACGTGCTGACTGAATGGGAGCGGATTACCGGCACGCCCATACTCGAAGGCTACGGCCAGTCCGAGGCAGGCCCGGTGATCTCGTTTAACCCGGTGGACGGAGTGAGGAAGCCGACCTCGGTCGGCATCCCCTTACCGGAGACGGAAATCCAGATAGTTGACCTGCAGACCGGCACGGAAGTCCTGGGGGCCGGACAAAAGGGCGAAATCAGGATTACGGGTCCCCAGGTCATGCGCGGGTATCGCAACCGCCCGGAGGAGACGGCGCAGACGCTGCGGGACGGCTGGCTGTACACGGGCGATATAGGCGAACTGGACGAGGAAGGTTACCTGTACATCCGCGGCAGGAAAAAAGAGATGCTGATCGTGTCCGGCTACAACGTCTTCCCGCGCGAGGTCGAAGAAGTCCTGCACCTTAACCCGGCGGTCAGGGAGGCCGCGGTCGTAGCAAAAACGGATGATTACCGCGGCGAGTTGCCCGTTGCTTTTGTCGTTGCCGCAGGGCAGGGAAACAGGGACGCAGAGGCATTGACACGCTACTGCGGGGAACGCCTGGCGAGTTACAAGATCCCGGCAGAATTCCGCTTCCTCGACAGCCTGCCCAAGACCGCGGTAGGCAAGGTTGATAAAATCCAACTCACCGAAATGGCAAACCGGAGTCCATAATACCGCCGTTCCCCTGCCTGCGCAGGGGCAGGCTCTGCGAGAGTTCGTCGTTCCTGCGCAAGCGGGAACCCGGTAAACAATAAAACTAAACATGACACAACAACACAACAACCCCATCCTGATCGAGCCAACCGGTGAACTGCCGCGCCGGGTCGGCATCATCGGCGCCGGCACCATCGGCCCGGATATCGGTTATTACCTGAAAAGCGCCATCCCGGGACTGAACCTGGTGCTGATCGATATCAGCCGGGATGCCCTGGAGCGGGCGCTGGAACGTCTCCACGCCTATGCGGACAAAGGCCTGGCCAGGGGCAAGTTGACGCCGGAACAGGCAGCAGGCGTCCGGCAAAACCTGGCTGCCTCCATTGATTACGACGACCTGGACGGCTGCGACTGGGTCATCGAGGCTGCCACGGAAAATATTGAACTGAAGAAACAGATCTTCTCCAGGGTGGAAGACATTACCGGCCGGGACTGCATGATCACCTCGAATACAAGCTCCATTCCCGCACACTCGCTGTTCTCACACCTGCGCCACCCCGAGCGCACCACCGTCACCCATTTTTTTGCGCCGGCCTTCCGCAATCCGGTGGTCGAGGTGGTCGACTGGCAACAGGCCGCCCCGGCATTTATCCGGCGCCTGCGCCGGCTGTTCTACGTGACCGGCAAAGTCCCGATGGTCACCCGCGACGTGGTCTGCTTCATGCTCGACCGGATCTTCGACAACTGGTGCAACGAAGCCGGCTTTTTACTGACCGGCGCCACCCCGGCACAAATCGATCACACGGCCGGCGCTTACGTACACGCCGGCCCGTTCTTCGTATTGAACATGTCCAACGGCAACCCGATCATAATCGAGACCAACACCCTGCAAGCCGAACTCGAAGGCAGCCACTACCAGCCCGCCAACATCTTCCAGCAAGCCATAGACCATGATAATTTGGGACAACCACAAATTACAAAAATTGATAATTTGGGACAACCACAAATTGGCGGAAATGATAATTTGGGACAACCACAAATTGCAGACCGGGGATTATTATGGGACGAGTCGGGAAAGTGGTTAACAATCAAACCCGGAGAGAACGTGGACGTGCCACAGGCTGTAACTGCGGAAATCCGGGACCGTCTGCTGGGGGTCCTGTTTTCGCAGACCGTGGATATCCTGGACCGCGACATCGGTACCGCGGCTGACCTGGAACTGGGCTGCCGGCTGGCCTTCGCCTTCAGGCAGGGCCCCCTGGAACTGATGCGGGAACTGGGCGAACAGGAGAGTGAACGTATCCTGGCGAAGTTTACCCGCGCAAAACCCGGCATGCCTGGCCCGCAACGGCCTCTGCACGCGTACCAGGACTTTCACCGTTTTATCCTCGCCGATGAACTCGACGGCGTGAAAATCATCACCTTGCGCCGGCCCGAGGCCCTGAATGCCCTGCATGACAACATGACCGATGAAATCCTGGCCCTGCTGAAACAATACGAGGATGATCCGCAAACCCGCGGTTTCATCATAACCGGTTACGGCGTTGCGGCGTTTTCCGCCGGCGCCGACATCGGCAGGTTTCCTTCCATGCTGGGGGACAGGGACCAATGCATCGATTATGCCCGCGTCTGCTCCAGGTTGCTGGTTTACCTGGACAGTTGCAGGAAACCGGTCGTCGCGGCCTTGAACGGCATGGCCCTGGGCGGCGGCCTGGAACTGGCGATCCGCTGCCACGGGATCGTTGCCGTTGATAACGCGTGGTTGCAGTTTCCGGAAATAACCCTGGGAATTGCGCCGGGCATTGGCGGCATGGTGGTCCCCTACCGGCGCTGGCCTGCAGCCGCGGCTGCTTTTCATGGTATGCTGCTTGCGGCTGAAAAAATGTCCGCGGCGAAAGCGCACGGGCTGGGGATCGTGGACAAGCTTTCGGAAACCCATGACGCACTGCTGCACGATGGGATCAGGCTGGTCGGCGAACTTGCAGACAGGCGGCGCGGACCGGCTGATGCGCCCGTCAGTATTGCCGCGCTGCCCGCAGGGGAGGACGAACCGCATAGCTTTGCCGGACAGCGGCTGAGCGGTGCGGTGTTCGCTGTTATCCGTCAGGCTATCAGCGACGCGGCAGCCGCCGCATCACTGGACGAGGCGCTGGAACTCGGCTATGCCGCGTTTGCCGAAAGCGCCGCAACGGCAGCCGCCCGTGAAGGCATCAGCGCCTTCATGGAAAAAAGAAAACCGGACTTCACCGGGCTGTGAGCAGGGAATCGTCAATTGCTTACTTGTTAACGGGAAGAAAATGCAAAACAAACCGGATCACGACAACGGCAACGTAGAGGTCTACCACCACCGCGGGGACAACCTGCCGGCGCACGGTTCCCACGATGAAGAAGTGTTGTCAGAAGACCGCGTAAAGGCCTACTGGCGCGCCAACGTAAAGCTGTTGCTCGTATTGCTCACGATCTGGTTCACCGTATCCTACGGTTTCGGCATATTGCTGGTTGACTGGCTCAACCAGGTCAGCCTGTTCGGCTTCAAGCTGGGGTTCTGGTGGGCCCAGCAGGGGTCCATCTACGTGTTCGTCATCCTTATCTTCGTCTACGTAGCGCTCATCGGCAGGATAGACCGCAAATTCGGCGTGGATGACTCCGATACGGGCAGCGACCGGGAAGGAGAGCGGCCGTGACGACCCAGATGCTGACGTATATCGTGGTGGGCCTGACCTTTGCCCTCTACATAGGGATTGCCGTGTGGTCCAGGGCGGCATCAACCAAGGATTTCTACGTGGCCGGCGCCGGCGTACACCCGTTGACCAACGGCATGGCGACCGCGGCGGACTGGATGAGCGCCGGCTCATTCATTTCCATCGCCGGTATGATCGCCTTTGCCGGTTATGACGGCTCGGTCTACCTCATGGGCTGGACCGGCGGCTATGTCCTGCTGGCGCTGTTGCTGGCGCCGTACCTGCGCATGTTCGGCCAGTACACCGTGCCGGACTTCATCGGCGAGCGCTATTATTCCAGCTCCGCCCGCGTGGTGGCCGTGATCTGCCTGGTGTTCATCTGCTTTACCTACGTGGCCGGGCAGATGCGCGGGGTGGGGGTGGTGTTCTCCCGGTTCCTGGAGGTGGAAATCACGACCGGCGTGTTCATCGGCATGGCGGTGGTGTTCTTCTACGCCGTGCTGGGCGGCATGAAGGGCATTACCTATACCCAGGTGGCGCAGTATTGCGTCATGATCTTTGCGTACATAACGCCGGCGATCTTTGTCTCCATGCTGGTCACGGGCAACCCGGTGCCGCAACTGGGCCTGGCCTCCGAGGTGCAGGACGGCTCCGGTCTGCGGGTGCTGGAAAAACTGGACCAGGTGCTGGTGGACCTGGGATTTACGCCTTACACGGATGGCAGTAAAGCCATGATCGACGTGTTTACCATCACCCTGGTGCTGATGGCCGGCACCGCCGGTCTGCCCCACGTCATCGTGCGTTTCTTTACCGTACCCAAGGTGTCCGATGCGCGTAAATCCGCGGGTTATGCCCTGGTATTCATTGCCTTGCTGTATACCACGGCGCCTGCGCTGGCCGCCTTTGCCCGCTTGACCTTCATAGACACGGTGAACAACACCGCCTACGCGGAAGCGCCCTCCTGGGTGAAGACCTGGGAGGACATCGGCCTGATTGCCTGGCTGGATAAAAATGAGGACGGCACTATTCAATATGCCGCCGGCGATGCCTTCGAAGGCGCGCCGGTCTTCGTCGGCGGCGCCGGGGAACACGGGCAGAAGCTGGTCGAAAACACGCCCCTTGATAACACCAACGAGGTCTATGTCGACCGCGACATCATGATGCTGGCCAGCCCGGAGATCGCGAATCTGCCGCCCTGGGTGCTGGCGCTGGTGGCGGCCGGGGGGCTGGCCGCGGCGTTGTCCACTGCAGCGGGATTATTGCTGGTAGTGTCGACATCACTTTCCCATGACCTGCTCAAGAAAACCCTGAGGCCGGACATCACCGAAAAACAGGAATTGTTATATGCCCGCGGCGCGGCCGCGGTGGCCGTCTGTTTTGCCGGCTACCTGGGGATCAATCCACCGGGGTTCGTCGCCCAGGTGATCGCGTTTGCGTTCGGACTGGCTGCCGCGTCGCTGTTCCCGGCCATTTTCCTGGGCATATTCGTGCGTAACATGAACCGCGAGGGCGCCATTGCCGGCATGTTGAGCGGCCTCCTGTTTACCGCTGCCTATATCGTCTATTTCAAGTTCGTCAACCCCGCCGCCAGCACCCCCGATAACTGGTGGCTGGGCATCTCCCCGGAGGGCATCGGCAGCCTGGGCATGATGATCAATTTTGCCGTCGCCTTCACGGTCAGCCGTTTCACCGCACAGACACCCGACTACGTCAAGGCCCTGGTGGATGACGTGCGCATCCCGTCCGGCGCCGGCGTGGCCCACCGGCATTGAAATTCTATCCGCAGATGACGCAGATTAACGCAGATGTAAAACGGGTGTTTTACAGGATAAGTTTTCAAATAGTATGGTTTGTACGAATCTTGTATTTTCAAAAGTACACAATCGCCAAATAAGATAAACTTGAATCAAGTTCCATATTCTCTTGAATATTATATTCTTATCTGCGTTAATCTGCGTCATCTGCGGATGAATCATTTGCGTCATCTGCGGATAAAATATGAATATATCAAGTAATGAAATTGTTATCGCCGCGCTGTACAAGTTTGTAAGCCTGCCGGATTTCAGGGAGTTGCGGCAGCCCCTGCTGCAGCGTTGTCTTGATCTCCGGCTCAAGGGGACCTTCCTGCTGGCGCCCGAAGGCATTAACGGCACTGTAGCAGGCAACAGGGAAGCGATTGACGGGATCCTGGCTTACCTGCGTTCGGAGCCCCGTTTTGCCGGCCTGGCGCACAAGGAGTCAAAGGCTGCCAGGCTTCCATTTCACCGCATGAAGGTCAAGCTCAGGCAGGAAATCGTCTCTCTGGGCATAGCGGGAACTGACCCGGAAAATATAACAGGCAGGCGCGTGGAGCCGGAACACTGGAATGCGGAGATCGCCCGGCCGGATACACTGGTCCTGGATATACGCAATCAATATGAAACCGAAATCGGCAGTTTCAGGAATGCCGTAGCGCCGGATACCGGGACGTTTCGCGAGTTTCCCGGTTACGTGGATAAAAATCTCAACCCGCACAAACATACCAGGGTCGCCATGTTCTGTACCGGCGGTATCCGTTGCGAAAAAGCCTCTTCATACCTGTTGTCCCGGGGGTTTAAAGACGTCGTGCAGTTACAGGGAGGAATACTGAACTACCTGGAAAAAGTCGAACGCAAGGACAGTCTGTGGGAAGGTGAATGCTTTGTCTTCGACAGCCGGGTCGCCATCGACCATGACCTTGCGGAGGGAGACTATGAACAGTGTTTCGCCTGCCGCCGGCCGCTGGGCGAGGATGACATGGCCTCGGAAAAATATCAGCGGGGCGTATCGTGCCCGCGCTGTTACGATGAATTAACTCCGGAACAGCGGCAGCGCTTCAGTGAGCGCCAGCGCCAGGTCGAACTGGCGGAGAGCCGTGGTGAACAACATATCGGCTCGTCCTGAAAGAAAACATCAGGTTTTTCCGGCCCACCTGGCGCGATTTTATGACCATGTAAGCCATGGTGATTTCCCCGGCTGGATTGATGCAATTACCGGGTTGCCTGAAATCAGTCCGTCGGTAATCAGCTTTGATACGGATACAATCCGCATAGGCACTGCGTCGGATTGCAGCGCATCCCAACGTGAAACCATCCGCCGGCAACTGCAGCGGCTGCTGCCCTGGCGCAAAGGCCCGTTCAGCCTGTTCGGCGTGGAAATTGACGCGGAATGGCGCTCGGACATGAAATGGCGCCGCCTGCAGGACGGGATAACGCCGTTATCCGGCCGTACTGTCCTGGACGTAGGCTGCGGCAACGGCTACTACGGTTGGCGCATGCTGGGGAGCGGCGCAAAACGGGTGGTCGGGATCGATCCCACGCTGCGTTACGCGATGCAGCAGCGCGCCATGGCAATCTACCTGCCCGCAGCCCCCTTCGATATCCTGCCGGTTTCGCTGGAGACCCTGGCCGCAGAGCCCAATACTGCGCAATCTGCCCCGGCAGGCATTGAGCCGGGGGCAGAAAGCCACGTCCCGGATAACTTGATACCCCCCGGCGGTTTCGATACCGTCTTCTCCATGGGCGTGATTTACCATCGCCGCGACCCCGTCAGACATATACGCGACCTGTTACAGTTCCTGCGCCCCGGCGGTGAACTGGTGCTGGAGTCGTTGATCATCGACGAGAGCTACGGCGCTCTACTGAAGCCCCGTGAACGCTACGCCCAAATGAGGAACATCTGGTCGATCCCTTCCCTGAACACCCTGGATGACTGGCTGTCCGCTGCGGGACTCACATCAATCGATATCGCAGATATCTCTGCAACAACGCCTGCGGAGCAACGGGTCACGGAATGGACCTTCGAGCAGTCCCTGGCAGACTTCCTGGACCCGCAAAACCCCCAGCTCACCATCGAAGGCTACCCGGCCCCGAAACGGGCTATAGTTATTTGCAGAAAGGACTGATTCAGTATGCCGGCGGCTCGGGGAAGCCGCTGGATAAGCTCGTCCGGGTTCTGCTATAATTGCCCCGATAACGATTTGAAAGCACCCGCAGGAGAAATAACATGCCTTTACGCATTGGTGATGAAGCACCGGATTTCACCGTAGAAACCACAGAAGGAACGATCAACTTCCACGACTGGATCGGCGACGGTTACGCCATCCTGTTTTCCCATCCCAAGGATTTTACCCCCGTCTGCACGACGGAACTGGGATACATGGCCGGCCTCAAGCCGGAGTTCGACAAACGCAACACCAAGGTCATCGGCCTGAGTATCGATTCGGTGGATGATCACAATGCCTGGCTGAACGACATCGAGGAAACCCAGGGTCACGCGGTCAATTACCCGCTGATAGGGGATACCAACCTGGAAGTGGCCAAGCTGTATGACATGATCCACCCCAATGCCAGCGGCAAGGCAAAGCAAAGGACCGCCGCGGATAACGCCACAATCCGTTCCGTGTTCGTCGTCGGCCCGGATAAACTCATCAAGCTGATCATCACTTATCCGATGAGCACCGGGAGGAATTTTGACGAAGTACTCCGGGTGCTGGACTCCATCCGGTTGACCGCCAGCCACAAGGTGGCGACCCCCGTGAACTGGCGCCAGGGTGAGGACGTGATCATCGTCCCCGCAGTATCGGATGAGGCCGCAAAGGAGAAATTCCCGGACGGCTGGAAGGCGCCCAAACCCTACCTGAGGATCGTGCCTCAACCCGAATAATCCGCTTCCGTCTATCCGGTACAGGCCTGCCCGGGGCGACAGGAATAAACCCCGGGACCCTATGTGACTGAAAGGACAGAACGCACACGACGGATTACTACCGAGCCTATCGGCCCGTTGCTGGCGCGCCTGACCGGCACCATGATCCTGGGCGTCATCGCCATGATGACGCTGGGCTTTGTCGATACCTGGTTCATCAGCCTGCTGGGGACAAACCAGTTGGCGGCCATCGGCTTCATTATTCCCGTGTACATGATCTATGTCAGTATCGCCCTGGGCATCGGCATGGGGATCAGTTCGATTACGTCGCGCTTAATCGGCGAGGGCAGGCACGGCAAGGCGGCCCGTTACGTGACCGATGCGCAGCTGCTGGGACTGCTTTTCTCGATCGTCATCGCCATCCTTATCGGGGGTTCCATTACCGCTGTTTTTTCAGCCATGGGCGCGACGGAAACCGTGCTGCCCCACATCAGGGATTATATGTACATCCTGGTTCTTGGCCTGCCCGTGATCATGATCGCGGTGATCAGCGGCAACACGTTCCGGGCAATCGGCGCGATAAAGACCTCGGCCCTGATGTCCACACTCATGGCAGTACTGAACCTGGCCCTGGATCCGTTACTGATATTCGGTCCCGGGCCTTTCCCGGAACTGGGGATGAAAGGCGCGGCCGCGGCCAGTGTCATTGCCGCAGCAGCCACTGCCGTTGTGGCGGTGTATATCCAGACAATCCGGGAAAAGCTCCTGCTGTTTACGCTGCCGCGCCTGCACCATATCCGGGATAACTGGGAGGAACTGTTGCACATCGCCATCCCGGCCATGCTCGCCAACATGATGACACCGCTTGCCGCGGCCATCATGACCGCGATGATAGCCGGTTACGGCGCTGAAGCCGTTGCCGGGTTCGGAGTCGGCGCACGCATAGAGACGTTGTGCCTGCTGGTTGTTTTTGCGCTGTCCGCGACCCTGCCCATGTTCATCGGCCAGAACCTGGGAGCAGGCAAAAGCGAGCGTGTCCACCGGGCCTTGTTCGGCTGCTTGAAATTCAGTATCGGTCTCCAGGTGGCAGTCTATATCCTGCTGATCCTGCTCTCTCCCTATATCGCCCCTGCGTTCAGCAGTGATGCGGATGTGATGCGTGTGATCAATACCTTTATCTACATATTGCCGCTGACCTACGGCGCCCATGCCATCGTGATCCTGGTCATGGTCTCCCTGAACGTACTGAGACGGCCCCGGCTTGGCCTGCTCCTCATCATTATCAGGCTTGTTGCCCTGTACCTGCCGCTGGCGTATATTGGCAGCCTTTACTGGGGAATAACCGGATTGTTCGCGGGGGCCGCTACCGGCAACGTCATTGCCGGCATCATTGCCTACCGGGTTATCAGGAAAGTCTGTGCGTCTGAAGACAGTCTGATTCCGGCGACCGCATAAACCAAATCAAACCAAACGAGGTGAAACATGAGCAGATTGTATGGTGACAACCACCGCACATTACAGGAACAGTTTGAAACACGGCGCATGGCCGATGTTATCGAGAAAGTTGCAATGGAGACGGAAGTGGTGGGTCCGCACAAGGATTTTATCGAAAGCCGCGACATGTTCTTCCTGAGCACGGTAGACCACAAGGGCAGGCCGACCGTGTCTTATAAAGGCGGCGACCCGGGTTTCGTCAAGGTGGTGGACGACACGACGGTCGTGTTTCCCAGCTACGACGGCAACGGCATGTTCCTGTCCATGGGGAATATCAAGGGCAACAGCAACATCGGCATGTTGTTCATCAGTTTTGAAGTCCCGCACCGGTTGCGGCTGCAGGGCGAGGCCACGCTTCACGACGACGACCCGGCCATGGACCTGTACAAGGAAGCGGACCTGATCGTCAGGGTCAAGGTGTCGGAGATCTTCGTCAACTGCCCGCGTTACGTACACAAGTACCAGAAAGTCGACCCGTCCAAGTATGTACCCAGGACCGAATGCGCGACACCGCTGGCGGGCTGGAAACACATCGATATGATCCAGGAAGTGTTGCCAACCAGAGACCAGGGCCGCGCGGAGAAAGAGGGCGGGATTGTTACCATGGAAGAGTGGTACGGGAAAGTCGCCCAGGGCGACGGCTGACCGGTTAATATCAGAAGCCTTCAGTCGATAAGGTGAGGGCCTGGCGCATCACCGCGCTTTTTGCCAGCACCTCGTTGTATTCCGCCGCCGGGTCGCTGTCAGCCACGATACCGGCGCCGGCATGGTAACTGTAGCTGCCGTTTTCGAAGACGATGGTGCGGATGGCAATCGCCTGGTCCATATTGCCGTAATGGTCGAAATAACCCACCGTCCCGCCGTACAGCCCGCGCCGGACAGGTTCAAACCCGTTGATCAACTCGATTGCGCGGATCTTGGGAGCCCCGACCAGCGTGCCGGCGGGGAAAGCCGCGGCGAATAAATCAAACGCGTCCTGCCCCGGTTCTGGCCTGCCGCTGACGCCGCTTACGATGTGCATGACATGGCTGTAGCGTTCTATGGACAGGTAAGGCTCAACCCGGATGGAGCGGGTAGCCGCGATACGTCCCAGGTCATTCCTCGCCAGGTCCACCAGCATGACGTGTTCGGCAATTTCCTTGGGGTCATTGAGCAGGCCCTGCTCCAGGCCCCGGTCTTCTTCGGGCGTGACACCTCGCGGGCGGGTGCCGGCGATGGGACGCAACGCGGCCACGCCGTCCTGCAGTTTTACCATGGCCTCGGGGGAGGAACCGGCAATGGTGCGGTTGCCGATCTCGATGAAGTACATGTAGGGGGACGGGTTGATCAGGCGCAGCGCACGGTAGGCGGTGAAGGGATCGGCATCGCACTCCCCGGAGAACCGGTTGGCCAGCACCACCTGAAAAATATCGCCGTCGAGTATTTTCTGCTTGGCCTCATACACCAGTTGCATATAGTCATTCCGGGAAAGACCAGCCTTCGCTATTGAACAGGTGTCCCTGGAGCCGGGCGCCGGGACCGGGCCGCGCAAGGCCGCGCTGACTTCTTTCTGCAAAGCCAGCCGTTCCGCTTCCGGACCGGCATGGAGCAGGGCCACCCGGCGGGTCAGATGGTCGAACACCAGCAGGGAGCGCGGCGCCATGTAAGCGGCCTGCGGGTGATAACCCGCGACGGTCGTACCGGTCGGAAATTGCTCGAGCTCGTGGATCAGGTCAAAGTCGGCATACCCCACCAGGCCGCCCTGAAACGGTATCCCGTCTGCCTGGGGGGCCAGTTGCGGCGCGGCCCGTAATCCCTCCCGTAACGCGGCCAGCACCTCAGCGCGGCCGCAAGGCCGGGAACGGGTTTTTCCGTTCAGGGTCAGGCCCTGCGGGTCAACATGCAGTTCCAGCACACTGCCCAGGCCGAGGAAGGAAAAACGCGCAAGCTGTTCGCCCCGCTCCACGCTCTCCAGCAGGAAGCGCGCGCCAAGAGGCTTCAGTTTCATGAATGCCGACACCGGCGTATCCAGGTCGGCGGCAATATCAAATGGTGGTTCCATAAGTTCCCCTTCGTTATCCGGCAACTGCCGCCAGGGGGACAGGCATAAAAAAACCCGCCCCTGGCTCAGAGGCGGGTTTGGTCGGATACTATCTATGCAACAGTGATCAGGCCGGCATCCACCTCAGGATGTCGGGCCGCCACCACTGCCTGTTATTCACTCGATTCATGCTGGCAGCATAACGATAGTTTCAGGACAGGTCAAGGGGGTTAGGAAATTAGGAATTCGTAATTCCTACCCCGCCGGCCAGTGCCTGCGATAACGCTGCACCAGCCAGCGGTTGAACTGCGGCAGCGTCCCTTCCTGCCAGGAATAACGGCCGCGCGGGCCGAACCGGGAGTTGAGGCCTTTCTGTACCATGGTATCGGCGTAAACGTCCTGTACGTTAAAATTGTTCACGCCCGCCTCCGCCTGTTCGAACAGGTATTCGAACATCGGGTCCTTCAGCGCTTTCGGGTTGAAACAGTAGTTGATATCGATGCTGATCCGGCCTGCCCCCTGGGCATCGATAATAAAATAGGCGATCTCGTCGGGCACCACCGCCAGCGCCAGGGTGGGCGGGATGAGAATGAACATGCCGCGTTTACGCTCCTCCAGGGTCAGTTTCGGGAACACCGGCAACAGGCATTTTTTCGTAGGGTTGAATGAGCCGTCGATTTCGGTAAAGTGCTGGATGCGCGAGATGTGGTTCATGCCGTCGCGCCAGTCAAAAAAGTCGCTCATCCCGCTCGGCGCAAAGGTCTGCAGCGGCCCGTGCAGGCGGCTGGCATGGTAGGGGTCGTTGAAATTCTCCATCATGACCTTCCAGTTCCAGGGCAGGTCGGGGATCTTCGTGCCGGCGCGCGTAGTCGTGTGCGGCAGGTCAAAGTGTTCCAGTAGCGGGTCCAGTTCAGCCAGGGTGGGCGCCAGCGGCGCTGCCTGGGCATCGAAACTGGTGAATATGAAGCCCTGCCATATTTCCACGGGCAGGGAAGGGAGGTTATGGTCTGCCTTGTTGAAACCGGCTGCCCGGTCCATTTCCGGTGCGCCGACCAGGCGCCCGTCCAGGGCGTAGGTCCAGTGGTGGTAAGGACAGGTAAAGCGGCTGCAGTTGCCGCCTTGTTCGGCCAGGATCATGCCGCGATGCCGGCACACCGCGGACATGACCCGGATCCCCTCGTTGGTATGGACGACAATCAGGGGTTCATCGAAAATGGTTACGGCAAGGTAGTCACCCACGTCGGGCACCTGGTCGACCCGGCCCGCGCAGAGCCATTCCCGGGCGAAGATCGCCTCTTTCTCGAAGCGGAAAAATTCTTCGGATGTGTATACCTCCCGCGGCAACAGGCATGCCTCGTTGGTGGACAATACGGACGCGTCGAAGCTACCGAGCATCTCTTCGCTGAACAGGTTCATGACCTCTCTCCCGGGTTACTCATATCTATATTGCTTTCCGTTAACCGGCCGGCTCCGGCTGTGATGAATTGATAATATTACACTATCATATTATGCACGGGGACGAACAGGCGCCTGGACAGTTGTCATGGCGGTTGATACGATGATTTCAACACCATTATTCGACGCGCCGGCAAATCATAAATGGCAATGCAACCGATAACAGCCAGGGTATTTCACAACCGTCTTCCGGTTCCGGGGCGAGTGTGCCGCGCCATGCTGCTGCTACCTGTCCTCCTGCTCCTGTGCGGCCCCTTGCAGGCCGAGCCATACAAGGGCTTCCCGCGCGGGCATGCCCTGGTTTCCGCGGCCGAAGTTAAATCGATGCTGGACAAACCCGCCTCGAAACCGGTAGTGCTGGGTGCGGTCAAAAGTGCTTCCTGGCTGCTTGAGCACATTCCCGGCGCCCTCCATACCCCGCGCAATGCCTACACCGGCCAGGCCGGTATGGCAGTGAACCGTGAGCGCTTCCAGGATTTTGCCCGCAGCTTAGGTATAGACAACGATTCCACGGTCGTAGTCTATGACGAGCGATACGACGCCGCGCGTCTCTGGTGGTTGTTCCACCTGTACGGTAAACCTGATGTCCGGGTGCTTGACGGCGGTCTGGATGCCTGGAAGGACGCAGGCTACTACGTTGAACGCGGCCCCGGACGCGCAACCGCGAAGCCCGGGAATTTCGTCGCCGCGCCCGCCCTCAGCGGCTGGACAGCCTATGTGGCGGACGTCGACCGGGGCAGTTTGGATGCGGCAACCCATGTCTGGGATGCCCGCGGCCCGGCGGAATGGGACGGGACGGCGCGCATCGGCGGCCTGCCGGCCGGGCGTATCGCCGGGGCTCAATTCATCGGTTGGCGGGATTTCCGCAAAAGCGCCGACGGCCGCCCGTCGGAGTTCCGCAGCGCGGCCGAGATCAGCGCGCTGTTGGCGCAGGCGGGCTTTGAACCCGGCCACGATCATATTTTCTATTGCCACTCCGGCGTGCGCGCCGCCACGCCGTTGTTCGCCCTCTACCTGATGGGCTACCCCGTCGAAAGACTCCACCTCTATGATGGCTCCTGGATAGAATGGAGCCGGCGTACGGCAGAGTAGCGCTCCGGGACGTCACCTGGTCAGCAGGGTGATCAACTCCGCCCTGTCCGGGTATTGCCTGATCAGCGCGTGCCGCTCACCGGGGGCATAATCGCCATTGGTATAACCGGGAGCCATAGTGGTACCCATGAGGGCAAATTCACCCCCCGGTACAAGACGGCAGCCCTGCCAGACGCCGGCAGGGACGGCAAACTGGATCTGGTGTCCGTTCAGCACGTCGTGCCCGAGCGTGACGACCTCGCTTGCGCCGTCCTGCCTGAGCAGCAGCAGTTCAACCGGGTCTCCGAGGTAGAAGTGATAAATCTCGTCTGCCGGTAATTTGTGTACTGCAGAGAAGGAGTCAGGGTCTGCCGATAGCAGGTAGTATATCGCGGTGGCGCGCGGTTTCAGCAGAGACATTGCTTCCCCGGCCGGTACTACGGACACTGTTTCTTCCGCCTTGTAGTTTTGCCTGAAATGCCCTCCCTCAACAGGCAGGGGTTCAAGACCGAATTTCCGGATTAATACATCTGCGTTGATTTTATTCATGGGTGTCATCATCCAGAAAATGGGGAACAGTCTGCCTGGAGGCGTACACCCGGCCCCATTGTTACCTAGTACCCAATTGCTTGTTTTCAGGCAGACGGTGAATTATATACCAATAGTGTGCCGGTCAATCAGCCCCGGCATTCAAAACCGGTGCAAAGCGATTTTGCACTTGCAGATTAAGTGACCAGGCGACCATCTGGGCCGTGCGGCGTACCGGCTGGACTATGCGGCTGAGGAACCGGGCGAAGTGGGGCGGGTACTGCGTATTGATTAAGCAGAAATCCCGGATACGGTATACTGGAATGACTATAAAGAATCGGGGCGAGCAGACATGTCAGAGACGCGGAGTGGCTAGATAGTGCAGAAAATCCCGACAAGAGAAATCGCCGGGATGATCGATCATACCCTGCTGGCGCCCGAGGCGACACCGGAAATGGTGGCGCGCCTGTGCCGGGAAGCTGTGGAACACGGTTTTTATTCCGTGTGTGTCGCGCCCGTTTTCGTCAGGCGCGCCGGTGATCTGCTGGCGGGAACCCCGGTCAGGGTCTGCACGGTGGCCGGTTTTCCGGCCGGCATGAACGAAACGGACGTGAAAGCCTATGAAACGCGCCGCGCGGTCGAGCAGGGCGCGGATGAGATCGACATGGTGATGAACATCGGCGCGGCGAGGGCCGGAGACTGGACAGGTGTCGGCCTGGATGTGGGAAGTGTGGTGGAACAAGCCGGGGGACATCCCGTCAAGGTGATCCTGGAAACCTGCCTGCTGACCGACGAGGAGAAACAGCGGGCGTGCGAGGTCTGTGTTGCCGCAGGCGCCGGTTTCGTCAAGACATCCACCGGCTTCAGCCGGAACGGCGCGACCGTGGCGGACGTCAGGCTCATGCGCGCCGCCGTAGGTGATGACGCAGGCGTGAAAGCCAGCGGCGGGATCAGGGATTACGAAACAGCCTGCCGGATGATAGCGGCAGGCGCCAGCCGCCTGGGCGCCTCCTCAAGCCTGAAAATTATTGCCTGAATAAGGATATCTACAGCAGCCACAGAGGCCACAGGGTGGCTCAGACCTGAATGGGGACGGATTTTAAATCCGTCCCCTGTCAATCTGCGCTAATGGCAGTCTCCAGCACCAGTTCGATCATATCCCTGAAGCCGGCTTGCCGCTCTGCCGAAGTCAACCGTTCCCCGGTCCTGATCTGGTCGCTGACCGTACAGACAGACAGCGCCCTGACGCCGAATTCCGCGGCCAGGCCGTAAATACCGGCCGTCTCCATTTCCACGCCCAGCACATTATATTTTTCCAGTAAATCGAATACCTCCGTTTCCGGTGAATAAAACAGGTCACTGGAGAAAATGTTGCCCACGTGGCAGGCGAGTCCCTTCCGTGCGGCGACGGTGACTGCAGACTGCAGCAAGCGGTAATCGGCGATAGCGGCAAAATCGTGGTCCCGGAAACGGATCCGGTTCACCTTGGAATCGGTGCAGGCCCCCATGGCAATGATGATATCCCGCAGTTTCACCGCCTTGTTGACAGTGCCGCAACTGCCGACCCGGATCAGGCGCTTCACGCCGAATTCATTTACCAGTTCGGTGCAATACATGGAACACGAGGGGATGCCGACACCGTGCCCCATGACCGAAAGGGTATGTCCCTGGTAACTGCCGGTAAAGCCCAGCATGCTCCTGACGTCATTCACCTGGCGTACGTCCTCCAGGTAGTTCTGCGCGATGTACTGTGCCCTGAGCGGGTCACCCGGCATCAGCACGGTTTCCGCAAAATCACCGGGTTCGGCATTTATGTGTGGCGTACTCATAGTGTCTCGATACTGTATATCAAAATCTGTCTGCCGGCGTGGCCAGGGTCTGGTCGAAGGTATGGACCCTGACGTTATACCTGCAGGTACATGAACAGGCTTGCCAGCACTGCGCTCATGAGGTTGGACAAGGTCCCGGCGAGCACGGCCATGAAACCCAGCGCGGCGATGTCCTGGCGCCGTTCCGGCACCAGGCTGCCCATGCCGCCCAGCAGGATGGCGATGGACGTCAGGTTGGCGAAGCCGCACAGGGCAAAGGTGACGATGACCTGGGTGTGCGGGCTCAGGGAATGCATTATCTCGCTGAAACTCAGGTAGGCGATGAATTCGGTCATGATGAATTTCTGCCCGATCAGGCTGCCGGCCGCGGCTGCCTCGTGCCACGGCACGCCTATCAGCCAGGCCAGCGGCGCCAGCAGTTTGCCCAGGATCCCCTGCAGCGTCAGACCCTCTATGCCGAACCAGCCGCCGATGCCGCCCAGCAGGCCGTTGACCAGTGCAATCATGGCGACAAACGCGATCAGCATGGCGCCGACGTTGGCTGCCAGTTTCAGCCCGTCCAGGGTGCCGTTGCCGATGGCCTCGAAGACATTCACCACTTTTTTCGGGCCGCTGAACTGTACGTGTTCCAGTTCCGCTTCCGGCTGTCCGGTCTCCGGTTTGATGATTTTTGCCATGAGCAGGCCGCCGGGCGCGGCCATGAAACTGGCCGCGATGAGGTACCCCAGGTTGATGCCCATCGCCGCATAAGCCGCCATGATGGCGCCGGAGATGGCCGCCATGCCGCCGGTCATCACCGCGAACAGTTCCGACCGGGTCAGGTCTTTCAGGTAAGGCCGTATGACCAGCGGCGATTCGCTGTGGCCGATGAATATGTTGGCGACTGCGCACATGGATTCGGTCTTGCTGGTGCCGATCAGCTTATGTATGCCGCCGCCGAGAAACGTCACCAGTTTCTGCATGATGCCCAGGTAATACAGGGTGGACATCAGCGCGGAAAAGAAGATGATCACCGGCAGCAGGTGGAATGCGATGGAGAACCCGCCGTTGTCCCTGGCCAGGTCGCCGAACACGAACACCGCGCCGACGCGTCCGTAATCGATCACGTTCTGCACACCCGCCACCATGGTATTAAGGAAAGCCTGTCCCGGCGGAAAGTAGAGTATAAGGCCGGCAATGGCCGCCTGTGTCAGGAATGCGGGAACAACGGTTTTAAGCCTGATGGCCCGCCGGTTTTCGGATAGCAGCAAGGCCAGGCAGAGAATCACCGCCATCCCGACAAAACACATCAGTATCGTCATGAAAAACCGTTCCGTCTGATCCCGTAGTGGAATTGTTATAAGATACACGCGGTGAGGAGGTTAGGCAAAATGAAATTACCGCTATTCCTGAAGCTGGCGATGACAGCGCTGATCGCCGCCGTGTTCCCCGCCGCCGCCGCTGCCGGCGAAGCTGAAACCAGGGCGTACTTCCAGCAAGTGCGTGATGAACCGGCCCTGTTGCGGGGTTTCCTCTACGCGTTCCCCAAGGGAGGCGAACTGCACAACCACCTGGACGGCGCCATCTACGCAGAGAGTTACATCCGCTGGGCTGCACAGGACGGCAAGTGCATAGACCTTGAAACTTACACGATCACCCTGCCGCGCTGCGATGCGGTCGCCGGCCGGCCGGCCGTCAGCGAGATAATGTATGACGCCGACGTGGTGAACCGGATCATCGATGCCTTTTCCATACGCAACTACGAACGCCGCCAGGTATCCGGGCACGACCAGTTTTTCTCCACGTTCCGGCGTTTCGTCCCGGCAGGCGTCGGCCATGAAGGCGAAATGCTGGCCGAATCCAGCGCCAGGTCGGCGCGCCAGAATGTCCTTTACCTGGAACTGCTGCAGTCCTGGGGCATGGAAGAGGCCCGGCAGCTGGCTGCGAACAACAGCGAGTTCAATATCGATACGCCCCTGGCGGACCTGGCCCGCCACCCGGGGATCGAACAACTGGCCGCGGCAACGATACTCAGGCTGGACGCCATTGAAGAGCAGTGGCGCGCGGCACTGGGCTGCGGCGGAGAACAGGCGGATCCCGGTTGCGGCGTAACCGTGCGCTACCTGGCCCAGGTGATCCGCGTATTCCCGCCGGAACAGGTACTGGCCCAGACCCTGCTGGCCTACCACCTCATCGAAACAGACCCGCGTTACGTGGGGCTTAACTTCGTTGCGCCTGAAGACAACCCGGTGACCCTGAGAGACTACCGCTGGCAGATGGAAATGATCGGCGGCCTGGCCGAACACTTTCCCGCGGCAAAAGACGGCATCACCCTGCACGCCGGGGAAGTGGAGATGGGCCTGGTGCCCCCCGAACACCTGGGCTGGCATATCCGCGCCGCGCTGGACATCGCCGGCGCCAGGCGCATCGGTCACGGCACCGATATATATCACGACCCGCAGGCAATCCAGCTCATGCAGCGTATGGCCGAGCAGGGTATCCTGGTCGAGATCAACCTGACCAGCAGCGAGGCCATCCTGGGCATAACGGGCGACAGGCATCCCATCCGGGCTTACCTGAAGTACAACGTTCCGGTTGCCCTGTCGACCGACGATGAAGGAGTCGCGCGCATCGACCTGACCCACGAATACCAGCGCGCGGTGGAGACCTACGACCTCAGCTACGACGACCTCAAGTACCTGTCCCGCAACGCCCTGGCCTACAGTTTCCTCCCCGGCAAAAGCCTGCTGGATTCAACCCGCACGGGGAAACTGGTGGAGGAATGCGATTACGGCAGCGCGGATGCGGACGTTGAGGCAAAAATGGAGATGTGCCTGGAGTTCATGTTCCGCAATGACAAGGCGAAGTTGCAGTCGGAACTGGAGCGGCGCTTTACAGAGTTCGAAGCAAATTACAGGTAATTGCCCATAGATTACACTGAGTTGTTAAGCCACAGAGGACACAGAGATCACAGAGTGGATCATGTATCCTGTTCAGGCCAGGGTAACTTGCACCTGTAACCATTAATTTTCACATTGCGTAAAATAACCGAACTAAACTCTCATGATCAGGGCTCTGCACACCCCGACAAAATGTAACTTTGGCCGGGGACAGACTTAAGTCTGTCCCCTGAATTTATACAGCAAATCGAAGTCTGATAAACACATGACATAATCAGACTGTATGATGGCGTTGAACTCATATCTCGGTGTCCTCTGTGTCCTCTGTGGCTAAATGGCTTCTGTTGCTGCTGCCGGTTACGCCGGCTGCCGCGGAAAGCGTCCAGCGCTTCCCGTACTTCGGCGACCTGCACGTGCATTCATCCTGGTCGCTGGACAGCTACGTTAACTACAACCCTGTCGGTCCCCGTGACGCCTACCGTTTTGCCCTGGGTGAGGAGGTTGTCCTGTCCGGCGGCAGGGTGGTGCGGATCGACAGGCCGCTGGATTTTGCCGCGGTGACGGACCACGGGGAATACCTGGGGGAACTGCCGCTTTGCACCGATGAAACCAGCGCCGCGTATGCGTTGGAGATTTGCCGGGACATCCGTAATGAAACCCGGCACAAGCCGCTCATAGACAAGGTTTTCCGGGAACTGATCATACGCGACGTGGTGTCCACGGACCCGCAGCGGGAACCCGGACTGTGCGGTGAGGACAATGCCCGTTGCCTGGCCAGGGCGAAGTCAACCTGGCGGGAACTGCAGGATATCGCCCATGAATTCAACCGCCCAGGCGTGTTCACCACCCTGGTCGGCTACGAGTGGACCGGGAATCCGGATGGAAACAACCTGCACAGGAACGTTATCTACAGCAATGACCATGTCCCGGCGTTACCCATCAGTTATTTTGAGGCGAACACGCCGGAAAATTTATGGGCGCAGTTGCACGAAACCTGTGCCGCTCCCTGCGAAGTCCTGGCGATTCCGCATAATTCCAACCAGAGCAACGGCTGGCAGTTCCCGTCTTTGCGCGAGATTGTGCCGGCGCCAGGCCAGGGTGCCCCGGGTCAGGCTCGGAATGACAAGGCAGCCGGCGCCGAGTGGGCGCAATTGCGGGCCCGGACGGAACCCCTGGTGGAGATCATCCAGGCCAAGGGCGAGTCGGAATGCCACACCGGGGTGGGTACGGAGGATGAACTCTGCCTGTATGAGAAGCTGGAGCGCCGCCGCATCTGCGGCGCAGAACCCGGCGCTGCAGCCTGTGCCCGGGTATGCGCAGACGATGGCTCTCCCGAAGGCTGCGTTGCGCCCAACAACTATGTCCGTAACGCCCTGAAAGCGGGCCTTGAATTTGACCGGCAACTGGATGTGAACCCGTACAAGCTCGGTTTCATCGGCAGCACCGATACCCATAACGGCACCCCCGGCGGCACCGACGAGTCAAATTACCAGGGCCACCACGGGTTTGAAGACGGCACCCCGGCCCGGCGTGCGCTCACGCCCGAGATAAAGGAATTTTCAGCCAGCCGGGAGAAAAGTTCCGGCGGGCTGGCCGGCGTATGGGCGGAAGAGAATACCCGCGCCGCCATATTCGCCGCGCTGCAACGTCGCGAAACCTTTGCCACCAGCGGTACGCGCATCAGCGTGCGCTTTTTTGCCGGCTGGGATTATCCCGAAGCCCTTGACATGAACACCGACCTGGCTGCCCTGGGTTACGCCCGAGGGGTGTCCATGGGCGGCGACCTGCCATCACGTCCCGGGTTGCGGCACACCGGCGAAGACGCTGGAGGAGCGTCAAGGAACGGCGACTCAACGGCGCCGCGTTTTATCCTCTGGGCAATGAAGGATCCGGAAGGAGTGAACCTGCAGCGCATGCAGGTTATCAAGGGCTGGCTGGAACAGGATGAGGCCCGGGAGCAGGTGTACGACGTGGCCTGTGCCGACGGCCTGATCCCGGACCCGGACACCCACCGCTGCCCCGGCAACGGCGCCGGCGTGAACCTGGACGATTGCAGCGTCAGCGCCGGTAAGGGCGCGGCGCAACTGAAAGCCCTATGGCAGGACCCGGATTTTAACCGGGATGAACACGCATTCTATTACGTCAGGGTGCTGGAGAACCCCAGCTGCCGCTGGAGCACCTGGGAAGCAATCCGGGAAAATACAAAACCGTTCGACGACGTTGACCTCACCATACAGGAACGTGCCTGGAGTTCTCCGATCTGGTACAGTCCATAACATCAATCGAGTCTGATCCCATTGATTAGATCAGTGTTGAAGAATTTAATTTCACATTTTACTGTCCTGGCCGCAACCCTGGTCCTGGCCGGGTGTGCCGTCTCCGCCATTTCTCCCGAAGTCAGGAAACCGGACCTGCCCGAAAGCTGGACCGGGGAGGCCGGGTATGACACCGTCAGTGACGGCTGGCTGGCGCAACTGGGTGACACTGAACTCAATGGCCTGGTAGACGTCGCCATGGAGCAGAACTACCGCCTGGCGCAACTGGCCGCGGACGTCGAAGCCGCACAGCAGGCCCTCATCATCAGCGGCGCGGCGCGGCTCCCGGATGTATCTCTTGCGCTGGATGCCTCGCGACGGCGGGTGATCAGCAACCAGTTCGGGATCACGCGCACCTCCAGCAACTTCGAGCTTGGCGTGGACCTGACCTGGGAAATCGATGCCTGGGGCAAACTTCGGGACGTCGAAAAACAGGCCGGTCTGAAACTGATGGTTGCGCAGGCGAGCTATGCGGACAGCCGCAACAGGCTGGCGGCCGGGGTGGCGCGCGCCTGGTTCAACGTGGTCGGCGCAGCTGAGTTACTGGCAGTATTGCGCGAGCGCCTGGCAAACCTGGAAGAGGACCTGGACATTATCGAAAGCGCCTACAACCAGGGCCTGACGGGAGCGCTGGATATCTACCTGGCCCGTACCAGCGCGGACCAGGAACGCGCCCGTATCGCCGCACAGGAACAGGCGCTCGCAGAAAACCGGGTTGCCCTGCAGTTGCTGCTGGGGCATTACCCGGACGGCAGGCTGGAGGCCGCCAGGACGTTGCCGCTGTTCGAGACGCCCGTCCCGGCGGGCCTGCCCTCGGAACTCGTCAGTAGACGGCCGGATTTGCAGCAGGCCTGGATGAACCTGCTGGCCGCTGACGCCGCGGTCGCGGTCGCCCACAAGCAGCGCTTCCCGCGCCTCGCCCTGGTGGCGTCCGGCAATGACGTTTCGGATGAACTCGGCAGCCTGCTCAACGGCACCGCGCTGGCCTGGTCGGTGCTGGGCAACCTGACCCAGCCCCTGTTCAACCGCGGCCGGCTGAAAGCACAGGAAGAGCAGGCCAGGGCACGCCTGGCGCAGGCGGAAAACCAGTACCTGGAGATGTTATACCAGGCTTTTTCCGAGGTGGAGAACGCCCTCACCCGCAACAGGACGTTGCAGACCCGTTACCAGGTCACCCTGGCTTCGGAGAAAAATGCCGTGGCGGCGCTGACCCTGGCATTTGAGCAGTACCAGCGCGGCCTGGTCCCCTATACCACGGTTCTTGAGGCACAACGGCGCGCTTTTGATATACAATCAGGGATTATCGGGTTGCGCAATGAACTGTTACAGAACAGGATCACCCTGTACCTCGCCCTGGGAGGCGACTTTGAGTAAGAAAAGTGGACAGATTTGTTATTCCCCGGCGCCGCTGTCGGGGACAGATTTGAAATCTGTCCCCTGTTCCCGGGTACCACACAAATCTGCCGCGCCGCTGTCGGGGACAGATTTGAAATCTGTCCCCTTTCACCGGGTACCACACAAATCTGCCGCATGAAAAAATTAACGCCAATCATCATTCTTGCCGTACTCGTCGGCCTGGCCTACCTGGTGCTGCGCAACCCGCCGCACGCGGACCGGCAGGCCGCGCCCGCGGGACCGCAACTCTCGGTGGACGTGATGAAACTGGCGCGGGAGCCATACCAGGTAAAACTGCAAAGCTACGGCACGGTACAGCCGCGCACGCAGAGCACACTGGTGGCGCAGGTCTTCGGCGAGATCACCGCCATCAACGACAGCCTGAGAGACGGCAGTTTCTTCGAGAAAGGCGAAGTTCTGCTCAACATCGATCAAAGGGATTACCTCGCCAACGTAAAAATCGCCGAAGCGACCCTGCTGGATGCAAAGCAGGCGCTGGCCCAGGAAAATGCCCGGTCTGCCCAGGCGCTGGAAGACTGGAACCGTCTCGGCAACCAGGGTGAAGCGTCTGCCCTGGTGTTGCGCAAGCCGCAGTTACTGGCAGCCGAAGCCCGGGTAATATCCGCTGAATCGGCCTTGGACAAGGCGCGCCTTGAACTGGAGCGCACCAACATCGTTGCGCCCTACGCCGGCCGCGTATTGACAAAACTGGTGGACCAGGGACAGGTAGTCAACAAGAACTCGCCGCTGGCGGAAATTTATGCCGTCGACCTGGTCGAAATCCGCCTGCCGCTGCGCAACCGCGACCTGTCCTTTATCGACCTGCCCGAAGACTACCGGTTCGACGACGATGAACTCGCCGACGGGCCGCAGGTCGCGATTCATTCCGAACTGGCAACAGGCGCCGAATGGCAGGGCAGGGTGGTGCGCACGGAGGGCACCATCGATGACCGCGCCAGGCAGTTGCACGTGGTGGCGCAGGTCGACGACCCCTTCGGCATCCGCGCACACGGCAAGACCCCGTTGAAGATCGGGCAGTACGTGACCGCCGAGCTGGCCGGCAGGCAACTGCAGGACGCCCTGGTGATCCCGAGCTACGCCATTTACCAGGGAGGTTACGTCTATGTTGCCGTGGACGGCGTACTGCAGCGCCGCGAGATCGACGTCGCCTGGCAGAACCAGGAGGAGGCATTGGTCGCCGGCGGCCTGGACGGGGGTGATTTGCTGGTGTTGACTCCGCTCGGACAGGTCACTTCAGGGGTGCGCGTGTCGATATCAAGGCAATTATTACGGGAGGACCGGGCCATCGCGTCCGATAAACCCCGCACCGGAGCCGTCGGCAGCATGTAACCATGATCGACTGGTTTGCAAGAAACCACGTAGCCGCCAACCTGCTGCTGTTCAGCATCATCATCGGCGGGGTTTATTCGCTTAACTCGACCTTGAGACTGGACCTGTTCCCGGAAGTCGAGCCCGACATCATCCGGGTGTTCGTCCCCTTGCGCGGCGCCACACCCGAGGACGTCGAACTGGGGGTCGCGATTCGCATCGAGGAGGCGGTACAGGACCTGGAAGGCATCGACCAGATCACCAGCCGTTCCGTCGAAGGCAGCACGACGGTCAGGATTGAAGTGGATTCGGACTACGAGCCGCGGGACCTGCTGAATGACATAAAGAACCGGGTCGATTCCATCAATACCTTTCCGGCCGATACGGAGAAACCGGTCGTCAGCCTGCTGCAGCGCAACCACGCGGTGCTCTCGGTGGTGGTGGCCGGCAATTACAGCGAAAAGGAAATCCGCACTTTCGCCGAACAGGTGCGCGACGATTTACTGGCCATCGAGGGCGTCACGCAGATCAGGCTGGATGCCGTCAGGAAATACGAGATCAGCATAGAGGCATCCCAGGACCGGTTGCGGGAGTTCAGGCTGACCCTGGCGGATATCGCCCACGCGGTGCAGCGCAGTTCCCTGGACGTGTCCGCGGGCAACGTCCGCACCGAGGGGGGCGACGTTCTCATCCGCTCCAAGGGTCAGGCCTACCGGCGCGCGCAGTTCGAAGACATCGTGGTCAAGACCAATGCTGACGGCAGCATCATACGGGTGTCCGACGTCGCAACGGTCGACGACGGTTTCGAGGAAGTCCTGCTGAAGGCCGGCTTCAACGGCGAGCATGCCGCCATGATCCGGGTCTACCGCACCGGCGCCCAGGACGTCATGGAGGTTGCCGGGAAGGTAAAGGACTATATTGCAGAGCGGCAGGACACGCTGCCTGCGGGCATGATCCTGGACTACTGGAACGACCGTTCCACCTACCTGCAGGCGCGCCTCGGCACGCTGGTCAATAACGGTATCCAGGGGAGCATCCTGGTGATCATCCTGCTGGCCATGTTCCTGAGGCCGGCCGTGGCTCTCTGGGTGTTTATCGGGATACCGGCCAGTTTCCTCGGCGCCCTGATACTCATGCCGCTCAGCGGTGTCAGCATCAACATGATGAGCCTGTTCGGGTTCATCATCGTGCTTGGCATCGTCGTCGACGACGCCATCGTCACCGGTGAGAATATCTACACGCGCCTGCGCGAGGGCGGCGACCCCCTCGACGCCTCCATACGCGGCACCAAACAGGTCGCAGTGCCGGTGACCTTCGGCATCCTGACCACCATCGCGGCATTCAGCCCCCTGGCGTTTGTCGAGGGGCGCATGGGCGATTTCATGGGGGCGATACCGGCCGTCGTCATACCGTGCCTGGTGTTTTCCCTGGTCGAATCGAAGCTGGTGCTGCCGGCGCACATGAAAACCGTCAGGATACGCAGTGACCCGGCATCGCTCACCGGCTTCACCGGGTTTCAGCAACGCTTTGCCGACGGGTTTGAACAGTTCATAGTCGACTATTACCGGCCGGTACTGCGCTTTGCCCTGGCCCACCGGTATTCGGTGATTGCCGGGTTCCTGGGTGTCCTGGCGCTGACCCTGTCCCTGGTGCTGAGCGGCTGG
>JAPOQU010000098.1 GCA_026710545.1 Gammaproteobacteria bacterium | reverse complement strand
TGAAGTTCGCCCCCGGAAGCCCGGCTCCGGTTGCGGGTTGACGGACCCCGGCGGGTACAAATAAAACAGGGGCTGATTTAAACGGGTTGCCCCGTCTAAACGCCCCTGTGATCGTTTACTTCCGTGAAATCAGGAAGCTGGTTTACCTCTGGCTGGGGGACGGACTGAATGAAGTCCGTCCCCGGCGCCGGTTATGCGATGATGAAGATGCCTTCCGGGTTAGTTTCCATGTCATATACACTGAGAACATCAATGTCGTCAAAGTCAGCACCACCAGTAGCTGTGTCTGCAACAGTTCCTGCTTCATCCAACGCATCCAGGGTAGTGACATTAGCGAGTTCTATTGTCCCACCGCCTTTGCTCCGCAAGTCGATCCGGACATAGGGATCAGTTCCGCCCCGTACTTCTATCAGGCTGGTCAGTTCGGCTGCCGTAAGTTCAAAAGCCCGGAGGTCAATCCTGTTATCCTCATCAGTGGTAGTAAATGGATCGTCGATGACATCGTGTTGTCTCGTATCGTTATCGTCGGGACCGAAAACATAGGTGTCAATGCCGCCCTCGCCGGCAAGCGTATCGTCGCCAGCACCACCGTTCAGGGTGTCATTGCCAGAGCCGCCCTCAAGCGTGTCGTCGCCGGCGCCGCCGTGCAGCGTATCATCTTTTGCAGTAGCATCCAATGTATCGAGCACATCACCACCGACCAACGTATCATTGCCGGCGCCGCCCATGAGGACATTGGGATTGCTATCACCGGTCAACCGGTCATCGTAGGCAGACCCGGTCAGGTTCTCAATGCTGCCCAAGCGGTCGCCAAAAGCGCCGTTTTTCTCAGCATCACCCACATCGCCTGGTGAAGCATCCCCATTTGCTTCCTTACCGACACCAATAGAAACTAGCGCAACTGCCGGATTTGTACCATCAGGCAAGCCAGGGAATACAACGGGACTAGCCATCGTGCCTTCGCCATCGGCTGCTGTGTCTGTATGATGTTGATCATTGTTCAGGTTCACAATGACTCCTATCTCCGACTCCTTATAAGACACGGTATCGCTACCACCGTCGCCATGGATGATGTCAATGGTTTCTTCATCGGCGCTGGCGATGAACGTGTCATCCTTCGTGGAACCCCAGATCAACTCGATATTTCTCAGGGTATCGCCCATGGCTTCGCCGCCTTCACCCTTGCCGTCGTGCAGGTTCACCTTGACGCCTTCCATCGCATCCCGGTACACGGCCCAGTCTATGTGCTCCACATTAGGGGTACCCGTACCTTCTTCATCAGTAGCGACATCATGGTTCCACTTGCTGCTGCCGCCGTCCAGCACATCCTCGCCCGGACCGCCTATCAAGTGGTCAGCGCCCCCGCCGCCCTTGAGGGTATCATTGCCTTTGCCGCCGGTAAGCACGTTCATCCGGTAATCGCCGGTCAGCGTGTCAGCGTAGTCGGAGCCGGTGAGGTTCTCAAACGTCGAGACCTCAATATCGTCCGTGTTGTCATTGCTGTCATGGTCATACTCAAACGATATAATGGTATCCCCCTGGGCATGGCCGCCGGAGGCGCTACGCGCCGCCAAGTTGACACGGACGCCGGCGTCCGACATCGCGTAAGACAGGGTGTCAGCCAGGAAAGTCGTATGAGTGGCTTCATCATAGTCAGTATCATTATCGTCACCTTTCATAAAGCGCGCCCCGCCTATGCTCCCCATATCGCCGTCCAGCTCATCGGTCCCATCGCCGCCTTCGATGGTGTCGGCCCCGTCGCCGCCCACCAGCTCGTCATCGCCATCCATACCCCACAGCTTGTTGGCCGCGCTGTTGCCGGTCAGGTCGTCGTCGTGTATCGACCCCCGGACGTTCTCAAAGTTCACGGCCTCATCGCCCCGGGCATCGCCCCGGGAAACGTCCGCCGCCACCGCCGTATCGCCGTCGTCATCCTCCAACTCTACACTGACCAGGCTGTCCGAATGTTCATAGGACAGGGTGTCACCAAACATACCATTAGCACCGCCGTCCAGGACATCGCCGCCCTCACCGCCTTCGATGACGTTATCACCATCATTGCCTTTCAGGGTGTCCTCCTCGGCGGTGCCGATGAGATTCTCAATGCCTGCTATGATTACTCCTGTTGGCAGAAGCTTACCAGGGTCATCACCATCTTCAGTACCAGCATTAGTGGTAAGGGCAGACACTCCATCAGCAATGGAGGGGAGTACAACTGCGACCCCGTCCTTCCCCGTCACTTTCGCAAACGACAAGGTGTCCATATCGCCCGGCATTGCTCCGCTTTTGACTTCAACGGTTGGGGGGGTGGTAGTAGAATCAGCCGCAACAGCAACGGCAACGTCGCCCACAATCAGCGTGTCCATCAGATCGGCATAAATCGTGTCGCTGCCGGCGCCACCGTAAAACATGTCCGCGCCGGGGCCGCCGTACAGCTTGTCCTTGCCGCCGTCGCCTTTCAGCGTGTCGTCGCCGGCGCCGCCGTACAGCATGTCATTGCCGCCACCGCCGTACAGCATGTCATTATTGTCCGCATTCTTGCCCGGGCCGCCGTACAGCTTATCATCGCCGCCCATGCCCTTGATGACGTTAGCCCGGCTGTCGCCGGCCAGGATGTCCGCCATGTTGGAACCGGTGAGGTTCTCAATATCGGGAACGGACTCCGTCATCTCGTGGGAATCGCCGTCTTCATCGACCTCCGTATACATAACGTCCATCAGATTCCAGCTATCGCCTTCGGCGTCGCCGCCAATGGCCTGCTGGGGGGCATGCAGGCGCACCGTGACGCCCATCTCGGACTTTGCATAAGAGGCAGTGTCATTGTCATCGCCGCCGGTCAGCATGTCCATGCCCGGCCCGCCTTCCAGGGTGTCATCGCCGTCCTTGCCGTCCAGGTCGTCATCGCCGGGGCCGCCGTTCAGCTTGTCGTCCCCGCGGTCGCCGTTCAGGTCGTCATCGCCGCCCAGCCCCCACAGGCTGCTGCCGGCGCGGGCCGCGCTCAGGTCATCGCCGTGCATGTCGCTGCCGATGACGTTCTCAATATCAGACCCTATCGTGTCGTTATCGGCATCGCCGCCACTGGCAGACTCGGCGCGCAGGTTTACCGTAACGCTCGCCGGCGAGTATTTGTAGGAGATGGTGTCGTTGCCGTCGCCGCCGTTCAGCGTATCACCGTCGGGACCGCCTGTGAGCAGGTCGTTACCCGCGCCGCCGTTCAGGGTGTCATCGCCGGCAAGGCCGTTCAGGGTGTCATCGCCGGGGCCGCCGTTCAGGGTGTCCGCCTGGTCCGTGCCGGTAATCTTCTGGTCCCCCGCCATACCCTCCCTCATCGCGCCGGCGTCCAACACCCGCTCGGTGACTGTGACTTCGTAGGTGCCCTCGTTGTTGTCCGCGAACGGGTTGTCGGTATTGCCGCTGACGCTGATGTAGTACTTCTGCGTGCCGCTGCCGGCTTCCGGGGTGTACACCAGCTTGGAGCCCAGCTTGCCCATGGCGCCGTCGATGTCATCGGTTTGCTTCCCTATGAGCTCCTCCCCTGTGATCGGGGTGCCCTTGCCGTCAAACAGCTTCAGCACGGAATCGTTCAAAGTTCCTGCCTCACTGCCACCGCCGACCATAATGGTGTATTCCTTCCCTTCGCTCATCTCGATGATGATCCAGTCCACGTCGTCCGGGGTGATTGTGCCTTTCACCACGTTGTCGTTGCCCGCAGTAAACGGGCCGTCCGGCGGCATGAAGCAAAGCTTCGTCTCGGTATTTGCAGGTGCATCTCCACCCGTCATTACCAACTTGCTTTCATCTTTGTAAGGCATAGCTTTCTCTCCTGTAAATATGTTCAAATAGAAGTAAACGAACTTTTTTCAGTTAAACGCATTACCGAGCATTAATATCAGCGTGATTGACAGTTGTGCCTCCTTATAATTGGAATACTGCTTTGTCTTCCGCAGTGAAATTTCAATGAGATAAACCAACTTTGAGGATGTGAATCATGATGAAACCGATCGAAAGCAAGAGCAGTTTTTCTGATGACGTGCTGTTATCCGCATTGGCGGACAATACCCGTATCGCTTATGACAAGGGCTGGTCTTGTTTTCAGGACTACTGCCTGGGGGCAGGTGTCGAGCCGTTGGCTGCGAGTTCCGCACAGGTGGCCGAATTTTTTATTGAGCTGGGATCGCGGATTAGGAAGTCCAACGGTGATGCGTTGTCGGTCGGCACGATTAATCTGTATCGGAGTGCGATAAACCGGCAGTACGTGGAAGCGCACAAACCGTCACCCGCCAATCACCCGAAGGTGAACGCCGTCCTGAAAGGTCTGGCGCGACTGCTCGGCAGTGCGCCGCGGCGGGTGCAGGCTTTGCGGGAGTATCATATCCTGGGTATGCTGGAGCAGTGTGGCGGCAGTCCGATCGGGCTGCGCAACGCGGCGGTTATTGCGCTCGGTTTCTCGGCTGCCCTGCGCCGCTCTGAGATTTGCGCACTGATGGTGGATGATATCCGGATTATTCCGCCTCTCAATGGGGGCGATACCCGTAATATGTTGGTTCATATCCGTAAATCAAAAACGGACCAGGCAGGGAAAGGTCAACGCATCGCGGTGCCGGAGGGCCGGATGATACAACCGATAAAACGGCTGGAAGGGTGGCTCCGCTCTTCAGGTATCAAGCGGGGATACGTGTTTCAAACGATGAAACGTGGCGGTGGGTTGCGCGGGCGTCCTTTGCATCATGCAGATATTCCCCGGCTGTTGAAGCACTATGCCAGGACCATTGGTCTTGACCCTGACGAGATTTCCGGCCACTCGCTGCGGGCGGGCTTTGTGACCAGTGCGGCGGTACACAATGCGCGTCTCGACAAGATCATGGAAATCACGCGCCACAGCAACCCGGAAACGGTGATGAGATATATCCGGGACGTGGAACTGTTCAGAGACCACGCCGGAAAGGATTTCTTGTAGTGTTTGTGGCTTGTGCTGGTAATTTGGGACACCCATAAATTAGTGCAGTGCAGTAATTCAGGACACCCATAACACAAGTTCCGGGGGCACAATACTTGATTTCGGCAAGCCCGGCATGGGAGTTCCATGTTCCGGGGTTTTTATTGACAAGCCGTAATCCGTTTACGATAATAACAGCCGGTGCCTTTGGCTGCCCGGGACGGGCTTCGAACCCGTAAGGCATGTAGGGTTGCGCTACAGAGGCCGGGGGATTGGCAGTCCCCTGTGTTTACCAGTTTCACCACCCGGGCAAAACGACCCGTCCCTCTCGGGGGACGGGTTTTTTTATTACCAATCAATGTTATATATCTCCCTGGTCCCGCATAGCAAAACCTGTGCAGTTTTGTGGTAAAACTCACAAATTGAGGCAACGGGGTAATTTGGGACACCCATAAATTAGTGCAGTGCAGTAATTCAGGACACCCATAAATCAGATAGCCGTTCCTGTAACTTTCCAGGGCCGGGCCCGTATGGGAGACAGCTACCGCCTGAAGGACAAGAGAAAGGCTGGCATTGTTCAATCAACTGCCAATGAGCTTACTAATCGGGCGGGTCAAAATTAAGTTGCAGAATAGTACCCAAGGTGGGTCAGTTTACTGATTTTATAACTTGTATAATTTCTGCAACCAAGAAGAGAACTTCGTAATAAGCTCACCACCTGTATGTAATTCTTTTGCCTTAATGGCCGTACCTATAAATAACCCTGGTTTTTCTCTTGCAGCCAGCCAGGCATGGATTTTGGCCTTCTGGGTGCGACGTTCCGTGAACTTTCGATCTTTCTGAGGAATTCCTTCAATATATTGCTGAGATAGTGGCCATACTGAATCATTGGCAGGTATCATTTTTTCAATGAAATGCTCAAGATAACCCTGAGATTCATTATCAGGCATGAGCCAGATGCCGACGCGTGGCAAGTCTTCTGTATCTTCTATAATCGTCCCATCCGGGTCGGGAGATTTCGGAATGATAATATCTACTTTTGATAGCCTGTCTTTTATTGAAGTCCAACGTGCCTGGAGATCGTCATTTGCATCTACGAGAATGCCGACGGCCTTGCGACCAGGCGCTTTCAGTTCAGTGCTGATGGATTCAAGTAATTGATTAACGTCGTCTTTGTCAGAAATGAAAGGGGATTTATATGAATATCGCTGACAGATATGCGAAACAACGTGTTTATCGTCTTGTCCTTCAACCATTAACACGTGATGTTCGGAAGACATCCTGCTGTCTTGGTCATCCATTCTTTACCTTACCTCTATATGCTGTTTGGCAGCGACTTCAAGTTCATCCTCGGAATATTCTATTGCCCGAATTCGATTATCGCTCCGCTCCAGGCGGATTAGCGTTCCCTCCACTTCAGTCGAATCAATAGCAGCTTGCGCAAAACCTTTTACACAGTCCCAGCTATGTGTCGTCGCAAAAACCTGTGTACTGTTCTCATGGGCAGTTTTTATGACCATGTTCCAGAAGTCCCGCTGAATCGAGTGGTGGATACCATTTTCCACTTCATCAACAACTAAGAAACCATCCTGAATATCAGCCAGGACCAACGCAACTCCAAAAAGCCGGGTTGCGCCGTCTCCAAGGCTTTTCAACGGCACGCGATCGTCCTGACCTTTGAGCTTTACAACAGCCCGACGTCCATAGAAACGAGATGGAATGCGGGAAGGAACACGGGATGGCCGCTCGTCACCGATTACTGCAATACGTTCTGCTTCTGCATACTTGTTGGATAATAAATTCAATGCTTGTACTGTCTGGTTCTCGGCATCCGTGAGCGCTACATTGTCCCAGAGTTTGGCTACATGTGAGTTATCCAATAACCCGGGCCCCAGAGATTCACACCTGATTACAGGCGGCAATCGGGACTTTCCATTCGGTAATCTGTTATATCTTCCTCTGGAACGAACATGGTAAAGCAAAGGCAGTTCCCATTTTTCACTACCAAACTCAATCTCAAGCGCCGGTATTTCATCGTTGGACGCATATTCCCTGATCAGAAGATCTGTTTGCTTGCTTTGATCTTCAGCGAGTGAAACAGCTCTAACAGTTAACCTTTGTTCGGTATTTTCCCTGGGACCAATTGAAAAATAAGAGCCAACTGATAAGTGCCGGCCATGAAAGAGGGCCTCCCAATCGACTGTCGTTACTTCATCGCCATCTTCGTCCTCAGCAGTGATAAATTCTTCACGGCCATCCAACAACCTTTCAACCTCATCATAACTGCACCGAGCTGCGTATAACTGAATGGCCTCAAGCAACGTTGTCTTGCCCACTCCGTTTTTTCCTGCGAACAATGTTACACGGCCTAAACGGGAAATTGAAAGGTCTTCAATCCCGCGGAACCCTGCAACGTTCAGGTCCGGGAGCTTGAGAGCAGTATCAGTAGGTCTTATAGTCATGTGGGTTTTTCCAATAGAAGCATTAAGGATGTGACCTGACACTATTGTATCGCTTTTTTACCACTCCTAACATTTACCACTCCTAAGACTATAACCGATAAGATGTTTGATCTAAAATATTTATCATTTCTTATACGACGAAGTTATTCATCCAGACAAACCGTAATTCAGGACACCCATAAATTGCCGGGCTGCCTATGGATTCTGGCGAATTGTAATTTGGGACACCCATAAATTAGTGCAGTGCAGTAATTCAGGACACCCATAAATTAGATGGCTGTACTCCCTCTCGTCACTCCGGCGGGCGTCGAGAATCTGTGATGATTTGTGATATAACCCACAACCTCCGGGGTAAATGTGTGGACAGGTTCAAAGCGCAGGATTATATTGAAGACAGTCCAAAACCTGTAAATGACAGGCTGGAAATGATTACGTCAGGAGACTGAGGAAAATACATCATGTCAATGGAATTAATTGCCTTAATGGGTATCGGCGTGACGATAATCAGTGTCGGTGTTGCGCTGGCCGCTCTTATCCTGACTACTCAACGCAACCTGCGGACTGATATGCAGGCCCAGCGAGAGGAGACTCAGGCAGAATTCAAGGCTGTACGGGCGGACACTCAGGCCCAGCGAGAGGAGACGAAGACAGAATTCAAGGCCCAGCGGGAGATAATAATCAGTCTGCTGGAGCGCATGGCGCACCTGGAAGGATTGCTGGAAGGCCTGCGGGAAGCGATCACTGGCCGGCGTGTGGCAGAAGACGCAGGGAAATACGAGCGACGCTGACCCATACCCCTCTTAAGCTGGTACTTGACCGTCTTTATGGTATGACATACATGGGTGAAAATCAGTCAAATTCGCACGCTTGCCGTTGAAAGAATAGGGAAACGTCTGGCGCGTGTTACACCTGAAGAGCTGGCGCGCATCGTTGAGGGCTTGAATGAGATTATCGGAGCCTGATGACATCTCCGAAAATAAATCCGTTCCCGGACTGGTTCCCCGGCCCGTTGTGTGCATTGTGCGACCTGACCCCGTGGATTTGACGGGGACGAGTGGCTTACTCCTTGAAGAGATCGGCATGGGACCCGGTGCGGACCAGGTGAAGTTCACTTCCTTCTATGCGATAAATCAGAAGCCAGTCAGGTTCGATATGGACCTCCCGGTAACCCTTCCAAATCCCGCGTAGCGGATGAGCAAGGCTGCGTGCGTCCGGAGTTTCCTGATGGATCAAGGACGTCAGCAGTTTTCGCAGCTTGGTCAGGTCTTTGCCACGCTTCTCAGCCTTCTTGATGTCGCGCTTGAACCGGACGGAGCGGACCGGTAACAGCACTTCAGATGCCGATATCCCGGAACAGTTCTTCAGCGCTGTTGAAGCGCTTGCCTTTACCCTCGGCCAATTCCTTCATTGCTTCAACAGTAGCTGGATTAGGCGCCTGTATGGAGAACGGCAAACGCTTTTCATCTGCTATTCGCAGCATCAGCAACCGAATCGCATCGGAGACTGACAAGCCCATCGCGTGAAGCGCTTCCGTAGCTCGTTCTTTGGTATCGTTGTCAATACGGGCGCGTACAACGGTGTCGGCACTCATGTGAATATCCTCTTTTATGTAGTTCTATTGTAGCTACAAAAGATGGCCTGGTCAACATAGTGTTCTTGTTCGTGGGAATGGACGGTGGGTTCGGTGCGATAGTGTTTCACTGGATTCCCATAATCAATGGGTTATGTTGGTCCGACCCCATCCCCTGCATCAGGACCAGGATAAGGGGGGCGAGTAGTTACCAAAAATGTTTGACACGGCAGTACATCGGCACTAATCTTATATCAGCGTTCTGATATTTGAACGCAAGACCTAACCCCCCCCGGGATAGAGCCGGCAACGGTCCCCGGGGGCACTTTTTTATGGAGCACTATGACCAGGGAACAGGCAATCTTATTCATCGACGGCAGTAACTTCTACCACTCGGCCAGAAGCATCAGAATAGCTACGGGTGGCCTGAATTATCAGGCTATGGCGCATAAGCTGGTTCTTGACCGTAACATTGCGGGCATCCGCTACTATGTCGGGAAAGTCTCCGGGGATATTTTCCGGGTTGTTCAGCAAGAGAAATTTCTGAGCAAGCTTCGTGCCCAGAGCGTTGAGATCACACTCGGTCGAGTCGAGCGTAGAACTTCAGACTCGGATCAGAATCCCATGATTCGCCGATTGAAAAAAATGCTTGCTGCCAATCGTGCGGATTTGAAAGTCTCTGTTGTCAATGAGATAGAATCCCTGTGCGAGATAAGTTTCCTGCAATATACTGAGAAAAGAGTGGATGTTTCCATAGCCGTGGACATGGTAAGAATGGCTTACGAAGACAAATATGATGTTGCTTATCTTCTATCGGCAGATGGCGACTTCGTTCCAGTAGTAGAAGCGGTCAGGTTACGCCGGAAGAAAGTTTTTGTGGCATCACCTGTCGTTGGCTACGAACTCAAAAGAGCGGCTGATGCTTTCATTCTCCTGAAAAGTGAGTGGTTCTCTGGTCTGTCTGATACATAAGGTCATCCATTTCATGCCAATCTCATCTTGATTTCGGTATAGCCATAATACATGAAACTTCATCAAGACAGAGCGCCGAACTAAGGGTTTGAGTTCGTTCCGGGCCTTTGGCAGTCGGTTTTCCCAAATGTTACAGGAGGAAAGCCAAACCCAAAGGCCATTTTATTTATACACATCAGTAAAGGGAAATGAACCGCCCCGGGACTCCCGGAGCCCCGTTGGTTTGAGGCATGCCGCTTTGCCACAGATGTAATGCTTACCTGGCTTAGTGGGTTGTTTTTGCGGCCAGAAACTGCGTTTTAAGCCTTAAAACAAGCGTTTAACTGCCCCTTTATCCTGCATAATCAATGGGTTATGACGGTCCGACCCCATCCCCTGACGCGTCGGCTGGGGTTTTTATTGACAAGCTGTAATCCGTTTACGATAATAACAGTCGGTGCCTTTGGCTGCCCGGGACGGGCTTCGAACCCGTAAGGCATGTAGGTTTCGCTACAGAGGCCGGGGGATTGGCAGTCCCCTGTGTTTACCAGTTTCACCACCCGGGCAAAACGACCCGTCCCTCTCGGGGGACGGGTTTTTTATTACCAATCAATGTTATATATCTCCCTGGTCCCGCATAGCAAAACCTGTGCAGTTTTGTGGCAAAACTCACAAATTGAGGCAAAGGTGTTCTGGGGACAAAACTTGATTACAACAAGCCCGGAGGGGAATGGCGGAGTATACGCTGAGGAACGATCCCCTTGCGCGAAAATGACGGATAACGTATATTATCCTGCCAATACCCGAATATGACTATATTCTCCCGTATCAGGTGACACACCGGTAACTCCAGTCATGCAACTATCACTTCCAGGTCACGCCGGCCCGTCCGAAGAAACCCGCTTGCAGGCGGCCCTGCGCCGTTGCCGCAAGGGATTCGTGAGCGTGACGCTGTTCAGCGCGTTCGCCAACATCCTGATGCTGGTGGCGCCGGTGTACATGCTGCAGATGTACGACCGGGTGCTGACCAGCGCCAGTTACGAGACCCTGATTGTGCTCACCGTGGTCGCGGTGTTCCTGCTTGCCTGCTTCGGCCTGCTGGACTGGGTGCGCCAGCGCATGATGGCGCGCATCGCCCTGTCCCTGAGCCACGAGGTGCAGGATGACGTGCTGGCCGGGGTGTTCCGCGGCAGCCTGCAGCGTTTCCGCCAGAGCGCGGACCAGCCGGTGCGCGACCTGGACTCGGTGCGCCAGTTCATTTCAAGTCCCCCGGCGATAGCCTTCTTCGACGCGCCCTGGGCGCCGGTGTTTATCGCCGTCATATTCCTGATCCATCCCTGGCTCGGTTTCTTTGCTGTATTTGCCGCGCTGTTCATCCTGTTCGTGGCCCTGTTGACCGAATGGACCTCCCGCGGTCCGCTGCGCAACGCCTCGGAACACACCGCAGAGTCCAACCGGTTCGTGGAGAGCAGCCTGCGCCATGCGGATGTACTGGAGGCGATGGGCATGTTCGAGGGGTTCCGCCGCCGCTGGCGCGACAAGCACGACCGCAGCGTCGCGTTCCAGGCCCGGGGCGGCTCCCGCATCAGCGCGTTGCTGGCTACCTCCAAGTCGGGCCGCCAGATCGTGCAGGTGGGCATCCTCGGCATGGGCGCCTGGCTGGTGCTCAAGCAGCAGATCTCGCCGGGCATGATGATCGCCGCCTCCATTATCCTGGGGCGCGCACTGGCGCCCATCGAACAGGGCATATCGGCATGGCGCGGGTTCATGTCCGCGCGCCAGGCGTGGCGCCGGCTCAATAACCTGCTCACCAACGCGCCGCCGGAACGGGACGGGGGCGCCACCAGCCTGCCCCGGCCCACCGGGTTGCTGGACGTGGAGGGGGTGTCCGCGGCGCCGCCCGGATCGACCAAACTGACGGTCAAGCGCGTGCAGTTCACTTTGCAGCCGGGTTCTTCCACCGGGCTCATCGGCCCCAGCGGCAGCGGCAAGAGCACCCTGGCCCGCCTGATGGTGGGCGTCTGGTCGCCCCAGGGCGGGGTGGTGCGCCTGGACGGCGCCGCCATCGGCGACTGGCCGGCCGAGAGCCGTTTCCGCCACGTGGGCTACCTGCCCCAGGAGGTGGAACTGTTCGAGGGCACCGTGGCCGAGAACATCGCCCGCCTGGCCGAACCGGATGACAATGCGGTGCTCGCCGCGGCGCAACAGGCCGGTTGCCACGACATGGTCATGCGCCTGCCGCAGAACTACGAAACGCCCGTCGCCGCGGGCGGCGCCAACCTCTCAGCCGGGCAGCGCCAGCGCGTGGCCCTGGCCCGCGCCCTGTACGGCGACCCGGCGTTGATAATACTGGACGAACCGGACGCCAACCTGGACACGGACGGCGAAGTGGCCTTGAGCAATACCTTGCGCAACCTGGCCCAGCGCGGCGTCACCACCCTGATGGTGACCCACAACTTCCGCCTGCTGCGCATGGTCGAACACATACTGGTGCTGAAGGAAGGCGTCCTGCTGGAGAGCGGCCCCCGCGACGAGGTACTGAAACGCTTCATGCGCCCGGCGCCGGCCGCCGGGGAGAAGAAGGCCCAGACCGCCACTTGATCGTAGTTACTGCTTAAGCCTGCCCCCGCGCAAGCGGGAACCCGGCGTCGTTCCTGCGCCGATTTGTGATAAAAGTCACAAATTCCGTCAAAAATTATCGGCAGGTTGTGGTATGCCATCCGGCCGGGGCGGGGTGAGAACGGTACATAATTGTTAACATTGCTGTTAAACTATCCTGTCCTGATTATCGGATTCATAAGCAGTACGAGCTAACTCATGGTTGCAGAAGCAAAACAATCGACGCTGGACCTGGTCTACAAGACGACGATCGGCTGGCTGCAGCGCCTGTCCGGGTACTTTGTCTCCCTGATCCGGGGGCCGAAGGAAGAGGAAGTCGGGTTGTCCCAGGACGCCGCGGACGAGAAGCAGGAGCTGCAGAGGTTACTGAACCGCGACGTGGTCATGCGCCGCGGCATCATCGTCATCGTCATCGCCCTGGGCGGGTTCCTGGCCTGGGCCACGCTGGCGCCCCTGACCGAGGGCGTGGTGGCCATGGGCACGGTGGTGGTGGATACGGAGCACAAGACCATCCAGCACCTGGAGGGCGGCATCGTCGAGAACCTGTACGTGCGCGAGGGCAGCGAGGTGAAGGCCGGGGACGTGCTCATCGAATTGAGCGAGACCCAGAACCGCGCCCAGTTGGAACTGCTGGAGAGCCGTTACTACGGCCGGCTGGCGGAGATCGACCGCCTCAACGCCGAGCGCCTGTTGCAGGACGATATCGCCTTTTCCGACGAGTTGCTGATGCTGCGCGACGAGCCGGTGATAGCGAAAATCCTGACCGAGCAGCAGAACCTGTTCGAGGTGCGCCGCCGCCAATACCACGGCCAGATCGAGATCCTGCGCCACCGGATCGGCCAGCTTGATGAGCAGGTGCGCGGCCAGGACGCGAGCCGGGAGGCCCTGTTGCGCGAGCAGGCCCTGATCGAGCAGGACCTGGCAAGCCTGGTTGCCCTGAAGGAACAGCAACTGGTGGACGAGGGCGTGCTCATCGGCCGGCAGCGCGAGTATGAACAGAACGTCGGCAGGCTCGGCAGCATCGTCGCGGATATCGCCTCGACCCGGGTGAAGATTGGCGAGACCCGCCAGGAGATCCTGCAGATCGAGAACGGCTGGGTCACGGAGGTGTCCGACCAGATCGCCGCGGCGCAGCAGCAGTGGTTCGAGACCCGCGAGCGCATCAACGCGGTGTCGGACGTGCTGGACCGCACCACCATCGTGGCGCCCCAGGACGGCAAGGTCATCGGCCTGTCCGTGCATACTCTGGGCGGGGTGATCCCGCCGGGCAACCCCATCATGAATATCGTCCCCAGCGAGGACCGGCTCATGGTGGAGGGACAGGTGCGGCCCCTGGACGTCGATAACGTGTACCCGGGGCAGACCGCCCGGTTGCGCTTTTCCGCCTTCAGTTGGCGTACTACGCCGCAGGTGGAAGGGACGGTCGAGCGCGTCTCCGCGGACGCCTTCAGCGACCAGGAAGCCGGCACGGCCTACTATATCGCCCGCATCGTGGTGCCCGAGGACCAAATGGCCAAGCTGGGCGACGTCACCATCGGCCCCGGCATGCCGGTCGACATCATGTTCACCGGCGGTGAACGCACCGCCATGGAATACCTGACCGACCCGCTCACGGACATCCTGGACAAGGCGCTGGTTGAGGAATGAATAGCCGGAAACAGGTGGAATTGGGGACGGACTTCAAGTCCGTCCCCTACGCTCAGGCCTTGACGCACCGGGGACAGATTTCAAATCTGTCCCCCTTCATCCTGTTACTCCTCCTTTCTCTCTGCCTGGCGCAACCCACCCTTGCCGACGAGGCCGCGGGCGGCGCTTACACCCTGTCGCAGGCGTTTCTCGATGCCCAGGCCCGGGATGCCCGGATGCAGGCCGCCGAGAGCCGCGTCGCCGAGGCGCGCGAACGGCTGACCGAGGCGAACAGCCTGCGCCGCCCTTCGCTTACGGTATCAGGCATCACCGGGTACAGCCATAACCGCAGCGAGGCGCGTTTTACGCGGATTTATGAGGGCCATTCATACCGGGGCAGGCTGAATTTCAACCAGAACCTGTTCACCTTCGGCCGCCTGGCAGGCCGCCAGCGGACCGCCGAGGCCCAGATCGCCGAAGCGGAATTTGCGTTCGAGCAGGTGCGCCAGGAGGTGCTGGCGGAAGTCGCCCGCGCCTTTTCCGAACAGTTGTTCCGCGAGCGTATCTACGAGAGCCGGCGCGCCTTCGAGGAACTGCTGGGGGACCTGGAGGCCACCGCGCGCAGCCGTATCGAACTGGGCACCCTGGACCGCACCGAGTTGTTCGAGGTCCTGCGCCGCCAGCACCAGGCGCGGGCGCAACGCATCGAGGCCCAGTCCCGTTACCGGGTGGCGCGGGCACAGCTTGTGCGCCTGACGGGGGCGGACCACGACGACCTGGCGGCCACCTCCCTGGCGGGCATGGAAATGGCGACGCCGGCCAATCTCGACTATGCGCTGAACCAGGCTGAGAACCGGTCCCCCTCCCTGTTGCGGGCGCGCATGCGCCTGGAGGCCGCGGAGGGTGAACACGATTTCCGCAAGGCCGAACTCTGGCCGACATTGAGCCTGGAGGTGAACGCCAGCGCCGGCCACTTCGGGGATATCGATACCCGCGACATCGTCGGCGGCGTCAACCTGTCGGTGCCGGTGTATGAAGGCGGCATGAAACGCTCACAAATGCGCAGCGCCAGGCTGGCGGTGGAGACCGCGCGCCGCGACCTGGCCGCGGAGCGGGAACTGGTCGACATCAATGTGCGCTCGAACTGGGACCTGCTACAGAGCCTGGTCAAATCCCTGGATGAATTCGAAGCCGCGGTGACCGACATGAACGAGGTGGTGGCGCTGACCGGCGACAAGCTGGACGTGGGCCGCGCCACCTTCGTGCAACACATCGAAGCCCGCCAGGATGCCCTGGACGTGGAGTTCGAACTGCTCGACAGCCGCCTGCGCCTGGAAGAAACCCGCATCGCCCTGCTACAAATCCTGGCCGAACTGAACCCCTGATCAAAGCACCGAATTTGGGACACCCATGAATTGAAAATTTGGGACACCCATGAATTTACGTTTTTTGTAAATTCATGGGTGTCCCAAATTAAGGACAACTGTCAATTCATGGGTGTCCCAAATTGTGATAGGTTCCCGTTTGAGCGGGAACGGCGTGTTTAGCTTACCCGGGAAAAAACCAGCGTAGCGTTGGTGCCGCCGAAGCCGAAGCTGTTCGACATCACCGTGTTAAGGCCGGCGTTGTCGATGCGTTCCCTGGCGATGGGCAGGCCTTCCGCTGCCTCGTCCAGGTTCTGTATGTTGGCGGATTCGCAGATGAAATCCTCCTTGAGCATCAGCAGGGTGAAGATGGCCTCGTTGACGCCCGCGGCGCCCAGGCCGTGGCCGGTCAGGGCTTTCGTAGAGTTGATGGCGGGGATATGGTCATTGAACACCGTCCTGATTGCGCTCAGTTCGCCCGTGTCCCCGGCCGGGGTGCTGGTCGCATGGGCATTGATGTAGTCGATGGGTTCTTCCACGCCTGACATGGCCATCTCCATGCAACGTACCGCGCCCTCGCCTGAGGGCTTGACCATGTCGAAGCCGTCGGAGGTGGCGCCGTATCCCCTGACCTCTGCATAGATTTTTGCGCCCCGGTCCACGGCGTGCTCGTACTCTTCCAGCACGACGATGCCGCCGCCGCCGGAGATGACGAAGCCGTCCCGGTCCACATCGAACGGGCGGGACGCAACGTCCGGCTTGTCGTTATAGCGGGACGAGAGCGCGCCCATGCCGTCGAACAGCAGGGTGCCGGTCCAGTGTACCTCGTCGCCGCCGCCGGCGAACATGATGTCCTGCTTGCCGGACTGGATCAACTCACAGGCGTTGCCGATGCAGTGGGCGCTGGTGGCGCAGGCGGAGCCGATGGAATAATTGATCCCCTTGATCTTGTACGCGACCGCCAGGCAGGCGCTGCCCGTGCTCGACATGACCCGCGGCACCATGGTCGGTCCCACTTTCCTGGCGCCCCTTTCGCGCAGTATATCCACCGCGGCCACCATGTTCGCGGTGGAGGTGCCGCCGGTGCCGACGATCAGGCCGCTGCGGTGGTTGGATACCTGCTCTTCATCCAGGCCCGCATCCGCGATGGCGTCCCGCATCGCCAGGTAGGCGAAAGCGGCGGCATCGCCCATGAAGCGTTTCTGTTTCCTGTCGATCAACTCAGTCAGGTCGAGGTCGATCGGGGCGTGGAGATTGGTGCGGAAACCCAGGTCGGCGTATTCCTCTGAATACGTGATGCCGCCGGTTGCCGATTTCAATGCGCCGAGGACTTCCTCCTGGCTGTTTCCTATACTGGACTTTATACCCAGTCCGGTAATGACTACACGTTTCAACATATTACCCTGAACAATATATTATTGATTATCAAAATATTTTATAGCTTCCGGAATAACCCCACCCTGAGGTCGTTCGCTGAGTAGGTTTCCTCGCCGTCGACGTACATGCACCCGTCGGCGACGCCCATCACCAGGTTCCTTGTTACTATCTTTTTCATATCGATGACGTATTTTACCACTTTGCAGTCAGGTGTGACCTGCCCGGCGAACTTGATTTTGCCCGCCCCCAGTGCCCGGCCGCGGCCGGGAGCGCCGGTCCAGCCCAGGTAAAACCCCACCAGTTGCCACATCGCATCGAGACCCAGGCAGCCCGGCATCACCGGGTCGCCCTGGAAGTGGCAGTCAAAGAACCACAGGTCCGGGTTGATATCCAGTTCCGCGATGACGTGCCCCTTGCCCTTCTTGCCCCCGTTGCTGCTGATCTCGGTAATCCGGTCAACCATCAGCATATTGTCCAGCGGCAGCTGGGCATTGCCCTCTCCAAACATCTCACCGCGCCCGCAGGCCAACAGCTCCTCTTTGGAATACTGACTTTTTCCCTCAAACATAGGACGGCAAGTATCGCAAGTTCGTCGTTCCCGCGCAAGTTCGGTTCACTCTTCATTCCCACGCCCGCCCGCCATTCCCGCGGAAGCAGGAACCCGGAGATACCGCCGCTTGCGGCACTTTGTTACTAATTTGGGACACCCATAAATTGAGGATAACTATAAATTTGGGACACCCATAAATTGACAATTGTTGTCAATTTATGGGTGTCCCAAATTAAGGCCAACTGTTAATTTATGGGTGTCCCAAATTCCATGTTATCCCAAATTCCATGTTAGACTCGGGTTATGGCAAATGAGCAAGGTCTTGCGGTGAGGCGGCGCAGCGTTGCGGTGCGCATCGGTTCGGTGAAGGTGGGCGGTGGCGAACCGGTTGTCGTCCAGTCCATGACCAATACCGATACTGCCGACGCCACCGCGACGGTGAAACAGGTGCAGCAACTGGCTGCCGCCGGCTCGGAACTGGTGCGCATCACGGTGAACAACGATGATGCGGCGCGCCAGGTCATGCGTATTCGCGAGCGGCTGGACGTGCTGGGCTGCAACGTGCCCCTTATCGGCGACTTTCACTATAACGGTCACCAGTTGTTGACGAAGTACCCGGACTGCGCCGAGGCGCTGGCCAAGTACCGGATTAATCCCGGCAACGTGGGTTTCGGCAGGAAGCGGGACAGTCAGTTCGCCATCCTCATTGAAAAGGCCATCGAGTACGACAAGCCCATACGCATCGGCGTGAACTGGGGCAGCCTGGACCAGGAACTGGCGACGCACATGATGGATGAGAATGCCAAACTGGCGGAACCCCTGGACGCGGACAGCGTCATGCAGGAAGCCTTGATCGTTTCCGCCCTGAACAGCGCTGAGAAGGCGGAAGAGATCGGTCTGCCCAGGGACAGGATCATCCTGTCCTGCAAGGTCAGCGGTGTGCAGAAGCTGGTTTCGGTTTACCGGGACCTGGCGGGGCGCTGTGATTACGCCCTGCACCTCGGCCTGACGGAGGCCGGCATGGGGTCCAAGGGGATCGTCGCCTCCACCGCCGCCCTCGGCATACTGTTGCAGGAGGGGATAGGGGATACCATCCGCATCTCCCTGACCCCCGAGCCCGGCGGCGACCGCACGACCGAGGTCATCGTCGCCCAGGAGATCCTGCAGACCATGGGCATGCGCTCATTCACGCCCCTGGTCACCGCCTGTCCCGGCTGCGGCCGCACCACGAGCACCGTGTTCCAGGAACTGGCGGACAATATCCAGGCATACATCAGGACGCAGATGCCCATCTGGCGCGAGCAATACCCGGGAGTCGAGGACCTGAACCTGGCGGTGATGGGTTGCGTGGTGAACGGCCCGGGTGAGAGCAAGCATGCGGATGTCGGCATCAGCCTGCCGGGGACCGGGGAAGCGCCTTCAGCGCCGGTCTATGTTGACGGGAAGAAAACGGTGACCTTGCGCGGCGACAACATTGCCGGCGAATTCCAGCAGATTGTTGACGAGTATATTGAGAATCGGTTTGGGTGAGGGGGGCAGGCCCCGGAATGACCACGATAAAGGGGACAGGTCTGAACCTGCCCCCTTTTTTCAGGTGTTCCCGTCCGGCCGGGTATCAGCCTTGCAGGAGACTCACGGTCCTCTGAACGAAGACACTCACGACACCGGCCAGCAACGCTGAAACTGACTGGTCGAGGATCGCGTCAAGGTGTCCGCCGACGGCGGGAATAAGCCCCAGCACGCCGTTTCCGTCTCCTGCGCCCCCGCCCGGCATCGTCGCTGCGGCAACGACAGCCAGGGTGACTAACATGTAAGCGCCCGGGTCATCGGCATCGACCGCGGTCCAGCCATAGACCAGGCCAAGAACAACGAGAGCCAGTGGAAGCAGGTCTGACGGAACGGCCCCGGGGGCCAGACCCTCAATGATCGCTGCCAGCAAGATTAATCCAACGACGATTCTAGTCATGATATTTCCCTCCTACGGGAATAAGTTATGGAATGGTACTGTGATTATACAAGAGCCTCACCCACCCCCCAGGACGGGTGAGGCAAATGCTTGAAGCAGACTGAAAATTAGAATTAACCGGAGTTTTCGATCTGCCAACGAATATCCGGCCGGTTGACTATCAGCCTTTTAACCGATTCACTGTCCTCGCTACGAGAATACTGATTACACCGGCATAAAGTGCGTTGCTGACTTGAGCGACGATAGCGTCAATGTACGCACCTATCGCGGGAATGGCGCCCAGAGCGCCCGCTGCTGCTCCTACGGCGATAGTGACTGCCAGGTAAGCGACGGGATCTTCAGCATCAACCGCGGTCCAGCCATAGACCAGGCCGAGGATTGCGATAGCCAGTGGAAGCAGGTCTGATGGAACAGCGCCGGGGGCCAGACCCTCGATGATCGCTGCAAGCGTAATCAATCCAACGACGATTCTAGTCATACCTAATCCCTCCTACGGTTATTATTAGGTGAAGGGCCCGCCGCCGAGTGGCCCACGCTTGTCCCTGAACATGGATTCTACGGCAAGCCACTCATGAACTATAGCACATAAAAAAGTGCAAAGGATCAAAAAAAAGCCGATAGTTGAACTTTTTTTACATGCCGGTTTTCGCTACGGGGGGAACTGCCCGAAACGGTTGTTTTTTAACAAATAAGGTGCGAAAAAGTGACAGAGAATCATGTACAATTCCCCCCTCATCGACAATAAGAAACTGGAGAGGAGCAGTATGTCAGAAGCAAAGGTTTACCCGGTGTCCCCGGCGCTTGCGCCGACCGCACATATCACCCCGCAGAAGTACAGCGAGATGTACACGAGCTCGATCAACGAACCGGAGGCGTTCTGGGCCGGGCAGGCCGAGCAGTTCGTCACCTGGTTCAGGAAATGGGACAAGGTCCAGGACTGGGACTACGGGAGCGTGGACATCAAGTGGTTCACCGGGGCGAAGCTGAACGTATCGTACAACTGCCTGGACCGCCACCTTGAGGCCCGCGGCGATGACGTCGCCATCATCTGGGAAGGGGACGACCCCGCCGTCGACAGGAAGATCACCTACCGGGAACTGCACCGGGAAGTGTGCCGCTTTGCCAACGTCCTCAAGGACCGGGGCGTGCGCAAGGGCGAGCGCGTGTCCATCTACATGCCCATGATCCCCGAGGCGGCCGTCGCCATGCTGGCCTGCACCCGCATCGGCGCGGTGCATTCGGTGGTGTTCGGCGGGTTCTCGCCGGAGGCGCTCAAGGACCGGGTGCTGGATTCCGACTGCCGCGTGGTGATCACCGCGGACGAGACCGTGCGCGGCGGCCGCAACACGCCGCTCAAGGCGAATACCGACAAGGCCCTCGAGCAGTGCCCGGATGTGCATACCGTGATCGTGGTGCAGCGTTCCGGCGCGGATGTGGGCTGGAACGCCGGCCGGGACGTGTGGTACCACGAGGCGATGGAGGCTGCCGGGACGGATTGCCCGCCGGAGGAAATGGACGCGGAAGACCCGCTGTTCATCCTGTATACCTCGGGCTCCACCGGCAAACCCAAGGGGGTATTGCACACGACCGGCGGCTACCTGCTGTACACCGCGCTGACCCACAGGTACGTGTTTGATTACCAGGACGGCGAGGTTTACTGGTGTACCGCGGACGTGGGCTGGGTCACCGGCCATTCCTATATCATCTACGGTCCCCTGTGCAACGGCGCCGTGACCCTGATGTTCGAGGGCGTGCCCACGTATCCCGACGCGGGCCGCTTCTGGCAGGTGGTGGATAAACACAAGGTCAACATTTTCTACACCGCGCCCACCGCGTTGCGCGCCCTGATGGGGCAGGGCGACGAGTTCGTGAAACGGCACGACCGCGGCAGCCTGCGCGTGCTCGGCAGCGTGGGTGAACCCATCAACCCGGAAGCCTGGGAATGGTACTACCACATTGTCGGCGACGGGCGCTGCCCCATCGCGGACACCTGGTGGCAGACCGAGACCGGCGGCGTGCTGATCGCGCCTTACCCGGGCGCCACCGCCCTGAAACCCGGCTCCGCCACCCGGCCCTGTTTCGGCGTGGAACCCTGCCTGGTGGACGACAAGGGCAGGGAGCTGGACGGCGTCGCCTCGGGCGCCCTGTGCATTAAGCGCTCCTGGCCCGGCCAGATGCGCACCGTGTACGGCGACCACCAGCGCTTCATCGACACCTATTTCAAAACGTTTTCCGGCATGTATTTCACTGGCGACGGCGCCCGGCGCGACGAGGACGGCTATTACTGGATCACCGGCCGGGTGGACGATGTGATCAACGTCTCCGGGCACCGCATGGGCACCGCGGAAGTGGAGAGCGCCCTGGTGCTGCACGACGCAGTGGCCGAAGCGGCCGTGGTGGGCTACCCCCATGACATCAAGGGGCAGGGCATCTACGCCTACGTGACCCTGATGGGAGGCGCCGAGCCTTCCCCGGAACTGAACCGGGAACTGGTGCTGCACGTACGCAAGGAAATCGGCCCCATCGCCAGCCCGGACGTGATCCAGTGGGCGCCCGGCCTGCCCAAGACCCGCTCCGGCAAGATCATGCGCCGCATCCTGCGCAAGATCGCCGCCAACGAACTGGACACCCTGGGCGATACCAGCACCCTTGCCGACCCGGCCGTCGTCGACGACCTGATCGATAACCGTGCGAACCGCTGACCGAGTAAATTTGGGACACCCATAAATTAACAAAAATTGTTAATTTATGGGTGTCCCAAATTGCTATAAATTCCAAATTTATGGGTGTCCCAAATTACACTGAAAACATCGCTGCTCTCAAGGAGTACTACAGCCTCTGGCTTGAATGCGGTGAGGAAGCCTACGCGGAGCTCGCTTTTACCGAGGAATTTTCCCGCAACTTCGGCGGCCTGGTGAATGCGGCCGTGGAACTGCAGCAGCCGCTCGCCGGGGAACTGGCCGGGTTCACCCCGCCGGTGCCTCCGGGTTTCGCCGAACTGGCTGATACCGTCCCGGTAGACGTGGGGCCTTCGGCCAGGGACGAGGTGTACCGGGAAGACAGGATCAGGCTGTACCGCTACCGGCCGCTGGTCGCCGAATCCCATGCCATCCCTGTCCTGATCGTCTACGCCCTGGTCAACAGGCCGTACATCATGGATCTGCAGGATGGGCGTTCGCTGGTCCAGGGGTTGCTCGATACCGGACTGGACGTTTACCTGCTTGACTGGGGCTACCCCGATGAAGAGGACAAGGACCTGACCCTGGACGACTACATCAACCGATACCTTGGCAACTCGGTGGATTTTGTCAGGCAGCACAACGGCGCGCAGCGGATAAACCTGTTGGGCGTTTGCCAGGGAGGCACCTTCTGCCTCTGTTACACGGCCCTGCAACAGCAGAAAGTCGCCAACCTGGTGACCAGCGTGACGCCGGTGGACTTCCATACCCGCCGGGACCTGCTCAGCCACCTGGTCAGGCACGTGGATATCGACCTGTGCGTGGACACCCTGGGCAACATGCCCGGGGAGTACCTGAACTGGCTGTTCCTGATGCTCAAACCGTACCGGCTGACAGGCAAGAAATACCTGGATGCGCTGGATATCCTGGATGACGAGGACAAGCTTGCGACGTTCATGCGCATGGAAAAGTGGATCTTTGACAGCCCGGACCAGGCCGGCGAGGCTTTCCGCCAGTTCGCAAAGGATTTCTACCAGGGAAACAAGCTGGTGAAGGGGGAAGTCCGTATCGGCGGCAACAGCGTCGACCTGGAGCAGATCACCATACCGGTCCTGAACATTTACGCGAGCAACGACCACCTGGTGCCGCTCGATGCGTCAAAGGCCCTGGCGGGTTGCATCAGCAGCGAGGATTACACGGAACTGGAACTGCCCGGCGGCCACATCGGCATCTACGTCGGCGCCGGCGCCCGGCACACCCTCCCCGGCGCCATCAACGACTGGCTACGGGAGCGAGATTGCCCCTGAATTTGGGACACCCATAAATTTGGAATTTATAGTAATTTGGGACACCCATGAATTAACAAGTATTATAAATTTATGGGTGTCCCAAATTACTGAATTACTTTAAGGAAAAAAGA
>JAPOQU010000097.1 GCA_026710545.1 Gammaproteobacteria bacterium | reverse complement strand
CGATTCCGGAAACGCCCGAAAAGTGTTCACGTTCAACCGGAATCGGTGTTCACTTTGAACCGGAACAGGTGTTCACGTTCGACCGGAATCGGTGTTCACTTTGAATCGGAATCCGCGTTCACTTTGAACCGGAATACGCAGAAAGTCTATTGTCGTCTCGCAGTGCTGATTTGACTGGCGAGTGAGCGTATAAAATCAGGGTCTTTCAGCAACTCCAGTTTTACAGTTTCTATATCATCCTGTTGGTTTTTTTCAATAGCCCTACGCAATACCTGGTTAATCTGGGTTTGATAAGGTAAGGAGCCAACCCCATCGGCGGACTGCTTGAAGTAATCCACGATATCCCGATCCAGGGATATTGTTATCCTAACTTTTGCCTGTTTCCCTTTTTCATCCTTGAGTTCAGGCAACATGCCGCGACGCTTCACTTTCAGTTTTTTCAGGTCATATTCTTCACGCATAATCTTCAATATCATCCCATTCAAAGTGCATGTTATGCTTATATCATACATATGCCCTTTTTGTAAGTTCAATATCACAATCTATCCCATAACACGCTCTTGCCCCCTGCCGGCTATACCGCTTTCTCCGGGGCTTGTGCCATTTTTCGCTTCCTGCTATAGTGTCCTCTATACAGGACACACCTTATGGAATACGAAGTCAAGTATACGGAAGTATTTGAGGACTGGCTGCGAGGGTTACGTGACCTGCGCGCGGCCATGAAAATTACTGCCAGGATCAGGCGCGTTGAACTGGGTAACTTCGGAGACAGCAAATCGGTCGGAAGTGGTGTCAGTGAGTTGAGGATAGATGTCGGAAAAGGCTACCGCGTCTATTATACGGTTCGCAGTATGACTGTATTGCTGCTTTGTGGTGGTGATAAGTCAAGCCAGGCAAAGGACATCCGTCGCGCGCATCAAATGCTGAAAAAGATTCAGGAGCATTTATGAAAATCAAGAACTTTGACGTAGTTGACTTCCTCGGTAGTGATGAGGCAATCATTGAATACCTCAATGCAGCGCTTGAAGAAGGCGATTCTGATTTCTTCGTCAAGGCTGTCGGAGATGTCGCCCGCGCCAAGGGCATGATGAAAGTTGCCAAAACAACCGGCCTTGGCAGGCAAAACCTGTACCGGTCGCTTTCCAGAGGAGGCAACCCGCGGGTCGGTACTTTATTCAGGGTACTGGATGCGCTTGATGTCAGGCTATCGGTTGCTCGTTGACATCCTCATCCCTGTTTGACTGCATTATCCTCCTGATTCGCCGCGGTCTGCTTGCGCAGCATCTGATACTTCTTAACGTCCTGTTTTTGCCTGTGAAAAACGCAGTCTAAGCGTAGGACTGCACGTCTTTTGCGTCAATCCCCTTTATCAACCAGGCTGTTTATTGGCATGTGAAATTTTCCGCCTCGTCGGTACTGCCATTACCCTCGTAAACAGCCACTTCAGGGTACGGACACAGCGGCCGGGTACGCACAACCTCGCCGTTTTCGAGCCATGCAGCGTCTATCCGTTCGGGTACTACTCCCGCTTCCACCCAGTCAATCAGCGTGGTCATAACGTCAAAGTGGTCAACATTGCGGCCACCGCGGCAATGGAACATGCCCGGCACCATGTAGGTGCGGAAGAACGACTGCGTTTCCTCGCCCATAGTCTCCATGACCCGTTCGTAGTACTGCACAGTCATAATCGGACTCACCCCCACGTCGGCCCAACCGTGGTACATGAGGATCTTGTTTCCCCTGTCCATAAAAGGACTCAGATCCGTAGCCGTGGCATTCATGATTTGGCCCATCGGCTGCATTTTTTCCAGGTCGGCCTCCATATTCAGGTCTTTCCAGTCATAATCGGGGTCGTCCTGGGTAAACGCCATGTACTTGAGCCAGGATTCCAGTATTTCCAGGGTCATGTTATACCCGGTGCCTTCGCGGTAAACCCGCGCCGACCAGGGTGACGCTTCACTGGTCTTTTCGTAGGTGCGTCCGGCGTCACGCACGCCGGGCAGTTCCGCGCCTACGGGCAGACCCGGTGCAACCTGCCTGTCGCTGATGCGGGGGCCCTGGTAAATCCGGGTAAATGCCTCGATCTCAGCATCGGTGAAGCCGTTTTCTCCCTCCGGGTCCCGGGGCAGGTCCCGGGTCGGCACGAAATCGACAGCCAGGGGGTTGCCTATCACGCGGTCTGCAACGCCGTCCAGGGCGTCGTATTTCTGCATGATTATCTCTCCCAGCATGTGTACCCGTTCGGCGCTGAGCGGTATCTTGTCCGCCGTTGCCTGGTTCCACCAGGATTGCATTTCAATAGTCGGCAAATCGTAAAACGGCGCGCCCACGGCAATGCCGTCAAAATCATCCGGGAAGCGCTGGGCCGCAACCAGACCCTGGCGACCGCCGCCGGAACATCCTTCGAAGTATGCATAGGTGGGTTCCTGTCCGTAATAACGGGAGATCAGTTGTTTTGCGACCACGGCCGTCAGGTGAACGGCGCGATAACCGTAGTCAATTTCCTTCTGGATATTATTGTGCGCCCACGAGGCGAAGTGCGCATCGTCGGTATGGCCCGTGTTGGTGAACGCGGTGGCAAAACCCAGGCGCCGGGCCTTTGCCCTGTCTTCCTTCGCGTAATTGCCGTAAACGGACTGCCCGCCAAACCCGCCGTTGCCGATCATGTACAGGCGTCCGTTCCACTGCTCCGGCAGGTTGACGACATACTGTATCTCCGGCGTGATGACGCCGTGGATCTCGCAGTGTGCGGATGAATTCTCATCGGCGGCGATTGTTTTTGCGGATATCACGCTGTGGTTGAAATCCGTCAGGCTCACGAGACCACGGCAATCCCCCGTCGCGGTTGCAGCAGCAAGGTGGTAGTCGACGCGGCCGTTACCTGCATCAGCAAAGCTGGCGCCGTTTACATCCGCTCCAATCGTTACGGCAGGCGCCAGGCACAGCAAACCGGAGATGATCGAGATATTTTTTTTCAATGACATGATTATTCACACCTGAAACTGTCTGCCCGGTTGCCGTCCCCCGAACCCTGGTAACGCGCCGTCTTCGGGTAGGGGCACAGGGGCCGGGTGCGGGTAACGCGGTTGTTTTCAACTCTGGAGGCGATAATCCGGTCCGGCGCGATATCCGCTTCCACCCAGTTAATCAGGGTCGTCATGGTGTCAAACCGGTCCACATTGCGGCCGCCGTAACAATGGAACATGCCGGGTATCATATACGTCCTGAAAAAAGACTGTGTTTCCTCATTCCCCATCGTCTGCATGACCTTGTCGTAATACTGCACGGTCATGATGGGGCTGACGCCGATGTCCCCCCAGCCGTGATACATGAGCAGCTTGCCGCCGCTGTTCCTGAATGCAAAGAGGTCGGGGTTGTCGGCGTTGAATATGGCTGACATCGCCGACATCCGGGGCCAGTCCTGTTCCGGGTCCAGTTGGCGCCAGTCAAATTCCGGATCGTCTGTTGTGAAGGCCATATACCGCAACCAAGGAACTAATATGTCCAGTTGCTGATTGTAACCTGAAATATCCGGGTAGAGGCGGGAATTCCACGATGACAGCATGGGGGATTTGTCTGCAGTGAGGGCCGCGTCCCGTCTCCCCGGCAGTTCCGCCCCAATCACGATTCCGGGCGCGATTTGTTTACCGTTCAACTCCAGGCCGGTATAGAGTCGTTGCAGGGTCTTGATCTCGGCGCGGGTAAACCCATCCTGGCCCGTTTCATCCCCGGGCAGGTCGCGTGCCGGGTCGAAGTCGATTTCCAGGGGGTTGCTGATGATGCCGTCCCGCAGGCCGTCCACCGTATCGAACCTGTCCATGATGAACTTCCCCAACTGCTCAACCTTTGCCGCGGACAGGGCCGTTTCGGCCAGCGCTACCTGGTTGTTCCAGTATTGCATCATAATGCCGGCCAGGTCGTAAAACGGCGCGCCCGCGGCAATACCGTTAAAATCACCGGGGAATCGTTGTGCGGCAACCAGGCCCTGGCGCCCGCCCCCCGAACAACCGTCAAAATAGGAGTAAGTGGCGGTTTTGCCGTAGTAGGCCGCTACCAGGCGTTTTGCCGTGACAATCGTCAAATGGACCGCGCGAAAGCCGTAATCGATCTCTTTCTGCAGGTCGTTGTGAGCCCAACTGGCATTATGGCCGTCGTCACGGGTATGCCCGGTATCGGTAAAGACCGTGACAAAACCATGGCGTAGCGCCGGACCGGATAATTTAGCGCCGTAGGACCCAGTGACGGACTGGCCGCCGTATCCGCCGTTGCCGTGCATGTAGATACGCCGGTTCCAGCTGTCCGGTAATTTGAGCATGAACTGGACCTTGGGCTCGATAATTCCATAGATGGCGCACAGCCCGGGTAAACCGTCAGCGGCTTCAACCTCCGTGGCTGAGATAACGGCGAAATCAAAGTCCGAGTGACGGCCCAGTTCACTGCATTTGAGCGCCGGGACCGCAGAGTCGGCAGCGAGGTCCACGGCAATCTCGCTTGCCTCAAGAAAATTCCCGCCATGTGTGGCCTGTGCCGATACCGGCGCAGGCAGGCAACTGCAGTAAATCCCGCTAATAATCATCACCCTTGAGAAACAGGTGCGAAGCACCGGAAATAATCCCCGGGAGTGAAGCTCTTTACCGCGCATGGAAGTCAGTCACCCTGGTTGCTGTCCGAAAAACATTTTATTTACGGAAATTTGGGGTCAGAGCAAGGGGTCAGAGCAAAATACGGCCAAGCTTGGATGGCGCAGGTATATTGCTCTGACCCCTTGCTCTGACCCCTTGCTCTGACCCCTTGCTCTGACCCCAAAAGTTATGTACGTGTGATCCTACTACAGTTTGCTATCATTCCGATCCATGGCCGCGCCGATTATAGAATTTCGCCACCTGTCAAAATCCTATTGGGAGGCCGATCAGGAGCATGCCGTCCTGGATGACGTGAACGGGGAAGTATACGAAGGGGAATTTATCGTGTTGCTTGGCAAGAGCGGGTCCGGCAAATCCACCCTCCTGAATCTCATCAGCGGTATCGATGCGCCGAGCCGGGGCGACATACTGGTAGACGGGCAATCACTGACCGGGATGAGCGAGGATGAACGCACCTTGTTCCGGCGCCGTCATATCGGCTTCGTGTTCCAGAGTTTCAACCTGATCCCGACACTGACGGTAAGGGACAACCTGTTGCTGCCGCTGGAGTTGACCGGCCGGCTTGATGACGGCAACCGCACAGATCTCGAGAATATGCTGGAGGAACTGGACATGGCGCACCGGATTGACTATTACCCCGACAAGCTGTCCACCGGTGAACAACAGCGCATCGCGATTGCCAGGGCGCTGATCCACAACCCATCCATCATTCTCGCCGATGAACCCACAGGCAACCTCGACCACGACACCGGGCAGGACGTGTTGAACCTGCTTGACCAACTGGTGCGCCGCTCCGGCAAGACCATGATCATGGTCACCCACAGCCGGGAGGTCATCGGCCTGGCCGACCGCTTGATGACGATACGGGAATGCCGCCTGGAAGAAAGTAATTGTTAGCCACAAACAACATCCTGTTCCGTTCAAGCCGGCATTTTTTCCTGCGCCATCCCTGGCAACTGGGCCTGGCGATAACCGGCATTGCACTGGCTGTTGCCGTGGTGGTGTCCGTCGACCTGATAAATCAAAGCGCCGGGCATTCGTTTGAGCGGTCCACTGAAACCATCGTCGGCAGGGCCACGCATCGCATCGTTGGCGGACCTGCAGGTCTTGATGAAAGGTTGTACACGCGTATGCGCGTTGAGTATGGCGTGCGCGACATTGCGCCGGTGATCGAGGCCCACGTTACCCTCGAAAAAAATGAACAGCGGGAGACCCTGACCCTGCTTGGTCTCGACTCTTTTGCGGAAAGGACGTTTCGCGCTTACGCCTGGTTCGACAACCTGCAGAACCCGGACGGAGAGGGGGTGTTGATCCCTCTGCTGACGGAGAGAAATACCGTACTCCTCGATGCTGCCACGGCAACCCGTCTGAACCTGCGTGCAAACGATGAAGCGACCCTGATTACCGGAGGCAGGAGCATTCCCGTTCATGTCGCAGGGATTCTTGCGGGACACACACACGGATCTTCCCACAGTCCTGACAACCTTATGCTCGCAGACATTGCCACCGCCCAGGAAGTACTCGATATGTCCGGACGGATTAACCGCGTTGACGTGGTAATCGGAGACGGGGACGACAGTACGAAAAGCAGGCTGCAATCACTGTTGCCCGACGGCGTGGCCTTGCTGCCGGCTACGACGAGGACACGTTCCCTGAAGCAGATGACCGGGGCCTTTCATACCAACCTCACTGCATTGAGTCTGCTGGCCCTGCTGGTAGGTATGTTCCTCATCTATAACACCATGACCTTCATGGTGATGCAGCGGCGACCTCTGCTTGGCACGTTGCGGGCCCTGGGTGCAACCCGTCGGCAACTGGGCGCGATCATCGCCATTGAGGCATTGCTTGTGGGCCTGGCAGCCACTTTTGCCGGTTTATTGTTAGGTGTCGCACTGGCGCACGGCTTGCTGCAGGTCGTTAACCGTACCATGAATGAGGTTTATGACCTGCTCACGGATGCGAATCTCACCCTGTCGAACCTCTCGTTGCTGAAGGGTGCGTTACTGGGGATGGCTGGGACGCTGCTGGCAGCCATACCTGCGGCGCTGGAAGCAACCAGGGTCACCCCGAGACAGGCGCTGTTACGCTCCCACCTTGAAGCATCGGCACAACGCCTGGTATTTCCTGCATCCATGGCGGGTATTGTTGCGCTTGGCGCAGGTTTTATGGTCATCCAACTCTCCAGTCCCAGTATTGAACTGGGTTTCAGCGGCATCTTTATCATTATCCTCGGCATTACCCTGTTGATACCGCTCGTGACCGTTGTCCTGATGGCATGTTTAAAACCCCTTCTGGGCGGAGGCTTCGGTATATCGGGGCGTTATGCCTGCCAGTCGGTGACGGCTTCCCTGAGTCGCACCACGGCGGCCATCGCCGCCCTGATGATCGCCATCGCCACCGTCATCGGCATAGGCCTGATGGTCAATAATTTCCGTCTTTCGGTAGACCGCTGGCTGCAACAGACGCTGCGGGCGGAAATGTACGTGTCGCTGCCGTCGACGGGTACGACGGCTTCTGCACACGCCCTGGATGCCGGCTTTGCGGATGCCGTCCTTGCGTTGCCGCAGGTAAAAGCTGTGAGCAGCGTACGGCGCATCAACATTGAATCATCCCTGGGCCAGACGGAACTCTCAGCCTACGGGTTGAACGAGGCCGCCTGGGAGGGGTTCCAGTTCAAGCAGGGTGAAGCAGACGAAATCTGGACGGTCTTTCAGCAGGAAGATACGGTCATTGTGTCCGAGCCCTATGCCTGGCGACACGGAGTGGAACGGAATGCCATGCTGGAACTCCGCACCGATAACGGCTACCGGGCGTTCCGGGTTCTTGGCGTATACAAGGACTATGGTTCCGACCAGGGTATCGTCAGCATGAGCCGGCGCATCTATGACCGCCACTGGCGCGATGATCGCTATTCGGGCTTCGGCATTTACACGCTTCCGGGAACGGACATGGAACTATTGCGCAGGCAGGTGCAACAACTGGCGCCGGAGCGGGACCTGTGGCTGCAGGACAGAAACAAAATACTGCAGACGTCGCTCGAGGTGTTTGACAACACCTTTGTTGTCACTGATATTCTGCGGGTGCTGGCGGCAATCATCGCCTTTATCGGCGTGTTCAGCGCACTCATGGCATTACAACTGGAACGCAGCCAGGAACATGCCCTGCTGAGGTCCCTGGGTTTTCTGCCCGGTCAGATGCGCCGGCTGATTATTTCAGAAACCGGACTCCTGGGTCTTGTTGCGGGACTCCTGGCGGTCCCTGTGGGCTGTATCATCACCGCCCTGTTGATCCTGGTGATCAACCGGCGCTCCTTCGGCTGGACCATGGAATTGCAGTTCAGCGCGGATATCGTGCTTCAGGGCATAGTGCTCGGTCTCGCAGCGGCGCTGCTCGCCGGTATCTATCCCGCCTGGAAGATATCCAGTTCGGAACTTGCCGAGGCCCTGAGGAAGGAGTAGTCGATGTCCGGGCGGGAATTCATGATACTCGTGAAAGTGACAGCGGTCCTGCTGGCAGTTCAAGCAATATCCGGCTGTTCTGAAAGGAGTGATGGAAATAGTGATGAACCGATTTCTGTCGGCAATGTACTGCGCGACGATCCTGCCCAGGCCTATACCCGGGTGGATGAGCCGCGGGAATTTATCTTCCCGGCCGACCACGGCCCCCACAATGAGTATCGCACCGAGTGGTGGTATTTTACGGGCAACATTAACGATGGCAGGGACCACCACTTCGGTTACCAGCTCACCTTTTTTCGTTTCCGGCCGAAGGCCGACGAAACAAGAGGTCCTTCCCGGTGGCGACCCGAACAGTTCTACATGGCTCACTTCGCCCTGACTGATATTAATAATGAAAAGATACATACTTTTGAGCGCTTCAGTCGCGGCGCCGCGGGTCTTGCCGGCGCGAATTCTGGTAAATTGCAGGTCTGGCTGGACGACTGGTCTGCAGCAGCGACTTCACGGGAGACATTCCCCCTGCGTATCCGCGCTCGGGAAGACCGGATCGCCCTGGACCTCACCCTGCAGCAGGGCAAGGCCGTCGTTCTCCACGGTGAAGACGGTGTCAGCGTAAAGAACGACGAACCGGGTAATGCTTCCTATTATTACTCCTACACCCGCATGCCCACCGAGGGCCGCGTCGGCGTCGGAGGTGAGACTTATATGGTGAGCGGCAACAGTTGGATGGACAGGGAATGGAGCAGTAGCGCCCTGGGCAGGGAACAGCTTGGCTGGGACTGGTTCGCACTGCAGCTATCCAATGAGCATGAACTGATGTACTACCGTTTCCGCCGCAAGGATGATGCGGTCGACCGGTTCAGTTATGGCGCGGTTGTGTTGCCGAATGGCCGGGTGGACACGCTGGATTTCGACCAGGTGGAACTTGAAGTGCTGGATACCTGGGCGAGTCCCGCGAGCGGCGTAGTTTATCCGTCCGCATGGCGCCTGCGGGTACCGGAACACGGCCTCGACATCAGCATTAGGCCGGTAGTGGCCGGCCAGGAACTGGATCTCTCGTTCCGTTACTGGGAGGGCGCGGTGGAATTCGAAGGCAGCTTCGGTGCAAGCGATGTAGACGGCCGCGGCTACGTGGAACTTACCGGCTACAGTACAACGTCTGCGCCGCGGAGCGGGTAAACACAAATCCTGGAATCCCTGCACTTGATATATGTCAGTAAGGTACTTATAATGACATACATGGTCAAAACACAAATATATTTACCGGAAGATGAATTGAAAGCGTTGCGGGAAACCGCACAGCGCTCGGGCCGCAGTATGGCAGATCTTGTGCGTGAGGCGATTCGGCAAGTCTGGCTTCGTCCAGATCCGGTTTCCGCAGGCCCTGTGGCTTTGTGGGATGGGATGCCTTCCCGCACCTCTGTAGAGCATGACGCAGTTTATGATAAGCAATGAGGAATCGTCAGGACGTTTTTGTCGATTCAGGGGGTTGGATAGCATTGGCATTGTCGCGGGACCCGTTTCACGAGAGAGCAGTTGAAGTCTGGAAACAGGTGCTTGAAAGTCGTGCTTATCTCTATACATCCGTGCCGGTTATCCTGGAGACATTTACTTTTCTTGATCGGCATGCGCGGCGTGATATCGCTTTAGCCTGGAAAGATTCGCTGGAAAAGCTGTCCAACCTTGAAGTTATCTCCTGTGACGCAGAAGAGATGCGCTCCGCCTGGCAGTATTTTACCGGGCAAAAGTTTCATCAGCTCTCTGCCGTAGATGCGACGAGCTTTGTCCTGATGGCGAGACGGCACATCAAAATCGCTTTCGCGTTTGACCATCACTTCACGTCTGCGGGATTCCAACTTGTCGGATAAGCAGGGTACAGTACTTTCAGGTCCAGCCCAGCTCATTTAATGCCCACGCTGAGTTCCATATTTTCACCATGCTGGAAACAAGGTCATTATCATCGAGGGTCAGCACATAAACGTAGTGCGAGTTGGTCCGTTTGTTTGTCGGCGGCACCGGTCCGCCCTCACCGGTATGGGTACCTGAAAACGTTGCGAAGTACAGTGCCGTTCGCGTTGCCTCATTATAGGACGATGCGTGCAGTTCGTAACCGCAGTCGGGCATCAGGTTAAGCCCGAGACCTGCCATCCATTCGGTATACCCTTCAACCGTATTTACTTCAGCCAGGGCGTCACTCTGGGCAACAAAGCCTGCGCCGGGCGCAACATATTGTTTACAGCCATTCCAGCCCTCAAGCCCTTCACAGGCGTGGAAAAAACGGTTTGCGTTGTCAAATGCGGACATGTGTTTCTCCTAAAGTTGATGTTTGTTCCAAGTACCAGGTTTTAATTTATCGCAACAGGTGAGTATTGTATACAATATCAATCAAAACGATTGGTTATACAGCCCTGCAACATACATGACAACACACCGCACCGGAACTAATACATGACCAGGAGTAAAGGTGTTATCGTCCAGTCGGAGCGTCTGCGCGATCAGATTTATAAGTTGATCCGGGACGATTTGCGCACCGGCGCGCTGGCGCCCGGTGAGCGTTTGGTTGAAGTGAGCCTGGCAAAAAAACTGGGTGTATCCCGCACCCCGGTGCGTGAAGCGCTGTTCCAACTGGCCAGTGACGGTTTGCTGGCCGAATCCAGCCGGGGTTACATGTTGCCGGTACACACTACTGAGGAAATCAGGGACAGGTTGGAGATACGCAGGCTGCTGGAACCGGAAATACTGCGCCGGGCATGCGAAGAAGCCAGCAGCAGGCAGATTAAATCATTGCTGAAAGCCCTGGAAGAAGAGAAGAAATATATCGATGCGGCAGATGCGAGCAAGTTCATCGGCGCCAATGCCAACTTTCGCCTGGTGCTGTTGAGCCTGTGCAAAAATCCGTTATTGACGAGGTGCGCAGAGCTTTACGACGACCAGTTCCAGTGTTTCCGTATCTGGGGGTTGAATGAACCCAGGGGCCGGGAACTGGCAGTGGGTTCTCATGAAAAGATCTGCAATGCGATCAAGGACAGGAAACCTGCGGCGGCGGTAAAAGCCTTGCAACAGTTACTGGACAGGGTAGAACAGATGCTGGAGCAGTACCGCGACAGTGTGGCATCGTGAATTCCCGCCATTGAGCCGGGTGCTGTTGCGACAATCTTTCAAGGGGAAGTCACTATGAAACGCTGGCAATTCATGTATTTTGTATTTACGTTGGCTGGGTTCTGTTCACTGCAGGCAAGTGCGGCAGGGGAAGAGGATGGACAGTGGTACCCGTCCAGGTACGGCGCTGCCGACACGATCGGCGCGGCCAACAACCTGTCACCCGAGAAAACACTTCTGGCAACCAGGCTGGTCAAACAGGGCAAGGCTGTTTCCCTGGCAATAGATACCGGCGCGGATACGCCGGCCCCACCGTTCCGCTCCTACCAGATGCACATCATGCACCCGGGTGACGGGACCGGCGCGCCGGGCGGCCCGCTGCAGGCCACGTCAAACGATGACATGATGATAACCTGGCTGGGTATCGGGACCCAGATCGACGGACTGGGTCACGCGGGCATCAACCACCGCTATTACAACGGCGTCCATGCAAGGGATTTTGTCCGCCCTTCCGGCCTGGCCAAATTCGGCACGCACGAGATACCGCCGATAGTTACGCGTGGTGTGTTACTGGATATGGCCGCATTCCTCGGCCATGACATCGTGCCGGCAGGAACCGCGTACGGCCGCCGGGATATTGAGGGCGCAGCCGAACGCCAGGGACTGCGTATAGAACAGGGGGACGTGGTCCTGTTACATGGCGCCTGGATGAAAAACTACCAGGAGGGGGCCGGCGCCTGGCTTTGGCACGGCTGGCCGGGATTGAATGTCGAAGGCGCGCAATACCTGGCCAGACTCGGTGTCGTTGCCGTCGGAGCGGATAATGCCGGGCTGGAGGCCTGGGACGGGACGGGCGGTGCGCCTGGCTCCGGGGTACACCAGGAATTGCTGGCCAGAAACGGTGTTTATATTATCGAGGGAGTGTGGACCCTGGACCTGGCTGCCGCCGGGGTTTCCGAATTTCTGTTCGTGCTGGGACAACCGAGGTTTGTCGGTGCGGCGCAGATGGTGGTAAATCCCATAGCCATCTACTGAAACAGGTAAATATGCTCTATGCCGGTTTACCCGGCGTCCCTGTTCCAGTCCGGGTATTCCCTTAAAAACAGTAACATGGCGGCTGCCGCCACGATCAAGGCGGCATACGCGACCAGGACGCCCGTATAAGACCCCATTGCGTCGTAACCCAGCCCCAGTACCAGCGGACTTAAACCGGAACCGATTATGTGTATGCCGTAAACAGAGCCGTAAAGTTCACCGTAGGAGCGTGTGCCGAAGTAGCGGCTGATCAGGTAGGCGATAATATTCGGGTTACCGCCGCTGCCGAGACCCAGCATAACGCCTATCAGGAATGCGGCAGGCCCCACCACACCCGACAACATCAACAGGATGGAACAGACCGCACAGGCGGAAAAGGCAATGGCCACATGGGGCGCAAAGAAACGGTCGGCCAGGTACCCTGCGCCGACACGTCCGATAATCGTGCACAGGCCGCTGACGGAAAACACCAGCGCCGCCGTTGATGCCGCCATGCCCCAGTCGGTCAGCATGGGCACCAGGTGGATGCCGAGCCCGTTCACGCCCAGGCCGATGCCGACGAACGCGACCAGCATTATCCAGAATGTGTGTGTCTTGCGCGCCTGCGCAGCAACCAGCCCGTAAGCCTGTTGGCTTTCACTGCCGGCCTGCTGTGCCGGGTGGTCGTCGCCGTCGGCGCGCAGGCCCATTTCACCGGGTGTTTCCTTCAACAGCAGCCATACCAGCGGTATGGTAATCGCTGCCATGGTGACGGCCAGCCCGACGTATGCCAGTCGCCAGCCCGTTAATTCGATGAGGAACTGTGCATAGGGCGCAACAATAGCGTTGCCGAGCCCAACACCCGCCATGGTCATGCCCAGGGCGAGTCCGCGCCTGCGGTTGAACCAGTTGGTAACTACCTTGGCGTAGGCCCCCCCGCCTGTTCCGGAACCGGCGATGCCTATGCAGATAAAACTGATATACAGGTGCAGTATCGATTCGGTCAGGAAATACAGCGAAGCGACAAGACAACCCAGGATCAGTATCGACGGGTACAGAACCCGCTTGGGGCCGAAGCGGTCCACCAGGCGGCCGGCTACGGGCATGGCAAAGGAGAGCGATAAGGCCGCCAGGGTGATGGCCAGGGAAATATCACCCCGTTCCCAGCCGAACTCGGCGGCCAGGGGTTTCATGAATAATCCAAGTGAGAGGATGGCGATAGGCGCGATACTCAGCGCCATGCCGGTAACGGCTGCCGACACCACCCACCAGCCGAAGAAGATCCTGCTTACCATGGGTTAGCCTTGCCGTCCTGGTTGAAGTACCCGCCCGAATTTTCCAGAGTCAGGCCGGTTATTACCTGCCGGACCTGTGTAACGCTCTCCTCCGGCGACAGCGGCGCGTGCGGTCCACCCATATCCGTGCGCACCCAGCCCGGGCTGACTGCGGCGGTAATGACGCCCTGTTCCGCCAGGTCAAATGACAGGGCTTTTATGATCGAATTGCCGGCAGCCTTGCTGGCCCGGTAACTGTATTGCCCGCCGCCCGTATGGCCGGCTGACAGGGCAGTGGAAGCCTTCAGGCTGGAGATATAGACCAGTTTTTTCTGGTTGCTGGCGGCAATATGATCAATGAATGCCTCGGCGATTACCAGTACCGGGAGCGTATTGATACGGAATATCTGCAGCCGGTCGGCGTAACTTGTCTGCCGAAACCCATCTTCGTGGTCTATGCCTGCATTTTGAATGAAGATGTCTATGGCAGTACCTTTGAGTTGTGTGGCGAGCGCGTGGATAGCATCGTTATCGGTCACTTCAAGGGGGTATATTTCACAATACCCCTGGTAGTCCGCGCCGGTTTCCTGCAGTTCCCGTGCCTGATCGGGCTTCCTGCAGGTGGCGATGATACGCCAGCCGTCACGCAGGTACTGGCGCACGAATTCCAGCCCAAGGCCGCGGTTGGCGCCGGTAATCAGGACGGTCGGCATGGAAGATGGCCTCTGTGCATCCGGGCGTTATTCAGCCAGCTTCCGGCTTGTCTTTCCCGTGCAGCCAGAAGATGACCAGGAACAGAATGACCCCCAGGATGCCAAGCGCCGAGCCGCCGCGGAATATGACTACCAGGGTTTTTGTCCCGACCAGGATATTCTGCAGGAACATCCACCAGCCCAGGTTCATGAAAATGACACCGGCCACGGAACATATGAGATGGGTCAGTGCAAGAGAGCAGTCTTTCATGGCCGGGTAAATCCTGTAGACGACACCATAAATTGCCAAAGATACCCAGCCAAGCAGGTTGATGTGAGCGTGGATCTTGCTGTAGACAAAACTGTTCACGGCTACCATCCACAACCCTGTGCACATACCTGCTACTGCGAAAAAGGCGCCGGTCAGGATGAATATCCTGTCGATGTTACGCATGTTCATGTTTCAGTCCTGCCATATTCTCTTTTAGCGCTAGTTTAACCGGAAAAGGTACTAGTATCTCCTGTCAGGCAGCGCAAATGCCAGTACGTAGTCGCCGCGTTTGTTTTTGACCTGTCCGTGTCCGCCGGAAGTCAGCACGATGTACTGGCGATCGTTGACGCTGTAGGTGATCGGTGTGGTTTGCGACCCGGCAGGCAACCGGTAACGCCAGAGTTCTTCCCCGTTGTCTATATCAAAGGCGCGGAAGTTCTGGTCGAAGGTCGCGGCGATAAAGATCAGTCCGCCTGCCGTGATGATAGGCCCGCCCATACCGGGAATACCCAGGTTCAGCGGCACCGGGATGGGCAGCCACTTTTCAATGGACCCCAGGGTTACGTCCCATTTAATCGTTCCGTTGCTCAAATCGACCGCCGTGAGCCCGCCCCAGGGAGGAGGGCTGCAGGGCGCCCCCAGCGGGGACAGCAGCATGGCCTTTTTCAGGGCATAAGGGGTCCCTTCCATCGGCTTGGCGGCATACAGGTCCAGGGTCGCGCCATTCCCGGCTGACTTTTTAATTTCGTCTATCGGGATCAACTGCAGTATTTCGGCGATGCGGTTGGTGTTGATCACCATCAGGTTGCGTTCCGGGTCGAACGCAGGACCGCCCCAGTTGGCGCCCCCGCCGTTCCAGGGTACGGCCGCGGTACCCTGCAGGCTGGGGGGTGTATAAATACTGCCGTGCCGCAGGTTTTCAATGGTTTCCCGGCACTTTCCCCTGTCCCAGAAGGTAAACCCCCAGGCGTCTTCAGGGGTAATCCTGTGAGAGATGAGGGGAGGGGGTTTAACGGGAAACGGTTGCGTGGGTGAATACCATTCTCCCGGGACGTCCCCCCGGGGAACGGCCCGCTCTTCAATAGGGAATACGGGTTCGCCGGTCTCCCGGTGAAACACGAACACCATGCCCTGCTTGGTGTTCTGAACGACGACGGGGACTTGTTCCCCGTCTACCGGTATGTCGACCAGCAACGGTTGCGAGCCGATATCGTAGTCCCAGATATCGTGATGCAGGACCTGGTAATGCCAGACTACCTTGCCGGTGGTTCCGTCCAGGGCAACCAGCGAGTCCGTGTATTCGTTATTACCCTTGCGCAACCCCCCGTAATAATCCGGCGCGGCGCTGGAGGTGGGCAAAAACACGAGATTGCGTTTCTCATCGACGGCCATGTTGCCCCACACGTTGCCGCTGCCGGTGGTGTAGGCGCTGTCATCGCTCCACGTTGCCATGGCCGGGTCGTCCGGGTCCTTGGGTATGGGATCGAACTCCCACAGCCTGGCGCCGGTACGGGTGCTGAAAGCCTGGACTTTGCCGCTGGGCGTATCATAACGGTGGGAATCCATGATCGCCGAACCGATCACCAGCGTATCGTTGATAATGACGGGCGGCATGAGGTAGCGGATTTCCCCGGAATAGGCCAGTGGTTTGTTTGCCGGCGCCGCTATCCAGCCTTGACCGCCGAATTCCGGACACGGATGCCCGGAGCGCGCATCGATGGCAAAGATTCTCAAGTCGTTGGTGCCAAAAATTATCCGGGTGCGGCAAGCGCTGTCCTCGTCAACGCTTTCGTCGATCCACGCTGCCACACCCCGGCAGGCGTAGGGGGCAGGCAGTTGCAGGTCCATGGATACGTCCGGGTCGAATACCCAGCGTTCCTGCCCGCTGGCAGGATCAAGCGCAATAACCCGGTTGAACGGCGTACAGACGACCAGGTTGCCGGCTACCGTGACAGGAATGTTCTGGTCCTTGCTCTGGGCAAATTTGTCTCCCCGGCGCTCCATTTCCCCGGTGCGGTAACGCCAGGCGACCTCAAGGTCTTCGACATTGCCGCGGTTGATTTGCGTGAGTGACGAGTAACGCGTTCCCTCCGGAGTAGCGCCATGGACGGGCCAGCCTTGGTCGGCCGCGTGGGCCAGGTTCATGGATAACATACTGCTTCCGGAACTAATTCCAAGGACCAGTGTTATCAGGAGATACAATGAATTTTTCATCTTGCAAAAAACAGGGTGATGGCCGATAATCATTATGTATACAGAATACATTAATGGCAACATTACACTCTCCGGGGGTGCCGTATGAATAATGATGGCTTGAAGCAAGTATTCTTTATTTGTTGTTTATCGTTATTTGGCTGGGGAAACGCATTTGCCCAGGACTCAACTACCCTTGAAGAAATCGTTGTCACCGCCACCAAGCGCGCAACCGTGCTGCAGGATACCGCGTACAGTGTACAGGCACTTGGCGCCGATACGTTAAGGGAACTGGTTGCCGATGATTTTATTGACTTTTTCAGCCAGATAACCTCCCTGTCGCAATTCGGGGAAGGGCCGGGTAACCGCCGTTATTCCATTCGTAACGTTCAGTCCATCGGCGAACCCCAGGTTGGTCTGTACTACGATGAAATCCCCATAGCAGGTCTTCCCGGCGACAACCTGGATTCCGGTTTTGCGCAGATGGATTTGAAGCTGTGGGATGTTGAACGGGTTGAGGTGCTGAAAGGTCCGCAAGGGACGCTCTACGGTCAGGGTTCCATGGGGGGGACGCTGCGGGTAATCTCGAAACGTCCCGATACGGAGAAGTTTCAGGTCGCGGCACAAACCACGTTGTCGGATACGCGCTACGGCGGTTTTAACTATGGCGTGAACGGCATGGTGAACGCCCCGATCATCAAGGACACCCTTGCGGTGCGCGCGGCCATCTACCATCGCGATGAAGAAGGTTATATTGACGACGTTTCGGCGACTTTGCTGGGAGTAACCCAGGAGCCCCGGGAAGATGCCAATTACGAGGAAACAACGGGCGGCAGAATCAGCGTCCTGTTTACTCCGACAGAGGATTTCAGCCTGACGGGTCTCTATTATTTCCAGCGCACGGATACCGGCGGCCTGTTCGAAACTTTCCCGGAATTCGCTACCGGAGATGCACCTGTTGCGAATATATTTGTCGAGGACATGTTCGACGATGACGTGGACATGTTCAATGTCATCGCCGATTACGATGGTCTGGACTGGGTATCGGCAACCTGGACCGGTTCCTACATGGAGCGCGAGATCTCGCGCTTTGATGATACGACAAGGTTTGTTATTACCGGTGTGTTTGGCTGTAATGAATTCAATTATTTTATCAGTTGTTTCGGTGCGCCCATCGTGCCTACAGTCTCCATGGCGGATGAATCCGTCAAGGCCTGGTCGACGGAGTTTCGGTTGACGTCCGAACACGGGGGGCCGTTCAACTGGACGGCCGGGTTTTTCTACCAGAAAAAACGCACACACAGAAACGGCCAGGTGGGCATAGTCGACGGAGTCACCGGCGCGGCTACGTTTGATGAAAACCGCGTGCTGCAGCGGCGTATATTTTCCAGGCAGAACTGGGGGCATGCGGAACAGCTTGCCGTCTTTGGCGAACTGGGTTACGAAATCATGGACGGACTGGTTGCGACAGTGGGCTTACGCTGGTTCGACACGGAGCGCGATGAGGATCAGAACCTGGTGCAGCCTTTCTTCGGTAATATCACCGGGTATTTGCCAACCCAGGTCTTTTCGGAAGACAAGTTAATCAAGAAGTTTCACTTGTCCTATGATATTACCGACGATGCCCTCGTATATTTCCAGGCCGCAGAGGGTTTCCGCCTCGGCGGACCGAATCAGCCGGGCGGGTTTCAGGCCTCTGCACCTCCGTTTGATTCCGACTCCCTGTGGAATTACGAGATAGGCTGGAAGAGCGCCTGGGCGGAGGACAAGCTTATCCTCAACGGCGCAGTCTATTATATCGACTGGTCCGAAATCCAGGTTCAGCTTCAGGACAGCACCGGCGCGTTTGACTATATCGGCAATACGGGTGATGCGGAAATCTACGGTTTTGAATTGGAGACCACGCTACGGCCGGTAACCGGTCTGGAGATCAACAGCGGCCTGACTTATTCCAGGGCGCGCCTGGACGGCGAACAGGGGATCCCGGCCGGAGGTATATTGCCTCTGGATCTACAGGACGGGGACCGCCTGTCGAATGTGCCCGACTGGCAGTTTCATGTTTCCGCCGCCTACCGCTTCCCGGTATTCGGCAATTACGAGGGCATGTTCAGGGCCGGCTGGAACTATGTCAGCAGTTCCAATACCCAGTTAACCGATATTCTGCAGGATGGCAGCAGAAATCCCAGCTTTCACCGCAACGGCAGTTATGACCTGGCCAATATACGGGCAGGTGTTTCAGGCAACAACTGGGATGCAGCGTTATTCGTCAACAACCTGTTTGACAATGACGACACGATGGCGGCGCGTCTGGTCGACAACGAGCCGATACGCACCGTCATCCCTCGGCCGCGCACAATTGGCGTGCAATTGTCGTACAGCTTTGACGGTGAGTGAGCTTCTTGCGCCATATCCTGCTGTTATTGCTGGGGCTGGTTATCGCTTCCGGGGTATCTGCAGAGCAGAGAAAACCCGAAGATAACGTCACCTTCATCGTCGTTGGTAAAAAGGACCATTACCGCCAGGACGAAAACGGCAATCTCAAGTTGTTGAGTTATTTCCTGTTTACCGATGTCGTGCTCACCCGCGACGGCAGGATGAACCATGCGACGTTCACCGCGCCGAACGGCACCCGCATGTATTACCCGGCAGTGCACGGGCGCAAATCTTCCTATGGTATGCATTTCGGCCAAAGGCGCTGGATGGACATGGCATTTCCTGACGGCGATTACCGGATCGATATCAGTACGCCGGATGGCGATGTCAGCGGTCTGACACTGAGTCTGAGCGGCGCGGATTTTCCCAGGACGGCTTTAATCACGTTGAAACAGGCCGGTGCGGCAGTACCGGTGAATAACGTCGACCCGGACCGGGACCTCAGCATAACCTGGCCGCCGTTCAGCGAGGGCAGGGGGGACAGGAATCCCGTGCTGGAGGACATTATCTTCGTGGCGGTGCATGACTGCGACAACAACCGCATCGGTTTTGGCGGAAGGCCCCGCGACGGCACTCCTTATCTAAATTACCAGGATACCGAATTCACCCTGGCTGCGGATATACTGGAAGCCGGGAAGAAATACGCCATGTTCGTTGAGCATGCAATCCTGGCGGATATCGATGAAAGCACCGGTATTTTCGGCATCGCCAGCTATGCACCGACTACCTATCTTGATTTTGCCACGATTGGTGAAAATAAAGGCAAGGCGTGCCCGGCCGTTATGCCGCGACTTGAGCCCGGGCAGAGCGATCGGTAGTTAAAAGACGTTTGTGTGGCGCCAAATTTGCACCAAATCCCGGTCAGCTTTTGGTGTGAGCGTGTACTTGGTTATCGGTGGTGGATTTTGAAGTTAACAAACCAGAACTATCTCGCGGCGCGTCTTTGCCCACAATTGGGTTAAACTGTAAACTCAAAATCAAATGGTTAAAACGGAGATGACGCATGAAAACTGTCCTGATTACCTATAACCTTCCCGGTAAACCGCCGCGCAAGGCGATTACGAAAAATTTCGTTGGGGCTGCCAATACTATTTTCAAGGGCCTCCCGGGCTTAATGAGTAAACAGTTTTGTTACGACGAGACGACTGGTGACGGTCACTCCGTCTATCTCTGGGAATCACAGGAACAGGCCGAGGAATTCTTCTCACCTGCCTTTGTCGAACACTTCCGTGAAGTCTTCGGCGTGGACCCGACAATCACCTATCTTGATATACCGGTACTGGTGGACAACCGGGTCGGTGATGTTGTCGTAAACGAAAAGTGAAACAGCGCACTGGCCGGACCAGAGCACTTTATGCCAAAGAGGCCGGCCTGCAATTCAAGGAGGATTTGCAGGATTCCTCACGCGCGGCAAAACGCCTTGAGCAATCCGGTTTTATGATTATATTCCTGACTACTCAATACCAGTGCAGGCCGGTATTTCCCGATTTCAGTCCCTTTGGCAGGTTCAAAATCGAGCCATACGATATCTCTGCGAGCAGGGATATACTGCGAAGATACCATCTAATTCCCAAACTCGGAGGCCCTGAGTTCTGCGAGTTCATCTGCGTGTGCTTTTTCCGGGGTCAGATCGGCCAATAATTCACTCTCGGTATAGGGAAAACGAAAACCGTCTTTTCTCCTGGTAGCTGGTTTGACCATAAGCCCTTCATCAGTTACATCTACAATAACTTTGCTACCCGCTTCGAACTTTGGCAAGGTCGCCATTATACCGGTGACTCGCAGGGCCAGGCTGTTACCCCATTTTTTGACTTCTGTCTCAACTTTCATAACGTACTCATTGGGTTGCAATGCATCTATATTGAAGTGTATCCAATGTGGATACATTGTCCAGTCGTAACAATACCTGATTAGCTGATACACTTAACAATTTAATCGATAAGATGTCAGCGGAACGGCAAATCAGCCAACTCAAGGGGGTCAATATGCCAAGTCGTTTATGGACAACTATAACAAGTATTCTGTGCGGTAAATCTACATATACACCGCCCAGGGTGTGGACCTGGGATGCGCCTAGCGGTGGGCAATTCGATAACATCAACCGGCCGGTTGCGGGCCCCACCCATGAAAAGGAATTGCCTGCCGGGAAACATCCCCTGCAGCTTTATTCACTTGCCACACCCAATGGTGTCAAGGTCACCGTGCTGCTGGAAGAGCTCCTGGACCTGGGGTTTGCCGGGGCTGAATACGATGCCTGGCTGATCGATATCGGGGAGGGCGAGCAGTTCGGCAGCGGCTTTGTCGGGGTTAACCCGAATTCCAAGATACCAGCCCTTATTGACCGCAGCGGCACGACGCCCGTACGCCTGTTCGAATCAGGCGCCATCCTGCTTCACCTGGCGGAGAAGTTCGGCGCGTTGATCCCTCAGGATCCGTACCTGCGTGCGCAATGCGTATCCTGGCTGTTCTGGCAAATGGGCAGCGCGCCGTATCTCGGCGGCGGTTTCGGGCACTTCTATGCCTACGCGCCGGAGAAATTCGAATACCCCATCAACCGGTATGCCATGGAAGTGAAACGCCAGTTGGACGTGCTCGACCGCCACCTGGCGGATAACCGGTATTTCTGCGGCGATGAATACAGCATCGCCGATATGGCCATCTGGCCCTGGTACGGCGCCCTGGTCCTTAACAAGGTCTACAGCGCTGCCGAGTTTCTCGATGCTGAGTCCTACACCCACCTTAATCGATGGACCGGCGAAATAAGAGAGCGCCCTGCAGTGCAGCGCGGCCGCATGGTAAATCGAAGCTGGGGCGAACCGGCAGAGCAGTTGCGGGAGCGCCATGATGCGGGCGACTTCGATACCCGTACCCAGGACAAGCTGGAGCCTGCCGACAGCCCTTGATATCCGGATATTTGCTGTGTAAATTCGGGGACAGAATTAATTCTGTCCCCAGCAAGCTGAGTTACATGCTGTCGGGGTGTGCAGAGATCTGATCATGAGAGTTTGGGATTAGAGTAAAAATATTTTTTTACTCTGATCCCACTGACCCCAAATATCAATTTATTCCTAAAAGCTGGTAACCATTACAATAAAGACTACCGGGGGAATAAGGTAGCGCAGCAGGGCGTGCCAGGTGCGGAATACGAAACCGTCGGTCAACATCAGTTCTTCCCGGGTCGATGCGGCCGTCATTTTCCAGCCGACAAATACCGCGATGAACAAGCCGCCCACCGGCAGCATGACATTGATTGACAGGAACTCTATGACCTGGAAAACGGTCATCCCGGCGAAATAGCCGGTGAATCCCAGTGGATGGAAGTCTTCCCATATGTTGAAGGAAAACACTGTCGCAATTCCCAGGAGCCAGATCACAAATCCGACTGACAACGTCGACGCGGCTCGTCGCAGGCCGGTTTTCTCCATCGTGTAAACCACCACGGGTTCAAGGATGGCAATCACCGAGGTCAGTGCTGCGACAACCAGCAGGGTGAGAAATAAAATGCCGAGCAGGGTGCCGCCGGTGATCTTGCCGAATGCCAGCGGCAGGGTCAGAAAAACCAGGCCGGGCCCGGCTGACGGCTCGAGTCCGTTCATGAATACGATGGGAAAAATAGCCAGTCCCGCGCTGATCGCCACGATGGAGTCCATGCAGACTATGACCAGCGAGGACCTGGGGATAGAAACGTGCGCCGGCAGGTAGGAGCCATAGACCGCCATCGTGCAGGAGCCGGCCCCTACGGTAAAAAACGCCTGTCCTACGGCGCTTAATACGACCGTGCCGGTTATTTTTGAGAAATCAACCGTAAAAAGAAACCTGGCCCCATCCATGAAGCCCCCGTTAAAGATGGAGAAGACAATCATCAATAACAGGATCACGAATATAAGAGGGGTGAATAGCTTAAAAGCCCTTTCTACGCCCCGGCGCAATCCCAGTGCAACAATGACCAGCGCTGTTCCAAGGAAAATCGTGTGCCCGCTCATAAGTGAGACAGGACTGCTCAGGTGTTCATTAAAGATTTCCTGCACCAGGCCGGCAGTAGCGGCATGGAATTCGCCTCCCGCCATCTTGGGGATATATGCCAGGCCCCAGCCGGCAATCACGCTGTAAAAACTCACCACTACAACCGAGAGGATGATGCCGTTCCAGCCTATAAAGCGCCATGCCGGTGTTACTTTCATTTCCTTTGCGATAGCGGCCAGGGAGGCAATGGGGCTTTTTCTGCCCCGTCTGCCGATTAATAACTCGGACATATTGATGGGAATCGTCAACAGGAAGATGGAGATCAGGTAGATCATCACGAAAGCGCCGCCGCCGTTGGCCCCGGCAGCGTAGGGGAAGCGCCAGATATTGGCCAGGCCCACCGCCGAACCAACCGCCGCAAGGATGAATACCATGCGGGACGACCAGATTTCACGGAGCGGCGTGGTTTGCATAAGTGGTTATAGCGGGACGGAGATAGGGCCCAGTACCGCTTGGCTGTTGATCAGGTCAACGCGTTTGGCTGCGATTTTCAGCTCACCATCGGCGGCCCGAAGCAGGTGTTCGCAACTTCCCGAATAAACGGTCTGTATGTCTTTCCGGTACTCAGCGACCTGTAATGCCGAGGAAACCCGGTATTCCTGTCTTTCATCGTCAAAACTCTCCACCAGCACGTTGGAAACGTAATGAACGGTGCGGGAGGGGATGGCCTGGGCGTGATTCTTCGGATGCTTGAGCCAGTGCACGCGCACCCTCATCATATCGATGTCATCATAGATTATGGACAGTTCCTTGTCCGGCTGCGACTGTTCGGGTCTCAGCGGCACCCAGTAATACGCGTCTTCCGTAAACAATGCACACCAGTCGTCGAACTGTTTCCTGTCCAGTAATCGTGCTTCGGTATAGAGGAGCGCCTCAACAAGATGCTTGTCACCGGCCGCCATAACCGTCGTACCGGTCAATTGCCTGACGGGCCGGCTGCCATGTAGTCACGCCATGCAGCGAACTGGCTGCGCATGGGCAACTCCGAAAAGCCTTCACCGGTAACCGCGCCGTGTCCATCGGCGATATCGTTCCCGTAACCGTTGGCAAACAGGACCCAGTCGCCGGCGCAAGCCGCCAACCCTTCCTGGATATTTGCAAACGTCGTCAGATCGTCCTGCAATATGACGGAGGCCGATGAGTTTGTGGCATTGGCAAACTGTACGGCAACCCGCTCGTATTCCTGGGGCGCGCCTTTTAAACGGAATACGTAAACGGACACTTCGGTACGGTCGATGGCGACGGGTCTGAGCACCTTCACGGTCTGGAATACCGACTGCAGCATGATCTGCGGATAAATGATATTAAAGTGGCGGCTGTCGTTCAGTATCGTCTCTGCCTTGTCGACACCGTGACTCTGCACCATGGCTGTTCTGTATTCCTGCTCCGCTTCCCGGCTGACCTTGATCCTGATGGGTATTGCCGCCAGGTAGCTGTGCCCGTGTTGAAAAGCCTTCAGTTTTGATTGGCCCAGCATACCCGCTGCCTGGTTGTTCCCCGACATGACATCCTCCGCCCGCATCCTGTAATCCTCAAGGCGTCCCTTTGTGCCTGCTTCGTTGGACGAGGCATGGACAAAAGGCGGGTGGGCGGCATCCGAAATATTTTCCAGTAACAGTTTCCAGTTACCGGGAAATACATGCCTGTGAATACCGGGTATGAGTTCAACAGCGCCTTCCGGAGAGCGGTCAAGGAGGTTGTCGATAGCGGACATCATGGGTCCCAGCGCCTGTTCCAACCCCGGCCCGTCGTCACACAGGTTGACAAAGACAAAGCCCCGGTAATTTGTCATGCGCGGGACGGCTCTCACGTTCAAATCAGCGTCGGCAACGGTGAAATCGCCGTAATCGCCGTGCAACGACGAACTGATGAGGCGCCCATCCGTATCAAACACCCAGCCGTGATAAGGGCAGCGGAACGGTCGCGCATTGCCGCTTTCCGTCTCACAGATCTTTGCGCCGCGGTGGGGGCAGCGGTTGAACAGCACCTTGATATCGTCCTCATGCCTGATCACGATGAGTGTCTGCCCGGCAAGCTGCGTGGTGATGAAGTCGCCGCGGCGGGGCACCTGGCTTTCGTGTCCCGCGAACAGCCACGAGCGATTGAATATGCGTTGCTGCTCCAGTTCGAATACGGCCGGGTCGGTATATACCCGGCGATGGACGCGATCTTTCCTGACCAGGTCGCCGAAGTCATCGATGGCAGGCTGTTTCATTATTCCCTGATTATATGAAAGAATGCTTGGGGTGCTTTAAACAGCACAGATGAAGTAAAACTGATTATGGGAAAATGTCAACGTTTACTTGAACGCCTGTCCCGGGCAAGTGACTGGATAGGGAAGGTCAATGCCTGGTTGTTGCTTCCCATGGCCCTGATGGTGGTCGCTTCCGTCATTTTCAGCCAGCTCAATCTCAGTCAACTGTTACAGTGGGAAACGGACCTGCCGCTGCTGGGCCGGCAACTGACGGTTATCAGCGTGGTCGAGCTGCAGTGGCACCTGTTCGGCATTTTTGTCCTGATCGGGGGTAGCTGGGTCCTGCAACACGACCGGCACATCCGGGTCGACCTGTTTTATGCCCGCTTTTCGCCGCTCTGGCGCAATATCGTGAACCTGGTTGGCGATCTTGCGTTTTTACTGCCTTTCTGTGCCGTCATATTCTGGTTTTCCCTGGCGATGGTACAACGCTCGTACCTGGCAGGAGAAGGTTCCGATTACGATGCGCTGATGGATCGTTACTTTATCAAATCAATTCTGCCTTTAGCATTCGGTTTTTTATTTATCAATGGCTTACTTCGTATATCTATTGCAACACTTGAAATAATACAGATTATACACGGGGGGAATGACAAACAGGTGAAAACGGAGTAACCATGCCGGAATACACCCTGCCTGCCGCCATGGTCATCTGTCTCCTGGCCGGAATATTCTCCGGTTACCGGGTCGCGTTTCTCCTGGGCGGACTGGGTGTCCTGTTCAGTTATATCGGGGATATTCCGTTTCGTTTCCTAGGCGTGGTGGTATCGCGTATCTATTCCAACGTGGTCGAGAACTGGTTGCTTATCGCGATCCCGCTTTTTATCTATATGGGCCTGATGCTGGAGCGGTCCGGGTTGGCAAACAACTTGCTGGAGTCGCTTGAGCGCCTGTTCGGCCGCGTGCGTGGAGGCCTGGCTGTTTCCGTAGCGGCCCTGGGGATAATAATGGCTGCCAGTACCGGGATTATCGGGGCTTCAGTCGTGATGCTCGGGGTGCTGGGCTTGCCCCTGATGCTGAAAAAGCGATACGACCCGCACCTGGCGACCGGAACAGTGATTGCTTCGAGCACCCTGGGTATCCTGATACCGCCCAGCATCATGCTGGTGCTGGTCGGCGATATATTGCAGCTATCGGTCGGTGACCTGTTTCTCGCCGCCATCTTCCCCGGACTGCTCCTGGGCGGACTGTATATCCTTTATATCCTGGCAGTTGGTTTCGTTTATCCGGAGAGGGCTCCGGCCGCGCCGGTCGATGACGGAGTCCGGGGCTTCAGGCTGTTTTTTCAATTGATACGGGACTTGTTTGCGCCGGTATTCCTGATCCTGGCGGTCCTGGGTTCCATTGCACTGGGCATTGCCACGCCGACGGAAGCTGCGGCTCTTGGCGCCCTGGGGATTACCCTGCTGGCCTTGTTTACCGGCCGGTTCAGGCTTCAGGATCTTCGGGAATCGGTCTTCGAAACATCAAAAATAACCTCCCTCATTGTCTTTGTCCTGATCGGCGCAACCTGTTTCAGCGTCGTCTTCAAACGCCTGGGGGGCGAGCGCATGATCGAGGATGCCGTGGTTTACCTGGCGTTGGGCCCTTACGGCACGCTTGCGCTTGTCATGCTGACCATTTTCATCCTGGGTTTTTTCCTGGAATGGCTGGAGATCAGTTTCATCGTCCTGCCCTTGTTCGCACCCATAGTGGCAGGGCTGGATTTCGGCCTCGGATTGTCCGGCACGGAAATATTGCTCTGGTTCGCGGTTCTGGTCGCGATCAACCTCCAGACTTCGTTCCTGACGCCGCCGTTCGGCTATGCCCTGTTCTTTTTGAAAAGCGTAGCGCCGGCAGGGATAACATTACCCGTCATTTACCGCAGCATTATTCCTTTCGTGGTGCTGCAACTGGTCGGGTTGACCATTGCGGTATGCTTTCCGCAGGTGACGCTGTGGCTGCCTGCACAAGTGCTGGGGAATTAAACATTGTCCGTCCGCGACCCTCTCCGGCATATCTTGAGTACCTGCGCAGCGCAGGTACTGGCCTTCTCACCGGCCATCCTGTCGCCACTCACCGTCGGCGGTCTTATCAATGGATTGCAAATCGGGGAAGTTGAGGTAGGCGCCCTGGTAACCGTCGAATTTCTTGTTATGGGTATTACCAGCATCCTGGTGGCGCCCGTCAGTGTCAGGATACCGTACCGGCTGCTGGCCCTGGCGGGAGGCATCCTGTTGCTCTTGGGGCATGCCTTCTCGGCAACGGCAACCGGCCTGGCCGAACTGTATCCATGGCGCATTGCGGCAGGGATGGGCTGTGGTTGCCTGGCGGCAGCGGTCAACGCCGCGATTGCGCAGGCGCGTGCGCCGGACCGGCTGTACGGGCTGGCCTGGGCGGCAGGCTACACCTTCACCGCCATCCTGGCTGTCGTCATTACGGAGAGCAACGACCTGGTCACGTACGACATGGTGTTTGGAGCCCTGGCGCTGACGTTGCTGGTATTTCTGCCATTGCTCTGGTTCATTCCGGATCACGGCAATGCGCCGGCGTCGCTGTCACTACCTTCGGACAGTATCCGCGCCGGAACTATGCTGATGGTCGGCATGATTGTCATCGCTATCAGCATGATGGCGTATTACGCTTTTCTGGAACGCCTGGCTGTGCAGATCGATGCCAGTCCGGCTGAAACCGGTCGCATCATTGCCGCGGTACAGGTTGCCGGTATTATCGGTGGACTGCTTGCTGCGCCGGTAGCCGGCAGGTTCGGTCTGGTGAGGGGACTGTGTGCAGTGTCGATTTTGCATGCCGTGACGATTACGCTGGCAGTCTGGACTGACTCTGTTATCGTGCTGGGAACGGTTGCCTTTTTTGAGACTGTGCTGTTCATTATAATGGTACCCCTGATGCTGACCCTGGCGGCGGGCATCGATGACAAAGGCCGCTGGGCTGCCATTGCCGGCGGGGTATTGGTTATCAGTACCGCACTGGGTCCTGTTTTCGGTGCGTACCTGATAGAACAGACGGGGTATGCTGCGATAGCATGGATACAGTGGCCGGCGGTGCTGTTGGCCGTCATTATTTTTGACCGGGTAAACCCCGGCAGCACCGGCAATCTATAATTGATCAGAAGAACAGGGGACAGATTTGAAATCTGTCCCCGATGAGCAGGGTAACCGACACTTCCGGGAGAGTGATATGGACCAGGAAAAACTAGCAGCGCTGCGCAGCAAGTACCGGGACCAGCCTCATTACGAGGTGGACGATCCCGAACATGCAAAAGCCATGCTCGGGGGCACCGATATGCTTACCGGCATCGCCACCTTGTGTGACGCTCCCTACAAAGAGACGCCGGAAGGACTGGACATCGCCCTGGTCGGCGTGCCTTTCGACGCCGGCGTTGTCCACCGGACCGGGGCGCGTTTCGGCCCGCGTTCCATACGTAACATCTCCATGGCGGTCGGTCCGTTCAACCACCAGACCAGGGTCAACCCGTTTGACCTCTGCACGATCGCCGACATCGGCGACGTGCCCTTGCACGGTTTCAGCCTGGACGAGGGTATCCGCACCATAGAGCAGTATTACCACAAGGTCATGGATGCGGGAGTCATGCCGGTATCGGCAGGGGGCGATCACTCCGTGACGTATCCCATCATGAAAGCGGTCGGCCGGGACGAACCGCTGGGCATGATCCACGTCGACGCCCACTGCGACACCATGGGGGCGCTGGAAGACCACAAATTTCACCACGGCGGCCCGTTTCGCCATGCGGTGCTGGATGGGGTGCTGGACCCCGAGCGCTGTGTGCAGGTCGGCATCAGGGGCGCAGCCGAGGTATTCTGGGAATTCTCATACGATTCGGGCATGACGGTGATCCCGGTGCAGGAATTTCATGCAATGGGCGTCAACGCGGTCATCGAAAAGACCCGCGAGGTGCTGGGCGACGGCCCTGCTTACGTCAGCTTCGACGTGGACGGCCTGGACCCGGTCTATGCCCCCGGCACCGGCACGCCCGAAATCGGCGGCTTGACCACTGCAGATGCGATACAGCTTCTCAGGGGGTTGCGCGGCTTGCGCTTTGTGGGCGGCGACCTGGTTGAGGTCGCACCCCAGTACGACACCACGACCAACACGCCGCAGGTCGGCAAACAGATGCTGTTTGAAATACTGTGCCTGGTTGCCGAAAGCAGGGCCGCAAACCGGTAGTGAGAACTTGTCAGCAACGATGAGCAGCAGTCGCCGACATTTTCTTAAAACAAGCGCCGGCCTCACCGTCGGCTTTGCCGTCGGTTCGTTGCCCGGGTGCGGCAATCCCGGCAGCAGCCGGTCTGCCGGCGGACAAAACAGCTTCACTCCCAACGCCTGGGTCAATATCGCCGCTGACGGCAGCATCACGATTTTCTCTCCCGTGGATGAACTGGGCCAGGGTTCGAGTACTGCCTTGCCGGTCATATTCGCCGAGGAACTGGACGCCGACTGGGACGACGTGCGCATCGAAATGTCGCCATCGGATCCGGAGCTTTACGGCAACCCGGGATTTTTCGGCCTGATTTATACCGCCGCGAGCACGGCGGTGTCCGGCTACTACCGGCAGTTGCGTCATTTCGGCGCCCAGACCCGTCATATACTGCTGCTGAATGCGGCGCAGAAGTGGCAGGTTCCCGTCGGCGAGTTGGCAACGGAACCGAGTACGGTCATCCATAAACAGACCGGGCGCAGGTTGACGTACGGCGAGATTGCAGGGTTCGGCAGTTTGCCGGACAAGGAACCGGGGATAACTGACGCGGACCTGAAGGACCCGGCGGATTTCCGCTTGATAGGGCATTCCATACCGCGCCGGGATATACCCGATAAGCTATCGGGGGTATCCGGCTACTCCATCAACGAACGCCTGCCGGGCATGGTTTATGCCACTGCGGTACGCGCGCCTGTCATGGGGGCCGGACCGGTTACCGTTGATGACGCGCAGGCTCGTAGCGTCCCCGGTGTGAGGGCCGTGTATAAACGGGACCGTAGCGTGGTGGTAGCGGCCGATAATACTGTTGCCGCACTCAAGGCCCGGCGCCGGTTGCAGGTGGACTGGACTCCGGCCGGTGAGGTCGACGCGTTCGATAGCGACACGGCGATCAGGCAGCATGACGAACTGGCTCGCGACCTGGTCCGGAAGGGTGAGATATGGAATCAACAGGGAGACGCAGTGCCGGTACTGGGTTCGGCCGAAACGGTTATCGAAAGGGCTTACCAGTCCGACTACGTCTACCACGGCCAACTGGAGCCGCTCAACTCCGTGGTCTGGGTAAAGGACGGCGGCCGCGAGGTCGAAGCCTGGGTCGGGACCCAGGCGCCGGTATATACCATCAAGGCCATTGCAAAAGCGACCGGGGTGGATGAAAGCCGGGTGAAACTGCACCGGGCCATGCTCGGCGGCGGTTTTGGCCGGCGCAGCATCAGCGAGATGGATTTTGTCGACGATGCGGCCTGGTTGTCGAAACAGACGGGCGAACCGGTCAAGCTCACCTGGAGCCGGGAAGATGACTTTGCCGCGGGCTGGTTCAAGCCCGCTTCCGGCCATTTTTTACGGGCTTGCCTGGATGTGCAGGGCAGTATCGAGGCCTGGCACCACCGGGTCGCGGTACAGGAACCGTTGACCACTGCAGAGCCCGGGATCTACGAATCCATCGACCGGCGGCCGGTGATATCCATGCCGGGCACCGACCACCTGGAATATGCCTTCCCGCACCAGTTGGTGGAGCACCTGCCGGTCGAACCCGGGATCAGGACGTTTTCCGTCATGGCGGTCGGCTTTACGCCCAACAAATTTGCCGTGGAATCGTTTGTCGACGAGGTTGCCAGGCAGCAGAATACCGACGTACTGGAGTTCAGGATGCGGCATTTGAACACGTCGCCCAGGGCGCAGCGCGTGCTGGACGCGGTAGCGACCATGTCATCCTGGGGCAGGTCCGGGGAAAACGGTCATGAACTGGGCATCGCATTTGCGGAATACCACCATACCTTGATCGCCGGTGTGGTTGACATGTCGCTTGAGCAAGACCGGATCAGGGTCCACGACGTCTGGGTAGCCATCGACCCCGGCATCGCCGTACAACCGGACAACATACGGGCGCAGGTGATGGGCGCGGTGGTTTACGGCCTGGGCAACGCCCTTACGGAGCGTATCACGTTCAGGAACGGGCGCGTGCAACAGGCGAACTTCGATGACTATCCGCTGCCGGCCATGGCGGAGACGCCGCGGGTGCACATGGAAATACTGCCCGGCGGGGATGAGCCGACTGCAGTAGGGCAGACCGGCGCGGTGCTGCTCGCGCCCGCCATCGCCAACGCGTTCGAGCAGTTGACGGGCAAGCGCCTGCGGCATATGCCGTTTACCCGGGAGCGCGTCAGCAATGCGTTGAATACCTGACGCACCTGCACCGGGTTTCAGCAGATATTGCCACACATGATAAGCAGATCATTTCCATGAAGATCATCTGGTTCGTAAACATCGCCATCCTGATTGCGTTCGTCAAGATATTCGAAATACCTTCGATGATCCCGGTACTGGTCGATGAACTGCAGATCAGCTATGCGCAGGCAGGTATTTTCATGACCGCCTACGCTGTGGTCAGGTGCCTTGCCAGCCTGCCTGCCGGTTCGGTAACGGACAGGCTGGGGTCGGTGACCGTTATCTCCGCTTGCCTGCTCTGTGTCGGCGTGCTCGGCGCGCTGGGGACGTTCGGCAGCAACTATTACGTCCTGCTGGTGCTGAGGGTGCTGGTTTCAATCGGTATTGCCGTCATATTTATCGCGGCGGTCGATTCCATTCCCAAGTACATGGCGCCGGAAAGTGTGGGCAAGGGCATCGGTTACATAAACGGTTCGCTTAACGTCGGTATCGCCCTGGCATTATTCATGACGCCGATACTGGCCGACTCGCTGGGCTGGCGCTGGACGGCGCGCATCTATTCGTTCTCGTTTTTGCTGCTGTTCCTGGTCTCCATCCCCTTGTTGAAGAATTTGCCGGATACGGCCGCGCCGCATAAAACCGGGGATGGCGAAGAGTCCATTCCCATCATCGACCTGTTGCGCAACCCCTCTGTCATGCTCCTGGCGTTCGGCACCTTTATCCTGTTCATCGAGCTCTACGGGGTGCTTACCTGGGTCCCGGTTTACCTGGAAGAGGTTTACAGGTATTCACCGGCGGAAATCGGCGCCGGCGCCACCATGTTCGGCATCGCCGCCATCCCGGCATCGATCATTACCGGCTTCCTGTGCACGAACCTGCGCCGCATAACCTGGTTGTGTATCTCAGGCGGCGTTATGGCGGGGGGATGCATTCTCGCGTTAATGCTGTCCTCACACATGCCGTTATGGCTGACTGTTGCCGTTATCACGGTGATCACCTGGGGACACTCGCAGGTCATCGTCACCATAATGAGTATTGCCGCGATCATCGTGCCTTCGCACAGTTCAGGCAAGGCGCTGGGCGTGATATTTTCCTTCGGCTACGGCGGCTCGATCCTGGCGACCTACTTGGGCGGGTACCTGCTGGAAAAAACAGGGTCGTACGACCTGTCATTCATCAGCTTCTCGGCATCTGCCTTCATCAGTATCGCGGCAATGCTGCTGGTCAGCAGGATATTGCAGAATAACCCGCCGGCGCATTTCAGGTTGAAGATGGGCGCTTAGCCGGGAATAATGTATCATGATACCGAATGATAATCAGCGTGGAGAAAAAGCATGTCTAATCATGAGATGAACGGGTTTGCGCCGGAAGATGGAGACGGGTTCTTTTCGTCGCTGTCCGGGGAAATAATTGAGCTAGAAGTACTGAGCTTGGTCATTTCCCTGGAGTTTACGTCTGGCAATAGTGTAGTGCTAGACCGGGACGGAACGGTGAATACCGGCAGCTACACCTACGAGAAGACCGGGCCGAATGCGGCGACGCTCGTATTAACCCTGGATAATGACGACGAGTATACGGTTGAGCTTGAGTATGAATCAGCCACACGCCTTACCGCCAGCATTGAAGTTCTCGGTCAGGTAGTGTCGGTAACATTTGACTTGCCGGACGCCGCTACTTTCACTGTTACCTCCGGCGACGATACCGTAGACGGCCTCGACAGCGACGACGTTATCAACGCGCTTGCGGGTAACGATACGGTTAACGGCAACGCCGGCGCCGACACGCTCAATGGCGATGAGGGCAATGACATACTCAACGGCGGTGCAGGCGCCGACATAATCAATGGCGGCCCCGGCGATGACACGCTCGACGGCGGTCCCGGCGCCGACATGCTCGACGGCGGGCCGGGGTCTGATACCGCTTCTTACCAGAATTCCGCCGTCGCTGTCCTGGTGCGCCTGCATAACGCGGCCGCGGTCAAATTCGGTGACGCCGAGGGAGACACACTGACTGGTATTGAACATCTTATCGGCAGTCCATACAACGACGTCCTGGCCGGGGATGGCGAAGACAACATAATGAAAGGGGAAGATGGCGACGATGTATTGTATGGCGGGCCTGCAGGTGGCGACGACATGATGTACGGCGGTAATGGAGACGACAGGATATTCGGGGGCAGGGGTAACGATATTCTGACCGGAGGGGAAGGGAATGACAGGCTCAGGGGAGGTCCCGGGGAGGATACGTTAATTGCCGATGGTGATCATATGGATGTGCTGCACGGCGGGCCGGACGATGACATATTCCGGTTCTTCCCGAGTGACATAGGGGGTGGCACAATACAGGACTTTACTGACGGTGAGGATGTGATTGACCTGACGGAATTTACCGATATCAACTCCATGGACGATCTTGACATAGTAAGTCGCGGGGACAATGTGCGTATAGAGGTGTCCGGTACCGACTACCTGACCACCATCATCCTGTCGGATTTTGATATGAGCAACCTGGATAATTCTGACTTTATGTTTTAACTGTTAATGCTCCAATACGGCTCATCCTCAAAACATGTCGGGCACTATCAACACCAGTCGCCGGCAGTTCCTTAAATTCAGCAGCGGCCTGACCGTCGGTTTTGCCGTCGGATCACTGCCCGGATGCGGTAACGCCGGCCCGGACCTGTCTCCTGCCGGGAACAACGGCTTTTCCCCAAACGGGCAGGCGCTTGCGCCACATGCCGTTTACCCGGGATCGCGTCAGAGCCGCCCTCAGCACTTAACCTGGCTCGGCCAGGTCAGGATCTCAAACCAGGAAATTCCGAAAATATTCTTATTAATGTTATAGAATTTAAACCCATGGAAGTTCTTTTGCAAAATCCTGAGAGGGAAGATCTCTCTGTAACTTTCGAACTTAGCCCGTTTATCACCGGATGGCCCTCGGCAGAAGAAAGATTTATCACTGCAATCAACCGGGAATTCAGTGAGTTACTGCCAGTCCGTCCACAGGATTTCAGTTCAAGCCGGGCCGGTGAACTTGGAGAATCTTACTGTAAATATCGTATATTTGGCGGGCGAAGCACGATTGTCCTTAATCCCGATACTCTGCAATTGAATTTCGTGGAGTTTATTGAAATTGATAATGAAATCGTAATTGAAATAATTCGACGCTCATTAGACATGTTGTCAAAAGACATCGGCGGTTATACCAGAAACCACTTTTATCTTGTTTCCGACCGGCATGTTGCAATAGTCAACGATGGAAGGGCTGAGGTGTATCTCAACCAGTTTGCGTTGGAACAACCTGCTGATATAGCCGGGAAAGAGGAAACGGTAGAATACCAGCCATCCGTAAAAATCGTACTCTCGGATAAGGATAGACACTGGACCCTGCGCAGAACAGTCGAAAAGTCCGAGTTACTGGATAACGGACTGTTCGTATCCACACATATCTCTGTTTCGTCACATGAGGTTACAGCCTTTGAAACTCAAAAAGAGTTGGTAGAACGAATTTATGACTTGGCCGACCAATCGGTTGGCCTGAAATACCACTGAGAGAATAATAGTGATGCAGCCCGTCATTTACAACGATGGAAGGAATAGGCGAGTACGGGAGAATACCAGTCAAACTTCGCAGTCATTCTTCCGTATAATACAGCAGCCAGAATTTTCCCGGTCGTCTTTTAACCGCTCGGGATTATCAGGCAACAGCATTCGGCCTTTAAGCCGACCCCTCTCAACTGAAAAACAACCTGGCCGTTGGCAGCAATCAACCCCTCATAAAAGACTGGGAGATGAAGCCGGTAATATATGGATTGCGGCCGCGATAGATGAGTTGGAGCATATAGATCAGGAAGTGGTTGAAGAATCATTGCCGGAGATTAACGCCGAGACTAAGAAGAAGGCAAGGAAGATTATCTATGCGTTATCGGCACACCCGATCGCGCCGACGCTCTATCCGACTATGGACGGTGAGATCGCGATTTATTTCAAGTCACCTTTAGGGCCTTCTTCTGTCTTGATCCTGGTGGGAAATGATGGTGATGCTGCTTGTTTTTCCTGTATCAAGGGGAAAAATCGTCGCGCCCGCTACGAGGATTCTTCCGAAATTCCGGACGAATTCGTGAAAGAGCAGCTACGGGCATTAAAGAGACCGATATTTTCCAGCTTTTAAGTGTGCAACTTCCAGACCTCAGGGATTCCGAGAATATAGGCAGAAGCGTGTTCTCAAACAGGGTTGCCAAGCGCGCCAGGCTGAAAGGCATAGTCATTCCTGATGTTTTTCTTGAACGTCTGCAAGCAGATTCGATCTCTGTGGACAGGATGGACCACGTATCGCAGGACATCCTGGCTGAACTCTCAAAAGAGAGAGGACAAAACAGGGAACCTCCTAAAAGTTTTTATGGATGGGCAATCATGAAAGTAAGTGAGGCAGCATCAAACGGAAGAACCGTACAGGCAACTCCTGACGGGATTAACCCATACCACGCCGATATTTTTCTTAACCTGTCTGATGAGAACGAACGGCGCGATATGCAAAGACAACATGCCAACGAGTTGGCGGCGCTTTCTGAATGGCAGGATGCACCTTGAAGTTGACAGAGATTGCTCACCATGGCGAGATTGCGGGCTTCGGCAGCTTGCCCGGGGAGGAGCCTGAGAACCCGCCATCTATGAATCCATAGACCGCTTGCCGGGGACGCGCTCCCCGGGTATGCGCATACCGCGAATGACGGGTTTGCCACCGAAAATATCTACGGACGCAGTTATGCGTTCAAGAAATTCATGTTCATGCTTCATGTTTGTCATCATCGTCTATGCTTATCAATCGATAGGAAAAATATTGCGCAAAACGCTAACCCAAGTTTACCACCCAAAGCCCTGATTTGGCGTAAAATCGCTGATGTTCGCACGTAACTGATTGATTTTTGGTATGTCGGTGGGGTGTCTGGCCAATGTAGTGCCATATTTTCAATATTTCCATTGACACAGGTGCGCCGCGCCGCTACACTCCCCCCATGTTCATCCGGCGTACCCGTACCCGCAGCCATAACGAGGACTATGTCACCTTCCGCCTGGTGCGCTCCGAGCGCACCGGGACCAAAGTGCAACAACGCACCCTGCTCAACCTCGGACGCCACTTCGAGATCGCCCCGCCGGACTGGCCGCGCCTGTGTCAACGCATCGAAGACATCCTGGCCGGCCAGCTGCCCCTCTCACCCGATACCCCCGCCGCGCTGGAGGAACACGCCCAACGCATTGCCGCCCAACTGCTCGCCCGGGCACCCCGCGGCGCTCCTGCCGCGCACCGCGCCCCCGACGTCCAGGCCGTGGACGTCAACTCGCTGGCCCTGCTGCGCCCCCGCACCGTCGGCGTGGAACAGGTGGCCCTGTGGGCCCTGGACCAGCTCGGCCTGCGCGAGTTGCTCAAGACCTTGGGCCTCGGCCCCTCCCTGCGCGCCGCCGCCGTCGGCGCCATCGTCGCCCGCCTGGCACAACCCGGCTCCGAGCGCGCCGCCCGCCGCTGGCTGCGCGAGCGCAGCGCCCTGGACGAGTTGCTCGGCGTCTCGTTCGACACCCTGGGCCCCATGCGCCTGTATCGCGCCTCCGATGCGCTCATGGCGCACCGGGAGGCGATCGAGAAACATCTGTTCCAACAGGCCCTGGACCTGTTCACGCTGGCGCCCACCATCACTCTCTACGACCTCAGCAATACCTACTTCGAGGGCGAGGCCGCCCACCAGCCCCAGGCGCGCCGCGGCCACTCCAAGGACAAACGCACCGACTGCCCGCTGCTGACCCTGGGACTGGCGCTCGACGCCAGCGGCTTCGTGCGCCGCTCACAGGTGTTCGCCGGCAACGTGCGCGAACACCACACCCTGGCCGGGATGCTCAACGCCCTGGACACGCCGCCGGGCGCCCTGGTGGTGATGGACCGCGGCATCGCCACCGGGGAGCGCCTGGCCTGGCTGCGCAAGCAGGGCTACCGCTACCTGGTGGTCAGCCGCGAACGTACCCGGCAGTTCGACCCCGAGGGCGCGGTGCGCCTCGACACCGCCTCAGGCCACGGCGTGCAACTGCAACGCGTGCTCGATGAGGACGCTCAGGAAGTGCGCCTGTACTGCTACTCCGAGGCCCGCGCCGCCAAGGAACAGGGCATCGCCGAGCGCTTCGCCCAACGCTTCGAGACCGCCCTCACCCAACTCTCCGAGGGCCTCGCCAAACCGCGCACCCGCAAACGCATCGACCAGGTCCACCAGCGCATCGGACGACTCAAGGAAAACAGCCACGGCATCGCCCAGCATTACGACATCACCGTGGACACCGACCCCACCGGCCAGCGCGCCACCGCCGTGCGCTTCACCCGCCACGCCCGACCCGGCTCCATGATGACCCACCCCGGCGTGTACTGCCTGCGCAGCAGCGAAACCGACTGGGACGAGGACACCCTCTGGCGCACCTGCTTCATGCTCACCGATGTCGAAGCCGTGTTCCGCGCGCTGAAATCCGAACTCGGCCTGCGTCCCATCTACCACCACAAGCCCCTCCGCGCCGAAGGCCACCTGTTCATCACCGTCATCGCCTACCAACTGGTGCAGGTGATCCGCACCCGCCTGCGACGCACCGGCGAGCACGCCAGTTGGACCACCCTGCGACGCATCCTCGAAGGACAACAACGCATCACCGCGACCTTCCGCCGTACCGACGGGCGCACCCTGCACGTGCGCAAGGCCACCCTCGCCGAGCCGCCACAGCAGGCGATCTACGATGCGCTGGGGATTGATTCCTCACCCGGAGGCATCCAAAAGACGCTCGTGTAATCCCGCATCAGGCAGGGTTTTGGTGATTCTGTCATTTAATTCCCATTTAGGTGGATACCAAGGAGAAAAATAATTGGGCTTGGGGCGAAATCTTTGTTTGATACGAGTACGTTTACTGTGACCTACGATATCAGGGTGCGCAATACGTGCATATTTATCAACCTCACAAAACAAATTTTGGCAATCGATCATTTGCAATGGTCGACCCCACAAAGAGCAGGCAGGGAGTCCGCGTTTTGCAAACGCATCTTCTTGGTTTTCAGCAACCCAACGGATTACCTCTTCCTCTGAATAATCACCGATATCACTAAAACATTTCTTCAGACCGTCGCGGGCACCAGGCCCAGGAACGACGAATTCCATTTCGCTAAAGTTGAAATGGTCAGAATAGTTGAGATCAATTACGAACTGATAAGCAAGGAAGGGCCCGATACCGGGATATGCACGAAGAATTTCAAATGCTTCTTGCATCGTTTTCGAGTTCTGAATTCGGTTTGGTAAATCGTCAGACATCATATATCGGAGCAGTGCAAGATGCGTCCTGTGTTTACGATCACCTTTTACACCTTGACTGGTAGGCATGATATAGGCGGGAGAATAGATTCGCCTCCCTGCAGTTTGTACAGTAGTAAGTACTTCATCGCAACGTTGCCAGTCAAAGTCTTCATAGCGGATGCGACCTAGTCTTTCAATTAACAATTCCCACGTCTCAATGTTGTTGAATAATTTGAACAACAACGTGCGAAAGACTGTATTGGTTAGTGAACACGGTCCTTTATAGATAACGTTGCCAATTAGATATTGGCTGGTTCGGTCTGATGCTCGGAAGGCATTTGTGAATTTATAAGAATTGAGAATAGTGTCGGTCGTCCAAGGTGCTGACTTGCCTGATATGCGCCGAGAGAATATCAATTGACGCTCAGAAGCGAAGCGCCAATATGTCTCGAATACGATGGTCGGTGAAGGTTTACTGAGCCGCACAAACACCATCCCTTTACTATCGGGATCAGGCAAGTGTAAATCATCTCTTTTAGGCTTCATGGGCAACATGGCTAGAGGGACTGTAAATATTTCTGCATAAACCGCCGGTTACACATAGTCAGTCATTCGTCAAGATGGTCCTCTGTATATCCCTGATGACAAATCATACATAGAACACGCTCTATACAACGAGCCTCTTTTTGCCAAGGCGCAATAACACATCCTTTTCGCTTATCTGATGTTGAACCATGAGGTTCTTTATGTATTTGAAGTCCCATAATTTGACGTTATATGTATCTTTCTGATCACGAACGCGACGTGAAATCTTATTTGCGTTGGTTGCAACAATAAGTTCATCGAATTGAATGCCGGTTGCTTGGACATACAGCTGTTTTGCAGCGAATATCTCTCTTAACGGCATCTCTGAATTCAATCTTCCATCCGTTACATGCTTAACTTGTACAAGTACATTTTTGATGCCCTTAACAACCACATCTGCACCCTTATCAGCTCCATCCTTAGTCAACATTACCTCACCTTTGTAATGTCGCCTTAGAAGTTCTGCAATAAACGCCTCAAAATTTTGCCAGGACAAGTTTTTCAGATCATCTGGAATATATACGTGTGAGGATGCATCTCCAGTTGGTTGGTTGTCACCAAAAAGTTTATTGCCTAGAACCTGCGGGTCAACTTCCTCCGGGGTAATTACGGCATCTTTCAGGGCGGTTTTCTTGCTTAACAACTGGTCAAGATTAAGGTCAAATGAGGTTACATCTCCTACCGGATGATGCAATACAGGTATATAAACATTGACGGCTTTTTTTTGCCCTATACGATAAACGCGGTCTGTGGCCTGCGCTTCTTTTGCAGGATTCCAATGTCTCTCCAGATGAACGACATTATTTGCACCTACTATTGTCAAACCCGTGCCTGCTGCCAGGGGAGACATAATGATAATGTTAAAACCCTGCTCTTGTTCAAAATCAGCTATCAGAGACCGGCGTGTTTGATCGCTTTGTTTTTTGGCTACCGCTTTGGTGTCTCCATTGATGACAGATATTTGCCGATCAAATATATTCGCCAAGGCTGCTTTCAAGAAGGCCTGTAGGTTCCTGTTAATGACAAAAATAATGACCTTTTCCTGCCGCTCTTGAATTTTATATAGCAGCTTTATCAACCCCTGCAGTTTCCCAGATTCATTGATGATTTCCAGCGCATTGTGCCTGTTGGTCGGTGTTGGCAAGCCATCGCCTTCGACCAGACCAGGATGCAGAGATACATCTCTCAGTCGATGCAAACCGGATAAGATTGGATTACCTGCCTCGCCAGAGTCCTGCTGTTCTTTAACGAGCTGGATAATTGTGTCATAGCTTTGGCACTGCCTTTCAGTCATCGTGCAATGTAAAACATCCATGTGCTCTGAATATTGGCTCTCACGTCCTCCGGTAAAAATGGTCTTTTCTGGTAGCCCTTCCAATTGTTCTTCTTTTATACGGCGCAGCATTAATGCTCCCACGTCGTTACGCAATCGCCTGCCTATGCCAAGCCGAACCTTTGGCTTGTCTTCATCTTCTGCTTGTAAGATTGGTTTAATATAATTTGCGCGAAAGTCTTGATATGCACCAAGATGCCCCGGTTTTGCGGTATCCATCAAACACCAGAAATCAGCAAGACTATTTTCTACAGGTGTACCGGTGGCAATGAGCTTAAAGCGGGCTTTTAATGCTTTAGCTGCCACGGTTGATAAGGAATTCGGATTTTTGATGTTTTGAGCTTCGTCGAAAATGATAATAGACCAATCTATGCGGGCAAGTGAAAACTGGTAGTCACGTAATGTCTGGTAAGTAGTGAGGACAAGCCTTTTTGGAAGGTCTAATCTTTCGACCCCAAATTCTTTCCCTACTTTCAGTGCATACCGAATCTCTTCCAATTCAACATCGAGATTTTGTATGGTTTCTCTTCTGGTACCTTGTAAGCGATACTGTTTTAAATCAGCGTCTGCCTGGAGTCTGATGATGGAGTTGAAGGGGCTATCTGAAAAAGTCTTCTCCACTTCATCTTTCCAGTTATCCAATAAGCCCAACGGCGCTACAACAAGAACTGGCCCAGGTTCTTTTTCAACATTTTTGCCCTCAGCCTGTTTTAAATATTCATTTACGGCTACTAACGACATATAAGTTTTTCCGAGACCCATATCATCCGCTAACAAGCTGCCGAACTTACCCAAATCTTCAGACTCAATTACAAACGTATGGCACGATAGACCGAGTATCCACCTAATACCGCGGTCCTGATATTTGAAAGGTTGACGTTTGTATATCTGCCAATCGGGTTCATCCCGATAAAGAACATCATCGATTTTCTGCTCATCGCCAAAATCCCTGTCTATATCATTTTTGGCAATTTCGATTGCAACACTTACTTTTTTATCTTCTTCATCTGCTTTGGCCTCATCCGTGATTGTTTCTTGTTGGCATTCAGTGATCTTTTTTCGCGTTTCGGCTATTACTTTTTGTATAGTTTCTTTATCACTTATATCGAATAAATTTTTATCGAAGATACATTGGCCAGCACCCGTCTTCCAGGCTGCATCTACTTTGTCTTCAAATCTCTGGAGAGTTTCTTCGTCATTGATAATCCGGGCAATATTGGAAGGTGCAAAAATGGCTTCTGTATGAGAATCTAACCAATTGATTCCAGTTTCATCAGTTTCACCGAAATAGGCATGTGTGAATTCCTGAACTCCTTGCACCCGTAAGGAAAAACCCATATCAAGGTCAACAAGTGAGGCATCCAGGTAAGCAGTGGGGGTCTTGAAAAAAACAGGAACATGGTCCTTTGAGATATGGCGTTTTTTTATGATTTCCTCTACAGCCGCTAGTCTTTTTTCATCCATCAACAGTATCTTTCCCTTAACCCGAAAACTTTGTTGACCCTCTTTGTTAAGCTGTTGCAGACGTGACTTTACATCGTCGGGAGAAATATCTTTAAAGGCTGGGATCAATTCAGCGTTGCCGTCCTGGTCCAGGTTGACACTGACCGATACACCTTCCGGTTCTGTGGCATCGAGTGTATCGAAATGACGCAGGTCAATTTCCAGCCCGGCGTCCTTTG
>JAPOQU010000096.1 GCA_026710545.1 Gammaproteobacteria bacterium | reverse complement strand
GCGATTGTATCCGCCATGAATGAACACGGCGCAGATATAGTAACCAGGGATTACCTGGATATGAAATTGAAAGATCAGGAAAATCGGATTATCTGGAAAATGCTCGCCCTGTTTATTGCCTTTGCTGCCCTTATCAAGTGGCTGTAGATATAGAACAGACCTGCCTGAGCAAAACAAAGATTTCTCCCTGCAACTATTATCATCACCGCATTGAGACATTGCGGGTTCACACTTCCCATGTCGATTCCAGCACCGCTTAAACTGTATAAGGGTTTGATAGTTCCTGAATGGATTGATTACAACGGCCACATGAACGTAGCCTACTACGTCCTGGTGTTTGACCGCGCCACTGATGATTTCTTTGATTTCATGGGTTTGACCGCCGAATACAGGGCTGCCGGCAACGTCTCCGCCTTCACTGCGGAAATGCACGTCAATTATATCCGTGAGGTGAAGGAAGGTGATGAAGTATACGTAACTACCCAGTTGCTGGGTTACGATGCAAAACGCTTCCATTATTTTCACAGCATGTACCACGCTGAACAGGGTTACCTCGCCGCAACCAGTGAACTGCTGTGCCTGTTCGTGGACATGAACCGGAGACGGGTAACGCAAATGCCGGCCCCGATCCTGGACCGGCTGGCCGAGATCAAACAAAGCCACGCTTCTTTGCCATTGCCCGAACAGGTCGGCAGTGTGATGAGGGTAAAACCTTATTCATCCGCAGATGACGCAGATTAACGCAGATGAATTCTGAACCTCTGACCTCATCAGAGCTTCACCATATACATATCAACCGGGCTGAATACATGTCTTACCGTGAGCGCATTACGACAGAACCGGGAAAACGCGGGGGCAAACCCTGTATTCGAGGTTTACGAATTGCTGTCCATGACGTACTCGAATATCTTGCTTCCGGTATGACAGAGCAGGAAATCCTGGCTGATTTTCCAGATTTAGAGCAAGAAGATATCAAAGCATGCTTGGCATTTGCCGCCGACCGAGAACGGAAATTCGAAGTGGCGCAACCAAGTGAAACTCCTCATTGACGAAAACCTTTCACCCCGTTTAGCCGGCTTTCTTTTGGAAAACTACCTGTCCGTTATTCAGGATGTTGAAAAAAGTGCAGATATTGCCTTTCTTGAACTGGACTAAGTTTCTGTTGATTTCTGCGTGCCATCCAATAACCAGGCCGACTTTCGGTGTCAATGTCTCTGTCCCAATCAGCGATTATGTGTGATGATATTCGTCATCAAACCTGTGGCTTTCTTCCGGAATGGGTACTGTGCCCAGTTCATTAATGACCGTTTCAGGCAATTCATGAGCGTAAGCCGCTTGTTGATCCAGTTGGCGCAACCGTTTATATTCATCGCTATCCAGCGCGATTGGATACCTACAAAATCAGGGCCGAGGCGGCAGCGGGGCGCTTGGCAACTATGATTAATCAGCCGCCAGAAGAATACAGTGCGGTTCAACTTAACCCCTGACGCTGGAGGAAATCTGATGGGTAGAGATCTGATACTTGTCTTGGCCGTACTGTTGGCTCTGGCCGGGTCGGCGGGGGCCGAAGAGGAAGATTGGGATTGGACAGATGACGTAGAATACACGAGGGAGGGGGGCGATATTGTAGTAGACGTTATGAAGTGCGCGGCGGATATGGTGAGCTGCGCAAACTGGCAAGGTTTTGAGAGTGCTACAGACTGCAATGTCGCGGCGGCCTTGTGTGCTGTAAGGATGGAGGATTGTCTTCAGGGAGCTATTGGCGTGGAAGCCATAAGGCGGGGGCGCTGAAACAGGGGAGGTCAAGGGGAGGGGGATTAACCGCCCTTGCCCGTTCTTTCCGGCAGGTGTGAGGGTGAATACGTCCGCTGAGTGAGTTATTGCAAGTTGATAATGGGTAGTAGATTCGCACTTGATGAATTGAATATTGACATCATATTTTCTCACCAGCCGCCCGATATTCCTCATGGGCTCGATCCCAGTTGATGTACGGATATTCCTTTCGGACTGACTGCAAGAAATCCTCGCGATTCAGCGTCTCGTACGTAACATCCTTATACCGGACAATGATCTGCATTTTCTCTACATCAGACTTCAATCTGTCGAATGCTTTTTTGAACACAGGCTTGAGTTTTCTGTCAAGCCACTCTCTCGCGATCGATGGTGGCGCGGGCATATCGCGACCAATTTGATAGTACAAGTCGTCCGGGGGTGATTCCATAATTCTCGGGAGATAATACTTTACGATTTGTTCCAGAGCTTTCTCCATTGTTTCTCGCAGTTCTTCCCATACCAGCTCCCGGTGTTGTTCCAGCTCGTTTCTGAATTCTTCCAGTCTTTTATCCAGCTGCGGCTTCTCAGATTTGAGCACAATACGGCCGGCGCCGTTGGGGAGCTTTTTGGTCAAGTCGTCACGAATCCAATTAAGATTATTTTCCAGCCGTTCCGATGACCATGAAATATGGCTGTTTTTCTCAATGACTTCAAACGTCGTTCGCAATCTGTCTTGTAATTCTTCGCTATCGTCAAGCTCAAGAACACTTTGGGGGATAGTCAGTCGACGGCGTTGTAAGGCTGCGCCCTTTAGCTCTAATTCGATATATTGCAGGTACGAACTATAGACTCGCACCTGACGCTCAATGTCAAACTGAACGGGCGGGGTTTCGGTTAATCGTCTTTCAACTTCCTTGATCTCCTGGTCCGCCACCGGTTCGGAAGGCACCTCCACAGCTTGTTCGCATATCCGCTCTCGTTCTTCTTCTGTGTCCGCGTGCGCTGCGGCAATAGCCTTGGCGACGGGAGAAAGTCTTGCAAGGGCCTCTTTGGCTTGTTCCTGTGAGAGCCGCATGGCGTTGGGCGCATCTATTGGTCGGTGTTCGGCCTCCAGGTAAAGAGCGGTTGGCGTAAAGATGTAACCCTCACCGTCAACGATTACGAGGCCCGTCCGCATACCATGAACAGTACGCACTTCAATATTGGCTTTACGCAAAGAGTTTACTGCTTCCATTTCTCCGAAGCCCATTCTCATTACCTTTTCATCGAAATCGAGGCAGACGGTGACGAGTTCCGGACCAATCCGGGCAGCAACGTCCACCATTGCCTTGGCAGGTTCTTGAAGAATACCAGGGGCTGCGAAACATACTGAACGTCGTGCGGTACGAATCAGTTTTGCAACTTCAATAGAATTCAAAGAAAGGAAAAGCGGCTCAGACATAGTGTAATCTCCTTCAGCTATTTTAACGGAAATTATAGACATTACCTGACAACACATTACGCACCACCCTTAAATTATCAAAATATCGACGCTGAAATGCCCCGGAGTTCTCATCTTCCAGTAACCGCCATTCCCATCGTTGGCATTGGGATTTACTGGATTCCAAATTCTGGATTGTTATAATTGACGTTATAACATAAATTTGGAGGTTTGTTCATGCGCCTGAAAGTCACTACAGTCGGAAATTCGACCGGTGTTGTTTTACCCAAAGACCTGCTGGCGAAACTTCGCGTCGGCAAAGGGGACTCACTTTACGCTGTCGAATTACCCGATGGCGTCAAACTCACACCGTATGACGAAGAATTTGAGCGGCAGATGGAGATTGCGGAAGATATTATGCGCAAGCGCCGAAATCTTCTTCGTGAGTTGGCCAAATGAAGCATGGACCGGTCTGGATCAGCGAAGAACTCGTTATTGCCGTACATGCAAGACAAATTACCGAACACGGCGGCAGCGCTGGTATAAGAGATAAGTCACTTTTACAATCCGCCCTGGCAAGGCCGCAACAGCTTTACGCCTATGGCGACCCTTCCCCTGATCTAGCCGCGCTGGCTGCCTCACTGGCTTATGGGATAGCGAAAAATCACCCCTTCGTCGATGGCAACAAACGCACCGCTGCAGTTCTCTGCGAATTGTTTATTATGGTTAACGGCATGAGCCTTGAAGCGAGTGACCAGGAGATGCTCAGTGTATTTCTGGCACTTGCCGGGAGCAGTCTCAATGAGGAGGAATTAGCCAACTGGATCAGGTCGCACTTAATTCATCTATGTTCGGATTTAATTCAGGAACCCGGTATTTTTTAGGACTTGAAAATCTGCGCCCGTCCGGATTTTTGGCAGAGCAGGTACGCTGTGGCCCGCTTGTTATGCTATACTCGTTGTACTTTCGAGCTCGGGTTTGTCGCAAACCAAGGATAAAATAATTACTTGATCAGCACTCAGAGGAAATGTAATGAAAGAATCCAGGTCCGATTATAACGTACCGATTTACGTAACCAGCATGGGTCGGCGGTATGTGAAGGTCGAAGATTTGGTTCGTAGCGAACGTGTACAAAACACGCTAAGAAAGATGGCCGATATTTGGGAAAAACAAAAACAACAGCCGTCAAGGGAAGAAGTACAAGCCGAATGATATCGGCGCAACCATTGAAGTAGTCGCAACTGGACGGAAAAGACGGAACTTTAGTTGGCAACCCCAAGGGATTAAAACAAGTCTGTAAAGGCGTCGGTCAAATGCAATTTGGAGTATTGCTACTGCCCATCCTCGGAGGATATTGGTTCCTCACAGTTTTTTATCACACTCGGTACAAGGCTGTACGTGACACGGGATATCACCTCTTTTTCAAATCAGCAATTACCGGAAGTATTTTATTCGTAATTGCCTTTTTGATAGTCAATTCAACCGGTTCTTTCCTTACATCATTTCAAGAGGTTGTACAGGTTCCAGACAAGCGCCTGACTACAAGCGTATTGAGCGCCTTGCTCGGTGGCATATTACCATTTATCCTGAATCTTGCTTGTGACAGGGAAAAAGCTGCTCGTAAAGCTGCCTGGGACCGGGGCGACCGGCTTGAATTATTGATGGCCCGATCGTTTGAAGAAGCCACACAGATCGAAATATCATTGCGAAGTAATAAGTGCTACATTGGTTACGTGGTACAAAGTCCATTCGCTGTCCATGGCACAGTGGATGTGGAGATACTCCCGACGGCAAGCGGCTATCGAGATCAGACAACCCGGGAGCTGAGGTTGACCAGCGATTATTTCAAGGATTTTCTCATTTCAGAGAACTCGGCTTCCGAGAACCTGCGCTTTGAAGATTTCATAGTAGTGATTCCCATGTCCGAAGTCATCTCAGCTCGCGTGTTTAACCTGGGAATGTCTGAAAGATATTTCAAACCAGATCAGACAAAGAGTACCGAATAAGGCTGTCTGGTTATCTTAATACGACAATCAACATATCGAGAAAATCAGGAAACTATAATTGAAATTATCGCCCTGTACGTGGTTGTAATCTTATTTGCGGCGGTCTTTATATATGGCGAATGACCAGGCCGACTTCCGGTGTCATTGTTTCTATTGCAATCAGTGATTATGTACGATGATATTCGTCATCAAACTTGTGGGTTTCTTCCGGAATAGGCACCGTACCCAGTTCATTAATGACCTCTTCAGGCAATTCATGAGCGTAAAACGCTTGTTGATCCAGTTGTCTTAGCCTTGTAAGAAGCAAACCCCTTTTGAAACTCATCTGATGTTACTCTGTTTATGTCAACTCTCTGGACCATCAAGTACAACTTTTAAATCGTCTATATTATACAAAAATTAACACGCCATAGCCCGCACATGGCCTGATAACGCATAATCCAGGATCTGCCGGTCGCGTGTGATCAGGGAATAATCGAACTCCCGGGCAGTCGCAATAAGAATTCTATCGGCCGGGTCGGCAGGTGGTTCACCTGGCAGGGTCGTCGAAGCAATGAGTACTGAAGGAGGCAAGTCTGCCAGGCTTACACCCGGTAAACCGCATAACCTCCTGAACCAGACTTCCGGCCTGAGCGTCAACTGAATTCTCTTCTTTGCCGATAGTGTCGCGATTTCCCATGCCGTGATGGGAGAAACGATTAGTTGCTCATTGCGTTCCAATGCCCGAGGTAATTCTGTCGCAGCCGGTTCCTGCAGCGGGTCGCCATTCATCAGCCAGATAGCCGCACAGGTATCAAGGAGGTGATCCGCCATGTCAGGCTATTGCTGTGCGTTCCATTTCTCCCCTGTCGGCAGGGTCAGGTCAACCCCCGGCGCAATCGAGACTGTTCCCTTGAGCGCGCCGTATATGCGCGAATACGGACTCGCGCCCTGATCCTTACCAATCTGTTTATTACGCTTTACCGCAAGTTCACCCGCTAACGCTTTCCTGAACACGAGTTTGCGTTCTGACATATCTACCTCTGACGCCTTGTATCCGGCGCTGAGCCATGCTTCAGCATTAACATGGTTGGAAGGATTATTGGACCACCAGGGACGGTATTCAAATGCCGAGCGCGGTAATTTATCACCGATTACTTCCTCGACTTGTGAAAATGTTATCGGTATATATTCCATCCCGGAGGAGGACAGGTAACCGGTTAAAGGCGCATATTTTGACATGATTCTTCCTGAAAATAGTTACTATATATAGTATATACTATAATAATAGTTAGTGTAAAGACTCATTTCATCTGCGGATAAAATATGTTAAAGACTGACCATTACGTTAAGTCCCGCCTTGCTTTTCAGGACATGCCGGCAGGGGGTTTGTTGACATAGCCGGCAGGATTTCGCCTTCGAGTCAGCATGTTGTCGATTTCCCAGCGGGCGCCGGGTTCAACTTCAGTCAGGCAGGTGGTCACGCCGTTCAGTTGTTTGGCAACCGGCAAACCGTTCCGGAACAGGATCCTGTTGGTGTGTACGGCAGGGACGCGTTCGCCGGGCAACACGGTGCCGATCAGGTTCAACGGATCGGTTGCGGAGATGACGGCAGCAGGCAGTTCCCACGGTTCATTTTTTTGTTTCCGCAACAATGCGACCGCCTCCGGGCGCGCGAACTGTTCCCCTGAACAACCTTCGACAAAGTAACCGCCGCGTATCTCGCCTTGCGCCTCCAGGCGCCGGCAGACATACAGCAGTTCCCTCCAGGGGGGCAGCTCAGGCTCCCGCTCGAGCACCTTGCGAAACAGGACTCCGTAACGTTTCAGCAAGGTATGGACAACAGCAGTGAGAGTAGTTTCATCCGTACCCGGCCAGGCGTTTGCAGGGCGCCGCTCAGGATCGCCGGCCGTTGGAAGTATCGCCGACCAGCGCCCTGCGGCATCGACGCTGTTCATGAGCGACGCCCTCCTGCGCCGGCGTTTACCCTGTGCATAGGCAGGGCGCCTGTTTGCCGGTGTGATCAGTGCCCGCAGCCCTGCATAACTGTCGGACGTAATCAGCCCGCAGGCAGCCAGTTCCGCCAGCGCGGTTTCAACCTGCGTACGCAACAGGCCGGTTTGCTGGACCAGGTCAACAAAGAATGAAGCCCCCTGGCTACGCAGAAAGGCCAGGGTCTTTTCTGCTGCGGCAGACAGTTTGCGATCCTGTGGCCCTTCCGCGGGTTGCAATTGCTGCCATACCCCCAGGTTTTCCCGGGCCACCAGTATCACGGGCGTGTTTCTCAACAATATCGTCTTGTTGGCGGATACCTCATCCCATTTCGGTTTATACCTGCCGGTAAGCAGGCGGGTCCAGACGATATGCCCACTGCCGCACAACCGGTCCAGCGCCGCGCTCGAGTAGTCGTTCACCCGTACCGGCAGGATATCTTTTTCCCATGCAGCCGCAGGGATTGCACAACCCTCCAGCTTTTCCAATGCGGCCAGGAGTGCGTTGTCCCCTTCGGGACGGACCTCCCCCATACCGTGCCAGGTAAACAGGAAGCGCATGTAGTGTGCGACTGATACCGGTTGAATCTCCTCTCTTAAGGAGCGGATGGTGTAGCGGTGCATCCGCGCGAGTAAACCCCGTTCACACCATTCCGTTTCCCCGGCGTCAGGCCTGAATTGTCCCTGCATGGCATAACCTTCATTCTGCAATGCCAGCAGGGCGGCGCCGATCTCAGTCCTGCTTGCTTCGAACAGTTCAGCGAGTTGCGCTTCCGTCACGGGTCCGCTGCATTCCAGGCGGGAGCGGACCAGTTCAACCAGGGCTGTATCCTTGGTCCATCCTTCACCATGGTCATTCCTGTGAAAGCGGGAATCCAGTGCAGAACCTTCCTGATTCGTATCCGCGTCGGCGTATACCGCCAGAGCCTGCGGCAAACGTTCTGCGCAGACCCAGAGTTTCTGTTTACCGGTCTGCAGTACCGCGGCGCGGCTCTCCTCTATCAGCCGGGACAACCAGACGCGGCCATCTGCCTGTACCGGATTGTCATTGCGTCCATCCTTGGACGCAACCCTGCGGGCGGCTGTCGCCGTGCAAATCGGCTGTCCTGCCGATTTGTTACCGCTGCCTTCACGTTCGGTCATGACACCCGTCAGCATCAGCGCATCGTGCAGTTCATCTGCGCTGTTGACGTCCGGCCAGGCTTCACTACGGACCCGGGAGATGGCGTCCGGACTCAACCGCGCCAGGTCCGCGGCATCGGCAGGGTCCCTGAAGCGCCTTGCCATCACCGCGTTGGTGCGGCGTTCTTCTGCGGGTGCGTCATCCAGGAACGCATAGGGGCGCGCATTCAGGATTTCCTGCGCCAGGGGTGAAGGGCCGCCCAGGTCGCGGCAATGAAAGCGCACCCGCCCTTCCTCGAATTCCTTCAGTATGTTCTCCAGACCGTCGATGTCCATCAGGTCATGCAGGCAATCGTTGACGGTCTGTTCAACCAGGGGGTGCTGCGGTATTTCCCTGTCTCCTCCCAGGTTATCCTGGCAGGCCAGTTGGTCCGGAAAAATCACCGCCACCAGGTCTTCGGCGTCGCTGCGCTGGAACTGTGCAGGCACTTTCTGCCCCTTGTTGTTGCGCCTGACGGCCAGTGCCGTTGTTGCGTTCCAGCGCCAGTGCGTAGGGAACATGGGCGTCGCCAGCAACGCCTGGGTGACGGCGTCCCTGACGCTTGCGGATTTCACGTACCGGGTCACGTCCTCCAGGGGGAAACTGTGGACCGCGCCCAGTGAGATGACGATGCTGTCGTCCAGCGCGGCGGCCTGTAATTCAAAATTGAACTGCCGGCAGAAGCGCTTGCGCAGGGCCAGGCCCCAGGCGCGGTTGATACGCGAGCCGTAACTGCTGTGTAAAACCAGGTGCTGGTCCCCGGCTTCGTCAAAAAACCGCTCAAACACCACATCCTGTTCCGTGGGTATGCGTCCCAGGGCGGCGCGGGCGCCGGCCAGGTGATCGGTCAACTGGCTTGCCGCATCTTCGCCAAGTCCTAGATCATCAGACAACCAGCGGACAGCAGCGTCCGTGCCCAGGGCCAGTTTTTCATCCATGATTTTGCGTAAACGGGAGACCGAACGGCTGAGTTCATCCGACCTGCCCGGCGCTTCGCCGAACCAGAAGGGGATATTGGGAGGCTGGCCCTGGGCGTCCGCTACCCGTACTTTGCCCTGGTCGACCTTGAGGATACGGTAAGAGGTATTGCCCAGTTGAAAGATATCGCCGGGCAGGCTTTCAAAGGCAAAATCTTCGTTCAATGTGCCGATGAAATGGTCTTCCGGTTCCATCACGACGTCATAATCAAATTGATCCGGTATCACGCCGCCGTTGGTCACGGCAACCAGCCTGGCGCCTTTCCTGGGTCTGATACGCTTGTTGACCGTGTCATGATGGATGTAACGGCTTTGCCTGCCGCGCCGGGTTGAAAACCCCTGCGCCAGCATACCGAGCAATTCAGTGAACTTGCCGCGCGTCAGGCTGCGGTAGGGCCAGGCGCGCGTGAACTGCCGGAACAACTCGTCCTCCTGCCATTCCCCACAGGCTGTCTCGGCTATCAGTTGTTGCGCCAGCACGTCCAGGTGGCCGCCGGGCATCCTGAGCATGTCCAGTTCGTCGCGCCGCACCGCGTCCAGCAACGCCGCGCATTCAACCAGGTCGTCCCGGCTGAGGGGAAACAGGCGGCCCCTGGGGGTGGCCCCCAGGCGGTGACCCGAACGCCCGACCCGTTGCAGGAAGACGGCGATGGAACGCGGGGAGCCCAGTTGGCAGACGAGGTCGACGTCTCCTATATCGATACCCAGTTCCAGCGACGCGGTCGCGACCAGGGCCTTGAGTTCACCCCGTTTCAGCCGTTGCTCGGCGTCCAGGCGATGCTCCCTGGCCAGACTGCCGTGATGGGCCGTGACGAACTGTTCCCCGATGCGTTCAGCCAGGCTGCGGGCGGCCCGTTCAGCCAGGCGCCGGGTATTGACGAAAATCAACGTGGTCTTGTGTTGTTCAATCAGGACAGCCAGGCGCCGGTAGAGTTCCTGCCAGATCTCTCCAGCCATTACGGCTTCCAGTGGTGAATCGGGGAGTTGCAGCGCGATATCAATGTCTCTGACGTGCCCGCGATCCAGGATGTTGCAATGTTCCGTCCGGTTCCCGACCAGGAACCGGGCTATTTCGTCTATGGGCCGTTGTGTCGCCGACAGGCCGATGCGCACAGGCTTGCGCTCCGTCAGGGCTTCAAGCCGTTCCAGCGACAAGGCGAGATGCGCGCCCCGCTTGTTTGGAGCCAGGGCATGGATCTCGTCGATAATGACATTACGCACCGTTTGCAGCAGCTTCCTGCCGGAACCGCTGGTCAGCAGGATATACAGAGATTCGGGGGTGGTGACCAGGATGTGGGGCGGTACCCGCCGCATGCGTTCACGCTCGGTCTGCGAGGTATCGCCGGTACGCACCAGGGCGCGGATATCCACCGCCGCCAACCCCTGGGCGTCCACCATGTCCCTGATCCCCTGCAGCGGTTCCCGCAGGTTCTTCTGGATATCGTTGGACAGGGCTTTCAGGGGGGAGACATACAGAATGTACGTCTCGTCAGCCAGCCCGCCGGCAAGCGCCTCGCGTACCAGGTCGTCTATGGCCGCCATAAACGCGGCCAGGGTCTTGCCGCTGCCGGTCGGCGCCGCGATCAAGGTATGCCGGCCCTGCCTGATCGCCGGCCAGGCGTCCTCCTGCACCGGCGTCGGGCAATCAAATACGCTGTGGAACCAGGCAGACGTGACAGGGTGGAAAATATCGGTTGACATAAATGGACAGTTTATCTAAAAGTCGAACAAATAGCAGGTAACTGATAACTTCCGTAGCGGTAAATGATATGAGCAAAGATATGTTAATCCACAAGGGCGGCTGCCATTGCGGCGCAGTCCGGTTTGAGGTAGATGCTCCTGGCGAATTAACGGTATGGAATTGCAATTGTTCCATCTGCCGTTTGAGCGGTTTCCTGCACTTCCAGGTCCCCGGGTCGCGCTTCCGGCTGTTGCAGGGCGAGGAAGCCTTGTCGACCTACACCTTCAATACCGGCACCGCGCAGCACTATTTCTGCGGGATCTGCGGCGTCAAGTCATTCTACGTGCCGCGCTCCTTTCCCGAGGGGTACAGCGTCAACCTCAACTGCCTGGACCGGGCGCAGATTGATAGCGTTACGGTTGAGGAGTTTGACGGCGAAAACTGGGAAGCGGCCTATGCAGGGAAAAAGCACGATCTCCCGAAGTAGCGGAAAACAAGGAAACCTCTAAATATTGAGTTGTTGCAGCTTTTCCAGGTCGTCCGGGACATCGAGGTCAAACTCAGCTTCGGGTATGGGGATGGCCGTCACCCGTTCAGCGTTATTTTTCAATACGGATTTCGCCCCGGAATCACCTTCCAGGGCCAGGAGTTGCGGGTAGAATTCAGCAGGAATCACAGCCGGCGTACCCAGCGTATCGGCATAGCCGCTTGCTACGATTTCAGAAGGGTTATCCAGCCACAGGCCAGCCAGTCGGCGCAGGTGATCCTCATTGACCAGGACCTGGTCGCACAAGGTAACCATCACCCCACGGCAGCCCGGATCAAGGCTGTTAATTCCTGCTCTGAGCGAGGACGCCAGGCCCTGTTGCCAGTGTTCGTTTTCAACGATATTAACCGGCAGGTCGCTGACAGCCTGAGCCACATCCTCTGAACTGGCCCCGACGACAACGCTGATCCTGTCATGGGGAAACAACGACGAGAGCTTGACCACGGCATGCCGTACCAGGCTGGAACCGTTTATTTCGACCAGTTGTTTACATTGGCCGTACCTGCTCGACCCACCCGCGGCCAGGATTATTGCTGATAACTCCCTGCAAGGCATGAAGGCATAATGATGAAGAAAAATGTTGTTGTCAAAAAGAAATGCCTCCTCTTTAACGATTGACGTTTAACGGCATTCGTTATATCATTGTTGCATGATTAAGCACTTTGCCTGCAAGCGCACGGAAGCCCTGGTCGGCGGGCATTGTCCGAACCAGTTTCGCGCTTTCCGGAAGCAGGCAGAGAGGAAATTACAGATGCTAGACAGTGCTGTTCGTATTGACGATTTGCGTTTCCCGCCCGGCAACCGTTTAGAGAAACTTGGGGGTGACCGTGAAGGACAGTGGGGTGTACGGATAAACCGGCAATGGCGATTATGCTTTGTCTTTGAGAACGGTGAAGCAACCGACGTTGAAATCACCGATTACCACTAGGAGGCATTAGATGAGTATTAATAAAATGAGGCCCATACATCCCGGTGAAATTCTGAGGGAAGAATTTTTGATTCCTGCGGGTATGACGGCTAACGCCTTGGCTAGGGCGTTAAGAGTCAATGCCCCACGCATCAATGACATCGTGCGTGAACGGCGCGGAATTACACCGGACACCGCCCTGAGACTGGCAACCTTTTTACAGACTTCGCCGGAATTCTGGTTGAACTTGCAAACGGCCTATGACTTGAAGGTAGCCGACGCCGCGGAAGGCAAAGCCATACGTGCAGAAATAGCCCCGCTCCACATCAAGGCAGAGGAAAATCAGACATCTTTGCAGGTGGAAAACAGGTTTATGGTTGCTGAAGAGGCGTTCCAAGTGCGGGACAGGGGCGAGTTTTGAACGCCATACTGGAGAGGAAATCTGAATGTGTGATATCCCTGTTTCAAACTTAATCAATATTGATGAACCAAACAATTTCAAGCTCCACACTGCCCGGTGTAATGGTGAAGTCGAACCGCTTGACGTTTTTGTGAGCGACAAAGACGAATGGATAAATTGGAACAGGTGGAGGAGAGGTAGAAGTGAATTTAAGCGAAGATATATATTCTCTTTAATAAACTTTTATCCCGAAACCGAAACTGGTATTTGGTTATTCGGTGGTATCTATGAAGTCCTGAGAGATAACAAGATTCCATATAGCCATAGTTATGAAATTAAGGAATTGGATGAATATTCCGTTTACGTCGGAAGATTGAAAGTTAGATTAGAAAATGTTCCAAGAGGAAGAGCGTTTTACCTGGAGGACTATATAGAAAATATGTCGATTTCAGAAATTCTAAAGCAGCCATATTCAGGAGAGGCTTTTCCAGGTTACGAAAATATCAACCATGAATTCAGAAAATTAACCCCGATATTTGAAAACGAAAACTCGGACTGGAAAACTGCATTGGAAAGTGTGAAGGGAGTCTATGTGGTAACGGATAGAAATAATGGAAGAAAATATGTAGGTTCTGCTTACGGAGATTCCGGTATTTGGTCGCGATGGAGTTGTTATTTAGGTACAGGACATGGATGGAATGATGAACTTATGAAACTAATAGAAAAAGAAGGGCCTCAATATGCGATGCAAAATTTCGTACTATCACTACTTGAATATCGTCCAATGAAAACAGATGACAAAGTATTAATTGAAAGAGAGACTTATTGGAAGGAGGTGTTTCTTTCACGGGGTGAGTTTGGTTACAATAAGAATTAGCGATTTATGTGTAGCGGTTTAGATTTGAGCATACGTATACCGGATAGATGACAATCACTGACAAGTCTCGGTGTAAATGTCCGGGAATAACTGCGAACAATTGGTTCAATGAGTAATCTCAGAAAACACAATGTCAGTTTCGACCTTGCTGCTACTGTGTTTCAGGACCCTTTCATGCGGTCATTCACAGAAAAGGGTCATAGCGGGTTTGAGGAGCGTTGGATGACCATGGGCTATGATCAGGACGGACGTCTATTGGTGGTTTCTCATACTTATTCTGAAAAGGACGGTGAAAATATTTTTGTGCGCATCATCTCAGCCCGTCGAGCCACACGCAAAGAGCGGCATCAGTACGAGACAGTAAAATGAAGGACGAGTACGACTTTTCGAATAGCGAACGTGGCAGGTTTTACAATAAAAATGTCAAGCAGGTTCTTCCCGTTTTCGGCTGTAAGCCGGATTGGACTGGGCTCGAAGGGAAGCTTGGCAGGTTTATCGTCAACGAAACGGAAAAGAGCCTCAAGTCTTACCGGGAACAGCCGAAGCTGATAACCGAGCATGCCAGGGCTGAGTTCAGTACGGTCCATGGCGGATATGCTCATCGACAGCTCTTTGAACTCGTTCAGAATAGCGCTGACGCCCTGCGACGGACGCCGAACGGCAAGGCTATCCTGGTACGTCTGACGGAGAACTTTCTCTACTGCGCCGATGATGGCAAACCTTTAGACGAGCGCGGAATCGAAGGACTCATGTTTTCTCACATGCCGAACAAGGAAGGTGATGACATCGGCAGGTTCGGGGTTGGATTTAAGTCTGTCCTGGGTGTCACCGACTCTCCCGAGTTCTACAGTCGTCCGGTTTCCTTCCGTTTCGACAGGGCGCGATCTGCTGATTGTTTAGCAAAGATAAAGTTTGCCGAGCATTATCCTGCGCTACGCCTACCCGAGCCAATCGATCCTGTCCAGGAAAAGGAAAAAGACGAAGATTTGAGTGAGCTTATGAGTTGGGCGACAAATATTGTACGCCTGCCGCTTAAGCCAGGTGTCCATAGTGAGCTCATTGAGCAGATGCAGAATTTCCCCCCCGAATTTCTTCTTTTTGTAGATCATGTCCGTTACCTGACGCTGGAAAATCAGGAACAATCGCGGGAATTCATGTTGGATGACCGGGAGGGAGTATTCCATCTCAATACCGGTGAAGGGACTACGCAATGGCAGCGTTTCCAGACAACCTGCCACCTATCCAAAGAAGCTCGGGGGGATTGGCCCATACATAACTATAGTGATGATGTTCTTATCAGGTGGGCTGCTCCACTCAATCATTTGGACCATCCAGGCCATTTCTGGGCATTTTTTCCGACCAGTACGGCGAGCTTGGTCGCTGGGATCCTGAATGCGGCATGGAAGACCAATGAAGATCGTCAAAATTTGTTACCGGGGCCTTACAACGAAGAGTTGATAATGTCTGCCGCGCAGATGATTGCTGAGGCGTTTCCGAAACTTGCCAGCAGTGATGACCCTGCCAGGTATTTGGATGCTTTACCGCGCCGACACGAAGCAGGAGATGCAGAACTAGCTGAGCTTCTCCGAAAGAACCTGTTCTCTGTTCTTCATGAAGGTGAGAATGTCCCTGACCAGGATGGTAACTTACGTAACCACCAGAATGTTTTGTATCTACCGAAGGTATTGACCTCGGCAGGACAGGCCAATTCAAATCGAAAAGGTATTCGATCACGAGCAGTCAGTGGAGAGACTGAAACTTTAACCCGCCGTCGGGTGATCGAGGAATTCCGCCGTGGTGAGGTCAAAGTACTTGTTAACTACAGCGTATTCCGCGAAGGTTTTGACGCGCCTAAAACCCGATCCATAATCGTAGCTCGGCCTGTCTACAGTCCGAATCTCTACTTCCAGATGATTGGTAGAGGTTTGCGAGGTCCATTAAACGGCGGCAGCGACCGTTGTCTCATTCTTAACGTCCAGGATAATATCGAAAGTTTTGAACGAAGTCTCGCCTTCTCTGAACTTGACTGGCTTTGGGCTTCATAGGGACAATATTCTATACCTCATACAAGCAGGATGTTGTTTATACACTAAGGAGAGATGTTTTTAGTTGTTCTGCCTTCCAAAAACTAATCGACACTTAAACCACTGATTTAGTAAACTGTACAAAGACTGGTAAGCGGGAGTAATCGGGCGATTGCTCCCGTTTTGTATGTGTGTTGCTTCGGTGGAGGAATCGATTGGGTCATACTGCTTTACTCGCGCTCGCGGACGGTAGCCTGTTTTACGGTGACTCCATCGGTGTTGCCGGCGCCGCGGTGGGAGAAGTGGTATTCAACACCTCGATTACGGGCTACCAGGAGATCCTTACCGACCCGTCCTACTGCCGGCAGATCATCACCTTTACCCAGCCGCAGATTGGCAACGTAGGCGTCAATTCCGAAGACATGGAATCGGTCCGGGTCTATGCCGCAGGACTGATCATCAAGCAGGCGCCGCAGATACCGAGCAACTGGCGCACCGAGCAATCGTTTTCCGGCTACCTGGAGGCCAACGGTATTATCGCCATCGCCAATATAGACACCCGGCGTCTCACACGGATACTCAGGGACAAGGGTTCACAGGACGGCTGCATCCTCGCCGGCGCGGAACTGGATAAGGAACGCGCCCTGGAACTTGCCCGCGGCTTCCCCGGGTTGCAGGGCATGGACCTGGCCAGGGAGGTAACTGCAGCGCAACAATACCGCTGGCAGGAAGGTAGCTGGTCACTGGGGGAGGGCTACGGACAACCCGGCACGGTACGCAAGCGTAAGGTTGTGGCCTATGATTTCGGGGTCAAGAGAAATATCCTGCGCATCCTGTACGACCTGGGCTGCGAACTGGAAGTGGTGCCGGCAACGATGGCCGCAGAAGAGGTGCTGTCCCGTTCCCCTGACGGCGTGTTCCTGTCCAATGGTCCCGGCGACCCCGAGCCGTGTAACTATGCCATTACCGCCATCGCCGAAATCGTGGCCGCAGGTATCCCCACCTTCGGCATCTGCCTGGGGCACCAGTTGCTGGGGCTTGCCTGCGGGGCTGAAACAATGAAAATGAAGTTCGGCCACCACGGCGGCAACCACCCGGTGCAGGACCTGGCTACCGGGCGGGTCATGATCACCAGCCAGAACCACGGTTTCACCATAGCCGAAGAGACCATACCCGACACCCTGTCGGTCACGCACCGGTCCTTATTTGACGGCACGGTGCAGGGCATACATCACAGGGAAAAACCGGCATTCGGCTTCCAGGGCCACCCCGAAGCCAGCCCGGGCCCCCATGACGTCAAACCCCTGTTCGACCATTTCATTGGCTTGATGGATGTGGATAAATGAATAAGGAATTGTTTGAGCAACTGGATTCCTGCTTCCGTAGGAATGGCGGTCTCTGTGGTTTTTTTTCATCTGCGTCAATCTGCGTAATCTGCGGATGAATCATCTGCGGACAGATGCCTAAACGAACTGACATAGAAAGTGTGTTGATCATCGGCGCCGGTCCCATCGTCATCGGCCAGGCCTGCGAGTTCGATTATTCCGGCGCGCAGGCATGCAAGGCCCTGAAAGAAGAGGGTTACCGGGTGATCCTGGTCAATTCGAACCCGGCTACCATCATGACCGACCCGGAGATGGCGGACGCCACCTATATCGAGCCGGTACGCTGGCAGACCATTGAGAAAATTATCGAAAAGGAGCGTCCCGATGCGTTGTTGCCGACGATGGGCGGCCAGACCGGCCTGAATTGCGCCCTGGACCTGGCCCGGGAAGGCGTCCTGGCAAACTACGGCGTGGAGATGATAGGCGCAGACAAGGACGCCATCGACAAGGCGGAGGACAGGGAAAAATTCCGCGATGCCATGAAGAGAATAGGGCTGGACATGCCCGATTCGGACCTGGCCCACAACCTTGAGACGGCAATCGAAATCCAGCGCGGGATCGGCTACCCCGTCATCATACGGCCCTCGTTTACCCTGGGGGGCACCGGCGGCGGCGTTGCCTGGAACAAGGAAGAGTTCATGGAGATCTGTGAACGGGGGCTGGAAGCCTCCCCCACCAGCGAGATCCTGGTGGAACGATCCGTGGTCGGCTGGAAGGAGTTTGAGATGGAAGTCGTACGCGACCGCAAGGATAATTGCATCATCGTCTGTTCCATAGAGAACGTTGATGCCATGGGTGTGCATACCGGCGACTCGATCACCATCGCGCCCGCGCTCACCCTGACGGACAAGGAATTCCAGTTGATGCGTGACGCATCCATCGCGGTGCTGCGCGAAATCGGTGTGGATACGGGGGGTTCCAACGTACAGTTTGCCGTCAACCCGGATGATGGACAGTTGCTCATCATCGAGATGAACCCGCGCGTGTCGCGCTCGTCCGCCCTGGCTTCCAAGGCAACGGGGTTTCCCATCGCCCGGGTTGCGGCGAAACTGGCGGTGGGCTACACCCTGGATGAACTGGACAATGAGATTACCGGCGGCGCAACACCGGCGTCGTTCGAGCCGACCATTGACTACATCGTTACCAAGATCCCCAGGTTCACGTTCGAAAAGTTTCCCCAGGCAGACCCGCACCTGACGACCCAGATGAAATCGGTGGGCGAGGTGATGGCAATCGGCAGGACCTTCCAGGAATCCCTGCAAAAGGCCTTGCGCGGGCTGGAAACGGGGGTGGACGGGTTTATCAATCTCTACGATGAAGTGAACGCGGACAACCTGGGCAGGATAAGCCATGAACTGCAAAACCCGGGTTCGGAACGCCTGCTGTATGTCGGCGAAGCCTTTCGCCACGGCATGGACCTGGCCCGGGTCCATTCCCTCTCGCGCATCGATCCCTGGTTCCTGGCGCAGATCCAGGACCTGGTACTCGAGGAAAAACGCTTGCCGGGCTCTGATCCGGAAGCCATGGACAGGGAGCACCTTTACCGCCTGAAGCAAAAAGGCTTCTCGGACAGCCGCCTCGCCGCGCTGCTGGATGTCAGTGAGGATCGGCTCCGGCAGCGGCGTCACCAGTTCAACATACGGCCCGTGTACAAACGGGTCGATTCCTGTGCCGCGGAGTTTCCCGCAACCACGGCGTACATGTATTCGACCTACGATGAAGAATGTGAAGCCAACCCGACAGCCAGGGACAAGATCATGGTGCTGGGCGGCGGCCCCAACCGGATAGGCCAGGGGATAGAGTTCGATTACTGCTGCGTACAGGCCGCTTATGCCATGCGTGAAGCCGGGTATGAATCCATCATGGTGAACTGCAATCCGGAAACCGTCTCCACGGACTACGATACGTCCGACAGGCTTTATTTCGAGCCGCTGACGCTGGAAGACGTACTGGAGATTATTCACCTGGAGCGGCCGCGGGGCGTGATCGTTCAATTCGGCGGCCAGACGCCGTTGAAACTGGCCCGCGCCCTGGAAGCAGAAGGTGCGCCGATTATCGGCACCGCGCCGGATTCGATAGACCTCGCGGAGGACCGGGAGCGGTTTCAACAGTTGCTGCAGGACCTGGACCTTAAACAGCCGTCAAACCGGACTGCGAGAAACCTGCCCGATGCGCTCAGCCTGGCGCAGGAAATCGGCTATCCCATCGTTGTGCGGCCGTCCTATGTGCTGGGCGGCCGGGCCATGGAGATAGTCTATGACGGCACAGACCTGAAGGAATACATGTCCCGGGCCGTGGCGGTATCCAACGACTCGCCGGTTCTGCTGGACCGCTTCCTGGACAAGGCCATCGAGGTGGACGTGGATGCGATCTCCGACGGCCGTGACGTGATTATCGGCGGCATCATGGAGCATATCGAACAGGCGGGGATCCACTCCCGCGATTCGGCCTGTTCGCTGCCGCCGTTCAGTTTGAACGCCGCCTTGCAGCAACGTCTGGCCGGGCAGGTAGAGAAAATGGCGCGCGGCCTTAACGTGAACGGCTTGATGAACACACAGTTTGCCATCCAGGGTGAGGATATTTTTGTACTGGAAGTCAATCCCAGGGCTTCCCGTACCGTGCCCTATGTGTCCAAGGCGACCGGGGTCCCCCTGGCGCGTATTGCGGCCCGCTGCATGGTGGGCGACAGTCTTGCAGACCAGGGGGTCAAGTCAATACCGGAGCCCGGCTATTGCTCCATCAAGGAAGCCGTGTTTCCGTTTGCCAAGTTTCCCGGCGTTGACCCGATACTGGGTCCCGAGATGAAGTCCACCGGAGAGGTGATGGGCATCGGCAACGGTTTCGGCGAGGCCTTCAACAAGGCGGTACTGGCTACCAACCAGGAAATTCCGCGCAGCGGCGTGGTATTCATCAGCGTCCGTGACAAGGACAAGCCTGACGCCGTACTCGTTGCAAGGGACTTTGCCGAAGCGGGTTTCGGCCTGTGCGCTACCGAGGGTACGGCAAGCAGAATCAGTCAGGCCGGTGTGGAATGCACCAGGGTGAACAAGGTCGCCGAAGGCCATCCCCATATCGTCGATATGCTGAAAAATGATGAAATCGCGCTCATTGTCAACACGACGGAGGGGAGGCAGGCCATAACGGATTCCCATTCCATCAGGACGACCGCCATACAGCACAAGGTGTTTTATGCGACCACGATAGCCGGCGCCAACGCGATAATTGCTGCGCTGAAGGACGATCATATTGACAGCATCCACTGTCTGCAGGAATTGCATGAGGTGATGACATGATGAACAGAATCCCGGTGACCGCAAAAGGCGCCCGGCGCTTACGGCAACAACTGGACCAGTTGAAGTCGGTTGAACGTCCCAAGATTATCCAGGCGCTGAAGGAAGCCAGGGCCCACGGCGACCTGAGCGAAAATGCCGAATACCATGCCGCGCGGGAGCGCCAGGGATTTCTGGAAGGCCGGATTGCGACGATTGAAGAGACCCTGGCCGTGGCGGAGATCATCGAGGTCGAGAAAATCCATGCGGACGGGAAAATCGTATTCGGCGCAACTGTCGATTTATTGAACCTTGAAAGTGAGCAGGAAGTCCGCTACCAGATAGTAGGGGAGAAGGAAGCCGATATAGACCAGGGCCTGCTATCTGTTACGGCTCCCATTGCCCGGGCCCTGATCGGCAAGGAGGAAGGCGATGTGATCGAGGTCAATGCGCCCGGAGGGATTATCGAATACGAAGTTCTGAAGGTTGCCTATATCTGAACCATGAAATGGGGACGCATGAAATGGGGGCGGAATTAAATTCCGTCCCCGTCCGGAGAAGTTCCTGAAATGTCAAAAAGCAGCAAACGCTGGTTGCGGGAGCATAACCGGGACCCGTTCGTCAACCTGGCCAGGAGCAGGCAGCTCCGCTCCCGCGCGGTATTCAAGCTGGAGGAACTGGATCGGCGCTACCGGCTGTTCCGGCCGGGACAGACCGTGGTTGACCTGGGCGCGGCGCCGGGTAGCTGGTCGCTGTACGTGAGTGAGAAAGTCAGGCCGGGCGGGAAAGTCATAGCGGTCGACCTGCTGGAGATGCAACCGCTTGCAAACGTTACCTTTCTCAAGGGAGATATCACCGACCCGGAATACCTGCAAACATGCATTACCGGGCTGCAAAAATCCAGGGTCGACCTTGTAATTTCGGATATGGCCCCCAATTTATCAGGGATTGCCGCGGTGGATCAGGCCAACAGCCTGAACCTGGCGGAATCGGCTTGCCGGTTGGCCTGTTCAGTACTGGCCGGGAACGGACATTTCCTGGTAAAACTGTTCCAGGGTGATGACAGCGCCGCCTTCCGAAAGGGATTGTTGGCAAAGTTCGAAAAAGTTATACTGGGCAAGCCGCGGGCCTCAAGAGCGAATTCCAGTGAGGTATATATACTGGCAAAAGGCTATACTAGCAGGTAGCCAGAAAATGCGAGACAGCCGTCGTTCCGTCGGCGGGTTCGCAGGTGAATGAAAACAACATAGGCATACGGCGTTATGTTAAAGAGTATTTTTTTGTGGGTAGTCATCGCCCTGGTTTTGATGATGGTATTTCAAAACTTCGGGGTCCGCACGACCAGTACCGATATTCCCTATTCCCAGTTCATCCTGGACGTGAAAACCGGCAAGGTGCTTTCCGTTACAATCGAAGGCAGCACCATCTCGGGCAACCTGGCTGACGGGACCAGGTTCAACACGTACAGCCCGGAAACCAGCAATGACGCCCTGATCGGCACCTTGCTGGACAACAACGTGGAAGTGCTGGGTGCCGAACCGAACAAGAATTCATTCTGGGCTCACGCTTTTATATCCTGGTTCCCCATACTGCTGCTGCTGGGCATCTGGATCTATTTTATGCGGCAGATGCAGGGCGGCGCGGGCGGTCGCGGCGCCCTGTCGTTCGGCAAGAGCCGGGCGCGCTTGTTAAACGAGGACCAGGTCAAGATTACCTTTAACGATGTCGCCGGTGTTGAAGAGGCCAAGGAAGAGGTCGTCGAGCTGGTCGAATTTCTGCGCGACCCCGGCAAGTTCCAGAAACTGGGCGGCAAGATTCCCCGCGGCGTACTGATGGTAGGTTCACCCGGTACCGGCAAGACTTTGCTGGCAAAAGCGATAGCCGGTGAGGCGCAGGTCCCCTTCTTCACCATATCCGGTTCCGATTTTGTGGAAATGTTTGTCGGTGTGGGCGCCTCGCGGGTGCGGGATATGTTTGAACAGGCAAAGAAGCACGCGCCGTGCATCATCTTTATCGACGAGATCGATGCGGTAGGCCGCCACCGCGGCGCCGGCCTGGGCGGAGGACACGATGAACGCGAACAAACGCTGAACCAGCTCCTGGTTGAAATGGACGGGTTTGAGGGCAATGAAGGCATCATCGTTATTGCGGCCACCAACCGGCCGGACGTGCTCGATCCCGCCTTGCTTCGCCCCGGCAGGTTTGACCGGCAGGTAGTGGTGCCGCTGCCGGATATCCGGGGCCGGGAGCAGATACTCAAGGTGCATATGCGTAAAGTGGCAATCGCCGATAATGTGAACCCCTCCATCATCGCGCGCGGCACGCCGGGATTTTCCGGCGCCGATCTCGCCAACCTGATCAACGAAGCGGCGTTGTTCGCGGCGCGCGCGAACAAGAAAGAGGTTGACATGGAAGAGTTTGAGCGGGCCAAGGACAAGGTCATGATGGGTACGGAACGGCGTTCCATGGTAATGACCGATGAAGAAAAGAAACTCACGGCATACCATGAGGCCGGCCACGCCATCGTCGGCAGACTCGTTCCGGGCCATGATCCCGTTTACAAGGTCACCATAATCCCGCGCGGGCGGGCGCTGGGCGTAACCATGTTTCTGCCGGAGCATGACAGGTTGAGCTATTCCCGGCAGTTTCTGCAGAGTCAGATTTGCTCCCTGTACGGCGGACGTATCGCCGAGTCCCTGATCTTCGGGGACGATGCGGTGACGACGGGCGCGAGCAACGATATAGAACGCGCTACCCTGCTGGCAAGAAACATGGTAACCAAGTGGGGCCTTTCCGAAAAGATGGGCCCGCTCGCATACCAGGAGGACGAGGGAGAGGTCTTTCTGGGGCATTCCGTCACCCAACATTCGACCGTCTCCGCTGCGACCCAGAATGATATCGACGCGGAAGTGAGACGGCTCATCGACAAGAACTACGAGCGTGCAAAGGAACTGCTCGAGGCGCACCTGGATAAACTGCACATGATGGCCGATGCGCTGATCAAGTACGAAACCATCGACTCGGGCCAGATCGACAGCATCATGGAGGGTAAGGAACCCGGACCGCCGGCCGACTGGGGCGATGATAAAAAGCCACGCGGAAAAGCAGCGGGCCCCGATGAAACGCAGCAAAAGGATGAAGGCCAGTCTGTTGAGGGCCCTGCCATTGACGGGCCGGCGCGGCCCGCTTGATCCGGGAAACCAGGGACAAGCCGGATTTGAAAGCAAGCAGGCAGTCTTTGCCTTTACGCCGGGAGTCGCCCGATTACTCAAAATTCACGTAAATTTTTCAGGACGGACGGTATCCGCGGCAGGGTAGGCATCGAGCCTGTCACTCCCGGTTTCGTTATGAAACTGGGTTGGGCCATCGGCAAGGTACTGAACGGACAGAGCACGGGCCCCATTCTCATAGGGAAAGACACCCGCGTCTCCGGCTACATGTTCGAATCCGCGCTGGAGGCCGGGTTGTCGGCCGCAGGCGTTGATATCCGCTTGCTGGGGCCGGTACCCACTCCTGCCGTTGCCTACCTGACAAAAAACACCCGCGCCGAAGCGGGTATCGTCATCAGCGCTTCCCACAATCCCTATTTCGATAATGGCATCAAGATCTTTTCCAGGAACGGCAGAAAACTGTCGGATGCCGTTGAGTTACAGATAGAAGAACAACTGGCCAACTCACTGGAGGTCGTTGATTCGGGAAAGCTGGGCAAGGTGCGCCGGATCACGGATGCGCCGCGGCGCTACATAGAGTTCTGCAAGAGCAGGATTGATTGCGATTTGAGCGGCATGCGCATGGTGGTTGATTGCGCCAACGGCGCCGCTTACAAGATTGCACCGAAAGTGTTTGAGGAACTGGGCGCCAGGGTATATGCAATCGGCGTCGAACCGGACGGTTTCAATATCAACGACGGTTGCGGCGCCACGATGCCGGAGGCACTGCAACAGACCGTAGTGGAAAAGAAAGCGGATATCGGCATCTCGCTGGACGGGGACGCCGACAGGGTAATCATGGTCGACCATAAAGGGCAACTGGTGGATGGCGATGAATTACTGTACATCATAGCCGGACAACAGAAAGACACGCTCAATGGCGCGGTTGTCGGCACGCTGATGAGTAACCTCGGGTTGGAGCAGGCCGTGAACGGAATGGGACTCGAGTTTTACCGGGCGAAGGTGGGGGATCGCTACATCATGGAATTGCTGGATGAAAAAAAGCTGATGCTGGGTGGAGAGCAGTCCGGCCACATAGTAAACCGGAATTTTTCCGATACGGGTGACGGCATCATATCGGCGTTACAGGTGCTGGATACAATGCAAAACACCGGAGACAGCCTGAACTCATTGAAACGCGGCATGCAGAAGTACCCGCAGGCGCTGATGAACATAGCACTGCATAAACCGGTGAAACTTCCGGAATGTCCCGGGATCGACAAGGCCGTCAGGGACGTTGAAACAGAGTTGGGCAAACCCGGACGTGTCCTGTTACGGCCGTCCGGCACTGAGCCGTTATTACGGGTAATGGTGGAGGGCAGTGATTCCGTAAAAGTCAGTTCGCTGGCGCACAAGCTGGCCGAGGATATAGACAATATCATCAGTGGACAGGACGTTTCCTGATTTCCATGATTTCCCAAACCAACCGGTTCCCGTCATGACGGATTTACAACTGCACAAGCGCATCCTGGTGGCGGACAAGATATCTCCCGAAGGCAAGGCGTTCCTGGAGGGACAAAAGAATATCAGCGTTGATCATATCACCGGTCTCGACGAATCCGGGTTATGCGACAAGATCGGCGGCTATGATGCCGTCATCGTGCGTAGCGCAACGACAATTTCGGCAAAGGTAATTGACGCCGCGGGCAGGCTGCAGGTAATAGGCAGGGCCGGTATCGGGGTGGATAATATCGATGTGGGTTATGCCACGGGCAAGGGCATTGTTGTATTGAACACGCCCGACGCCAACGTTACGACCACGGCTGAACTGACCATAGCCCACCTGTTTTCCCTGAGCCGGAACCTGCCGCAGGCCAACAGGTCGGTGAAGGCAGGGGAATGGAAGCGCACCCGCTTTATCGGGGTGGAACTGACCAATAAAGTGCTGGGTATTGTCGGCTACGGCCATATCGGCAGGGTTGTTGCAGCCAAGGCCCTGGCCCTGGACATGCAGGTGATCGCGTTTGACCCGTTCGTTACGGAGGAAAAGTTCCTGGCCGACGGCGTCACCGGTGTCGGGATTGACGAACTGGTGGAAGAGGCGGATTACATCAGCCTGCATTGCCCGTTGAACGACAAGACCCGCAACATCATGAATGCCGCCAGGCTCCGGGCCATGAAGCCCGGCGCACGGTTAATCAATTGCGCCAGGGGCGGCCTGGTTGACGAAGCGGCACTGTATGATGCGCTCAAGGACGGACACCTGGGCGGGGCGGCCCTTGATGTGTTTTCCACGGAACCGCCGGAGGAATCCCCCCTGCTTACCCTGGACAACATCCTGCTGACCCCGCACCTGGGAGCGTCGACCCATGAAGCCCAGGCTGCGACCGGCATGGAGATTGCCCAGCAGATTTGTATCTACCTGAGGACCGGCGAACCCATCAATGCGATTAACCTGCCGGCAGTATCGGCCGATGAGATGGTGAAACTGCAGCCTTACCTGCTACTGGCCCGGCGCCTGGGGATGCTGCTGGGTCCCATGATCACGGACTCCATTCGCCAACTGGAGGTATCACTGCTTGGTGAGGCGGCAGAGAGGGACATGAGCAGCATTGCCACGGAAGGACTGGTGGGATTGCTGGGGGCCCATATGTCGGCGGAGGTGAACCGGGTGAATGCCAGGCACATCGCACAACAGCAGGGCCTGAGCCTCGTCGAGGCCCGCGCCGGTGAACACCCGGACTACCATTCCGCGGTCAGCCTTTCGGCCCGTCACGGGGACCGCACGACGGAGGTGATCGGGACACTGTTCAACAAGAAGCACCCGCGCCTGATACGCATCAACGACTACGAGATCGAAGCCGTACTGGAAGGTCATTTGCTTGTCACCCGGCATAATGACCAGCCGGGGGTGATTGCCGCAATCAGCAACCTGCTGGCCCGGGAACGGATCAATATTTCGCGCATGCAACTGGGTATCGTTTCCGGCAGCAGCAAGGCGGTTGCCGTGATCGGGGTATCGACCGCACTGACGGACGCATTGATGGGCGAGCTTGCGGAAACCGGCGCCATCAACAAGGTGATGCAGGTCAGTTTGTAGTTTCATGCAAATCAAGGCGTTCAGGGGGTACCGCCCCGGCAAGGATAAAATTCACAAGGTCGCATCACGGCCTTACGACGTCTTGACCACCGCAGAAGCCAGGCAGGAAGCAGCCGGAAACCCGTATTCCTTTCTTAATATCGTCAAGCCGGAGATTGGATTTCCCCCGGGCGCCGACCCGTACAGCCCCGAAATCTACCGCGCGGCTGCGGAAAATTTCCAGTCTTTAATCAACGATGGAACATTTACACGCGATGAGCATGAATGCCTGTACATCTACGAAATGTGCAGGGATAAACGCCCGAAAACGGGTATTGTTGCCGCTGCTGCCGTGGAGGATTACCTGGATGGCAGTATCAGGAAACACGAACAGACCAGGGTAGACAAGGAAACCGACCGGGCGAAACATATCCGCACAACCATGCTGAACGTCGAACCGGTCATGTTTGCCTATCGCTATGACAGGGAAATCGATGACCTGGTCGAAACAGTCAAGACATCGCAACCGGAATACGAGTTTGACGACGTCGACGGGGTGCGGCACCGCTTCTGGATGGTCGACAAACCCGGGACCGTCGCGGCCATTATCCGTGCATTTTCCCGTATCCCCGCAACGTATGTGGCGGACGGGCACCACCGCAGCGCCGCCGCTGCCATAGTCAGCCGGGAATTAAACAGGCAGGATGGTTACAACGGCGCGGGTGCCGCGCACAATTATTTTCTCGCGGTGCATTTTCCCGGCAACCAGTTGGAAATTCTCGACTACAACCGCCTGGTCGCCGAGCTTAACGGGCTGGATGCGGGTATGTTTGTCCGGGAACTGGAATCATCGTTCCTCGTTGAAAGGACCGGGAGCCAACCTGTCAGGCCGAAACGGCACGTTGAAACGGGCATGTACCTGGCAGGCAACTGGTATCGCCTGGTTGTAAGGCCCGGCAGGTATGATGCCACTGATGCCAGGGCGTCCCTGGGCGTCAGCATCCTGTCAGACCTGGTCCTGCAACGCATCCTGGATATTCATGACCAGAGGACTGATCGCCGTATCGACTTCGCCGGCGGCGCGCACGGTCCGGGGAAACTGCAGGACAGGGTGGACAGCGGCGAAATGGCCGTTGCCTTTACCCTTTGCCCGGTGTCCGTGCAGGAACTCATGGATATCTCTGATTCAGGCAGGCTCATGCCGCCGAAAGCCACCTGGTTCGAGCCGAAACTGCGCAGCGGCCTGGTCGTGTACAGCCTGGAAGAATGACTGCCTGTCCCTGAATCCCGGGCCGGGCAAACTACAGGGAGGTAGTTTGTAATCCCACCTCTCTCCGTTTCGTTTTTTATACTCGTCGTGGAAACAACATTGTGTTCGACACGTCGCCAGGTTGATGCTTCATTGTACATTACGCCGCGGGTTCCATGTGATAGGTCTCTTTTTTGATCACGGCCAGTACCAGGGCCAGCAGCAACGCCGCGGGAAAAATCAGCGCTGCCGCGCCGAGCGGGACGTTGAAGTGATCGATGAGTCTGGCCGGCGCCGGCATCAGCAGGGCGCCGACGACAAATGAAACGCAGGTCAGCAGTCCGAATGCGGTGCCGGCCCTGGTCTTCTCACAGAAGCGTGTCGTCATCGTGTAACACATGGGACTGACGCCGGCAAAAAACCCGATGCACAGGAACAGGGTATAGGCAACTCCCGTGGAAATTTCGCTGAGCAGCAGAAACAGCAGCAATGCGACCAGATCGCACACCAGGAAAATGATGGCGGTGATTTTGAAGCTGCGCACGTAATCCGAGAATATATGCACCAGCAGGGCGCCGGTCCCGAAACCGAACCAGATTGTGGCGTTGATATTGCTGGCGCTGGTCGGATCGAACCCCTTGAAGATGAGCAGCTTGATGCCCCAGATGATACCGACGCCCAGCATCAGCCCGAACGTCAACCCGCTGATCAGTGTGACCTGCCAGAACAGGGGTTGGACGGACAGGACCTTCAAATCACGCCACAGGCCGGTCCAGAACCGCGGATGCGCGTCCGTTGTTACCGGTTCACTCCGGTCCTCGTCAGGCTCGCGCACCAGCAGGGCAAATGCAACCAGCAACAGGAGTCCGATGAGCGCCTCCAGCAGCATGACGTCCTGCCAGGTCATAACCAGTATCAGGTAGCCCACCGCGGCCTGGCCCAGGGTGTTCGCCGTGGCGGCCACGGTCTGGGCAATGCCGAAAACCAGCCCGAAATACTTGATTCCGAACCAGTACCTTGTCATGTAGGCAAGGCCCGGGTAACCGAAGGCGCCGCCGATGCCCATCAGTGCCTGGCCGGCGATAATCACGGCCGTATTTTCCGCCAGGCCGAAGATCAACGCCCCTGCCGCAACCGTTGCGACACCGGCGCTCAACACTGTCCGTGCGCCGTAACGGTCGAGCAGTCCACCGGCCGGGATGGTCATGACTGCATAAGTAATCGCGTACACCGCCCCCAGTTCCCCGACCTGCAACAGCGACAGGGACAGCGATTCCGCGATATCGGCGTTCAGCACTGCGTAACTGCTTTGCGTCTGGAACTTGTAGACCACGTAGGTGACGGCCAGTCCCCAGATGACCCAGGCCAGCGGGCGTTTGAGGCCTTGTTGTACAGGCGGATGTTCGGCAGGTGAACTCACGTCAGGTTATAGGTATGGATTATAATCATGCTACATGATACCGGTGACAGGCAGTGACTCAAACCCGTTTTGCTAATAATATGGCGTCATGTCTCGCGTGATAACCTACCCGGTAATTTGCCTGCTGGTTGCCTGTTCATTTTTTCCGGTATTCTCCGCTGCAGAAACACCAACTCCGGATGATCGTAATACGATGGCTTACGACGCGATGGCCATAGGAAACCACGAGTTCGAATACGGCTGGGAAGTGCTTGCCAGGCAAAAACACCGGGTGCCGTTCCCGGTTCTGGGCGCGAACCTCTTCTACAAGGGCACCGACATCCATTTCGCGCAGCCGAATTTCATCGTCGTGCTGACCGACGACCAGGGCTACAACGACCTCGGCGTATACGGTTCCCCGGATCTCAGGACGCCGGTCCTGGACAGGATGGCGGCGCAGGGGATCAGGTTCACCAGCTTTTATGCGCAACCGGTCTGCGGCCCGTCCCGCGCCGCGCTGCTCACCGGTTCCTACCCGATCAGGGTGGCGGAACCCGGTAACAGGAAAAACCCGAACACTATCCTGCATGCGCGCGAGGTAACTATCGCCGAGACCCTGAAAACCGCCGGCTACACGACTGCCGTAATCGGCAAGTGGCACATGGCCGGGGATGGCGACGAACCGTGGGACTTCGCCCCGCCGCCGCAACCGCCGGGCCGGCCGGGCGGGAAGGGGCCGTTCAAGCCGGACCTCATGCCCAATGCCCAGGGCTTCGACTACTTCTACGGTACGCCCATGTTCCACGGCTACACCCGGGACGTTGACCTGGCGCGTTTTATCCCCGAGATGATGCGCAACGGTGAGGTCATTGAAAGTCCGGCAGACGTTGATCTCATGACCCGAAAATACACGGAGGAAACCATCGGGTTTATCCGCGACAACCGCGACAAGCCGTTTTTTATCTATCTCGCCCACCACATGCCCCATCTGCCGCTGGGAGCATCACCCGGCTTTAAAGGCAAGTCCGGGCGGGGTCCCTACGGGGATGCGGTAGAGGAACTGGACTGGAGTATGGGCGAAATATTCAGGGAACTGGAACGCCTGCAACTGGATGATAACACCCTGGTTGTCTATCTCTCCGACAACGGCCCCGAGGTCGGGCACAGTGAAAAATACAAGGGCAGCGCCGCACCCCTCAGGGGCGAAAAATACTCCAACTGGGAAGGCGGTGTGCGGGTACCCGCCATCATGCGCTGGCCGGGCAACATCCCCGAAGCGGCAGTCAGCGACGACCTGGTCACGATCATGGATTTATACCCGACCCTGGCAGCCCTGGCCGGGGCGCAATTACCTGCTGGAATAGTATTTGACGGCGCGGATATCAGCGCGCTACTGTTCAACCGTCCGGGAGCGGAAAGCCCGTATGCCGGTTACTTCTATTATTCCCTGACGCAGTTACAGGCCGTGCGGGCCGGCCGCTGGAAACTCGTCCTCCCCCGGCAGGCCGATGGGCCTTATACCCTGTGGCTCGGGCGCTATACGGATGCGGTTGAAAAACCCCTTCTGTTCGACCTGCAGGAAGATCCGGGCGAACAGGGCGACCTGGCCGGGGAGCACCCGGATATCGTTATGAGACTGATGCAGGAAGCGGACAGGGCCAGGGCGGAACTGGGTGACTACAACCGGATCGGGAGTGGCGCCCGGTTCTTCGATGAAGGTGAGAAAAGGCCTGCTACGTTTTTTCCTGATGCCGGGTAATGCCTCACCCGGAAGTTAAGCAGAAATTCATCAATCAAATCACGGCGATATAGTATGATTTACCCTGAAAATAATAATGCTGGTAGCTAAATCGTACTATGGGCGCATTTGTCTTTAACGCAAAGCCGGGCGATATCGCCGATACGGTACTCATGCCCGGTGATCCGTTGCGGGCGAAGTATATTGCGGAGAAGTATCTCACTGATGCCCGGCAGGTGACCGACGTCAGGAATATGCTGGGTTTTACCGGATTCCACAAGAGCATGAGGATTTCCGTCGTGGCCCACGGCATCGGAATTCCTTCTGCCTCGGTTTACTGTACCGATTTAATCACGGAATACGGGGTCAAGCGCATCGTCCGCGTCGGCAGTTGCGGGACGATAATGGCCTCAGTCAAGCTGCGGGATGTTGTCATCGCCATGGGCGCTTCCACCGACTCCAACGTAAACCGGACCCGGTTTAACGGGTTCGACTTTGCCGCACTGGCCGATTACGAGTTGCTGGAGAATATGGTAAGCGCGGCAAGGGGGCGGGATATTCGCTTCCACGTCGCAAATGTCTTCTCATCGGACCTGTTTTATCCGCCCCCCGGCGGCGAGATGTGGGATACCATGGAAAGATTGAGTATCCCTGTAGTGGAGATGGAGGTGGCAGGTATTTATGGGGTCGCCGCCGAATACGGCGCCAAGGCGGTAGCGATGTGTACGGTCACTGATGATGCCCGCGCCGTTACCGGGATCTCCGTTGAAGAACGTCAGGCCAGTCTGGATCAAATGATAGATGTAGCGTTGGAAGGGGTTTCTGTTACCGGCCCGGTCAAAGATCGCTGAGACGCTCAAGCAGCAGGTCGACAGCGTAGCCTGAAGACCAGGCTTCGCAGTGGCCGGTACCGGGCAACACATGCCATTGCTTGATTTCATCCGGTTTCAACCGGGTGAATGCGTAGGTGAATTCTCCCAGTGAAAAATATTCGTCACCGCACACTCATTGTCGGTCGAACAAATGCTTGTCCCGTCAACGCCGCAATGTCCCTGGGTGTATTGGCTCTTTTTCATGTTTGTGTCAGGCTTTATTCATATCCTGGGAATCTCTGGGAGGACTAAATGACAGTTTCCCTGAACTGACAATGTGTCACTATTGCCTGTCCGGTTCCCGGACAGGCCCGTAATTTTCCAGGTAGTCCCGTAACCGTTCCTGCGCCCCGGTATGGCCCCGTTCGGCCGCGAGGCGGTACCAGTGTACGGCCCTGGCATTATCCCTGGGCACCCCATCGCCTTGAGCATACATGTAACCCAGGTAGTACTGTGCGACCGCATGCCCCTGTTCGGCGGCTTTGCGGAACCAGCGCGCGGCCTCGGCCTTGTCTTCAATCCCCTCCGTTTCATCGAAGTACATGGCGCCGAACTGGTACTGTGCGGCGGCATGGCCCTGACCGGCAGCCTCGCGCAACCAGTGAAGCGCACTGCCGACATCCCTGGTTACCCCGTCGCCCCGGGCAAATTTGTGTCCCAGGTAGTATTGTGCCGATGCATGTCCCTGCTGCGCGGCTGAAAGGTACCAGCGCGCGGCCTCGGCGTCGTCTTCGGGCACGCCTTGGCCATGGTCGTACCTGCTGCCGAGAAGAAACTGCGCCCCGGCGTCCCCCTGTTCCCCGGCCTTGATTAATTCCTCCAGTCCACTCGCGGCAAGCGCCGCGCAGGCACACAGCATCAAACTCGCCAGCAGGCAACTGAATATGGTGACGTGCTCAGAATTGGTCATTCACGTGGTTGCGCATCCCGGTATGTTCCATCTAATGAACCCAGCATACGCAATAAAGGCGGCATCAGGAAAATTAACGACTCGAACATGGGGATATGACAGCGGTAGCTCCCAACTGCCCCTCAGCCGCCGGCAAGGTGGCAGGGTGAGCCACTGCAGCGACCGGTTGCCCGGGCCAGCGCCTTCGATACTTTTTCCCGGTTGAATTGCCGCCAGCGACCGGCGACATGCTGGTCGGGCCGAACCAGGTAGTAAGTCCCCGGCCGGGCATCGTAATGCCGGTGCAACAGGCCGTTGTTGTCTACAATCCGGTTTTTGCCTGTCCCTTTCCCTGTGCCGGTTACGACCAGGGTTTCGACCGGGATTTGCTCCGTGCCCGCGGCGTCGAGTTCCGCTGCCGTGCTCCCGTCTTCGCTGAAATAGATACCGGAGAAACGGTCGCCCAACTGGTTCAGGAACCAGGAGTCAGCGCCGTTGATGGTAATGGGGGCATCAAGGCAGGGGGCGCCTGGACGTTGCCTGTCGTTGAACTCATCTTCATCCGGCGTGTTCAGGGGTGAACCGTCCAGCACGCTGGGGGTGGAAAGACGGCCCGGGTTCACGAACCTGCGGGCAAACTCGAAATCCTTGGCCAGTTCCAGGGTGGCGTTGCGGAAGGCGAGACTGACTTCGCTTTTCGGGGTCATGAAGTCGGTGCTGCGTGATGAGTTCATCACGTTTTCTTCCGCGCCCAGGATGCGCTCATCGTCGTAGCTGTCGATCAGGGCGGGCGGGGCTGCGCCGGTCAGGACCAAGTGGAGTTTCCAGGCGAGGTTGTCCACGTCCTGCAGCCCGCCATTAGCACCGCGCGCCCCGAACGGCGACACAAGATGGGCGGAATCGCCGGCGAAGATCACGCGGTCATGGACGAATTTCTCCATGCGGCAGCACTTGAAGGTGTACAGGCTCACCCATTCGTACTCGAATTCCAGGTCCGAACCGAGAAAGGCCCTGATTTTGGCGTCGATATTCTCCTCCTTCATCACCTCGTCCCGGTCGATGTCCCAGCCCATCTGGAAATCGATGCGCCAGACATCGTCTGCCTGCTTGTGGATCAGCGAAGTCTGGCCGGGGTTGAACGGCGGGTCGAACCAGAAGCGCCGGATCGCCGGGAAGTCTGCTTTCATGCGCACGTCGGCAATCAGGAAGTTGTCCTCGAACACGCGGCCGACGAAATCCAGTCCCAGGGCCTCCCGTACCGGGCTGCGATGCCCGTCCGCGGCCACCAGGTAATCGCAGCTCAGCCGGTATTCCCCGGCGGGAGTGCTGACTGTTACTATGACCTTGCCGGCATCATTGACGACACCGACCACCTCGTTCTGCCAGCGTATTTCCGTTTGTGGATATTCCGGAAATAAATCGATCAGGTATTCTTCCGCGTAGAACTGCTGCAGGTTGATGAACGCGGGGAATTTCTGCTCCTTGTCCGGCAACAGGTCGAACTTGTAGACGGGTTCGGTTTCCTCGCCGAAATAGACCCAGCCCTGGTTCCATACCACGCCTTTTTCCATCATGCGTCCGCTGGTGCCGATGCGGTCGAGGATCTCCAGCGTGCGTTTCGCCCAGCAGATGGCGCGCGAGCCGTCACTGACTGTATTGTACTTTTCCAGGACCACGGATTGGACCCCGTGACGGGCGAGGTCTATGGCGGTAGCAAGGCCGATGGGTCCGCCACCGGCGATGATGACCGGGTGATGGGTAATTTCGCCGGAGTCAATTCCGCCGGGTCGGACAAATTCATACACGCGCCTCGCCTGTCGGCTGGTCTGCCTTGCCTTGCCTATATCGCCGTATTTAGCCATGAATTCATTCTATCCGATAAGTGTAACAACGTTGAATGAGAGTGTCGTTATAGAAAATATGCTAATATCATAATCTCTGTGCAAACGAAAGGGATAGCCAATGTGAAACGTGTCGTATGGATAAGCTCATCACGTACAGACCTGAAAGGGTTTCCTGTTCCCGTTCGACGAAATATAGGTCAAGCTCTTTATACCGCACAACAGGGGGAGACAGACCCGGCAGCCAAACCACTCAAAGGGTTCGGCGGCGTCAGTGTAATGGAAATTTCAGAGCGTTATGATACGAATACATATCGGGCTGTTTATACAACAAAATTTGCAGATATAATTTATATACTGCATGTTTTTCAAAAGAAATCCACCCAAGGAATTAAAACAACAAAACAGGATATCTCACTGATAAAGGGCAGGATTGCATTGGCGCAGACATATGAAAAAAATAGACGTAGGAATGAATTGAAATGAATATGAAAAACAACACGTTCGTACAGAAAAGCAGTGGGAATGTCTTTGCCGATACAGGCATGCAGAATCCTGATCAGGAACAACTTAAAGCAGGATTAACGCTCCAGATATATCATCTCATTAAGAGTCGTAAACTGACGCAGACGCAAGCCGGCGAAGTTCTAGGTATCGAACGATCTCAAGCGTCTGCACTTATGCGCAACCGGTCAGGGAATTTTTCCGTCAAGCGTTTGAAGGGTTTTCTTGGCATCCTGGGAAGGGAAGTTGAAATTAATGCCAGGCAGACATCCAAATGTAAAAAATCTGGTGGAGTAGCTGTCCAAGTTCAGGGATGAGGCCAGTACTCTTTCCTCAGCTGTACAACCGTGTATTTCATACTGATTTTCCGTCGTCCAGGGATTAATGGATCAGTTCCTCGGCAATCCGGTTTAGTGTAAAACGTTGCCTTTGTTCTCTATCCTATATAAACGCTTTTTTCTTTTTCTGGAATAGCACTTCCTCTGCATCCAAGTTTTGCTTCCGCTACGGCCAAGCCTCGCCGGTTGACTGCCCTCATACTATCAGAGTTTCTCATTACCTGAGAGATACGGGCTGGAACACGTACAAGCAGTCATTTGTGCCGCACAGGGACGCCGATACACGCTATTCGGAGGGTAGAATTATGAAGCGCCATTTAAATTCACTGTCGATGAGTGTTGCACTCCTCGTCCTGGTTCTCCCGCCGGCCGGCTACGGGCAGATAGAGGAAATCGTCGTCACCGCGCAGAAGCGCGAGGAGAATTTGCAGGATACCCCCATCGCCATCACCGCGTTCACCGAAGAGGCCCTGGAAGGGCGCATGATCAATGATATATCCAAGCTGGCGGATTTCACGCCTAACGTCATTTTCGATACCACTGCGCCGATCAGCGGACTGTCCAACGGCGCGGCGGTGTTCATCCGCGGGGTTGGGCAGCTTGATTTCGGCCTGACCACGGACCCCGGAGTCGGCACTTATATCGACGGTGTTTATTCTTCCCGCGCGGTGGGCGGCGTGCTGGACGTGGTGGACATCGAACGTATAGAAATCCTGCGCGGCTCCCAGGGCACCCTGTTTGGCCGCAACACCATCGGCGGCGCCATCAATATCACTACCAAGCGGCCTGCAAAGGAGTTTGGCGGCATGGTCGAAGCCACCTTCGGTGAGTTCGAGCGGACTGATTTCAAGGGTTCGCTGGATGTGCCCGTCACGGACAGGTTCGGCGCCAAGTTCGCGATCTCCAGCAAGAACAGGAACGGTTTCGTGGACCGTATTGCAGTAGGCGACAGGCTGGGCGATGAGGATCGGCAGTCGGCGCGTGGTTCTTTCCTGCTGGAAGCGACGGATGATATTGAGTTGTATGCCACCGTGGATTACACCAACATCGACGAGCAGAGCGCCGGCTCGGTCATGGTGGGCATTACCGAGTTCCCCGGTGTTCCGCCCCTGCTGGCGCCAAGCAGCACCTGGGCCTACAATCAGGTATTTGTCCCGGCAAATCCCGGTGCGGTCCCCTATACGCTGGAAGAATTTTTGCCGGGTGAAGAGGATCAGACTTTGGCTACCGGACCGACCGGCACTGATCTTGAAAGCTTCGGCGCCACCCTGAGCTTTACCTGGTCGCTGCCCTGGGTTGAGTTCAAATCCATCACGTCATACCGGGACACCGAGGGCGAATTTTACCGCGATCCGGATAATTCCTCTGTCGAAATCACCGAGACTACCAACCCCAATTACAACCACGAGCAATTCAGCCAGGAACTGCAGTTAACCGGCAGGGGTTTCAACGAGCGCCTGCAATACGTGCTGGGCGCTTACTACTTTGAAGAAGATGGGACCGATGATGTGTTCGTGCCTATATACGGAGCGTTGCCGACGCCGGTTGGACTGATTGCGCTGCCGCTGTATATCAACAATTATGTGACAGTGGATAACGACAGCAAGGCGGTGTTCGGGCAGGGCACCTTTGATGTCACGGAGCAAATCGCCCTGACCTTCGGACTGCGTTATACGGAAGATAAAAAGGGCTTTGGTTATCGTCAGTACATCTCACCTGACCCGTTTCCCGGCAACATTGCCGTCCTGGCATTGCTTGGTCCGCCTGTTACGGCTCCGGGGCCGGCTGACGCGCTTGTGTTATGGGACGATGTTGCGCGGAAATTCGATGAACTGAATTTCCGCGCCGGTATCGAGTACCAGTTTAGTGACGATACCCTGCTTTATTTCACCTATGCCGACGGCTACAAGAGCGGCGGCTTCAATTACCGTTACGTGGTGCCCCGTCTTGACCCGTTGCCGTTTGACCCGGAAACACTGGATTCATTCGAGGTTGGAGTGAAGTGGCAGGGACTGGATGATCGCCTGCGTATCAATGCGGCGGGCTTCGTCAGCGAGTACAGCGACGTGCAGATCCAGCTGTTTGAGACAGGCGGCGGTCCCCTGACCCAGAATGCCGGGGTCGCCGATATTATCGGCATGGAGGTGGAGGTCACCGCAGCGCTTCACGAGCGCCTGCTGCTGAACGCGGGTTTCGGTTACACCGACGCGGAATACGATGAACTCAACCTGCCGACGACGAATGTGGCGCAGGCAGTCAACCTTGATACCAGACTGCCCAATACGCCGGAGACGACGGTGAATGTCTCGGCGCAATACACCCACCCGCTGCCCTGGGGTTCCGTGGTGGCCCGGGGCGATTACCGTTACACCGACAACCTGTACAACGACGCGCAAAATTCCCCTTTCCTGTACCAGGACGGGTACAGCATGTTTAACGCCTCGTTGACCGTTGCTGCCGGCGGCTGGGAATTCAGCGTATTCGGGACCAACCTGACGGATAAGCGGGTGATTACCAGCGGCGATTCCAATTTCGGGCTGGGGTTTCACGAAGCTAACTATAACCGCCCCAGGGAATTCGGTGGTCTGTTAAGATACCGTTTTTAACATGGGAGTGGGGATATGCTCAGTCAATACAAAGTAGCCGTCGTTCAGGCGGCGCCGGTATTTCTGGACCTGGATGCCACGCTGGAGAAGGGGATAGCGCTGATAGAGGAAGCAGCGGGCAACGGCGCCCGGTTGATCGGCTTTCCGGAAACCTGGGTACCGGGTTATCCCTGGTGGATCTGGCTTGAGAGCCCCATAGGCGGGCTGCGTTTTGTGCAGCGGTATCATGAGAACAGCGTGCAACAGGACAGCCCGCAGTTGCAGAAGCTGTGCGACGTTGCCAGGGACAATGACATCTTCGTCGTCATGGGGGCCAGCGAGCGCGCCGGCGGGTCGCTGTATATCTCGCAGTTTTTTATCGATACCGGCGGTTCGGTGCTGGACGTCAGGCGCAAACTGAAACCGACCCACGTAGAACGCACAGTGTTCGGCGACGGCCACGGCAATAACCTGAAAGTCTACGAGACGGAATTGGGCCGGGTAGGAGGCCTGTGCTGCTGGGAACACCTGCAGCCGTTGAGCAAGTACGCGCTGTATGCGCAGAACGAACAGGTTCATATCGGCGCCTGGCCCACGTTCAGCCTGTACCGGGGCAAGGCCTACAGCCTGGGCCCGGAACTGAATATGGCGGCATCTTCAGTCTATGCAGCCGAAGGCCAGTGTTATTTCCTGGCGCCGTGCGGCGTAATTTCCGATGACATGGTTGAGATGATGGCAGATAACTCCACAAAACATGAATTGCTGCCGCCCGGTGGCGGCCATGCCATGATCTTCGGCCCGGACGGCGCCCCCATGTGCGATTACCTGGAAGATGACGCGCAAGGATTGCTTTACGCGGATATAGACCTGGGTGCGATCTCGATTGCGAAATCCTTTGCCGACCCGGCAGGTCATTACTCCCGGCCGGATGTGACGCGCTTGTTATTGAATACATCCCCGGTTGCGCCGGTGGAGTACCTTGATGCACCACCTGACAGGGAAGACGGCATGGAAGACCCGGAACATGGGGCAGATGCCGGCGCCATGGCAGGGTTGACTATCGTGAAATAGGAGAGCCCGGATAATGTTTGTCTGTTGCCGGGACAGGCATCTCATGTTGATACGGCGGTTATAGGAATCATGTATATATACTATTGGACCGATCCACTCATCTTGTGATATGACGCTATTTTGATATAACCCGTACAGGTCACCCGCCATGTCTGATTTCCTTATTCCCAAAGGACATACCACGTCGACAGAGGATGTTACCGAGAAAGAGCGGCTTGAATACTGGATAGACATGATCTGCGATGAGTTTGTGCAACTGGATTGCTCCACCGATCAGAAGACGGACTTCAAGGGGGAACTGCGCGGTTCCAAACTCGACAATATCCGGATCTCGGAAGTCGGCGCCTCCCGGCAACATGTCACCCGCTCAAAAAAACAGATCGCCAAATCGACCGAAAGCGAGTTCCTGTTAAGCCTGCAACTGGAAGATGTCGGCATCGTCAACCAGGATGGCCGTATCGCCGAACTGCATCCGGGTGATTTTGCCCTGTATGACAGCACCCGGCCGTATACCCTGCATTTCGACCGGCCGTTCCGGCAGATTGTCCTGCAGATCCCTTATGATTCCCTGGCAGAACAGTTCCTGAGGCCGGAAAATATCACCGCACGGCGGGTTTCCGCGGGCACTGCGGTCGGTGCGCTCACGTCGCAGTTTATCCAGTCGGTCGCCGGGCGCATGGATATACTGTCCGCCCAGGAACGCGGGGCGATTAACCACCACATCATTGAGCTCATCGCACTCGCCATGGGTTCGATGTCCTCGTTACGGGAACTTGACGGCCAGTCCATAGCCAGGACCGCCATGCTGGAACGGATCAAGCAGTATATCGAGATCAATATCCGCCACCCGCAACTCACCCCGGCGCAGGTAGCCAAACACCATCACATCAGTGAGCGCTACCAGCGCATGTTATTTGCCTCCACCGGCACCACCGTGTCCAGGTATATCCTCAACAAGCGCCTGGAATTATGCGGGGAGGCCCTGGAGAACAGGGCATTGAGTGATTACAGCATCACACAGATTGCCTTCAGCTACGGCTTCAACGACGCCGCGCATTTCAGCCGCAAATTCAAGGAGCGCTACGGTGTCTCTCCGAAAGAATACCGTTACAGGAAAAAAAACGCCCGTAGCGCCGGTTAGACACCACGGGCAATAAAGCTCTGACTGCTATAGTAGGAGGGAAAGTTCTGGCTGATTAAACCATGAGCAAATGTCAGAAGCTGTACGTGATATCAACGCCGAGCAGGTTGATAATGCCGCCGAACTCGAAGTCCTCGTCGCTGGTAACGTTAGTCAAGACTCCGGGGCTGTCAAATGCAACCTTGGAGAAACCGCCCATGTTACGACTGGCGCCTGCCTTGATTAACCTGTCTTCATAGATAACTCCTTGATAACCTGCTGTGAGAGTCCAGCCGCGGCCGTCTGAATTGGTCAGGTCGTAGGTGGCGCCGGCGCCAATCCAGTGGCGATCACCCGACCAGAACAGGACATCGATTGCGTCATCAGGCGCCGTTTCCGGATCATAGCGGTAGCCACCCAATAACGTAAGCTTATCGTTTAATTTGAACTGGACTCCCGCTGCAACTGCCAGGGTATCATCGCCGTCCCAGTCATAGGTCACGCCGGTAACGCCATTGAGAGCAGGCCCGACCGGACCGACCAGACCACTGAGCGGTTCGCCGAACTTGATGTTCGCCGAGTTGCCGACAGCGTCTGCATCTGACCAGAACGTATATTGCAGGTCGACCGACCATGTAAGTGCATCACTGATATCGTAAGCAAAGCCGGCCTTGATATGAGCCGGCGTATCAAAATCCAGCTTCCAGGGTACGATTGATTTGCCCAGCCCCAACGGGTTGTTGAAGTCGATGGTCGCCTCTCCGTCAAAGGTAGTATCCTGTTCGCTCCGATACGACACGCCAATGGTCAGGTCATCCGACACATCGTATTTTGCCCCGATAGTAAACCCGATCTCATCAAAGGCCGGGTCGAACTGGAACGGGGGAACAAACAGGGGAAAATCCATCTCTGTTTCCAGGAGTATCCGTCCCACTATGAGCTCATTCGGTCCTGTATGGCCGCCTAACGCGGTAACCGGCACCAGCCTCTCGACAGTCAGATGTTTGAAGGCAACGACATTTAAGGCGAGCCCCACATTAAGGCGTTCGGTAACTTCCATACCGACGACTGCTGCTAAATCTACGGTGAAAAAAGCCTGGTTGCTGAAACTGTATCGATGAACGCCCGCATCGTTTTCCCAATCGGCGGTCAGGGCAAATGGAACGCCCAGGCCTACCCCTGCGGTAATCTTTTCACTGAGAGGAAGATAAATGCCTAAACCGGGAGCGGCGGCTATTTCACCGTTGACCGTGGTCGCTTCAACGTCATAACTGCCGCCTGAGTCATCCATGTTTAAGTGGTTTGTATCAACAAACCTGAGCCCCAGACTGATGACCGGCTTCTTGAATTCTGCAGCCCCGGCCGGATTAACGTACCAGGTACTGGCGTCTGCCGCAACGCCCTGGGTCGCCCCTGCAAGGGCGCCCTCGCGGTTCGACATCCCCATTGTTTGAACGAAATCAGCGGAGGCACTTGCCGTATAACAGGTCAGTACTACGAGGCCGAACACACGTACAAACTTATTAGCAACTTTATATTTCATCATCTCCTCCAGGCAAACCATCACAAGTGTAAAACGATGTTAAAAACGACTTACCAGCGACAACATACACAATAGACTTATGGCATACCGAAATATTTGGTTCGATAAAGATCGGGTGCCGTAGTTATAATCCTGTCTCATTTATTATTATAATACAATATACATTATACACAATTATCCATTTTTATCCATAATTAACTATTTTCTGAGTAAGAACCCTGTTGTAATAGGGTATAATACTTAATCATACCTATCCAACAAAAATGAGAGAAAAAATGGAAGCTGATGAGAAAGCAAAAGCAGAGAGAGCGGAAGTTGCATCGCTGATTGAACGGGCAAAGTCTGCCCAGAAGAAAATCGAGAACTACAACCAGCAGCAGGTTGACGAACTTGTCACTGCAATCTGCTGGGCAATAGTGCGTCAGGACCGTGCCGAAGAGCTTGCCAGGATTGCCGTGGATGAAGGCGGGTTCGGTAACTACCCCGACAAGGTAATGAAAATACGCAACCGCTGCATGGGCACGCTGGCAGACATGCAATCGGTTAAGACAGCCGGAATCATTGCGGAAGATCCTGACAGGGGATTGATCAAAATCGCCAAGCCGGTCGGCGTGGTTGCAGCGCTGATACCGACAACCGGTCCGGATGCAACTCCACCGCTGAAGACGCTACTGGCGGTAAAGGGCCGCAATGCCATCATCGTTGCCGCCCATCCCCGCACCCAGCAGACTACCGAGTTGACAGTCAACTATATGCGTGAAGCCTGTGAACAGGCCGGCGCGTCGGCAGACCTGGTGCAGGCGATCCGGAAGCCATCGCTGGGAAAGACCCGGGCTCTGATGGAGATGGCTGACCTGGTGGTTGCCACAGGTGGCGCCGGCATGGTGAAAGCGGCTTACAGTTCCGGCACGCCGGCCTATGGCGTCGGCGTCGGCAACAGTGTGCATGTTGTTGATGAGACTGGAGATTTGGATGATGCAGCCAACGCCGTTACGGCCGCGAAAAAGTTCGATTACGCTACGTCCTGTCTGGCTGATAATGCAGTGATAGCGCACGAGGCTGTTTATGGTGAGTTTGCAGACAGGTTACAGGCGATGGGAGGATATTTATGCTCAGCCGATGAGAAAAGGCAGCTACAGGAACTTATGTGGCCTGATCCCGGCAATCATATACCTGCCCTGGAGATTATTGCCAAACCTGCAACGACTATTGCTGAATTGGCGGGTATTGACGTTCCTGAAGATTGCGGCTACCTGATCGTGGAAGAATCCGGGGCAGGTCCGGCATATCCGTTTTCAGGGGAGAAGCTGTCTTCGGTTCTGGCTTTGTACAGGTATTCAGGAGCGATAGACAACGCCATTGACCAGGTCAATGCGATCACCGACTACCAGGGACAGGGTCATACCTGCGGTATCCATTCAAACACCGAGGAAAACATTATGGCGGTGGCGATGAACACCAAAACCGGCCGTGTCATGATAAATCAGAATCTTAACGAAGGCGCAGGAAGCCCGCGCAACGGGTTGCCGTATACATTAAGCCTGAGTTGCGGCACCTGGGGTGGGAATATCACCACCGAAAATGTCAATGCGCGCCACATGATAAACGAGACCTGGGTATCAAGGCCCGTTACACCACGGGCAATAGACGAAGAATCGCTGTTCTCGGCACATTGGGACAAGCATGGGCGGTAGTGAGATGTTTACTGCGGCAGTATTACGGCAATGAGGGGTTATGGACAACATTGATTATGTGTGAGTAAGAAAAAATATGATATAATTAGCTGTTATACAACAATTCTCCTTGAGGGGCCCTATGCCGGCACAGAAGAAATTTCTTACTATCACAGAAGCAGCAGATTACCTTAAAGTCAGTAAAACCTCATTGCGACGCTGGACAAACAATAAACGCCTCGCCTGTTATCGCGTGGGCCATCGCAATGAACGCCGTTTTTTACTTGACGACCTGGTCGCTTTTATGGGTAAATCCATTGATACAGGCGATTATCAGGACGATTATCGAATGTCTGCATCTGACGATTCCCGGTCTGTCAAACAGGGGCGGCGCGAAACGCGTAAACACATCTGTACTTTTTTCAAGAGTCCCAAAGAACAGTGGGCCCTGCTACGGATGCAACTGCTCGATCACCTCAATTCGGAAGCGAAAACCGTCTATATCTATCAGCGGGACAAACAGCAACTGTTGAACTGGCTCAGAAACGAAGACCTGGACCCGGAAGACCTGATTGGTCGTGGCGTACTTGAACTGCATACCGATGCTGATACGTATTTGAAAGACGGCCACTTCAGTACCGATCGCATGTTGTCCTTCTGGCAGAATATTATCACCACGCACGAGGCATCCGGCACCAAGAGGTTACTTCTTACGGGTGAGATGGGCTGGGCCAGCAGCGGCGTTATGGGCTGTGAACAACTGGTTCCGTATGAGGCAGCCCTGGACGCGATGCTGGAGGTTACCCCCTGGGTCACCGTTATTTGTCAATATCCTGTCTACCAGTTCTCAGGTTCCACGGTATATGACAATTTGTGCGTACATACACACGTACAATTGGTTGATCGCCTGGAAACCGGTTTCAGCCCGAGCAGCGCAGGCTGAAATTATCGTATTACTTACCTGTCCCTGTTCGCGCAGGCGAACAATTTATAAAGCCGTGTAAGCGCCATCCATTACCAGGCACGAGCCGCTGAAATACCTTGCGTCCGGTCCGGCCAGGAACGCGACTGCGCCTGCAACATCAGACACCTCACCAACGGTATTTTGCGGGATGCTGGCCAGTAGTCGTGAGCGGAGTTCGGGTTGTTCCAGGCGCCAGTGAATCAGTGGAGTATCTATAAACCCGGGGCACAGGGCGTTACAGCGAATGCCCTTGTCTGCATAGTCAATTGCGACAGACCGGGTCAACTGGGTTACGGCGCCTTTGGAGATGCTGTACGCGGCACGGCCGGGAAAAGCCACCAGGCCGGCTACTGAAGCTATATTGACAATGATTCCTGCTCCTCTCTCAAGCATATGAGGCAGGACAAATTTACAGCCCAGGAAAATTCCCCGTACATTTACCGCCATTACCTTGTCAAATTCCCGGATATCGGTGGTATGCAGTTCCATCGCCGTTTCGTCTCCCGTAATGCCGGCATTATTAACCAGTATGTCGATTGCATTCCACCTGGACAAGGTGGTGTCGATAAATTGCTTCGTGTCATTTTCGGAGGATACGTCTGCCGCCAGACACAATACCTGGTCTTTCCATTTACTCCAGTGTTCCTCCCGGGTTTTTTCCAGGTTCCCAGCGTTGATGTCAACCGCAACGACACGATTTCCGTCCGCGAGAAACCTCGAAGCAATAGCAGTTCCGTTCCCCGAGGCGGCTCCGGTTACAACGGCAACGCGGCTCATAGGTCTATCAAAACCTCGTTCCCCGCGCGCAACCTGGATAACTGGATGTAGTGTGTGGGATTTAAAAACAATTCATCCATTTCGCCGAGATCGTCAACAGTGAGGCCCGCCTTAATCATCCGGCAAAGGTATTGAAACCCGTCTTTCGCCCCGCAACCGACATGGTGAATACCCAGCACCTTCCTGGAATCTCCGTCAATGATCAGTTTCTGGTATCCGGACAGGTGCGATTTTTCCAGGGCATACAACATCATCCGGTCCGATGCCGGCAGGCCGACGTTAAGCCCGTTCTCATTTTCCGGCGGCATTTTGATGATATTCACGTTATCGTATATCTTTCGCGCTTCGTCTTCACTCATTCCAAACCAGGTGACTTCGTAATGGGTATGCACGAAATCCGGGAAATCTCCCGGCGAATATGAAACATCCTGGCCCATGATGTGCCGGGCGGCGTAGGTGCCGCTTTTGCGCGCCTTGAACATTTCCATAGGCGCTCCAATCAGGTCCCCCACGGCATACACATTGGGGACATTTGTCCGCAGTTGTTCATCGACAATAACTTCCTTTTTGTCACCGAGCTTCAGCCCGAGTACCTGGGCGACCTCTGCTGAGTTGGGCGTATCACCGATTCCGGTAAAGATAAAATCAGTTTCTACGCGCCGTTCCCCGTCTGGCGTTTGTATTATGGCTGCCTGCACATGCCCGTTGCCGTTGTGCTCGATACGCACCAGGTTTGAGTATTCGAGAATTTCCATCCCCTGTTCCTTCATACGGTCGATAAGATAACCCCGTATTTCACTGTCCGGAACCAGTTTCAGCAACGTGCTGCGTACAACCAGTATGGTTCTTCGTCCCGTGGCATTGAAAAAACAGCCGTATATGGCTGCGGTCTTGCTGCCGCCGACGACCACTGCCGTGTGGCCCGGCTCATAATCCAGATCTTCCACGAAGGTCTCATAATTGAATACCCCTTTCAGATTCTCACCGGGTATCTCCAGCCGGTTTGGCGTGGAACCGGTGGAAAGAACAATGTTCCTGGTTTTGAATGTCCGGCCGGCAGCTTCAACCGTGTGGGGGTCAATGATGCGGGCGCGGGTATTCAGGATAAACTCCATATCCAGTTGCTCCTTGCTCTGGAAGTTCATGATGGCATGGGGCCCGATACGTCCCCTGCGGAACATGTCCACGATTTCCTTCATGTTGACGATTTTGTTATCCAGGTTACTGAACCAGTAACGCCCCGAGAATTCCCGGTTCAACATCAGTTCGGCCGCGCAGTCGGAAAACAGGTGGTGCGGCACACACGCATTATGGGGGCAGGAACCACCCAGGAACGGCCAGGCGTCGATGACCAGTTGACGGCCGCCCAGGGCTTTCAGGTAGGCGGAACCAAAGCGGCCCGCGGCCCCGCCGCCGACATATATGGCATCGAATACCCGGTCATCATCCGGATTGACGTTGAAAATAATATCGCTGCCGTCCGCATTTTCCAGGTAATCATCAATCTTGTAGCCCCATTCTTCAATGGATAACAGATGCGGGCGGGCATCCCATACTGGTTGGTCGCTCATAATGTCCGGATATCCTCTTATTCAATCAATGGCGCGAATTTGTCTGGTTTGGATAATTAATTATAGTTATGAATAATTATTTATACTATCATATAAGCAGTAAGACATTAGGATAGTCGACTTCAAAATGGGTTTGTAGCCCGGGTAGAATAATAACCAGGGATCATCAAAGTGGTATAGAGGAGGGGGATTGAATTAATGACTACTGCAAATTTGTCGGGAAACCGGCATTTCACCTGGTTTAAACCGGAAAGACGTAGACCCACTGATTACGAATCCTACACATTAGGACAACAGTCAGGCCCTCATCAATGGCTGGATGTTGATTGGCCGCTTTGTTTTGATGATGGTCAAGAGCCTTTCACAGAAGCTGCCTCGGAAATAAAATGTACTGCCTGGGATGAATTTCGTGATCCCATGAAAGTATGGCAAAGGCCTTATGTCTCTCGAAACAACCATGAAGAGCAGGCACTGGACGGCATGACAAAACAGGCGTTGCAGGATGGTGTTGCCGACCGCATCAATCCGGTCTGGCGGGATGAAATTCTGGGTAAGTATTATGCAGCATGGCCTTTTGTGGAGTATGGCCAATTTTTGGCAATATGCTATGCAGTACGGCAGGTACTGGATGCAACACTCACGTTTTCGCTGGGGTTTCAGGCTACAGATAAAGTACGCCATCAACAGGATATAGTGCATCTGATTTTTGATTTAAAGGAAGCGTTACCCGGCTATTCCGATGAACAAGCCAGGTCAGCCTGGATGGATTCTCCCGCGCTTGTTCCAACTCGTGAAATAACCGAGCGCCTTATCGATTCCGATGATTGGGCAGAGATAGTCGTTGTTTTGGGGCTGGTGTTTGAGCCGCTGGTCGGAAATTTATTCAAAACCGAATTCATGACCAAGAATGCGCCCATAAATGGGGATGCAGTCACGCCTATGATTCTGGCGAATGCGCGGCGTGACTCTAAATATCACCTGCAACTTGTTCAGGCAATTGTCAATATGGTTTTGGCTGACTCAGAACATGGAACTGACAATAAAAAGATTATTGGAAGCTGGCTGGCAAAATGGACGCCGCTGTGCGAAAAAGCAGCACAGTCATTGCAAACGGTTTTCGAGATTGATGGAATTGATGCCGACCCTTTTGAACAGGGATTTACCCGGGTTAAAAACATGCAATCATCGCTGGTACAAGAGCTTGGACTTTAAACGAGGAGATATAATTATGATTTCAAATAATAGTGTCGGTATCTCATTGATGAAAAGTGATGAAACACGGGCGACCCTGGAATACCTGGAAGAAAGTGCAAGTGATGCCCGCGTGAGTGATCGTGACTGTTATTACAAAGTTGAACGTGATAATAAACTTGAATTTGATATGGAAGGGATATCAGATTTCCTGGGCCGTGACCTTGATACGGATATTTTTCTGGTAAATATGAGTTCCTACTACGGCCGAATTGTTGTTTCTGATGGAAAGGTTGAAATCTTCTCGGAGATAAAGCCCGAACGCTTCAACGACTGATGGGGGAGATGTCATGACAGCTAATCTCGTAGAAGTACATGAAAAGGCAAAAGATTACGATTGGGATTTTTCGTTTACGGAAAAAAAGCCGAAATTTGACACTAAATATAATATCCCGACGAAAGGCAAGGACCCTTTTCGTATGCTGGTGAGGGATTACATGAAGATGGAAGCCGAAAAGGATGATCGCACCCATGGATTTATCGATGGCGCGCTGAGGATGGGAATAGCGGAAAAAATGGAACCAAGGTTTAACGAGTGTTTGAAATTGACACTGTTGGACCTGGGCAATGCTGAATATGTGGCAGTTGCAGCCTGCGGCGGCATTATTTCATCCGTTCAGAACCAGGAACTCAGGCAAGGCTATCATGCGCAGATGCTGGATGAAATTCGTCATACCCAGCTGGAAATGGCCTTACGTAACTATTATGTGAAGAATGTTCCTGACCCGGCCGGGTGGGATCTTGGACAAAAAGCCCTGTTCCAGCATCCCGGCGGGCTTGTCGCAATAGGTGAATTCCAGCATTTCAATACCGGTGATCCCATAGACTGTATTATTGACCTGAATATTGTAATTGAAACTGCTTATACCAATATCCTCCTGGTCGCTGCGCCACAGTCGGCAGTCCTGAATGGCGATCATGCCCTGGCGACAACATTTCTTTCAATTCAATCCGATGAAGCGCGGCATATGGCGAACGGATACGGCTCGTTGATATCGGTCCTGCGCAATGAGGAGAATGTGCCGTTGGTTAACGACGCCCTTGAACGCCATTTCTGGCATGCGCACAAGGGACTGGATGCCCTGGTCGGATGGCAGTCTGAATACGGTTCCGTAAATCGTGCATGGGCTTACAGGGACCAATGGCAGGAATGGATTGTCGATGATTTTGTCGGGGGTTACCTGGAAGGCCTGGGTGAATTCGGCGTCGAAGTGCCGAGATTTCTGGGAAAGGCCGTGGAAGATCTTGACTGGATGACCCATACGGTCGGCCAGGTATTTTCGGCTATCTGGCCGCTGAATTTCTGGCGTTCCGATGCCATGAATGAAAAAGACTACGAATGGTTCGAGAAAAATTATCCGGGTTGGCATAATCACTACGGCGCATACTGGGATGGGTATAAACAATTGGCGGATCCGGCAGGTGGGCACATCATATTGCAGGAGTTGGAAAGTCTGCCGCCGATTTGCCAGGTTTGCCAGTTGCCCTGTGCGCTGCCAAGACTGGATATCAATGAATTCCGCCTGGTTGAAGTCAATGGATCACAGTATCCGACCTGCAGTGAAGGATGTGAATGGGTATTGAGAAAATGGCCGAAGGCCTATACCCGGCGCAAGCAGTTCTGGCACAAGTATCACGGCTGGGACCTGGCTGATGTCATTTCAGATCTCGGCTATATCCGTCCTGATGGTAAAACCCTGATAGGCCAACCTACGGTATCTCCTGATCAGAAGATGTGGACTATTGACGACATTCGCGCGCTCAAATACGAGGTCAAGGACCCGCTTCATGGAGTCTGCCTCTGACTACAGATGAAAATAACGGTCGAGCCTTTCCACCATGAATTTGAGTGTGAGGATGGGGAAACCTTATTAAAGGCTGCGCTGAGACAGGGATTGTTTATACGCTATGGTTGCAAACACGGTGGCTGCGGCACCTGCAAATCGCGTCTGCTTGACGGAGATATTGACGAACCTCCCTCCACGTTTTGTTTAAGCCCTGCAGAAAGAGAAGATGACTGGTTTCTCCCTTGCGTGTCGACTCCGACAGACGACTGTACAATTGATATCGGTAGTATGGGTATTTCGCAAGAAGAGTTTCTTGCCGGAGACCAGTCCAGGGAATATGAAACCAGGATAGAAATCAATGAACCTCTGACAAAGGATATTCGCAGGCTGCGGTTGCGTATTGTCGATGAGGATGAGATGAAATTTACCGCAGGTCAATTTGCCAATATACAGGTTCCGGGCACTCAGCATTGGCGGCCCTATTCAATGGCAAACTCCCCTGAAGAAAAAAACTTTCTGGAATTCATCGTCAAGATCTTTCCGGAAGGAAGATTTTCCAAACTGTTGGAGGACCGGTTAAATACAGGCGACAGATTACAGGTCCATGGTCCTTATGGGGAACTGAGAATCAGACTCTCACACAGAAACATCATCATGGTTGCCGGCGGGTCCGGTCTGGCTCCGTTATTATCCATGCTGAACCGATTAGCGGAAAAAGGAAATGAACGGCCCGTCCAATTCTTTTTTGGCGCTAGAACAAATGATGATCTTTACTATATCAAGGAGATAGAAGCCGTGGTTCAAACCATGCCGGTGCTGGAATTTATCCCGGTGTTATCCGATAGCTGGCCGGGTGACTGGCGCGGGGAAACGGGACTGGTAACGGAAGCGCTGGCCCGACACAGGGAATCATACAGGAATTGCGACGCCTATCTGTGTGGGCCACCCCCCATGATAGATGCGGCGACATCCTTGCTTTTGGAACGGGGAGTCAGGCCGCGGAATGTTTATTTCGATGCATTTTATCCGGCCACATCTGATTGAGTTTGGCCCGGGAAATGTATATTAGTAGACGCCGGAGTGCGAAGTATGGATAATAGTGAATAGTTATGGACAAATAAACAGCGCTTGGATAAGATTAAATATGAGTTTAGAAAATGTTTCCCGAATGGACAAGAGTGTTCGCCCATCATTCACGGAAACAATAACGCGGCCTGACAGACAACGGGGCCAATAATTTCCCGACTGGGGAGGAGGTTTAAAATGGCAGAGAGTGGTGTGTTAATTCCAACAAGCATGGTCGGCAATTATCCCAACCCTCGCTGGTGGGACGCAGATTACGCCAGGTACTTTACCGGTGATCAGAACCCGCCCGATGCGATGTCCCGGGAAGCCCTGGAAGATGCAATGGCAGCAATTGCCCATGATCAGAACCACGCGGGCCTGGATATTATAGCCGACGGCCGTTTGCAAGGTGATAATTATGCCGACGTTGCCGTGTATCATTATTTAAGGCGCATGGGTTATGACCTGTCCGGTGGTTACCTCGGGTTCCCGATCTACAGCCGGTTGCATGCCGGCACGGTCACGCAGGAAATAAAACGCCGCGGGCAGATGATGGTGGAGCAGGCAAGAGCGTTGCGTGAGGTCACGGATAAACCCATCAAGATCCAGTACACGGGCATACAGGTATTAGCCCAGTGCACTAACGATCTGTACTACTCCAACAGCCGTGATCGCGCTATGGACGTTGCCAAGGCCATTAACGAAGATATCCTTGCCGTCGATGACCTGGGGGCCGATTATATTCAACTGGATGAATTCACCTGGCCTTATTTCTACGAGGACTGGGCTATCGAGGCTTTCAACAGGGCCGTGGAAGGCGTCAAAAATGCAAAAATCGTCTGCCATATCTGTTGGGGCAACTGGGGCGGCACCCCGGCCTATTATCCTGATGATACTGCCGATGCGGGTGATGTCTATGATTTGACGAAGCGCGCAGAGGACGCTGATGCACCGAACCCGACTTCATCAGTGGTCCCGCAATCGTACCAGGCAAACATCGATGTATTTAATATTGAAGGCATCGGTCGTCTGCCGTTTGAAAATTCGGGTCTGGATATTCTGAAGGAACATCCCATACCGGAAAATATGAAGTTCTGGGCAGGTGTAATTGACGTCAAGAGCACCATAACGGAAACGGCTGAGGATGTGGCTGCCAAGATCCGGCAATTGCTTACTGTAGTCCCTGCTGAACAATTGGGTGTGACGACTGACTGCGGCATCATTTTATTGCAGCGATATATTGCGCAGGAAAAATTGTATGCCATGGTGGAAGGCGCCAAGATTGTTCGCGCAGAACTGGGCAAGGCATAACGGTATCTGTACGTAGTAAACATACCGCGGGAACCTGCGACAGGTTTCCGCGGTGATGTTTTACCTTATCCGCCTGTGAAAACTTATGCCCGTATATACCCTGCATTGTCCTGATTGTAAACGTGTATTCAAAGGCCTTGTTTTAGCCGGCACACGCGAACCTGCAGAGTGGGTGTGTTCAGTTTGCGGGGGAAATAAAGCAACAAGAACTAATCCTGAGCAGCGAGAGGAACACCCCCTGGAGGCAGAACACGGAGCAGGATGCCCTTGTTGTCAATAGCCCACCCGGGCGATTGCCGACATCTACAGAGACGACGAGTGGAAGTCCGCCGCGATTGATGGGCGGCGGTGCCGGCGGGCGCTTCGGATCAGCCAATCCTCGAGCCCCGGGGAACGTCAATGTTATCAATAACACAACGGGAGAATAGAAATGGCTGACAGATTTGGTAACAAGTGTGTAATCATCACAGGAGCGGCGGGCGGTATAGGCTTTGAGACTGCAAGAATGTTCGGGCAGGAAGGCGCCCGTGTATGTATCATGGATATAAACGAAGAAGCTGCAGACTCCGCTGCGGATCAACTAAGGAATGAAGGTATAGACGCAGTCGCATTTCAACTTGATGTGACGGATGAGGCTGCAGTCGGACATGTTTTTGCCGGCGCGGTGGAAAACTTCTCCGGAAAAGTTGATATTCTTGTCAACAATGCAGGAATCGCTGATTTTGGTTCCGTTGAGACAACCGATACGGCAATATGGCGGCGTATCATGGATGTCAATGTCACCGCGACCTATTTTTGCTCGCGCGCCGTCCTGCCGGTTATGCGGAAACATGGCGGCGGCGCCATCGTCAACTTTGGTTCTGTAGCGGGTCGTGCGGGGATCAACAATATGGCGGCATATTGCAGCGCGAAAGCTGCCGTGATAGGGCTGACAAAACAAATGGCGGCACAATATTCGGCTGAAGGCATCCGGGTAAATTGTGTGAGCCCGGGTACGGTGGCAACAACGGCGATGGGTCACCAGTTACTTGGCAGCGACACGTCGGACGAGGCACAGAGGCGACGCCTGTCCAAGTACCCGATAGGGCGCTTTGGTGAACCCGGGGAAATCGCCAGGGCAGTATTATTCCTGGCTTCTGAAGAAGCGAGTTTTTGCTGTGGTTCCGATTTTGCAGTAGATGGCGGCATGACCGCTATATAGAGGAGGTAGTGGTGTATACCTACGAGAACAAGGAATGCAGTCTCAGGGAACTGGTCAGTCACGTCAAGCGTGATGACTGTGTCGCGGTAGGCGGTGGTTTGTCCTGGCGTGAGCCGATGGCTGCGCTGCGCGAACTGATCCGCCAGGATACCGGCAACCTGACGGTGGCAGGTTCCGCCCACGGTATCGATATCGACCTGTTATGCGGCGCGGGACTGGTCGCCGTCAGTGGTGAATCCTACGTGGGGTTTGAACAGGATTTCGGCATGGCGCCCAATTATCGGCGCGCCTGTGAATCCGGGCAGGTCCGGGTGGCTGACAGTTGTTGTTATACCCTGGTGCAACAGTTGCGGGCAGCAATAGCCGGCATACCGTTTATGCCCATCCGCTCGGTCCAGGGCAGCAGCTTTATGAATTTGCACCCTGAATACAAAACCATGACTTGTCCTTACACCGGTGATGAACTGGTCCTGGTGCCGGCATTACAACCCGATATCGCCATACTCCATGCACAATATGCCGACAAACACGGGAATTTGCATATCGAAGGTCCGCCGGTTGCTGATATCCTGTCTGCCAAGGCGGCGAAAAAGGTGATTGCGACGGTGGAAAAAATTATTTCCCGTGAAGAGTTGGCGACGAAGGGCGTCACTATTCCTTATTTCTACGTGACCGCAATAAGCGAAACTGCCTACGGCGCACACCCGACCTCCTGCTACCCTTTTTATGGCTATGACCGGGAGCATACCGCATTGTACTATGATGCAGCTCAAGAAGGTCACGCGTCCTTTGCAGAGCGGTATTTGAAACCGTATGTCTTCGACAACGTGTCCAACCAGGATTATATTGCAGCTATCGGCGGTGATAAAAAATTGGAAAAACTGCGCGCATGGAATACCGGCGCACAACAATGGATGGCTCTCTATGCTTGACAAGACCCGACCGACATCGTGCACCCTGGGCGAGTTGTTGATCTATCAGATCGCACTGACGGTTGATGATGGCATTCTTGCCTTTCACGGTTTCGGTTCCCCGCTGGTTCAACTGGCCTTGCACCTGGCCAAGCGCAACCATGCCCCCAACCTGGTTTTGATTGCCGGCGCCACCTACGGCGTAAACCCGAATCCTCCTTTCCTGACCCCGACCTCAAATGACTGGGTTATGAGTCAGGAAGCCGAATGTTTCCTCGATATCGAGGAGTTGTTTGATATCGGCGCCAGTGGGCGGCTGGGCCGGATGTTCCTGTCCGGTTTGCAGATTGACAAATGGGGCAATATGAACGTGACCCGCCTGGGCGGCGATGACAGGTTGAAATTGAAACTGCCGGGCGGTGGCGGCGGCTGCAACCTGTCCTGCGACGTAGAAAACATAACGATATGGACAGGCGCACACAGGGCGCCTGCTGATGACGCAGGCCGCAGGCGTTATCGCTTGGTGGATACCTGTGATTTTGTCACCAGCGTCGGTCACCGTACCGTCGACGATCAGGCGCGTGACGAGATGCCTTACCGGGGCGGCGGTCCTGATTGTATTATCACCGACCTTGGTGTCTTCGATTTTGATGATTCCGGCCATGCACGCCTGGCTGCCGTCTACCCGGATACTGATGCAGACCTGGTCCGGGAAAATACGGAATTTACCTTCCCGCTGGGGGAAGACCTCGCAATGGTTGATCTGCCGTCACCGGACATGATTGAATTTATCAGGACAATGGACCCGATGAAAATTCACCATCGGGAACTCAGACGTAGTGATCGCGGCAGGTCCTTTGAACTGGCAGCCTGATATCCCGGCTCGACATGAACAATGGGCGGTGAAATACTACAAACGGGAGGACTGAGGCAACAACTGAATTTTGTTCCCTTGCCGTATCGCCGCGTCAGCTTCCAGCCCTACACCGGTGTGATGACGGCAGGCGCTGTTGAAAACCACATCAGCTCCCGTGAAGTCTACCGCCGGACCGATGTCATCGTATTGCATAATGACGAGCAGGAATATGCAGTGGTCGCGGTTCAACGAAAACCCTCCTCGGATCTGTTCAATCGTGTCGATAATGTTGAGGTCCTGGCGTTGCCGGAGGACTGTGTTTATCTGGAAAGTCCGGGAACGGATCCGGCTAACCGCTCCGCTCTGGCCAAACTGACAGTCGATAATAATGTATCCAGCGACAAGACGGCCATCGTTGTGGGCACGTTTGACCACGTGAATATCATCCATCGCCCGGACCCGCTGCTGCTGCGCGTCGTGGAGGTCGTGCCGCCGGAGCCGCCCAAGCTGTATCACATGGTGGAACAGGTGCTGGGCTATGCCGACCTGCCTCCCATCGTACCCAGGCTGGAACAAATCGAACTCGTCGATTTATGTAAATCCGTCACGCCCGAGGCCTACCTGGTACCCTGTCGTTCGGGCGGGCTGGATGACCTGGGCGCGCCGGTATTTTTTCTGGATGAACGACCGGAAAAAAGAGAAAACTGGACCCTGGTGGGCTGCGAGCGGAGTCTGCAGTTTCACCGGCATTATTACAATGATGACCCCCCGCAAGTCGAGATGTGTCCGCGTCAAATCGTAACCAGGAACGGCGAAAGGACCATATTGAAATGCTGCCTGCTTGAATTTGACGTTGAGCAGGAGGACGAACTGGCGGTAGTCCCATGGGGTGCAGACCTGCCCATGGTGGAACGGGCATTGAGAGAAGTATCCCAGGGTGTGGATTATGCCTGAACTGGCCTGGAACAGGATCATCAGAAGCACCCGGGACCCCAGGACCGATAAACCGCGCCGGCAAGGACTTACCATGGTGAACGATACCGGGCGCGGCCTGTATGAAACCAGGGACGCACTGTCGATTTCATCACACCTGACGGATTTGTGGAAATTCAGCTTCGGCACATCGGCGTTCATGGAGAGACGGGTGATCATGGAAAAACTTGAGCTGCTCAACAGCAATAACATACTGACTTTCCCGGGAGGCACCCTGTTGGAAGTCGCGCTGGTTGAACACCATTGCCGCGTTTATATGCACCATGCGAAGAAACTGGGCTTCAAGGCGGTCGAGATTTCCGATGGAACCATATCCATTCCGCGCTTTCGAAGAAAAAATATCATCGATTGTGCGCTGAACGCAGGCCTTGTCGCGATCACCGAAGTCGGAAAAAAAGACCCCAAACGGCAGCCGACGAGCGAACAACTGGCAACGGAGGCGCTGGAGGACCTGGAATGGGGAGCCGAATGGGTCATTGTCGAAGGAAGGGAAAGTGGAGTAGGGATCGGTATATACGATGAGCATGGTCATGTGGAAGAGATCGAGGTGGACAGGATTATGGAAATCATGGGGGATAAGATAAATCGGCTGATCTGGGAGGCCCCGCTGAGGTCGCAACAATCGTTCCTGATAGAACGCTTTGGAAGTAATGTCAATATCGGCAATATCGAATGCAACGAAGTCCTGGCCCTGGAAGCGCTTAGAAATGGCCTGAGATTTGAAACATTGCATGGCGTTACGAAGGACCTGTTGAAAAGCGGCCGTTGGGACCCCAATGAAGTTGAGCCTGACAATACGGATGTCAAGGGTACCGACTGAAAAATCAATGGGCAAATCCCATACTCCAGGGAAAAGCGGCCAGGCGGTTCTTGAGCGGGACAGACTGAAATCAGCGCCGGCAGCCAGCCTGGTAGATTCCGCTTTCTCACAGGAACTCAAACAACAACTGGGCCTGTTTTCCGCCATGGGACTGGTTGACCTGGCCTATACGATTACCGGGATAAATACCGGTATCATCCCTGCCGGGAAGGGAGGCGAACTGTTGGCAGGGTTACTCGAATTACATTCACGGCCGGACAGTTTTACCCCCGGGCCGGAAGCAGGCGATTTATATACCAACAGGGAAGCATGGTTACGGCAACGGACGGATTCGGTCGGGTGGCTCGGCGCAGGAAGAGCGCGGCGGGAAGCGACAACCTCCGCTTTCCATGTTTTACTGAGGCAGCGGCTGCTGGAATTGCTTGCTTCACTCGCACAATTCGGACAGGCGCTGAAACAACGGGCTGGGGACTTCAAGCAGGCGTATGTACCGGATTACACATACCTGCAGGCGGCGCAACCGACTACCTTCGGCCATTACCTGGCCGGCTTTCTCTACCCCGTATTCAGGGACTGCGAACGGATTCAACAACTGTATCGCCGCGTCAATTCCAGTCCCATGGGTTGCGGCAGTACCACGGGGTCAAGACTGGCCGTAGACAGACGGCAAATGGCGGATTTGCTTGGGTTTGATGCCCTGAGCATCCACACCCGCGACGCCATGTGGCAGCCCGATATACCCATCGAGAGCGCGGCCGTATTCTGTAGCTGCGCGGTGAATATGAGCCGCTTGTCTGAAGACCTGCAAATATTTTCCAGCCAGGGATTTGTCCTGGTGGAACTGGCGGACCAGCATGCCCGCGCCAGCAGGATCATGCCCCAGAAGAAAAACCCGTTTGCGCTGACACATGTCCGCAGCGTATGCAATGAACTGATGGGGTTGATGACTTCCGTGAACGCCATGGCAAGGACCCCGACAGGACAACCCGATAACAGGTTGTGGATATACGGCGCCGTACCCGATGCCGTATCCAACCTGATCAACGCCGTCTACCTGATGACCGACGTGGTCCTGAATATGGAGTTGAAGCATGAACGCGCAAGAGAACTCCTGGATGATCCTTCGATCATGGCGACCGATTTGGCGGAAACCCTGGTTCTGCGCGGCAAAATCGACTATCGAAGCGCCTATGAACTGGTCGCAAGCCTGTTCCATGGGGACACGGAAGGCGGGATAAAAAATATCAATGCGTCAATTCTCAAGCAGGCGGCTGCAGCAGTTCTGGGCCGTGAAATATCGATCAGTGACGAGGATATCAAACAGGCGCTGGACCCTGGTCGGGCCCTGGAAGCGCACACCGAACCGGGTACTCCGGCGCTGGGATCCATGGATGAAATGCTGGAAGGCTGTGAGAAGAAATTGCAACTGATCGGGGAAAACGCAGAGCAGGGCAAACAGCGTCTGCTGCGCATTGAAAAGCAGTTGCTGGACACGGCGCGGCAGTACCCGGGGTAAAGACGGAATGGTTACGCATATCAGTGATTTCACCATTTACGGCTCGTCATGGACTACGCCCGAAACCACGGAACTGTTTTCGGAAACAGGCCTGGTGCGCGGTTGGATGGAAGTGATGACCGTCCTGGCGGAAGTCCAGGCAGAGCACGAATTGATACCTGTTGAAGCGGCCCGGGGGATCCGTACAACTTTCGAGAACCTGGTTGTCGATGAAGAGTTTTTAACTGAGGCAGGAGAGGATTTCAGGAAGACCAACCATTCACTGATCGGTCTGATCAAGGCGATGCAAAAGAGGTGTGGCGACCCTGGGGAATGGCTGTGCTACGGAGCGACGGTGCATGACATAACGGATACCCAGATGTGCAGGACCCTCGTCTATGTCCTGGACCTGTTTGTAAAACGCATCACACGGATCGAGAAGGACCTGGTTAAACTTGCCCTCGATCACAAGGATACGCCGATGTGCGGCCGTACCCATGGTCAAATCGGGTTGCCCGTCACATTCGGCTACAAGGCCGCGACCTGGCTGGATGAGTTTGATCGCCACCGGCAGCGGTTGCGTGAAATGAGAGCCCGGCTGGCAATCGGCCAGCTTGCCGGCGGGGTTGGCAGCCAGTCATCCCTGGGTCCCGGGGCGCAGGCTATCCAGCAGGCGTTTTGCAGGAAGCTGGGCCTTTCTCCGCCCCCCATCTCCTGGACGACTACCCGGGACCGTTATGCCGAATGGCTGAACAACCTGGCGTTAATCGGCGCGAGCGGGGACCGTATCGGCCAGGAGATTTATAATTTGCAGCGGCCGGAAATCGGTGAGGTCGCCGAGGGTTTTGTCAGCGGCACCGTGGGCAGTATTACCATGCCGCAAAAAAGGAACCCGGAAATCTCCGAACACCTGGGCACCTTGTCCCGCCTGGTGCGCCATCATGCTGCCTGGATGATGGAAAACCTGGTCCATGATCACGAGCGTGACGGCAGGTCGTGGAAAGGTGAGTGGCTGATCATACCGGAGAGCAGCCTGGTAACCGATAAAGTGCTGGTATTGCTGCAATCGTTGTTGCCGAACCTGGTAGTCAACAAAGAAAAGATGCTGGAGAACCTGGCAGGCACCAACGGCATGATTTATTCGGAAGCGGTTATGCTTAAACTGTCGGCCAGGACAGGTAAGCAGACTGCCCACCGGCATGTTTATAACTGCGCCATGCAGGCGCACGAAACGGGTCGTCATCTGAAAACGATCCTGGTTGAAGATGCGGATATCGCGCAATGGCTCAGCCCCGCTGAACTGGATGAATGCTTTGAATTGAACAACAGCACAGGTCACTGTTCCGCCATGGTAGAGCGGATGGTTGCAGGGATAGATTTATAATGAGTTCATCATTTGACGAAATCATCAATAAAATTCCGCGTTACCACCTGGCCCAATATCCCACTCCACTGATACAGGCCGAACAGTTACGCGATCAAATCGGGGGGCCGGATATCTGGTTCAAACGGGATGATTTAATCAGCTTTGCAATGGGCGGCAACAAGGTGCGCGGCCTCGAAGTCTTGTTGCAGGATGCTCTGAATACCGGCAAAGATACATTGATCACCGGAGCCGGCGTGCAATCCAACCATGTTCGGGCAACCGCCGCAGTTGCTGCGTACAAGAAACTGGACTGTGTCGCCATTTACTGGGGTGAGGAGCCGGGCACGGTCGATGGAAATTACCGTGTAACAAAAATGTTGGGAGCAGAGATTCGGTTTACCGGAGCCCCTGAAAGGTCCTCGGTTGACGGCTATATCAATAAAGTGGCAGACGAGTTGGAAAGCCGGGGAAAACGTCCCTATCCCATACCCAGGGGCGGTGCTTGTGCCTTGGGGGCACTGGGCCATGTCATAGCGGTACGCGAGCTGCAGTTACAATGCGAACAATTTGGGCTCGAACCGGATGCAATCATCTTTCCACTGGGCTCCGGCGGCACTTTTGCCGGTTGGTTACTGGGGCTGCGGTTGCTTGGGCTTGACTGGAAAATTGAGAGTTTTACGGTCAGCAGGGAGCCGGCTGAAGTGGCTGAGCAGGTCGCAGCACTGGCAACGGAAGCGGCAGGCCTGCTGGACGTGGACATGAGTTTTACCAGGGCCGACGCGCCGGTTCACGGCGGTTTTATAGGTGAGGGTTATGGAATTCCAAGCCCCGAAGGCAGCGCGGCAATCCGGACTGCGAGCAGGTCTGCAGGTCTGCTTCTGGACCCGACCTATACGGGCAAGGCCATGGCCGGCTACCTCGACGGACTGGCGCGGGGTAAATTCAATCACTACGACACCGTCATTTTCATACATACGGGCGGCGAGCCTGCATTTTTTGCCGGTGACGGAGCATGGTTATGAGCGGCTGGGCTGAACGCCTGTTATGCGCTGACCATGTCGCGGTGATCGGCGCTTCCGGTACCGAGGGAAAACTGGGTTATCTTTTCATGCAGAACCTGGTCAACGCCTATCCGGGAAACATCTATCCAATCAACCCGAAACAGGAAATGATACTTGGGCTTCAGACATACCCATCCGTTAAAGATACCCCGTGCCCGGTTGACCTGGCGATCCTGACCACGCCACCCGGCGCGGCGCCGCAGGTTATTGAAGAGTGCGTTGAGGCAGGGGTCGCAACGGCCGTGATAATCAGCGGCGGTTTTGCAGAAACCGGGGAAAAAGGAACGGCGCTTGAACGATCGATTGCCGAAATCGCCGCTAAAGGGAATTTACGTTTGCTCGGGCCCAACTGCTTCGGTGTAATTAACACACACCTGGGGTTGAACGCTTCCCTGGGACTGGGTCTGCCCGAGAAAGGCGGGGTGTCGTTGATTACCCAGAGCGGAGCGTACGGCATGGCCGCGTTTACCCGTTCAAAACTGGGAGAAATCGGTTTTGCCAAGGTGATCGCGCCGGGAAATAAAATTGATATCAACGAAATCGAACTGCTTTCCTTCCTGCGCAATGACCCTGACACGCGGGTCATTGCCATGCTGATAGAATCCATAACTGACGGGCGCGCATTATTCGATGAGATAAACCGGACCACTGAAACCAGGCCGGTAGTCATATTAAAGACCGGCAGGACCGGCTCGGGGCAGCGCGCCGCCGCCAGCCACACCGCGGCGCTCGCCGGTGATTACGCGGTAACGGCGGCGGCACTGCGCCAGGCCGGCGCGCACCTGGTAACCGACGGCCAGACCCTGCTGGATACCGCGGCGGCGCTGGACAAGCAACCGTTCCACAAGGGAAAACGCGTGGCAATCATCACCAATTCGGGTGGGACAGGAGTCGAGTTGACCGATTTGCTAACCGATTACGGCCTTGAAGTGCCTGCCTTATCAGGGGGATTACAGGAGAAAATAAGCGCTTTTTTACCTGATCAGGGCAGCTCGGCAAACCCGGTCGACGTTACTACCCAGTGGCACCGCTTTACCGAGATGTACGGTTCGGCAATCCGGTTGTTAACGGAATCCGATGAAGTCGATATTATCTTGCCCGTCCTGCTGCAACGTTCGGCAATAATGCCCGAAGTCACCGAGCGTGTCATCCAGGAGTATCGGTCGGCAAAGGCAAATAAAAAGGCTAAACCTGTACATGTGTGCTGGGTTGCCGGGCCCGAGGCGGACAATAATAAAAAGAAACTGCAGGATAACGGGATTCCCGTCCACCCCTGGCCGCTGCGAACGGCCAAAACCATCGCCGCCTGTATCGGCTCCAGGCCCGGGAATATCGGCGCCGGTCCGAATAAGCGTCCCCGCCCTGACCGGGTTTCCGCTAATGAATGGGTACCGATGGACATTGCATTGACTCTTATTCAGGAAGAGGGGATTAATACAGCACGCTGGCATTATGTAAACGGAGCAGCCGAACTGCGTTCTGTCAGCAAACATGCGGCTTACCCCCTGGTGATTAAAGCCATACGCCCGGATTTGATACATAAATCCGATGCCGGAGCGGTCAAGGTCGGAATTTCTTCAGCGCGAGAGTTGATGTCAACAGCCGATAAAATGGAATCCCTGTTCGGCAGCGGGCCGTTCCTGGTGCAGCAGCAGATTACGGCCGGCGTGGAGTTGTTGCTGGGAGCAACCCGGGATGACAATTTCGGGCCGGTCATCACGTTCGGCATCGGCGGTACAATGGTGGAAGTGCTTAAAGACGTAGCATTGCGTCTTGCGCCCGTCAGCGTGGAAATGGCGCATGATATGCTGGATGAAATAAAGGGCCGGCAAGTGTTGGATGGCTACCGGGGTAACGTGCCGATTAACCGGGATACACTTGCCCGGTTGATCGCCGATTTTTCCCGGTGGATAGATGAATCGGGCTGGATTGAGCAGGTTGACATGAACCCGGTCATCGCCCACGGGGATGAGTTTACCGTGGTCGACGTAAGAATACTTGCCGGATGATGAGAGAATGATGGCAGAACGACTGGTAATAATAGGAGGAGTAGCAGCAGGTGCCAAGGCGGCTGCCAAAGCCCGGAGAATGAGGCCGGATCTGGATATTGTCGTGTACCAGGATGAAACGGAAGTCTCCTATTCGGCATGCGGCCAACCCTATGTATTGAGCGGTGTCATTGAAAACAGGGATAAAATCGTCATTCGCCGGCCGCAGGAGTTTGCCAGTGATAATATCCGTGCCCTGACCCGGCACCGGGTTGAAGCCATCGACGTAGCAACCCGGCAAATACGGGTCAACGACCTGTCCGTAAACGGCGCGCAGACAACTGCTTATGACAAGCTCATCCTGGCAACCGGCGCAAGGCCGATAATTCCGGCCGTTGACGGGATTGAACTGGAAGGCGTGTTGACGCTGCGCTCCATCTCCGACCTGGACAGGTTCAAATCAACCATAGATATCCTGAAACCGGGGAAAGCCGCGATCATTGGGGCAGGGTATATCGGCCTTGAACTCGCCGAGACGTTCCATGAGTTGAACGTAAAAACGACCATCATTGAAAAATTTGACCGCATCCTGCCGAAATTCGATGAGGAAATGGCGCAGCAGGTCAGCGCTCACTTGGTGGAAAACAATGTCGAACTCATTACAGGACAGGGGTTGGCCGGGATTACCGGGGAAAACGGCAGGGTGGTATCGGTAACCACTGAGTCAGGACTGGAGCGGGACGTCGATCTTGTGGTGGTCGCGATCGGGGTCAGACCAAACACTGACCTGGCGAAAGACGGCGGGATCGCCATCGGTGAAACCGGGGCGATCGCGGTCGACAGGAAAATGCAAACGCGGGTCCCGGGCGTTTATGCCGCGGGCGACTGCTGTGAGACTGTCGACCGGGTTACCGGGAAAACCACCTGGTTGCCGTTGGGGGATATTGCCAATTTGCAGGGCAGGATTGCCGGTGAAAATGCCGCGGGGGGCGATGCCAGTTTCCCCGGCGTATTGGGAACCGCAATATTCAAGACCTTTGATCTCAATGTTGCCTGTACCGGACTGTCCGAGACCGCAGCCCGGCAAGCGGGCTATGAGGCCGTGTCCGTCAATGTGAACCGGTCTGATCGTGCGCGCTATTATCCGGGAGGCAACAGTCTGGCAATCAAACTGGTTGCCGACAAACAGGGTGGCAGGTTGCTGGGCGCCCAGGTTATCGGACCGGGCAAGGCCGACAAGATGATAGATATCGCGGCGACTGCTCTTCTGGGCAGGTTGACCTGCGAGGACCTGGAGAACGCGGACCTGGCCTACGCGCCGCCGTTCAGCCCGGTGTTATCTCCGATGATAACGGCGGCAGGCGCCCTCAACAGCAAAGTCGGTAACAGGTGAAAGTTAAATTCATCAGCCTGGTTTTTGCCACGGTTTTTTTCTGCGTTTCCCCGGTCAACGTCGCGGCTGCGGACAAACCTGTTACCGTCCCGGTTCTCGTCGCACCGTTTAACGCCGGCCCGCTTGCCGGTGACACGATATTAATGAACCGGATGATCCAGGGACGTCATCCCGTTGTCCTCCTGCCCCAGGAGACCCCCGGGTATATCTACAACATCCGCGCGATGAAGAACCCGGAAAACTGGGGTACGACGCTGTTCAATACCGAAGATACGATCATCCAGTTGGCGTTCCATGGCGGGTCGGATGAACTGAAGGAGTTTTTACCGGAAAAAATCGCTATCAGGTTCAAGTTGCTCTACTGTGAAGCATGGTGGGGTGGGGGGAAGGTTTTCATCACCTACGAGGAAAATGTCAGCAGCCTGGCCCAACTGCAGGGCAAACAGGTTTCAATCGGCCTGAGAAGCCAAAGTGACTGGGGCGTATACCCAAGGTTATTTCTTGAACACGGTTACCGCGTGACGCCTGAAAATACGGATATCCGCCACTTGACACCGGTCGCGCTGTCGCAGCAACTGATCGATGGCGTCACGGATGTGGCCGCAGGCAGTTTCGGCACCGAACCCGGCCGGAACCACTGGTTGATCCAGCAGGTTGTACGCAAGATCGAGGCTGCCGGAAAAAAAATGTACTATCTGGGAATCGAAAAAGAGGTCGTGGAAAAACTGAACATGAAGTTCCGTACCACCTGGATGCCGATAGAGTTGCCGGCAGGTACCCTGCCGCACCAGGATGAACCGTTGCCTTCGGCCATAAACCGGGGATACAAGGCGTCCCACCCTGATTTCCCTGAAGAGCTTGCCTACCATATAATCATGACCATCGCCCGGTTGGGGCCGGAAATGAAAAAATACCATGCAATCTGGAAGTTGTGGTCTCCGCAACTGATGCTGAGCGGATTAACGGACGAAAACGTTCATCCGGGGGCCATGCGCGCCTACCGGGAGTTAGGATGGTGGGATGATCGCAACCAGGAATTTCCGGTCACGTATCCGCGCTAGAAGCTTGTATAGTCACCCGTCATTCCCGCAGATAATTCCGTCATTCCCGTGCACACGGGAACCCAGTGAGTGTATCAGGTGTGTAAGGCATATAGAAGAGTCATTCCCGCGCACGCGGGAATCCAGTCAAATACATTTTCCTTGTCCCCATGCCCATCTATTGGCATAAAACCCGCGTCGTCGTTCAATTCCTGTTTGTAACAACCGGCGTGCTGTTATCCGGTTCTATCGCGGTTGCACTATTCGGTTATGTGCGCAGTTCTCCCGCCCATTACTCAAGCTTCGTACTCGGCATCGTCATCATGTCAGGTCTGCTCGGCCTGCGAAACATGCTGGATGAGCACCTGCAGGACAACAGGGCCAGGTACTTTCACACCAGGTGTATCGTTGCTGTTGCCGGTTTCATTCTGGCTGCAACAGGCGCAGTCTACATCCGTTACAACGTATCCAGGCTGGAGCTGCTCCAGCCGTTTTTCGAGAACATCGATGTGGTTTACGGTTTGATATTTACGGCCGGGATCCTGTTGCTCACCCTGCTGCACTGGGGGGTATTGCTTACCTCTATTATCGCTTTGGCAATCGTCTATTTTTTTTACGGCCACCATATCGATAACGTCCTGTTTACCCACCCGCACTATCAAACCGGCTTTGTTATGAACTATATCGGGCTGGGAACCACACAGGGCTTTTTCCTGTTGACGCAACTGGCTGCTGACAGTATCTATTTCCTGCTCATCTATGCCAGCGTACTGATCAGTATCGGTGCATTGCAGATGGCGTTGGAACTGGGCAAGGTATCAGGCAAAAAGGTGGCGGGAGGCGCTGCCTATCCGGCGATCCTGGGCAGCGGGATCGTCGCCTCGGTGATGGGGCAGGCTGTGTCCAACGTGGTTCTTACCGGCCGGTTTACCATACCCATGATGAAAAAAAACGGTTATTCCGCGTCAATGGCCGGAGCTATAGAAGCGGTAGCCTCTACGGCGGGCCAGCTAATGCCGCCGATACTTGGGCTGGCCGGGTTTTTGATTGCCGCGTTGCTCAACATCCCCTATATAAAGGTTGCAGGCGCCGCACTGTTACCGGCGCTGCTGTTTTTAACCGGCATATTCATCAGCGTGTCGCTATACGCAAGACGGCAACAGATCCCGAAGCTGACTGATAATTTTGACGCCGGAAGCGTTCTCAGGATTGCGCCTACTTTTGTTGTTTCGTTTGCGGTTGTCCTGGTCATGTTGCTGATGCACTACTCCCCATCCATCGCAGGGATGTGCGGGATCGCCGCTGCGTTGGCTCTGTCCATGTTCCAGGGCAGGTACAGGCCGACAGCGAAAAAGATTTTCGGCGCGCTGGAGGAAGGGCTCGTTCTGGTAACCCTGTTATCGCTGCTGATTATCGCTATCGGTCCTCTCGGACAGACAATGATAACGACAAATTTATCCGGCCGTCTCGGCTCGGTCCTGGTCGATATACTGCCCGATGCCCCGTTGCTTCTGCTGGTCGGGGCCATGTTCATCACGCTCATACTGGGCATGGGCCTGCCTACCCCCGTCGCTTACGTCGTAACGGCCCTTGCAGTGGTGCCGTTTCTGCAGCAACTGGGGTTCCCTGCATTTCAATCACACTTCTTCGTGTTTTATTTTGCCGTGTTCTCCACGCTGACCCTGCCTATTGCCGTCGGGGTGCTGGCTGCGGCCAAACTGGCCGGTTCCAGGTTCTTCCCTACCGCCGTCAATGCGTTAAAACTGACAGTTCCTGTTTTTCTTATCCCTTTCGCGGTGATCTACAAACCGGAACTCTCGATGGTTGAAGACTGGACCTGGCGCACACCGTTACTGTTCGCAGCCCTGGTTGTTATACAGGCATGTATTGCAGCCGCTATATTCGGCCCAAAATCAATGAGATGTGCTGTGCAAATCCGCTCCTGGCGGATTTGTGGGATGATATATCGAGTTTTGCTCGTTCTATTATCCGTATTGAGCTTTTATTTTATTTTCTTGAGAGTTCGCTGATTTTCCATAACGATGCTGCCTGCCTGGCAAGCCAAGTCTGGTGTTCCTTGAGATTATCCATGTCCCAACGTGGGTACTTGGCAATATGTTGGTTGATCTTATAATTGCTTTCAGCCAGCTTGCTTTTCTTTTCATTAAACGATTCCTGAGCCATATTCCCGGTTGCCGGCATGATTGCAAAGTTACCCAGACGGTCAATTGCCTGAAGATAATCATCCCTTCCAAAATATTCCTGCCATTCATCATCAGGTGAATATGGGAGAATATGCTCTAAAGTCAGTTCGCTGGAAGGCAAATCTCCCTCGCTGATGTGCCGTTCCAATAACCGGAGCATCAGCATGATCTTCTTTGTACTTTGCCTGCTAGGCATTATTTTGACGACAAAATCACTTTTGAAAGTTTCGTCAAGAGGGTATAAATCACCAATCATACGTATAACGTCCCTTATACCTGTCCCTTTGACAATTTGATTTGCCATTTTGTTATAAAGTGTCTCTTGCGCATTGGGCAGGCGATTTCCGATAATGTTGTAACGCATTGAGAAATTGACAATTTTTTTCAGCAACCGGATGAAGTCCAGCTGCTCATACGTTTGGTACGCGGCCATCAGAAGACTTAGGGGCGCCTTCACATTAAAGGTCTTCAATAACTCCAGAGGTTCCCTTGCATCGGGTATGTCTTTCCAGAATTCATCATGATGGTTTTGTAGCGCGGCATATAAGGGCGCTGATTTTTCAAGCTCAATCATATATTCAAATATGTGATTTGAATGATTGACTTTATCCTTCAATGAACGGTAAAGATCAGTTTTGGATGGCAAAGGGGAATGAGAAATTCCATATTGGCTGCGTAAAAAGTTCGTAAATTCACGCTCTCCTAATTGTTCAAGGATAGAACTCCAACGCTCCTCAAAGTCATCGAAATTCTCATCTCCAAATCGATCATCCTGAGCAAGTTGGGATAACAGGTAATTTTTGAGCAAATCTGATGGTGATAGATGAATACCCCGTGCATTGAGGGTCTCAAAGACAACATATGCATTAATATCATCGCTAACTATAATACTGGTGAATATAAGGCCTTCCTCTATATCCTTAATTCGTCTGGCAATCTCTTGGCCATTATCATCAGCAAACTTATGACGAAAATACTCGAAACATTTATTGATACAGCGGTTGGTACGTAATACATTGCGTTGCTGAACAACGTCCAGGTGGATAGAAAGATCCTGGAAATGTTTGTTGTTATGTCTATTTAATTTAAGCTTCGCATCAGTTTTCATGGTGATCGTGTCGAGTACACCGACATACGTATTTCGCCACGTATCCATGCGCTGTTGATCTGCTTCTTTGCCTGATCCATTTTCCCTGATTAAAGCATCTATTCGGCTGAGAGCGGCTAGAATCAGCAGGCTGAGTGTAGTAAGGCGTTGCTGACCGTCGATTACCCGGAATTCTCTATCATCGTCGGTCTGTAACAACAGGTAACCCATGAAATGCTGCGTGCGACTTGTACGAACTACCTCAATGTCTTGCCATAATATATCCCACTGATCTTCTTCCCAGGAGTAGTCACGCTGGAAATGCGGGACGACATACTGCTTACCATTACTCATCACCTCCGAGAAGTTCTGATTTCGGGGGTCAAGTGTTATTTTCTTTATCCTGTTCATGCCCTGGTTCTTATCCCGTCTTGAATTTGATGCCATTTCCTTGTTGCTGGACACACACCTTGACTTTCAGTATCGCAATGGTTTTATTCAATGATATCTCAACTGTAATCGCGCCCCTGTTTACGATCACACATAGTTGTTAAAAACAATAGTATACATGAGGCATACAGGAACATCTGTATGCATTACATATTATCGTAGAGATAACCCTGTTGAAAGAGTACTAGTTAACCGGTGCATCATCCGGCTTGGTACAGCATGGGTCATTCTGTTGTATCGGTGGGCATTTCATAGTGGCGTAGGAACAGAATACACAACAGTCACCCGGTTTTGGCCGCAGCAACGTTTCGCAGTTTTCGCACTGGTAAAACCACTGGCAGGCATCTGTCGGCATTATCTCCGTTTTCTTGTGGCTACAGTCGGGACAGGTAATCTCTGATTCCAGTATGATATTCTGGTCCATGAGGTTATTCCCCGCTGACTGTTGAAGGAAATCCTGCATCAGTTGTTGCCTGCGTCAACGTATGCGGTTCAACAGTGCCATCATCATAATCCACGGTAGCTGTTCGGCTTTCCAAATCCACGGTAATCTCAAGTACACCGCCAACTTTCTCCAGCGCCTTGCGTACCGTGACAGGGCAGACAGGACAATCCATGCCGGGTACTGCCAGGGTGACTGACTTCAGTTCTGCCCACGTTGTCATTGAAAACAGCGACAGCAGCATCAGTACAATTAACTTTTTCATAAGAACTTACCCATTAAACGAACCGGAGTATCCAGTAAGGGCTTGAAACAAGAATCATCGCTACCGATACGACAGTCCAGTAGATAGTTTGATACTGCTTCCTCTTTTCAGGGATGGCGCAAACATCACCCTCCGGGCATCGATCAATCGGGCGATGTACCTGCCATCCGGCCCAGGAAAGCAGGCCGACAACTATAATAATGAAGTAAGGGCGAAACGCATCAAATGCGGTCAATGTGCTGATCCAGGATCCACTGATACCCAGCATCAGAAGTACGAGGGGTCCGGCACAACATATACTGGCCCCCGCCGCGGCCAATAAACCGCCAATGATGGGCCACTTCAGAGAGAATTGTTTTGTCATTCCGGCACCGGCATCTTTTTCGACCTTGCTCCCTGTAACAGTAGCTGACCGGCCCGGATATTACAATGCGCTCTGCTTCCGTGCTAAATACTTTACTGGAACGGCAAACGATATAACACCGATGGCTATTCCAAGGAGCCAGTTCAGAATGCCGTTCCCCTTGCCATATAGATTGGGATTTCTTGCTGCAGTAACCCCGGGGATAGCGGGTATGTCGCCACTGCCCTTGCCCACCACGAGCTGAGCTTTCATGCCTTTTTCCATGTGGGCAGCCATGTCGCAGTGGACCAGGTAGGTCTTGTCATCGCTGGGAACGATGAACGTTCCCGTTTTGCTGTAGCCGCCGTTTGCCTCAAGGTGGAACATGCTCTGCGGGTACAGGTAGCTGGGCAGACCGTGTACCATCCATTGATGTCTGACATTATCTTCATTGGTATACGTAACGGTAATTCTTGAGCAGGGTTTGACATTCCACTGGTGTTGATCGAAACCGAAAGCCGTATCCGGGTAAGGCTCGGCATACTTCTTGCCGGCCGACACGCTGATTTCCACGTCCTCTGAAATCCCGCGGCAATCGAGCGGCAGTTCATCCCTGTTTTCATTCATCACCATGCCTTCCATATCCAGTGTCATATTGCCGCAAGCGCCTTCGCCACAGCGTCCTTCACCGCACATCCCTTCGTTATCCGAAGCCAGTAGCCTGTTATTTTCAATTTCCTCGAGCTGGAAGGGGTTTTGTTCCGCATTGACACCGGGCTGGGACCACGGGTTAACCATAATAGAGGCCGTAACCAAGGCCAGGGGATTTAATGCCTGTTTAATTTTCATTCTGTCTCACTGTACGGACCAGCAGGATTGTCGCGGCAAGAAACAGCCCCGCTATGATTGCAAACAGGATCATCCTGCCCGGTAGTTCAGTTTGTTCCACAGGGTCGGAAAACCGTCCCTCAGGGTCCATATCACCCCAGACGGGCACCTGGCGCCGGTAGTATTCCTGGTTGAAAAACAGGGACAGGTCCCCCGCCGTTTCAGGAATGCCGTCCTCTCCCAGGAACTTTTCATAGACAATCATGCTGATATCCCCGCCGGGATTCATGCCGTCGGTAGTCACTGCCTGCTCACGATGGTCATGGATGAACCAGACTCCTTCTCCATAACTGTGCAGACCGTCATTAACTGTATTCAATTCAAGGTCCAGGCGCTGGGCCGCGCTCAGCCATACGACGTCCCGCGTCACCCGCGCAACCGGATTTTGTTCGACGCCGTCGTAATGGGTAATGGTGACCTTGTGGCCGTGGGTGTGCAGTGATACTCCCTCAGCCCCGGCATTGAGCACGCGCAGTTTTATTTTTTCATCCGGTTTGACCAGTACCAGGGATTCGCGCATGGTGTAAGGGAAAGAACGCCCGTTAAGCAGGAAGTATTCGGGAACGCGCCCGGTAGTATTGTATTCGCGGTTGGTCGCTTTAGCGATAATCCGGGGGTCGCTGCTCTGTTGTATGAGTTCATGTAATTCCTTATCCGCTTCACTGTACTGCAGGTCGTATTCTCCCGCGTAGTTTTCCCTGACCGCGGCAGAGGGATAACGGACGTGTCCGGCGCCCACGTTAAATGTCTGCACCCGGTTGTTCGGCCGGTTCTCTTCAACGACGAACATGCCCTGCAGTCCCATCAACACATGTACCTGTGGTTGCACGTGACAATGGTAGAACATGGTGCCTGTTTGCCGCGGCGTCATATCGTAAGTACGGCTCTCGCCGGGCATGATCATCATTTCGCTAATCCTGGGGACACCATCGTTGCCTGCTCCCTGCGCATCCTGATAAGGATGGTCTACCCCGTGAAAATGGATTGTGTGGGGCATGTAGTGAGTGTTTTCCAGGGTGACCCTCAGCCGGTCGCCCTGTTCTACCCGAATCACCGGGGAAGGCATTCTAAGCATGTCGTTGGCCTGGATGCTTTCAAAATTCACCGTGGCCATCCCCCGCTGTTTGGGGGTAAACACCCAGAATCCCGGCTGGATGCCCGGGGCAATGGAGTAGGCGGGAATAAACTCTTCCATATCCGGAGAATGGCCGTTCAATTCGGTCACTTCCAGGCGGATATGGATATCGTCGGGGTCTCCGTCATTGTCGATGTCGTTTTCCTTGACGACTGCGTCGGGGGCAAGCTGTGTGCGCATCAGGACAGGCGTGGATACATTATTCGTTCCCTTGACAAAAGCGGCGATCTCGGCGGGGTTATCCGGCTGGCACAGTCCTGATTCCTGGATCCTGATCCCGTCAACCAGTTGTTCTGCGCGCCAGTTCCGGTTAACCGGGGGGCAGATCTCTTCGGGTTCAAGTAATAAGTCTGCCTGGCTCGTTGGCGCCGGGATATATCCGCGCTCACCGAATATATCGAAATAATCCCGCTGCAGGCCCGATGGTATCCAGTTGACCGGAATCAGGTAAATCAGGAAAACAAGTAAAACAAGATCGATGATCGACAGTGTAATTACACGCTTATGCCGCATAGTCCTGGTGTTTCTTGAAATGTGTAAGAATGGTACAGCGTTTTACACTTGTCGGGAAGCCGGATGGCTGATCAGGAAGCCTGCTGTTTCTCCTTTCTCTCTTTCTCCTGTTTTTTGACGGTATACCACATCAACAGGCCGCCCGAGACAAGTAGTATGGTGAACCACATGCGTGAAGGATTAAACCCGGTAACTCCCAACCCGTAACCGACACCGAAAGGGAATACGGAGATGTATTCCTTGCCGTTGGGAATATCGTCAACCTTGACCATACCGATAAAACGGCCGGGTTCGGTGAAGTTGTATTTAACACTGAATGAACCCGATCTCCTCAATTTTGAGGGGAGGTAATAGACGGTATTCCGCTCTATATCAGTTTCACTGCCCAGGTCGTCTATCGTCGCGTAATTGCCGATATCGTTGACATCTTCAATGATACGGAAATCTATCGTCATATCCCGTAATTGCTTATCGATGTAGTCCAGGACAATAATAGCGCTGCCCACGTTGGGGATGTCCTCGCAGAACTCTTCACTCTGGGTTTGCTCAGGCTGGAAACCGGTAAAATGCATGAGATAAGGACCTGCCTTCAGCACGCACATATCATCCTCGATAGCCACGCCACCGTGTGCCAGCACTGTCTGGGAGAGAAAACTGCAGCAGAAAATAATCAGTAACAGGCGCATTGCATCTCGAAACTCACCTTGCCCGCCTGCCTGTTAATCGATCCAGATAACAGGCAGACAGGCAGGTGTAATGTGAGTTTGTTCAAATTGCGGTAAATGTCGGAATTAACGGACCACCGAATGTCTGCTTATGGCGTTTACCGTTTTCATCATAGAAAAACAGCATGCCGCCGAACCGGCTGTCCGGATCGTATATCAGCAACGCGAGGCGTTCCGTCTCCCAGGCGGCATCGGTTGCAACGATATTCAGGGTCCTTGTCTCACCCGGCTGTATGGGCGTGTCGCTGTCGACTTCCAGTCCGTTCAGGGCGATCAGGTCCTGGGGATACGGACCGACATCCGGGGCAACACCCGCGTTCAACCAGCGGATGGATGCCGTCGCGAATTCACCCAGCCTTACCGGGCTGGTGGCCCCGTTGGTCACATTGACAGTCATCCTGACGCTGCGGCCGGGAATATCATAATGGGCTTCCTGCAATTCGACGTCAACCACATCCTCGTCGACAGGTAACGGGTTCAGCTCCATCAGGCCCGCCTGCAGGGGAACGGTGATCGGGAATTTATCGATGGTGCTGAAGTAACCGTAGAATATTAACGCCAGCGTGAGAATTCCCAGTCCCATTCCTACTTTTCTATCCATGGGCGTAATCAGTTCATCTTCCCGCCCCTGGCGCAACAGGATATTCCTGCCGGCCAACAACGGTCTGCGCAGCCACCATACCAGCCAGAATCCACCGAGGAGCGCCCATAATATATGCCAGTTGCGTACCCTGCTCCAGCCCCAGGTCTCGAGATCCACAGTTTCACCTGTCAGGGTGGTCACAGGGTTCGTGAAATCAGCGGCGTCGCCTGTTATCTCAACCCAGTTGCCCGGGCCGGCATTTGGTCCGCCGTCCTTGACGTTGAGCATGGGATGGAGATGGTGCATGCCGGGACGGCGCGCCTTCATCACAATTTTATACTCGTAGTCCCGGCCGATTTCGTAACTGGCAGAACGCACCATCGGTTTGCCGTTTACCCAGACACCTTTTCGGACAAACACCGGACCGGGGACGTATACGTGCATGAAGGCAACGTCGGGTTTGGCGATGGCTTCCGGCCAGCCGGTATGCAGGTGAAATTTACCCGACAGGACCACTTCCTCATTGACTGCCACCTTATCCGTGGACCATTTCGTATCATACCATTGTACGCTGAGCATGCGCAGGAATGGTTCCTGGGAGCGTTCACCGTGGGCGTTCACCAGTGATGCAGGCGCAATCGACAGCAGGATTAATGAAATAATACCCAGGTTTGTAATTTTACGTCTCATTTTATCTTCCTCGTATTTTCATCAACTCAGTCTATTTTTACACTTGTTATTCAGGTCGCGGCAGGGTGAATCAAATCCTGCCTTTAATGAACTTGACCGAAGCGACAAGTTTTGCAAACTGGTTGAAGACAAAATAAACGAGAATGCAGGCAAATGCGCAGAAAAAGGCCGACACCGGTGTCACGTCCTGGCCGAACGTTCGCAGTGTTCCTTTCTCTATTATTCGAATATATTCCGGCGTACCCGTCCGGATATATTCAAACCCCTGCACATCAGCAATTGACATCAGGACACCATGATAATCGACGGGCAAGTGGAACGCGCCCAGCATATACCACTGGGATGGATAAAACAGGATGCCCCATGACCAGGCTCCCAGTACGGCAGTCAACACATAGCTGTTGGTAAACATGAGGACCAGGTCGAGGATGATGGCGCTGGGGAGTAATGTACCGGGCCAGACAAAATTCAACGGATAGTACACCCAGCCGGCGAAGTTGTTGACCCTGTCAATCCACTGGCCCAGCAACAGGCACACCACCATCAGGGTGGCGCCAAAGGGGACACGGCAATGCTGCCACAGTATATACTGACCCACAACGGGGAAGACAAGCGAGGACAGCGGGATGACGAATAACCACCAGCGGCGGTCCTTCCAGTCAGTCCAGAAAGTCCAGTCACCGACCGATAACATCGCATGCAGGTGATGGATGCCGGTCAGCAGGGTTATGAAAATAAAAACGAGAATATAATCAAATGCTCGGTGTACGCGATAAGCTTCTGCATAGGAATCAACGCCAGGCGCCACTGTTCTCATAGCAACTCCCCCTTCATCAAAAAGTCAGCCAAAGTTTACATCTTTTGTTACGAAAAAAAACCGCCGGCGTGTTACCTAAGCCGGCGGTTTCTCACACAGTTGCTTCAGTCCACCATATTGTGGTGATGCGGCATGGGCTCATTCGTTATATCCTCAGCTTCAAAATTCGTAAGCTGGATTAAACGATACATGAGTTGCAGCATCAAGCCACCCAGGGCCAGACCGGTCCAGGACAGAGTCACAAACCCCCAGTGCAACGGGGCGCTGAATAACTCTTCCATAAACCAGAACGTGTGGCCCCATTCATTCAAGCCGACGTTCGGCAGAATGAGAAAGGGTCCGACAACCGCAATCGTGTGAGGCAAGGAAATACCCTCTGCGAACTGCGGTAGCCTGGTTCTGGCATAGAGCCACGAGCCTATACCCAGTATGATATATACAGGGAAGCTCAAGTAGAACAGAATGATATGGCTGGGCGTGAAATCGGAATCCCGAATCACGGTCTGGTGCCATGCACCGTCCTGCTCTGCGAAGTAACGGGCAGCCCAATAAACGGCATAGGTGTAGCAGGCCAGCCACACCAGCAGCTTGAAGTGGCGACGGATTTCCTCCATCGGCTCCAGTTGGTCAAGGTGGCGATCCCTGGTTTTCCAGAGATAGCCCCAAATGCCAAAAGCAGCTATCGCGCCAACGGCAACTTCCGCATAAAACAGACTCATCCAGTATGTCTGGAACTCCATCGAAAAAGAATCCAGTCCTTTGGTCCATGCGAAAACCTGCTCATATATTCTGACGGCGACATACATCAAGGTGATGAATGCCACACCAAAAAGCCAATGAGCGCCGTTGATGATACCTTTAAAGCTGGTAAGGATCGGCTTTGCCTGATCTGCCTGATATTGAGCAACCGCTTGTGTAGTTGCTGACATAACATCTCCTCCTAACTTAAGGTTAAACAACAATTTGTCGACAAATTATCGTCTTTATTTGAGGATAGCGGTGCAAAAATTCATTCACCCCCCGGCGCATAATTTCCAGAATATCAGCCGGTTAAGACTGATTTGGATAACTATGGATAACGACGATTAACAAAGTATAGTGTAACGGGTTTGAGAGAGTCAAGTACTTTTTGCTATTTTTTTGCCGGGTTTTCCATAATTCCGCCGTTTATTGAACTTATACAAGCGAATCAATGAGTTAACGGGACATAGTGGCGAAAACTACCGATGAACAACGCGGTACACCATGCCGGTATAATCGTCCGAGATATATATTTCTCCGTTTATGCCTTCCGCCACGTCGACAGGCCGGCCTATGACGTCCTCATCGATCTCAAAGCCGCTGGCGAATTTGCGTTCCAGTATGCGGCCATCTTCCTGGAAATGCAGGGATACGACTTCATAGCCCTGGCGTTCGCTCCTGTTCCAGGAGCCGTGCAGCGCCACCAACAGCGCCTGCCGGTAATTTTCCGGTAGCCTGCTGTTGCGCAGGAAAGCCATCCCAAGCGGCGCCGTATGTGCGGCAAAACCGTGGACCGGCGCAATACTCCCCCGTATTTCAGCCGTCCTGTTCTCACCCAAATCAGGATCGGGAACCTTGTCTCCGTTGGCATACGGCCAGCCGTAAAACCCGCCCCGCTCGATTAGATTGAGTTCGCATGGTGGATAGTCATCGCCCAGGAGGTCACGGCCGTTATCCACACCGTAAAGTAATCCGGTATCCGGCTGCCAGTCGAAACCGACCGTATTTCTCAGCCCGGTTGCGAAAATTTCGCTCCCGGATCCATCCGGGTTGAAGCGTAAAATCGCGGCCCGGCGCGGGTCGTTTTCGATGCAGACGTTGCAACTTGAACCGACGGACACGTAAATCAGTCCGTCCGGACCGCTCCTGACGCTGCGGCTCCAGTGATTGCCTCCGCGCGGCAATCCGGTCACTATCTGCTCGTACTCGCCGGACGTGGAGCGCTTGTTACTGTCAAACCTGATCCTGCCTAGGGCGCCTGCCTCGGCAATAAACAGCCAGCCTCCGTGAATATCCAGGCCATGGGGCCTGTCCAGGTCTGAGACGAGGTCGATTTGGCCGTCGCTTTTCCCGTCACCGGCGTCATCCCGTTGCAACAGGACAACCCTGCCGGATGCCGGTAAACTGACCAGGACATCGCCGTTGTCCGTGACCTCCAGCATGCGCGCGCCGGGCAGTTCTTCTGCAAAGACGTTAATATGAAAACCCTGTGGTAACACAATCCTGTCGGCCAGCAGTTGATCATCCGGCGAGTTTATACCGGCAGGATTGAACGGGGCGTTAGTGATAAACCGCTCCGGCAGGAACAGCCAGAACAGGACTCCGGCCAGGCCCAGGAATAACAGATCTCTTAAAAGTCGTTGCAGTCCGCGCATAAAATCTCTCTAATGTGCACTGATCAGTTTCAGTTATCGGAGGAAGCCGTTGTCCTCGTATCAACTGAGATACTCTGAGCAATGAAGGCTGCTTAAGATATATTATTCATAATATTACTTTATTATCCTTAATGGTACACTTATAATGCTTGATATCTGGGGTCAGAGTAAAAATTGACGGAGACAGCGGGGGACGGATTTAAAATCCGTCCCCGCCATGCCGGGGACTGTATTTTTTACTCTGACCCTAATTTTATATTGATAATTATGTTGCACACAGGAGACAATTCATGGGCGGTATGATTCATTTTCTTGAAATGCTACGCACACCCGTCGGCGCCGCCGTCGGGCTGGTCGTGGTTGTGATGTTTGTGTTTTATATCAAGTGGTTGCTGGCCGAACCGAAGGACGAATAAGCCGGTTGCGGTCTAATGCCGCGGTCCATGGAAGGTACCTGCCCGGTTAACAGCAGGTAGTTCAGGGATTTACCAGGTATCGTCTATACGCTCTTTTATCATGTTGATAAAAGCTGAAACGCCGGCATCTGCCGGGTCCTTCGGAATGATAAGTGCAGTGTTCGTATCGATATACACGAATGCATAATCGGGAAGTTCGTCAACGCGCATGATTTTATCCCATCCGATTGTGGATCGCCCGCCCGGTGAAAATTCAACCAGGGCAGATTCCTTGACATGCATTTTGTGAGTGCCGTACATATCTTTTTTTTCCAGCTCCGAATAGTGTTTTCGCACTGATTTGCGGTAAACATCCTTCAGGGTTCGAGGTACGATCAGGCTCCATAACAGTGCGGTGGCAACCATCCCGGCCACAAAGAACGGTTCTCCTCCCCGGTGCCAGGCATAGCCGGCAAGCAGGACAATACCCACCGGCCACAGGAGTCGGTGGCGTTCCATTGCTTTTTTCAGTTTTGGCACATATTGCGCGTGGTGTTCATTAAAGGCAGTAAGCGATCTTTCCGTGATTTCAAACTCTATTTCTGCCAGGATCGGTTCTTTCATTTTGCTGTATAAATTCAGGGGACAGACTTAAGTCTGTCCCCGGCCAAAGTTACATTTTGTCGGGGTGTGCAGAGCCCTGATCATGTAACAGTATTGTTTCATAATCCCAGATTTTTAAGATGCAGGTCTATATCATCCTGGCTGAACCCAATTCTCTCTGCAACCAGTTCGGCGTGGCTGGACTCTGAAATTCCATCCGTCAGGATAAACGTCGGATTGTTGTTCTCCAGGTAGAATTTATAAAAGACCCCGGCGTCCCGTTGTTCCAGCATCATGGCAAGGTCGTGATTATGGGAGACAAGGACCGTCGCATTTCCCAACCTGATAAACCCGTTCAGTATCATTAACGCGATTTTGGTTTCTTCCCGGTGTGAAGTGCCTTCCGACAACTCATCCAGGATCACCAGGCTTTTTTTGGTTGTATTGAAAAATATTTCCCTGGTTCGCCGTAACTCGGTGCCGAACCGGCCTTCTTCCTCCAGTATGGAACCTGCATCAGGGGCCTGGTAACAGATCCTGTCTGCAATACTAATCGTTCCGGAGCGAGCCGGAATGACCGTCCCTGACTGCGCCATGATCTGGGTCAGCGCCAGTGTTTTACAGAGCGCAGTTTTGCCGCCGCTGTTCGGCCCGCTGATGAAAACGAGTGACTTGTTCCGGTTGTCAAAGTCGTTCGCTACATATTTATCATTGTTGAACCCCAGCACCGGGTGATTTACCTTAGTCAGGCTGATCATGCACCGGTTGTCATCCCGGACCTCCGGCATACAGGATTTGTTCCTGTTGGCCGCGAAGTAGCGGTAGAAACTCAATAATTCATCAAGTTGTCCCAGACCCAAGACTGCATGTTCGACTTCGCCTGCTTTCAGCAGCGCTCTTCGGAACGGGTAGATGACGTGGTCCCGGTCGAGTGAGCCGACCACCGGCAGGTAAAGGAAGATCGTTATAAACATGAAGAATAAAGTCATGCTTGCCGACATGGGGTTTAACTGGAGAAAGATGGGGATGCTGTAAAACAGCAGGGCCAGCAGAAGAATGATACTGAGCTTGAACGGGGAGGACTTGAAACGAAAGGAAAACAGGTTTCTCTGACTCCTGGGCATGATGCGTCCCGGCCGTAAATACACGGGAGCACTCAGCAGCTCATAACTGGTTGTCGATTTGAAGTCCTTCAGCTTTGCAATCGCCTCCGTCAGGTATGAAGATCCGGTCTCGGGCAGCTCATCGATTTTTTCAATTACGGAAGGCAGAAAACGAATCCCGTAACGAAAACTGGCATAGCCGTAGCCCTGAAATTCCAACCGAGTGCCCGGGTCGGAGAGCATGCCTATGAACCTGCCGAACAGCAAACGGTGGAAGTCTTCCTGGTACCTGGTTGCGGCCTCAAATACACGCTCAAGCCCTGAGCGTAATTGCTCATTCTCGATAATTTCAAGGGAGGCGGCCTGCTTGTCCCTGATATGGCCCAAATCGGTGCTCGGGTTTCCCAGGCTGTGGCTCAAGGTAATCCGGCCGGCCAGGGTTTTCGTGTTGTCCAGGAGACGGTTCAATTTATCCAGCTCGATCAGGTCGTAGGTTTTACCGTCTATCTGCATCGTATCGGGTTCTTCCGTATAGAGATAGTCGCGCGCGCTGATCTGCTTTTGTGTAAAGGCATATCTTGCTTTCAGCAATATGGATTTCATGAAAGAACGTGATTTTTCATCGTCAGCGGGAGATGCAGTCAGTATTTATCCGGTTTGCCGGTTGTCCTGGTTTTTTTCCACTCCTTGTAGGCTTCCGCTGCCAGGTTATAGTCAAGGTAACCCAGGGATAACCGGTACAGTTCTGTATCTCCTGCACCGGTTTGTACGGGCGCCTTCGTACACTCCAGGGAAACAGACCGTTTCGTATTTCGCTGCAGGACCCATTTATCATCGGCATCGTTAATAATTGCTTCACCTTTTGTGTAATATTTCCGTGTTAACTCATCCGCCAGGTCATCAACCAGGGCGCCGCAGGCAGAGCGGGTCAGGTGCGCGTCCGTCATGGCGTTGATCTGGTAGATCCTGTGAGACCCCGGCGTCACGGTATAAAAATATCTTTCAAATCGACTGTCCGGTGAGGGAGGTGTGCCGGCCTCGATACTCTTGAGTTCGGATAAAAAAGTTCCGTCGAGTCCTTCAGGTTGATCGCCAAATGAGAACCCGAACGCGCCGCTCAGCAAAGCATCACCAGGTCCGGTCTTGCTGCAGGATGCCAGGCACAGGATCGACCATAAAATAATAATACAGGGTTTAGTGTTGCTCGATTTCAGCATTTTATACGAGGTAATAGATCAGAACGGAATACCGTAACGCTTTTCCCGTGATAATGAAAGCTGTTGCAGGAAGCACGGATAATCTCAACCAGCCGGCGGCGAAACAGAATGCGTCGCCGATAACCGGCAGCCAACTGAACAACAGGGCAAACATACCCCATTTACGCAGCAGAGCGATTGCCCTGGGGTGATGTAGTTTGTCAGCATACCGGACCGATAATCCGTGTGCCGGAAAATATCCGAGAAGATAAGTAGTCAATGCCCCCAGGGTGTTACCTGTGGTTGCGACAGTTCCAAGTAAAACATATGAGATATCGGAATTCAGTACCAGGTATGCCAATACCAGCTCAGACCCCCCCGGCGCCAGCGTGGAAGAAATAAAGGCACTGGTAAATAATCCCCAAAGCTCCATGTCTGCCGGCCGGTGTCGAAATTATTGGGCGCCGGTAAACAATGAGATTATCCGGTTGTTTCTTTCCGGCCATACGGTATGCCTTCTTTCACCTTCACAATAGACAGTGCTGACATTTTCCGCGCACCCAAGGTAGGAGATACAGTTATCTCCCAGTGAACGGACCCTCTCCGGACATTGGTTGCATTGTTTCCACCACTGCATGGTTTCGGCGCCGTAGCCGGGAAATACCTTGTCATTCCTGCTGTGCATGACCAGAACGGGCAGCGGCGCCGGGCAGGCAAAAGAGTTTAAATCCTCTCCGCGAAAGCCGGCTGCGCTTGGCGCAATAGCGGCTGGACTGAGCGGGGATTCCTCCAGCAACGCCAGCGCAGTGGATATTGTCCCGCCGTTGGAATGGCCGGTCAGAAATACCCGGTCCAGGTCGATACACCACTGCGTTGCCACCAGGGCAGGGATCGTGCCCAGTTCCAGGATCCATTCTTTTGCCAAAGGCCTGTTCAAGGCGGGTATCTGGCGCGGCCGGTTATCGGCGTAGACAACGACGAAGCCCTGGCGGGTGCCCTCTGTTGTAAGTCCGGTAAACCATTCCGTTCCGAGCCCGCTGCGGTCGCCGGGGGAAAAGACCATCATCAGGGGGTGCGCGATCCGGTTGTCGTAATTCAGCGGCGTGCGGACAAAGTAACGTAAACCGCGTTCAGTCAGCAGTTCATCCGTCTTGCCGGTCGCCCCGATCCTGGCGCCGGGAGCGCAGGCATGCGTGACTTTCTCCGGATAAGATGTGTTCGACAACTCACTTTCCGGAAGCGCACATCCTGAAAGGAGTATGGCTGAGAGAAAAATACCGTTTCGAATTTTGTCAATGGCAATGCTCATCAACAGCTACCCGAATTGCAAGGATTATCACCGTCATCGTAAACTATGCTATAAAAGATAACTATTGCGTCACTGCGAGAATTCATCTTGATAACGTTAATCGCCATATTATTTCCGCTGATTTTACTGGTTATCATCTATCGTTACTTCTGGGTGATTAAGGAACCATTGTTCAAGCTTGCGGACATCGCCCGGATTGACGCAAGCCGTCTGGAGCGCTACCGGAAAGACATCGGCTTCAAGTACAAAAGCATTTACCTGGTTGTCAGCATCATATCCGGAGTGATTGTCGGGCTGATTCAGTATGGTCTGTTCAGTCTTGCCGTCAGTTTCCGCTCCGGATACCTGTTCGAATCCCGCATGTCGGATTCGCTCGGATATTCCCTGATGACCGGCCTGCTGTTAGGGTTCCCCCTGGCGGTCATTGTCTGCACTGTTTTTATGAGGATGCTGGGCAAGGAACGCTTTGCCGCCCTGTTGAGCATGAAAGACGGTGGTATAGCCGTACAAAAATGGTTCTCGTGGATCGGTAAAATCAGCATTTCAACCTGTATTTTTGTATTTGTACTGAATCTGATAGCCTACACTACCCATCTCGTCGTAACCGAGGACCAGGTCAGCTATCGCCGCTGGCGTAGTTTCCCGGCCACAAGTACCGGCATCGACCAGATTCATCATTTACGCTCATTTTCAATCATAGATGTAACCGCCTCAGGGAGGATTGAGCGGGAGTTCCTGCAAATCGTATTCAAGGACGGAAAAGTATTGAATACCATTTACCTGGTCAGCGCGGCGAGGACGCAGGAATTGGTCGCGGTCCTTAAAAGTGTTTACGGCCATGACCTGGAGGTAAGAAAGGTGTGATCGCAGGCGCATCATTCAGCGGGATGTATTCCCAGGTGATACTTGTATACCATCTGTCCGCCATACCAACCGCCGATACAAAGGCATATCAACCCGACACCGGAGATGAGGGCCGGCAGAAACACGGGCGGCGATAAAACCAGGTTGTCGGCCAGCCGGGTATAACCGCTCACGAGGTAGAGGGTCCATGCCATCCCGACGAAACTGACATGTTTGTAAAATACCTGCATCAACCTGTCCTCGTCCGGAAGTTGCATGAAATCGTAGATACCGATGATCATTGCAGGTATCGCGGAAAGAACCCCCGTCCATAACAGCAGGCTGGATACGGCCCACCAGTCCAGTCCAAAAAAAACAAGCCGGGTACCAGTCAGCGCGGCCAGATCCGCTGGATGGGACAGGCCCCAGCAGGCAATTGGGAAGTGAACTAATGCCGGATGAAAAGGATGCCTCCCGGCGACCTCTCTGTCCGGCATTGAAATCCTGGCTGACGTCTAGGACGGGCCCGAAAAGAGGGCGATCAGCAGGAGAATAACTCCGCCTACTCCCGCCATCGCGTGGACAACGACTGCAGGTCTCGGCGCCAGATCCTTGTCCAGGTGGATGGATGCCAGGTAAAACCCGCCTACGGCTGCGCCAAGCAGGACAATCAGGGCCGTCATTAATACTCCCCCACCTATGGTCATGGTTGCAATGCCTGCCAATACCAGGCCGGTGGCGCCTAACAGCATGTGCAGAAGCGATAACGCCCAGGGCGCCATTTTGCCCTTGAAAATCATCAGCGCCATGATTAATCCGCCTACCGCCGCTACCAAGAAGATACCAATTGCGTACTCAAGCATTGCCTGCCCCCTTTGATTGAAAATGACATTTAAATTACCCCCGCCATCTTACCAGATACGCATCCACCGGTGAAATAGCAGAGCGGTAGTACAAGTTATTGCCGAAATTTCCGTTTGTCAAGTTTATCCTTATCTTTGTTTACCATAATTCATCTTTATTTGTCTGATTTCGTGTCTGCCCGAACGTTTCCCATGTAGACCGGAGCGAAAACTCAGCCGACCAATTTCAGGAGTTGTTCTTTATTGGTTATCAGATCGGCGATCGAATAATTATCAAGCACCTCAAGAAATGCTGAAGTCGCAGCGTTGAGTATGGGTTTAAGATGGCATGCCGGCAGGAGCGGGCAACCGGTTCCCGCACAATCGATAACATCCATCGTATTTTCCATGTCGCGGACAACCTTGCCGACGATGATGTTATCTGCCTGCTTGCTCAATCTTATGCCGCCGCCACGGCCCTGGAATGAGTTTATATAACCGAGCGTCGCCAGCCTGTGCACCACCTTTACCAGGTGGTTCTTTGATGCGCCGTAGTGCCTGGCTATGTCGGAGATAACTCCCAGTTGCCCGGGTTTGAGGGCCAGGTAGATTAATACCCGTAAAGATAGATCTGTGTGTTTGGTCAGTTGCATAGTCGGTTGAGCCCCTGTCAGGCTGAAGTTGCAAAAAGAAAATGACTGACTGCTGTTTCCAGATATTATTAACCTGTACTTTGCAGTGACTTTGGCGACATAAAAAATACCTGTGACAACCAGGTTATCCCGAACGCAAATCCCAGAACAATAAGCATATATCCGAGTTGCTGCTGCTCGCCTAACAGGTAGTTGTTGCAAAGGCGATCAGGTGACACCAGGTAGATCCAGCCAAGCCTGAACAACATCGCCAGAAATTCGATTTTTACCACACCCCTGGCTACCGGGTGCAGGATTTGCCAGCTCAGTGCCAAAGGTATGCCGACCAGCAGGGGAAGCGATAAATATTTCATGCAGGCAGTGAATTCGTTACCCAACGATGCGTCCAGCCACCTGGGTATCATCCAGAATGCAAGGGTAAAACAGGCTAACAGAATAGCCGGGATGCTGATCACTATGAGCACACCGGCAATGCGCGCTTTGAGCAGGTTGCCCGCAAAGATACCGGTAATAATGAGCAGCGGGATTTCAACCAGTACGTGCTTCAGTAATGAGGCCTCAAGATATGGTCCTGCAGGGCCAACGGCAATGAGCAGCCACACCGCAAATGCTGTTACGATACCCCGGTACATGGTTCAGATAAGCGAAGTCAGGTGTTCCATTAATTCCGCAGTGTTGTCGATGTCGTAGATACCAATCACCCGATGGTTCCTGACCAGGTATATCGCGGCATTGTGCACGTATCCCAGGTCCGGTTCCGGTAAAACAATGACACCAAGGCTATCAAGTAATTCATCCAGTGTCTGCTTGTCGGCAACCCTGAGGGCTGACCAGTTGCCGGGTTCGGAGGAAAACCTCCGCAGGTAAGCGGATAATTCTTCCGGACCGTCATTTTCATGGTCGAACGAGATACTTAAAAACTGGACGTCTTCGGCGTGTCCGGCCGACGCCAGCAGAGTCTGCAAGCGGCTGAACCGGTAGCCCATCACCATGCATGCGGTAGTACAGCGGGAAAAGATAAAGTCTACTATCAGAACTGGTTTTTCAAAGTCGTGGAGGTTGGAAAATACACCTGTCTCACGTTGGACGTGAATATCCGGCAGGGGTGTCCGGCGCTCCATAACTGCGCGCCGGCGCGCAGACTCGGCTGTCCAGACTGTCCAGCCGTCTGTAGCCCAGCCAAGCGCCGCCCGGCCGCCTGCGGTAACGCTGAGGGCCAATAGAAAGCTAAACCCGGATTTCGCGCCGGCAGATGCGAAATCCGGGTTAATCCGCCGTCTCACGCTGTACGGGCGTTCCCCATGTGGGTGAGAAACCGTAACGCGAATACCAGTGCTGCCAGGGCGATTCCGGCTGCCAGTATCGATGCCGCATGGCTGTAACCGACCCATTCCGGCAGGTGCACGGCCCAGCGGCGCGCGACACTGGCCTGACCGCTGGCAAGAAAGTTCATGCAAAAACCGGTGCCGGCCACCAGGTATACCCAGAATGCCAGCCTGTCAAGCAGTTTCGGTGCGCCGTTCTGGGCGATGTAATACATGAAACCGAACAGCATCGCCACCAGGCCGACAATCAGGTACATGTGGAAATGCCCCGGTACCCACATGGTGTTGTGCATGACCTGGTTTGCCGCGATAGTCCCGTCGATAACAGCCGGTATGACGCCTACAGCCCAGCCGAACATGGACACGAATAACAGCCCGGATACCATGTCCCAGCGCAGGTTTGAGCGGTGTACGATTGTCAGCGCCCCGTAAGCGGTAACAACCAGCACAGGCAATCCGCTCAGGTAAGAGAGGATCTGTCCCATCAACAGCATCCAGGTCGGCATCACGAAATCCATCAACAGGTGGTGCGGGTAGACGAACATGACCATGAAAGTCGATGCCGTCCAGGCCGCGAGAAACACCTTGTTCACCCTCCAGGGCCGTCCGGTATACTCCGGCAGGATCTCATACACCGCGATGACAGCCTGGTAGATGGTTGCGTTGATAAAGACATGGCCGAAGAAGAAAATCAGGTTTTTCGTCAGCAGGGCATCAACGGCAAACGCCGGGTAAAACAGGTTGATTAGTATCATGGTCAATACCACGGCGCCCGCCAGGATACCGGCGATGTTGATGATCACCACCATGGTGGACGCAACGACGCTGGCCGGCGGAAAATCGGTGCTGTTGCCGAATAGCTGGGGCCAGCCCAGACCGCGGCCGATGTTGCCGTATTTCGAGATAATGGCGCGCCCCACATCCAGGTAGAGCAGCAGGAATCCGACGCCTATCAGGAGCAGTCCGATCAGGAAGGACGCCGCCCCGCTTACACCCCAGACACCCATCCCGTGGGAGGGCAGGGGGAACAGGAATGTCCAGGCGCCGCCATACCCGCCCAGGAATATGCCGCCGAGTATCAACACCACGCCGAGCAGGAAGAAGACCAGGTTAGCCCATAATATCCCGGTCGTCAGGTTGACATGCCGGCGCAGGAAATACCATAAAACCGCGCTGGCAGCGAGACCGGAAATACCGACCATGCCGGCGCCATGCGCGGTCATCACCTGGTAGAAAATATGCGGTGGAATACTCAGCCACTGCGCCTGGCCCATGCGCATGAGCAGGCCCAGCAGCATCATTAGTACGAAAACAAGCGCACTGATGCCGAGATAGGCAACAATGGCGTAACGCGCGGATTTATCCAGAGGTGATATTGAAGATTCATTTGTCATGACGGGACTCCTTAATCACTTGACGTTAAATGGAATGATCATCGTGTGGTGGGACAGGCCGCAATACTCCATACACATTAATCGGTATTGGCCCGGTTCACTGAACGTGAACTTCAGTTTATTCTCATACCCGGGCATTGCCTGGGTCTGGGCAAGCAACCGCAGTTCGCTGTCATATATGCCCATCCCATGGTTGACATCCTCAGTCGTGACGTTGAATATCACGGTAGTACCCGCTTCAACCTCATTTTGACTCAGTTCCCAGAACCATTGTTTGCCGACCGCGTTAATTTCAACGGCGTCGGCGCTGACCTCACCGCGTGTCGTGGCGTACGGCAATACCTGGGTTGTAGCAATAAAAATGATCACTCCTGCAACGAGCAGGGTCCAGAACAACTTCGCCCTGAAACTCAAGGCGCGCGCCTGTACCGCTTCGAAATCCGGGACCGTTTTTGACGAGTTGACAGCGACATATATGAAGACGGCCGTAATAATGGCCATGAGTGAGAGCGATATAAGCCAGACAGTCTCTTGGATCATCAGTATTCCCCCTCTGAGTGATGGATACGATCTAATACATGTATTTCATGCACATGATTTCATATGAGCTCGCCAACTGTCAAACTTAATCAGGGTTTTTTCCAAATGGCCGGCACAGGGCTGCATAGCCATCGAGAATTATCCGTAAATCCCTCCAGGTTGGAGTAGGTGCTGTAACCGCTTACGCAGCTATCTTCACGTATTCAAAATCGCCGGGTTTGCCGTTGATGCCGGCCCGGGGGGGCGCTATCCAGTGGGCGAACCTGCCCGGTTCCGTCACCTGTTCCATGAGCGACAGCAGGAACTCCAGGTCGTCATTATCCGGCAACCATTCTTCCCGGCGTTGTTCCCAGTCGGCTTGAGCGAGCAGTTGTCCATCCGGCGCGGCATGAACGTCGCTGAACTCACCTACTGCCCGGTTGAAGGCGCGGCTGGGCAGGCTCAGACGGTAGGCATAGCCGTTATCGGCAATAGCCTTGTTCCAGGTGGCCAGGACCTGTTCGCAATCTGTAATAAAGTCATCACACAGGCGGCTGTTGACAGCGTTGATGGCCGGTTCGTCGATGCTGACCAGTTTCCCGTCTAGATGCTTGAGCACCGGGTAAGTGCTGTTATGGAGCTGGTGGTCATCATCGATAGTGGTTTCCCTGAAACGGCCTTTCAATGAGGCGTTGTACGCATTGGATGCATTGGTGGATATCTCGGCGCCGAACAGGTCCAGGGTCACGGAATAATGGAAATTGATTTTTTTCTGCATGGTCGGCAGGTCGATGACGCCCAGGCCCCTGACCTTTTCAATGTCCGCGGGGTCGGCAATGCCGTTTCCCCGCATCACCTCGCAGGTGCGTCTCACGACCCGTTCGACGCCGGTCCGGCCCACGAACATGTGGTGGCCTTCCTCGGTCAGCATGAACCGGGTGGTGCGGGCCAGGGGGTCAAACCCGGACTGGGCCAGGGACTCGAGTTGCATCTTGCCGTCCCGGTCGGTGAAGGTGGTGAACATGAAGAACGACAACCAGTCCGGCGTTTTTTCGTTGAACGCGCCGAGGATGCGGGGCTTGTCCCGGTCGCCGGAACGCCGTACCAGCAGGTCCTCCGCCTCCTCCCGGCCGTCGCGCCCGAAGTACTTGTGCAGCAGGTAGACCATGGCCCACAGGTGGCGGCCTTCCTCGACGTTGACCTGGAACACGTTACGCATGTCGTACAGCGAAGGCGCGGTATGTCCCAGGAAGCGTTGCTGTTCCACCGAAGCGGGTTCCGTATCACCCTGGATTACGACCAGGCGCCGCAACATGGCGCGGTACTCTCCCGGCACCTCCTGCCACACCGGTTCGCCCTTGTGCCGGCCGAAGGCGATCCTGCGGTTTTCTTCCTGCGGGGCCAGTAATATACCCCAGCGATAGTCCGGCATTTTCACGTAACCGAACCTGGCCCAGCCCTCCGGGTCCACACCGATGGCCGTGCGCAGGTAAACCTCCAGGTCCTGGAAACCGTCCGGCCCCATGGTCTTCCACCAGTCGATAAAATTCGGATGCCAGCGCTCCAGCGCCCGCTGCAAGCGCCGGTCCGCGGCGAGCCCCACGTTGTTGGGGATCAAGCTGTCGTAATCTACATTACTCATGGTCATATCCTCACTACTCTTGCCGTGCCAGGATATTTGGGGTCAGAGTATTTACTCTGACCCCAAATATCCCATTGCTATACCCGGTTTTTGTCGTATTCCGGACGCAGTCCCGTGCCGTAACGGCGCAACGCGCCGGCGTCACTCACCGCGTTGGGCCGCTGGAATATCCAGTTCTGCCAGGCGGTAAGCCGCCCGAAGATCTTGGTCTCCAGGGTTTCCGGCCCGGCAAAACGCAAATTCGCCTCCATCCCGACCAGGGCATCGGGAGAGAAACTGGCTCGTTCTTCCAGCAGCATCCTGATCTCATCCTCCCAGTCGATGTCATCCGGGGTAAAGGTCACCAGCCCAAGTTCGGCAGCCAGGGCGGCGTCCAGTTCCCGGCCGATATGCTCTCTTGCGGCCGCGACACTGCCGGGCTCGCCCAGGAACCGGGTTTCCAGGCGCGTCAAACCGTTACACATCGGCAGGGGTCCGAAGTTGCTTTCGCTCAGCACGATGGTGGCTGCCGGCGTGTCATCATCCTCGAAGCGGCCGTCCAGCATGTAACTGCGGTCCACGGCGAACAGGAACTCGGCCAGCAGGCCGGCGAAGCAGCTTCCAGGCTCGATAAAGGCAAAGCTGGTGCGTGACGTCAGGTCCAGCCGTTTCAGGGTGCGTTTCCAGTACAGGATGATTTCCCGTATCAGCCAGTTATCCTGGTGGCGCTGCAGGAATGCGTCATAGCCGCTGACGGTCCCGGCCGCGCCGGCGCTGGTGATGATAATGGTGCCGATGTCCGGTTCGTTGAAACGCAGGTGCAGCAGGGCATCGTCCAGTTGCCGCGCCAGGGCCAGGGGCCAGAACCGGTCCCCCAGGACAATGGCGTCCGCCATGGTGTCCGGCGCCGCAGAACCGGGCGCCCTGACGTGCAGGGTAACGTTGCGGTGTTTCCTGTCTATGGACAGGTCCAGCCAGTCGTATTCGAGGCTGTCTGCCGCCGTCTTTCTGGATAAGGGCGTGAGTATCACCCCCTGGGCATTGCCGGGACGGTCGGACATCCGGCTCATTTCCCCGGCCCGCTCAGCCACCCGCTGCGCAAACTGCGAACCGGGCACGATTTCATCCACCAGGCGCCAGTCAAGCGCGCGTTGGCCTTTCACGCCTTCCTCCACGGTGCAGAACACGTCTGCCAGGTCCCGGCGCACCTTTCTCTTGTCGACGACGCGGGTTAATCCGCCCGTGCCGGGGAGTACGGCAAGCAGCGGGATTTCCGGCAACGACACGGCGGCGTTGCCGTCGTCGATCAAAATAAGGTAATCCATGGCCAGCGCCAGCTCATAACCGCCGCCTGCTGCAGTCCCGTTCAGTGCGCACAGGTAGCGCTGGCCCGAGAATTCCCCGGCATCCTCAATGGCGTTCCGGGTCTCGTTGGTGAATTTGCAGAAGTTCACCTTATGGCCGTGGGACGCCCCCGCCAGCATGCGGATATTGGCGCCGGCGCAGAACATGGTGGGTTTATTGGAACTGACCACCACGGTTTTCACTTGCGGGTGTTCAAAGCGCAGCCTCTGGATCGCGTCGTACAGTTCGATATCGACGCCGATATCGTAGGAATTAAGCTTCAGCTCGTAGCCGGGAAACGCGCCGTCGTCCTCACTTACGTCCATGTCCAGGTTTGCGACTGCACCGGCGGTCGTCAACTTCCAGTGCCGGTAACGATCCGGGTGAGTCCGGAAATCCAATTGCAAGGAATCCGTTGATACCGGCAGTTCTGACACATTATAGATTTTTCCCGACTCAGGCATGGTTGTTGTTGCCTGTTATTCACGGCTTCATTATAAAGCAATCCGGTCTGAGTTTCTCTCTACTCATCTATGTCCAGGATGTCGAAGCGCCCATCCCTCAGAAGGTTTTCTCGCGCACGTTCCGCTATTTTGCGCACACTCTCGTCTTCGTTACGCAGTCCTGCCACCAGGATGGGCTTGGCTTTTTCTGTTTGTATGTAGAGCCTGTTGCCCTGGTCAATGTCATCAGTTATTTTTGCAAAGCACTCCACGACTTTTGCAGTGTGGTTTTCCAGCATTTCGTTCAATGAATCCAGTACAATTGAGATACCCACGTCTTTTACGTGGCCTGTATCAAGAGTTTTGGAGTAAGCATCCAAACGCCAATCCGGGGCCAGGCATTTCGCCTGCAACCAGAAGGTGAACTCAGCCAGTTCTTTCGGTTCCTCGGCTTCAAGTCGCCAGTCAAAGAAAGCGGTTATGCGTTCTTCTAGGCCTTCGTCCAAGTGTGTACCACTATTCCTCAAGGAACGCCCGACATGGTCGAAGAGTCTGGCCCATCGTTGCCGGTCCCCTGTGGTTTTTTCATAGAATTTTTCCAGCAGGCTGTCATTACCGCTGAGTGGATAGATTTGCCACAGGTAATAGGTGAAAAGATGTTGGCCCAATCTATCAACCAGTTCCATACGCCGATTTTCGTTTGCTGCCAAATCGGGCAGGCGGTCGAGGGAGAATACAAACTCCTGCTTCAGAATTTCAAAAGTCAGTTTGGACGGATGATTGAAGCGCAAAAAGTTTCCAAACGCTTCCATCCATGAAGGCAAATCTTTTTGAGGAAAAAAGTCCGCTTTGTGCTCGATTGCCCAGGTTTGATTCAAAATTCGAAGGTTGCCGAAGTTCATGCCGAGCATTGCGCGCTCAGGCATGGCAAGAGGCCGCTCTGCAGCGGACTTCAAACGTGTTTCGAGGATTGATGTAACCTCCGCTACCGTGTCCTCAGCATTGTGCCTGCGCACCCAAAAACCAAATTTGGTTAAGGTTTGCAAGGCGCGGCTTCGGGTATTGTTGATCGCCTCAGTAATTTGATCATCACGGTTCAGGAAGACCGGTTCATCGCAATCCAGCCGCCTGTCAAATTGTGTGCATAGCAGTTCAAGAAGCTTTGCCAGTGATTTGCGTGCAGAGAACGGAACGTTCATATCCTTTTCTACACACGTCGCTACGAAATCCTGCACCGCTTGTCGTGAATTCCCCCAGTCGGGGTAGTCTCGAGATTCTTCGCTGGGTTTCGCTCCGTCCTCATGCTCCGCATCGGGATGCGACAACACCCATTCGCAGAAACCGAACCAGAGGTCGAGTTGTTCAAAACATTGCTCTTTCACGTGCCCCTGTATCGCTTGGATAATTGCTTTAACGTAGACGGGACGCTCAATTCGTTCACCTTTGTCCCTGTCCATCCAGAATGCCAGCCGTTCCTCATCATGGATTATTGAGTCTTTGAACACCGTTTGAAATGCGTCAGCTAATGCCCTGATGTTAATTTCGACCAGCCAGTTGTTTTCGTCGGTATGTTCATCTTGCCATTCGTTGATATATGCGAGCAGAACCTCATTGCCAAGTGTCGCCAGTTCTTCGGGTGTGCGAGGACTACGATACGAGACTGCTCCGCCTGTTGACTCCCCGACGGGCGAATAATCTTCATCAGAAATAGGTTTTTCCTTGGATTCATTTTCGAGTTCATGAAAGTAGCTTTGATATTCTCCGGTCAGTAAGCGTGCAAAAGGGCGCAGTTGCATTCTGTGAAAGTTTTGCTGTCGCTGCCGGAATTTTTCCTCAGTGAATTGATCGCCCATCCATTCGCGGAAATTATCTTTTGGTGGGCCACTACGAATGGCGTCGAATATTGTTGTTCTTTCTTCCTGATTCAGCAAATCTGCGCCAAAATGCTCACAAGCCTTGCGAATCATAAGTTGAAACTCAAAGTGATGATCCCATTTGGCATAGTCTTCATGTTCGATGATGAAATCGTGAATCCAGGGTAAGGTTTGCTCATTTGGATTCAACGCATAGAGGTGCTGCCGCAACCGTTTGAAAACCTTCCAGCGCTGATTTCGTAATATTTCGTCAAGGGACCCAACTGACTCTGGTGATTTTTCGTAAACCTTCTCGCAGGCGAAGGTGAGAGTATGAATCAATGTTGCTTTAATATCTTCGTGGACCGGGTCAGGTTGATGCAGGCGTCGGCACCAGATTTCCGAGAGGTCTTCATCTTTTTCTTCATCGATATCTTCCTGGTGCGTACTTAATCGAAGCATACTCGCCGTGGCATTGATAAGGACCTCGGCAACCTGATAGGCCGCCCTATCTGTTAATGGCCGAACGCCATTTTCTAATATTTGCTGGTAGTGCCATTGATCGAAACGAGGTAATGGTTCGAGAATTGTTGTCCAATATTCTGGGTTTTTTTTCCGTTGGGATAGCTTGTCCTTTGAATGGGGGTCAGGTTTAAATTTAATGAGTTCCTTTGCGAGATCCAATGCAGCAGAGTCCTGATTTTCTGCAGTCCAATGGACTATCAAATCTGTAAATTTATGTGCCAAGAACTGATGCTCCAAGCCCACATATTCAAGCATTTTTGGTTTAAGTCTTGCGGATTGTTGACCATGGAGACGTAATGCTATGTCAAGAATATCATCATATACGCGAGGGTTATCAACTTCAGGAAGTTGTAATATAAGTCCAATGACGTCGTCCGATGCATTGTCTGATACATTCTTGAGATATTGCAGCTCCGGCCAAGCAGGGAACTGAATATAACCATCGGGCAGTTTCTTGGCTTGAGGGGGTGAGTGGAAATAGCCGCGCTCGGTCAACGGCTGAATCCACAACGGGTTTTCCAGCCGGGTAAAGAAAAATTGGAGATCTGTTTCCTTTTTAACAGACGCCAGTGCCTTCTCTACCATTTCATTGGTTGGTTTCTTCCAGGATTTCATTGATACCTTTTATGCGTTCGAATTCACTGCTTGCTGCTACATATAATAATTCATCAAGTGCTGTGAAATGCATTTTAACTTCAGAGGCCGTATCGCGGGAAAAATCGTCCTTTCGCAGATGAGTATGCTTCTGAAACCATCGTTTCGCTGCCTTCCATTCACCTAAAAAATTCCTGGGTATTCTTTCCTTGTCTTCATAGGCTAAAAAGGTCGTAAAGAACAGGTCATCGGCCTCTACGCTTCTGAGTCTTCCCTTTTTGTGTTCGTCAATAAGGTGTTTTACCTTCTGGCAGGTGTCATAAGGAATTAAATGTCCCTTTTCCGCATTATCTGTTTTATTAAACCCTATGGCTCCCCACTCTTCTTTCCACTCTCTTTGCAATTTATCCAAGTGTTGTCGATACTCAACTCTACTAGTGTTGATACCGGAAACAGTCCTGGCAAGAGTATTCATTAAATCTCTTCCTGCATGTGCTACAAATGTAATATAACCCGGCGACTGCTCGTATAGTAGTTGCAAGGCGCCTTTGTATCCTTCAGCAAAAACGGGTAACTGAAGTTTATTGTTTAGCCAGTCAAAGACGCGTTGTTGCTCTTTAGTAAGAATCATGCTCGGTTAAACGATTCTTTGAGGACGGTTTGGAGAAGATGAACTGCGTGGGAACGGGATTTTTCGATTTCTGTTTCCAGCACCTGGCAAGTTGTCATTAGCATTTTTACTTGTTTTATGATGAAGGCTTGCTCGACGAACGAGGGGAGAGCAATCGGCGTTGACCGTAACACAGTCTTGTTGATTGATGCTAAATTCGTAGTTTGTTTGTAGGAACCGAGAAAGTAATCCTGACAGAAAGGAGAGTTTAGTATAAGCGGCACAAAGTCTGTCTCTACCGATAATCTCAGATTGGGCCTCATACAAAAAATATGGTTCTGGTGAATGCAGCCTTCAATTTCATTATGCCAAACAGCACACCGACCAACTTTATCCGGGTCACCACCTTCAGTCACAAGCAGATCGTCGTTTTGAAGAGCATATTTCTCAGCTTCCTGGCCTGGAAGGTCGAGCAATTTGACTTGATCCAGTTCAAGGTAGCCGCGTTGTACGTTAGCAACCCTCAGATATGGCGTTGGTCGGATTGATCCCGTATAGCGCTTTCCTCCCTTTGCAATCCCCGCTCTGACGTTTAAAATATCATCAAGACGGCACCATTCCCACCCCTTGGGAATTTTGAATGGGATTTCAGTAAGACTGATAGGGGGCAGTGGTTTTTCTTTACGGAGCTTCTTTTCAGCGATTAGGTGCTGCTTTTCTTTACGAATGCGCTCCAGAAGTTGGCTTGCAGGTTCGACTTCGGGATTTTCTTTCCGCCAGGCCGCTGTCAGTTTACCTTGTATCGCGTCCTGTAAGATCGCCTGTTTGAGTTTCCCAAGAAGGGTTTCCTGGCGGGTGATTTCCGAGAGTAACCTCCTGTGTTGCTGGTTAAAGTTTTGCTTGCGTTCAAGGATTTTAATCTGTTGGTCGTATGGAATTGTCGGAAAATCAATTTTGCAAAGTTCGTCAAACCTCAGAGCTTTCCGCACTGTTCCTCGGGCCAGCTTGTTGATTTGTCGCAACCCTTCTGATGACTTCAAAAAATCCAATAGTACCTCTGGAACAAGTTCTCGTTCCTTTGCTCTAAAAACCACGTAAGCGGGACTCACCAAACCGTAAACGCCATCTGGAGTCAGGCCAATCGAACCCACATTGACACGGTAAGGATTGTAAGCGATCGAACCTGGCTGAATGACGAGATAGTCTTCCAAGTCATCCGACCTGCGATGTGTGGTGCGAGTTATCCCTTCGGTGTTTGAAACTCCAAAAGCTTCAAGTTCACGCTCACTATTGAAGTCACGGTATTTGATATGTGACTTCTCAATTAAACTTTCCAATCGAACCGTCCTAGTACTCTTTCAATTTAATTCTGACCGGTTAACTTGTCATAGGCCCGGTGCAGTTTGGTCCGGGCCTTGTCGACATCAAACATCCAGTTGATACTGGCCTGCTCCCGGTTGCGTCGGGTCTCCCAGGC